>NZ_JAVSJA010000001.1:0-665000 GCF_032027425.1 Microcystis wesenbergii NRERC-220 | reverse complement strand
CTTATCGAGAAAATCCCGATGAATGTATCACTGTTGTCAATTCGATCGCTGTTTCGTCGCTTTCGTTCCCTTTCGGGGAGGAGCTTCCTTTCCTTCCTGTTAGTGGGACTGTTGGCAAGTCTCGCCCTCGCCTCCTGCGGCGGGATCGGCTCGAAACCGGAGGTGAAACTGAATCTCGTTTCCTTCTCGGTCACGAAAGCCGCCCACGACCAGATTATCCCGAAATTCGTCGAGAAATGGCGGAAAGAGCATAACCAAAAAGTCATTTTCCAGCGGAGTTACGGCGGTTCCCTAGCCCAGGCCGATGACGTGAACGCAAAGCGCTCGCTACGCGAGATCGCCGGGAAACAAGAGGCGGACGTGGTACATCTCGCCCTTCCCCTCGACGTGATGCGGATATCTCAAGCCGGCCTGATTAATCGCGGTTGGGAAGATCGGGTGCCGCGGCGGGGGGTGGTGAGTCACTCGGTGGCGGCGATCGTCACGCGGGCGGGAAATCCGAAAAAGATTCAATCTTGGGCGGATCTGGCTAGAGAGGACGTTACGGTTCTATCCGCCGATCCGAAAACTTCTGGGATCGCTATTTGGCAGTTATTAGCCCTCTGGGGTTCGGTGACGCAAACGGGGGGCGAACCGCAACAGGCATGGGATTTTGTCCGCCGGATCTATCAAAAGATTCCCACCCTAGACAGGGACGCGCGGGAAGCCAGCAATGCCTTTTTCCAAGAAGGAAAGGGGGATGTTTTAGTCACCTACGAAAACGAGGTAATTCTAGCGGCAAGAAATCAACCCGATACCAGTTACTTAGTCCCCCCGGTCAATATCTCGATCGATAATCCCGTGGCGGTGGTGGATAGAAATGTCGATAAACACGGCACGCGAGAGGTGGCCGAGGCCTTTGTGGATTTCCTCTATTCCGAACCGGCACAACAGGAATTGGCCAAATTGGGCTATCGATCGGTCAATCCCTTCGTGGCCAAGGATGAAGGATTACAATTCCCGCCGATCGAAACTCTTTTCAACGCCCAAGATCTCGGCGGCTGGACGTTGATCCAAACAGAATTTCTCGCCGATAAAGGCATCTTCGAGCAAATTAAGAACCAGTCCGCTTCTTAACATTTTTCCCGCTTTAAGTACCTAAGCAAAATTAATTACACATATCTAACCACCTCTTGCCTCTTGTCTCTTGCATGAGTGCCTTTCTTCACTAGGAAATTTATTTTGCACGACTACTTAATCTATGAAATTCTCTCATTATTTTTTCCTAATCTCCCTTCTGATGGCCAGTAATTTGATCGCCGGTTGCGGTCGCCCGGCCGACTCGGCCGAGAAAGAAGCGCCAGTCTCGATCGACGGTGGTGCGGTGGGTTTCGCCCTCTCCCTCGCCGTTGCCGAAGAATATCAGAGAATCCATCCCGAAGCGCGGGTAAGCGTCGCCACCAGTGGAACCGGGGGCGGTTTTAGTAAGTTCTGCGCCGGAAATCTCGACATCGCCGGGGCATCGCGGGTGATCCGGAAAGAAGAGATCGAGAAATGTCGGGAAAACGGCGTGGAATTTCTGGAATTACCGATGGCGATCGACGGATTGGCGGTGATCGTCAATAAAAAAAATCAATTCGCCAAGTGTTTAACGATTAAAGAACTCGATAAAATGTGGAACACGAAAGCGGAGGGTAGGATTACCAGTTGGAAACAGATTAATCCCAAATTTCCCGACGAAAGATTATTACTTTTCGCGCCGCCTTCCGATACGGGAACCTTCGATTATTTCACCCAAGCGATTACGGGAAAACGGAGAAATAGCCGTACCGATTTCACCCCGAACCGCAATCAAAACGCCCTCGTACAGGGGGTGATCGGCAATCCATCCGCGCTTGCCTATTTAGGCATCTCTTTCTATATGCAGAACCAAGATCGATTGAACTTGGTGGCGATCGAAAATAATGAAGGAAAATGCGTCAAACCGGTCCCCATCGATAACGTTCTCCGCAATGTCTATAATCCCCTTTCCCGTCCCCTGTTTATCTACGTCAACAAGAATAATTTAAAAACGAATCCATCCCTGGAAAAATTCGTGCGCTTCTATTTAGAAAATTCATGGAAATGGGTCGATGGCGTGGGTTACGTCGCTTTACCTGATGAGGCCTACGTCAAAACCCTGCGGAAATTCGAGCGCGGGGAAACGGGATCGAAATTCGGCAAAGCTAAACCGGGAGAACCGATCACGAACTTTATCTAAAAAAGGAATTTTGTCAAACCATGACCTTAACCCCGAGTTCTTTCGATAATTCTTTTTTCGCGGGAGATAATTCACTCCTCAAGCACCCCGGCGACGATATTCAAGAGAAGATAATCGCGCTCAGCAATTCTCATTTTAAAAAGTAACAAGTGATACAGACAGAAACAAAGCTTTAAGCAAGCTACAAAATGCGCTCCCGCGAGTGCGACTGCATCGCAGAGAAGTGAGTATATAGAGTATTTATACTCAAAATATTTGAAAGATGGGAGAAATCTAGAACAAAAGTTCTCTACATCAGAAAGAGAACCAAATAAAAATTGATGATTGTTGTCTGTTGAGGTAAAATTATTAAGTTGGAAATATTAATTAATCAAACTGTTCTGCGATGACGAAAAAGGCTGTGACTTTAGAAATTCCTGAATTAATACAATTTTTAGTTCAAGAATTACATGACTTACCCGATGACAGAAAACCAGGAAACAATACCAAATATCAGGTAGAAGATGCAGTTAAGGCGGCTTTTTCGGTTTTTTTTACTCAGTCACCTTCTTTTTTAGAGCATCAACGTTTGATGAAAATTAGTAAGGGAAAAGATAATGCTTCAAGTTTATTTGGTATCAAAAAAATACCTTGTGATAATCAAATCAGAAACCTGTTAGATCCTATCCCAGCTGCCACAATATTTGGCTCTTTTCAACAAGTCTATCAATGGTTAAAAAAACAGGGAGTTATTAAAAATTTTTTCTACTTAGATGAGGAAATTTTAATAGCTTTAGATGGTACGGAATATTTTTCTTCAAAGAAAATTAGTTGTCCCCATTGTAATTGCCGCAATCATCGTAAGGGAACGACAACTTATTTTCATGGTTGCGTCACGCCAATTGTGGTTTCTCCTGAGCAAAAACAAGTGATTAATTTAGAACCAGAATTTATTAAAAAACAAGATGGGCAGCAAAAACAAGATTGTGAAAATGCGGCTGTTAAAAGATGGTTAGATAAGAATCATCAAAAGAAGTATGGTTATCCTGTAACCCTGTTAGGAGATGACTTATACTCTCGCCAACCTATCTGTGAGTTAGCTCTAAAACAAGGTTATAATTTTATTTTTGTTTGTCTTGAAACTTCTCATAAAACCTTATATGAATGGCTAGAATTTTTAGAAAAAAGTGGAGAAGTTAAAACCGTAGAAAAGAAACAATGGGATGGACGAAAGAATCTCATTTATCGTTATCGTTATGTTTCTAGAGTTCCTCTGAGAGAGGTCGAGTCAAGTCTCGAAGTTAATTGGTGTGAAGTCACGGTCATTAATGAAAAAACACAGAAAATTATCTATCAAAATAATTGGATTACCAATCATCAAATTACTGAAAATAATGTTGAAAAAATTGTCAAAGCTGGACGCAGCAGATGGAAAGTTGAGAATGAAGGAAATAACGTTCTTAAAAATCACGGTTATAATTTAGAACATAATTTTGGTCATGGTCAAAGTCATTTATGCGAGTTCTTGTTGTCTTTAAATTTACTAGCTTTTTTATTTCATACCGTTTTAGATTTAGTTAATCATACTTATCAAAAGATTCGTGAGTTATTAGTTACTCGCACCAGTTTTTTTAATGATATTCGTACTTTATTAAAATATTTTTGTTTTAAGAATTGGTCAGAGTTTTTCTTGTTTATTCTTACCGAATATGTCCCGCTCAAAAAAATAAATTCTAGTTAAAAATGTCAATTTTTCGAGAGAAGGAAAGATTATTTTATTCATTGAAAAAACCACAAATTAGGTCAGAATTTCAGCTAAATTTATGAGTTGAGATAAGTTTTTTATGGGCAGATATTTTAAAACTGTCTCTTGAAGCTAATTATGATGATTATCTTGAAAAAAAATGATAATTAGACAGAAGTTCTCTTGTTCACATAGAGAACTTTATCTTCTTTTGTTTTCAAAATGAGAATTGCTGAATCGCGCTAATTCTCTTTGTTTGCGCTTTCGTTTCCGTGGCGACGACGCTCGGCATCGTGGCGATTATTTTTAGTGAAACCTGGGGATTTTTTCAAGAGGTATCTTTCGCCCAATTCTTTCTCGATACCCGTTGGACTCCACTGTTCGCCACCCCTCATTTCGGCATCTGGCCGCTGATTAACGGGACATTTTTAACCACAGCGATCGCTATGTCCGTCGCGGTTCCTTTAGGCCTATCTTCCGCGATCTACCTCGCCGAATACGCGAAACCGAACCTGGCGGCGATTTTACACCCTGCGGTGGAACTTCTTGCCGGGATTCCCACGGTGGTGTACGGGTACTTCGCCCTACTCGTTGTCACGCCCACTTTGCGGAATCTTTTCCCCGTCGAGATTTTTAACGCCCTCAGTGCCGGGCTAATGATGGGGATCATGATCACTCCCACGGTGGGATCGATTAGTTTAGACGCGATCCGAGCGGTTCCCCGTTCCCTGCGCGAGGGTTCCTACGCCCTAGGAATTACCAAGCTGGAAACGATTTTTAAAGTGGTTCTCCCCGCCGCCCTCTCCGGGATCATGGCCTCGATTATTCTGGGAATGTCGCGGGCGGTGGGGGAAACGATGACGGTGTTGATCGCCGCCGGCTCGCAACCCCGGCTTACCCTCAATCCCTTCGAGTCGATCGCCACGATGACCGCTTTTATGGCCGAGATTTCCGGGGGAGATGCGCCCCGGGGCAGTCTCAGTTTTAAAACCCTCTACGCAGTCGGCGCGGTGCTTTTTTTGATCACGCTGGTGCTGAATCTAGCCAGTTACTGGATATCCCACCGTTTTAAAGAAAAATACGATTGATTTCCCATGGTTAAATCCTCTGTCAAATCCGATACCGTTGAATTTATCGACCATCTCGAACGCCGCGAGGCGATCGGCAAATTCTGCGAGTATCTTTTCCTCTTCGGTTTACTGATCGGTTTGTTCGTTCTGGCGCTGTTGGTGTTGAATATCGCCCACGATGGACTCGGACGACTCTTAACCCCCGGATTCCTCACGGAAACGCCTTCCCGTTTCCCGGAAAGGGGCGGTATCCGTCCGGCGATCATCGGTAGTTTCTATCTGGGGATTATCGTGCTTCTCGTGGCGGTGCCGATCGGGGTCGGGTCGGCTTTGTATCTAGAGGAATACGCCCCGAAAACTTGGTGGACGGCACTGATCGAGGTGAATATCGGCAATCTGGCTGGGGTTCCCTCGATCGTCTACGGCTTATTAGGATTAGCGGTTTTTAACTATCTGCTCAATTTTGGCCCGACGCTGATTTCCGGCGCGTTAACCCTTGCGCTTCTCTCGCTGCCGGTGATTATCGTCACGGCGCGGGAGGCGATCCGGGCGGTTCCCGATTCCCTACGCCAAGCCTCCTACGGTCTAGGCAGTACCAAATGGCAAACGATCCAACACCATGTTTTACCCTACGCGGTGCCAGGGATTCTCACGGGGGTGATTATCTCCGTGTCGCGGGCGATCGGGGACGCGGCTTCCTTAATGGTCGTCGGCGCGGTTAGTTTCCTCACTTTCGATCCTGGTTTATTCCAACGCTTTATGGCACTACCGATTCAAATTTTCAGCTATATCACCCGTCCCGAACCAGGTTTCGCCAATGCGGCGGCGGCCGCGATTATCGTTCTGATCCTGTTAATTCTCGCCCTCAACGCCATCGCCATCTATCTACGTCAACGTTATTCGACACTGAATTAGGGAAGGCAGCGGGCAAGGGGGTAGATACAGAACCTTCCCTACTCCTGCACTCCCCACTTCTCCAGTACGGGAGGGTTTGCAAACCCGCCCCTCTAAAAAAACCATCGATCTTTAATAAACGATCAGGAGAATTTTTGCCATGACTACCCACCTTAACCCAGATCACAGTGTTTTCGAGGCGGAAGGAGTGAAAGTTTTTTATAACGGGTTTCTCGCTCTTGTGGACGTTCATATTAAAATTCCCGCACGAAAAATCATCGCCTTTATCGGCCCGTCTGGTTGCGGGAAAAGTACCCTCTTGCGCTGCTTTAACCGAATGAATGATCTGATCCCCGGTGCCAAGGTGGAGGGAAAACTACTTTACCGAAATCAGAATATTTACGATCCGCAGGTCAACGCGGTCAAGTTACGGCGACAGGTGGGGATGGTTTTCCAACGTCCGAACCCTTTTCCCAAGAGCATTTACGAGAATATCGCCTACGCGCCCCGAACCAACGGTTATCAGGGCAATCTGGACGAATTGGTCGAGTATTCCCTGCGGCAGGCGGCGATCTGGGAGGAAGTAAAGGACAAACTGAAAGAAAAAGGAACGGCACTATCGGGGGGACAACAACAGCGTCTCTGTATCGCCCGTGCGATCTCGCGTAGCGAGCGCGTTGCGACCGCTATGAAGCCAGATGTTTTATTGATGGATGAACCCTGTTCGGCCCTCGATCCCATCTCTACCCGTCAGGTGGAGGAATTGTGCCTACAACTGAAGGAAAGTTACACGATCATTACCGTTACCCACAATATGCAGCAGGCATCGCGGATCGCCGACTGGACGGCATTTTTTAACACCGAAACCGATCCGTCCGGGAAACGCCGGGGAAAATTAGTCGAATTCAGCCCCACGGAAGTTATGTTCGGCAATCCGCAAACCGACGAGGCCCGGGAGTATATTACTGGGCGATTCGGGTAATCGAAACAGAAAAAAGGCTGATAGTCTGTTTTTCAAAACCGTCCGCGGTTTTATGCCGAAACAAACACCCCTTGGTATGAATATAAAGAACCGGATTTTCGCCATTTTGTTGGTTTTTGTCCCGATCTCGATCGCTGGGAATTTCCTCCATTGGGACGTGACGCTCGTTTTCCTGAGCGCCTGTCTGGCGATCGTTCCCCTGGCCGCTTACATGGGAAAAGCGACCGAGGAAATCGCCGTCGTGGTCGGTCCCAATCTCGGCGGTTTACTGAACGCCACCTTCGGCAACGCCACCGAATTAATTCTCGCCTACGCCGCCCTGGAAGAGGGTTTGATCGAGGTGGTGAAAGCGACGATTACCGGTTCGATTATCGGGAATCTGCTGCTGGTAACGGGCTTATCGATGTTTTTCGGCGGCTTACGCTATAAAGAACAGAAATTCCAGCCCGTGACCGCCCGTTTAAATTCCTCGTCGATGAATCTCGCCGTGGCAGCGATCCTCCTACCCACGACCGTTCAATACACCTCCGCCGCAATCGAGGAGAGCGTCCTACAGCGTCTCTCGGTAACGGTGGCGGCGGTATTAATTTTTGTGTATTGCCTGAGTCTGCTGTTTTCGATGAAGACCCATACCTATCTTTACGAGGTGGGGGACGCAGATCTCGATCAAGAGTCGGGGGAAGCGGTAAGCGTAAAAAAGCCGAATCTCTGGCTCTGGGTGGGGATATTACTGCTCGTGACGCTCGGTGTGGCGGTCGAATCGGAATTATTAGTTAATACCCTAGAGGAAGCCACGCATAAATTAGGATTAACGACCCTTTTCACGGGGGTGATCCTGCTGCCAATTATCGGCAACGCGGCCGAACACGCCACCGCGGTTAGGGTCGCCTTAAAAGACAAAATGGATCTGGCGGTTTCCGTGACGGTGGGTTCGAGTCTGCAAATCGCACTTTTTGTCGCGCCGGTTCTCGTAATCGCGGGTTATTTCCTCGGTCAGCCGATGGCTCTCGATTTTGATCCGTTTGAATTGGTCGCCGTCGCCGTCGCGGTGTGGCTGACTAACTCGATCAGTAACGACGGTCGCTCGAACTGGCTAGAGGGTATATTACTCGTCGCGACCTACGCGGTGATCGCCCTCGCTTTCTTTTTCCATCCCGCAGCGGCCTAGGGCGATCGGTCGTGCGAAATACAGTTTCTCAATCGGGATAGGTAGTAAAATTCTCCCGTTCCAGAACCTTTGAAGGAAAAGCCGAACGCCGAATATTTCGGTTTCCCCTGTCACGGTGAAGGTGTAACGAACGGACGAACCCGACGGCCATCTTAAGGAAAAAACCATGATCGAGATTGTGATCGCGATATCTACTGGTGTAGCAGCATTCGTCGCCACCAACCTCGACGATATATTGATCCTGACGATTCTCTTCAGCCAAACGGGAAAACTCTTCCGTCATCGCGATATCGTCATCGGTCAGTATATCGGCTTTAGTCTGCTGGTTATTGCCAGTTTGGCGGGATTTTTCGGCTGTTTTCTCATCCCTACCCCCTGGATTCGCTATCTAGGCCTCGTTCCTGTGATTCTCGGCATCGTTTCCCTTCTCAAAGAAGAGGAGAAGGAGGAAGAGCCGGAGAATGTCGAATTGGACCTGGAGGGTGCGAAACATTCCCCCTTCGGCGTAGCTCAGGGTAAACCCTTCGGCCGTTGGTTTGACCCGCGCACCTATAGCGTGGCTGCGTTGACCGTCGCCAACGGGAGCGATAATATCGGTATTTACGTTCCCCTGTTCGCCAGTAGTAGCATAACAAGTCTGATCGTTATCGTCAGCGTTTTTTTGATTCTGGTGGGGGTTTGGTGTGCGTTCGCCTACGGGTTGACCAGTGTGCCGACCATCGCCACTATCTTAACCAGTCAGGGAAGTACCTTCGTTCCCTGTGTGCTGATCGGTCTGGGTATTTTTATCGTCAAAGAAAGTATTCCCCTCGCGTTTTTGGCCTTAGGAATTAGCTATCTCTGGGCGATCATCGGTCGCAGTCAGGGACTGGCAAGAAAATAAAATACCATTTATTTACTAGGCAGAATTATCACATTAAATCTGGTTATTAAAAACTGATTATTTATTTCTCCTTTTGCCTCTTGCCGTTCGGCTGAGCTCACGGCCGAAGCCTTTTGCCTTTTGACTGTCCTTATAAGTAGCCTATACTCAACGGATTTAGTATTACTTCCCACTTGATCACTCAATCCAAGCTTTTGGGGGGTTCTACCCCCCAAACCCCCCGTTGGGGACGCAAGCGCCGTCCCCAAACCCCTCGCGCATTAGTTTTTCGGTGGGATGCTTACACGCAGCTGCTGACGCATCTGTAATAATTTAAGAGTCACTCCCCTTGCAGGAGTACCTCTCCTGATATGTAGCTTATACTTAACGGATTTAGTATGATCGACGAATTTGCGTTATTTCAGTTTCTATTTCCCAGGCAGAATTATCACATTAAATCTGGTTATTAAAAACTGATTATTTATTTCTCCTTTTGCCTCTTGCCGTTCGGCTGAGCTCACGGCCGAAGCCTTTTGCCTTTTGACTGTCCTTATAAGTAGCCTATACTCAACGGATTTAGTATCACATCCCAAGGGGTGATTCTGAGTAGGGTGTAGGGTTAGGAGATTTTAACTCACTGAGAACAACGATTTGATGAGTTGCATTCCAGACGTTTTTGACGCTCTGCTAAGATTGTTTTTACATTCGGTCTTCCGGTTAAGGTTAATCGCCAAGAAGCCCAAATTTCATAGATAATATCCACTAGAAACCCAATAACCGGCCATTTGGTAGCGGCATAAATCCAACCGATGCCCAAAATATCATAGACTTGGCGAAACACTTCCACATTTTGGAGGATAGTACCATCGGCTAGTACAGCGTGGATTCGTCCCATGGCCGCCGCGAAGGAAATACCGCCATTTTCCTCCGGATTATAGTTTTCGGCGGCAATATCGACAAAAGCAACTAATCCTCTCCCAGCATCCCGTTTTTGCAGAAAATTAACCTCCCGCAAGCAGAGGGGACATTCTCCATCGTAGAGGAGTTTAATTTTCCAAGAGGGCGATCGAGTAGAATTTTCTAAGGTATCAGCAGATGGAGTCGGTAAAGATGACATGATCTTCTAGGGATTCTCTTTTCAGTGGTCGGTAATTATTGAGGGGTTGAGAAGTAGGGAGTGGGGAAGTGGGGAAGTGGGGAGAATAAATAAAAGCAATCTCCTGAATACTGGCTCGGAGAATACTGACTCCTGATGATTATTTTATGGCAATTTATCAGATTGGATGGTATCACTCTCTATTGGTTCTCGATCGTTGCGTTTTGAGAAACCCCAAGCAAAGAGGATAGCAATTAAACTAATCATAATCCATTCTGGCGGCACAAAATCGGGGCTAATCACCCGCAACAGCAATCTTAAACCCACCAAACCGACGGTGACAAAACCAGCATCTTCTAGGTGGGTGTATTCCTCTAACCAGCGAATAAATAAACCCGCCATAAAGCGCAGGGTAACTACTCCGATCGTACCACCAAGCAGAATTAACCAAGTATCATCGGCCACGGCGATGGAGGTGGTGACACTATCGAGGGAAAAAGCTAAATCGGTAACGGCAATTAGGGGGATAGCTTGCCAGAGAGAGTGAAACTGGAGACTATGATGGCTGTGATCCTTGTCTTCAGGGGAGGCAAAGTAATTAAAGACTAACCAGAGCAAATATACTGCTCCCAAAAGTTCAAACTGCCAGTATTTAACCACCCAGGTGGCGGTAAGAATCAAGATCATACGGAGAATATAGGCGAAAACTAAGCCAATATTCAAGGCCTGACGTTGACGCTGATGATCTCCTAATCCCTGTGCTATGGAAGCGAGAGCAATGGCGTTATCTGCTGATAATACCGCTTCTAGGGCAATGAGAACCAACAGAATTAACGGGGTTTTTAGACTAAGGGTTAGAGATGAATCAAGGAGCGAGTCTAACATTGAGGCCGCAGGTAAAAATAAATGTAATCATGGCAATACCCCAGCTTAACGCTTTTACAACTTTCTTTTCTAGGGGAGATAACCGTCATCGGGGTGGGGAGATATGAAGTCTTGTAACGAAATGATGCAGAGGACCCCGATGATGTCGGAAAGTATTGGATGAATATCTTTATGAGGAGATAATCAGCAATGCTTTCTGATACTCAAGTTTTGGTCGCTCTGGTAATTGCTTTAATCCCCGGGATTTTGGCTTTTCGTCTAGCGACGGAACTTTATAAGTAAAACCGCTTTCAATAAACCCTAATCCCGTCTGACCTAGCTATAGGATAGACCGATTAGGGTTTTTCAGTTATCGGTCATCAGTTACCAGTTGTCGGTGATTGGGTGTAAATTGAAAGTAATTAGCCACTTTTCTGACCGATTTTACTTATACTCGTAAATCTATGACCGCACGAACAGTTAATCGAAATCAAACCGACAAAAAACCACGAACAAAGCAAAAAAGCGGCAATAAATCCCAAAAATGGCAAGTTATCGAGATTTGGCTGCGAATTATTGCCTATAGCGCTCTTTCCATCACGGCAGTTTTTGCGATCGCTCGTTTGCTACCCTACCAACAGATGCAACAGGCAAAACTGGAAGAAGTGCGTTTGGCGGTCGAAGAAAAGGAGGAACGCGTCAATCAATTACGCGGTCAATTTACTCGCAGCTTCGATCCTAGTCAAGCGCGGCAAGTCATGGGGGAACAAAGTCCCCGACGGGATCCTAATCAAAGACGCATTTTTTGGGTTTCTCAGTAGATTAGCTGCCCGTGCATCTCAATTACTTGTTAAGAATCTAGGGGAGAGGAGATATCCACAGAGTCAGGATAAAACTAATGACCACAGCGACACAATTCTTAAGCATTTCTGCCTTGACAAAAGAGGATTATTATGGGTGCATCTGAATTTTGGAGAAATATCTATATTACATTTGGGCGCACGCAGTTCGATAAACTCACTGACCACGATGCGCCCCTACCATTGGCGCAATAATATGATTGTCGGGGCGAATTGCCTTCGCCCTCTTTTAATAATTTCTGCTGCTCACCTATAGGTGAGAGAAAATCACAAAATATGAGATGCACCCATTATTATGCTTGTGATTGCGTAAAATTTTCCGATGCACTAAATCCTATGACATTAGTCGATTTTAACTGACTTGAGGGAATCAGATAGGGAATTTACAAGGGGATAAAAATTAAAATCTTTCTGATTTCAAGCTACCAACGACCGGCGCTAGTCACTGAAAACTGAAAACTGAAAACTGAAAACTGAAACCTGAAACCTGAAACCTGAAACCTGATAACTGATAACTGATAACTGATAACTGATAACTGAAAACTGAAAACTGATAACTGAAATGACTCGATCCTATTTTGCTACTACCGCTAGGGGACTAGAAGAAATTGCCGCTAGGGAATTAGAATTCCTAGGGGCTAAAGAAGTGAAACCAGTATTCACGGGAGTCCATTTTCAGGGAGATCTGGCCCTACTCTATCGAGTCAATCTTTGGTCAAGAATTATTTTTCGGGTTTTGGTTCCCATTGCCGAAATTCCCTGTGGGGATGGGAAGGAACTTTATGATGGCATTCAAGCCATTGATTGGCGCGATTATCTCAGCAGTGAGGAAACTTTAGCGGTACAATGTACGGGAACGAACGATCGCCTCAATCACACCCATTACACCGCCTTAAGCATCAAAAACGCTATTATCGACCAACAGCGTCAACAGGGGAATCCCCGTTCTTTTGTGGATACAGAAAATCCCGACCTGCAAATTAACGCTCATATCGAGAAAAATCGCTGTGTGCTTAGTTTAGATAGTTCTGGCCACAGTTTACATCGTCGCGGGTATCATCGGGCCATGGGAGTCGCACCTCTGAAAGAAAGTCTCGCCGCTGCTTTGGTAGAATTATCGGCATGGCAGGATGATATGGCGCTTTTAGACCCTTTTTGTGGTTCGGGAACTATTGTCATCGAAGCGACCTTAAAAGCTTTAAATATTGCCCCCGGTTTATCTCGTTCCCAGTTCGGATTTCAGAAGTGGCCAGACTATCAACCGGATTTATGGCAATCTTTGCTTAAGGAAGCTAAAGAAAAACAAAAATTTCAGCTAAATGCGCCAATTTATGCTAGTGATGCCGATTACGAGGTTCTACATCAGGCCGAGGATAATGCCTATTTTTGTCAAGTGCAGGACCATATTAATTTTAGCTTGCAAAGCATCACCGATTTAGAACCGACGAGCGATCGAGGGATTATTCTCTGTAATCCCCCTTACGGCAAAAGATTGGGCAATACCGAAGAATTAGGGGCCTTATATAAATCCTTCGGTGATGTCTTAAAACAGAGGTTTAAGGGTTGGACAGCCTATATTTTATCGGGAAACAAAGAACTGACTAAACAAATCGGTCTGCGTTCTTCCCGTCGCACTCCCTTGTATAACGGTTCTTTGCCCTGTACCCTCTTAAAATACGAATTGTATTAACTACATCAAAACCTTGAGACTGTCAAGGGCTAAATGAACATTCTGACGAACTGAGGCGGCAGAAGTGTGTAAATCCAGACGTTCAGCATCGGTCAAACGCACTTCCAGAATACTTTCCACACCCCGACAGCCTAAGCGACAGGGAACCCCCAGATAGACATCCTGTAAACCGTATTCACCTTTAAGATAGGCTGCCGCCGGCAGTAAACGGGATTGATTTCTCAATATCGTCTCGACCATGATACAGGCAGAGGAAGCGGGGGCGTAATAAGCGCCGCCAGTTTGCAGTAATTTGACGATTTCAGCCCCACCGTTGCGAGTTCTCTCCACTAGACGATTAATCGTTATCTCGTCCATTAATTCGGTAATCGGCACACCACTGACGGTACAGTAACGGGGTAGGGGCAACATTAAATCACCGTGACCACCCAAGACCATAGCATGAACGTCGGCGGTACTAACCCCCAATTCCATGGCGATAAAGGTTTGTAAACGGGAAGAATCGAGGACTCCGGCCATTCCCATCACTCTTTGGGGGGGTAAACCGGTTGATTGCCAGACTAGATAGGTCATCACATCAAGGGGATTAGTGATGACGATAAAAATGGCCTCTGGAGAATACTGGAGGCATTTAGTGGCGGCCTCGACAACAATTTTGGCATTGACATTCATGAGATCATCGCGACTCATGCCCGGTTTTCTGGCTAATCCGGCCGTAATCACGACAATATCCGAGCCTGCCGTGTCTTCGTAGTTATTAGTGCCAATAATCTCGCTGTCGTGCAGTTCTATGCCCTGGGCTTCCATCAAATCTAGGGCAATACCCTGGGGCAAACCATTGACGATATCGAGGAGAACCACATCGGCGAGGTTTTTTTCGGCGATGCGTTGGGCCAGGGTGCGTCCGACGTTGCCAGCACCAATAACCGAGACTCGGGGCGATTGACAGGGGATGGGTGTATCGTAGAAGTCAACCATGGTTTATGGATGAGGCAATTCCTCATCAGGCGGGTTCCAGTTGTTCGAGCTTTAGCCACACACTGGGGGTAGGAACGTAGAATTTAACCAAAGCGTAATCATCTTTTATATCCAAGACTTCTGCTGTCGAGTTGAACATATAACTGGGTAAACGGCGATCGCTGGCTAGGGCTTCGAGGCTATTTTCTAGGTTTCCCGTCACCACGCGGACTAAAGCTCCTTTCTTAATTGTAGCTGCCATGTTTTTCTCGTTAAATTTGCTTGGGGTTTCTCCCATAAATTGTTACATATTCCGGCGGGCCTCTGACAAGAGAGTGTAGAATGTGGGGTGTGGCAATGATGAATTATGAATTGGGGAGTGGGGAGAATAAATAAAAGCTGTCTCCTGTCTCCTGAATCCTGTCTCCTGAATCCTGTCTCCTAACTCCACCAATAAACTTTTTGGGCAAACCCTAATTAAAACTCAACCCTTTGACCATAACTTAAGAGACCTTGTAGGGTGGCGAGGCGATTTTCCCAGACTTGTATTTGATAGGGAGATAAATCTTTTTGTCGGGACATCACAGATTTAAATTGATAGCTAAATCGCTTTAAGGCATTTTGAGTTAAAGTCCAATTGCGAGGGCTGGGATTATTAGCTAATTGCTCTAATAAATTAGCCATTTCGTCCACTTCTTGCCCCCAAGTTTTTAAGGTTAGCTCCTCCATTGCCCATAAATTATTCGTTATTAAAAAACTCCACTCTTGACGCAGGAAATTAAACCGCGATGCTGCCGTTTTAAAGGGTTGACGGTGGGGTAAAGGTTCGGCTTTTTTCGTAATTATCGATCCCTGAATGCGATTAAGAATTGTTTGCAGGTTGGGATTGAGATTTTCTGTGGCAAAAAGAGCGAATCCCGAAGTGGGAAGATTGCGAATAAATTGTAGTTGATCGATGGTGACTTGATCGGGTACTTTTAACAGACGGATACCGGGTATAATCAGAGCATTTCCTGCTATTTGGCGATCAAATAAAGACTGGGTTTTATCTTCTAAAGTCCCTGTATCGAGCGCATAAGTCATTAAAAATATCAGGTCTATCCATTGATTTTGTCCCCATTCTTCCCAGTTTTGTTGAATACGATATAATCGTTCTTTTTGTTCTAGGGGAAACACCGCCGCCGACATTTTTAAGTGGGGGCGGATCTGTTTTAATCGAGTGGAAACTTGCGAGACAAAAGTATCAACCTGACGGATTTTAAAGCTAGTCCATTGTTCCCATAAAGCACCCCGGGTATTTAAAGTAATGGGATCAACTCCTGTCATTTGTTTAAATAACCAACGGCTGGATTTACCATAACCATAGGTTTGATGAGAATTTTGACTCTGGAAGGGATAGCGAATATAATCTAACTGCAAGCCATCCACATCGTAATTCTTGACAATTTCCTCGTAAAGAGATAAAAGATAGTTCTGTACGTCGGGATTAGCAGGATCAAAAAAGGCTTTTTTCGTGCCTTGACTGTAATCAAAAGAACCACCACTTTTATTAGTTGCCCGCCAATCGGGATTACGCGATAAAACTGGACCCAGATAATCTAATGGTTGCCCTAATACTTTATTATGAGCTTGATTAGCCGCCGCAAAAACCCACACCCAGGCGTGGATTTCCATATTGCGTTCATGGGCTAATTTAACGGCAACTTTAAGGGGATCCCAACCTCTAGTTAAAGGGTTTTGTTCGGGGGCAACTTGACTGGGATAAATAGTATAACTAGCATTAACTGTCTCGAAAAAGACCACATTAATACCCGCTGCCGCCATGCGATCGAATACTTTAGCTAAATCCTCCTCGTTTTTAGCTTCTACGATCGTGCCTCGATCTAACCACATTGCCCGTATTTCTGGTTGGGCAAATTGTCGATTAGTGGGATAATTATCCCAAAGATTTCGCCGCGCTTGTAACCAAAATTCCCTCGCTTGGGTATAGGAACCCTGGACGATTAAATTCTGAAAATTATTTAAGGTTCCTTGGGCATTTTCTAGAGCTAAACGGAATCGTCTGGCTGTATCTGTGGTGGGGGAATTTTTCCCACGATTATGAAATGCTTGTGCTAAGGATTTATCAGTATTGGATATATTACTATTACTGGCCTCTGAAGCTAAGAGAGTCACCCCATAACGCCCGATTAATCCCTGCAATTCCGCAGTCATCTGGCTAATTTGTTGGGGAGTTAGGCTCGCTTTGGGGGGAATTTGCCCGGTACTCGGACTTAATCTCGCCGTTTCCCTGGGGGGATTTTCTGAAATCTGCGGTAGAGGGCGACGGGGTGCGGTCGCAACGCGCTCGCTACGCGAGATCGCTGTTGGGGTATTATTAATATTATTAACTATTGTTGATTGGCCTTGACAATAGGGCGCAATTGTGTTAAGAGAAGAACTGCGATTAATGCCGTAGCGTTGCAGGGCGGTTTCTAGCCAAGCGCTATCGAGGGCGAGATTAGCGACGGCATCGCTGCCCCAGCGCCAACCGAGAAAGATCGAGTTATTATTGAGGACAACGGCGGGGGGATTATTGCGCGCCCCCCAGACGGCAACGGTTTGGCTATTAACTCCCGTGGGGATAACCACACCACCGAGGAGACTGCTGGCTAAAGGTTTTTGGTTTTTCAATTCACCTAAATTAGTCGGCCGCAGGGTGTAAGCTTGGGAGTGGGGATAGGCCCAGTAGGCCCCAAATAGCGATCGCAGTTGATTACGCACAGCAGGTTCCGAAAGATTCCCCGCCGGACCGGTGACAATAATTTTACCACCGCGATTAAGCCAACGACTCAAGACACCAGCTTGTAAACCGGAAATAGTCTCGACGTTGGGGATGATGAGAACCTTAATTTTATTTAAATCCTTGTCAGTTTGCCACTGATTACTCTGGAGAATGCAGTAATTAACGCCGACATTTTGCAAACGATTGGTGATAGCTGTCCATTGATTGGCATTTTCTTGACTTTTTAACACTGCCACCGGTGTCGCTAAAACTGGGATCGGCAGCAAGACACCCACACAGGACAAGAGACCGGCAATTAGGGGCTTGTTAAAAAGATGATCAAGACGGAAGGACGATCCCAGCACGTTTTTTTCTCTTAATTTTTTTGGTTAACTCCTCCTGATTTTACCCAACTTAGCCAAAAAAGAGTATCTTTGGGAACAAAAATTGCGTCTTAGCTGTCGGCAACAGGGTTTCAGGGTATTGGGGTGTTAGGGTTTTAGGGTGTTAGGGTTTTAGGGTGTTAGGGTGTTGGGGTTTTAGTTGAAATTCCCCACTTCCCTACTCCCCCACTTCCCCATTCCCCCACTTCCCTATTCCCCATCTCCCTACAACTGTAGAGACAATTGCCGAAAGTGATCGCCGCGATGTTCAAAACTTTGGTATTGGTCAAAACTAGCGCAAGCGGGGGATAATAACACCACTTTAGCCTCTTTTGCCAGTCCTAGTTCGGCTGCGCGTTGAACTGCCCTGTCCATCGTTTCTACACATTCATAATCTTGATAACCAGCTGACTGTAAACGACGGGCAAAATCGGCGGCAGCGTCACCAATAAGCAGCACAGTGGCGACTTTTGCCTTAATTTCAGCGATCCAAGCCCGATCATCCCCTGCTTTCGCTTCTCCCCCCGCGATTAAAATCACCGGACTCGGGACGGATTGTAAGCCTACTGCGGCCGCATCGTAGTTAGTTGCTTTACTATCATTAATAAAGTCTAGTCCTTTATAAGTACAAATATACTCTAAGCGATGGGCAACTCCGGGGAAAGTGGCGATCGCTTCGGTAATGGCTTTTTTCTCGATTCCTGCCAATCTAGCGGCGGCCACAGCCATAAGCAAATTCTGCTGATTGTGACTACCCACCATTTTCAGGAGATTAACTGGGGCAATTAACTCCCCAAAAGCCACGATCCAGTTATCTTGCAGATAAACACCACGACTAGGATCGCCCAAAAGCGCATCTTTGCCCTGCACAGAAGTCCAGTAAGCTTGTTGCCATTGACTAACACCGATTTGACGCAGATAGGGATCATCACCGTTGAGGATTTGGCGATCGCTTCTTTGCAGTAAAGAGGCTTTAATCTGATAATAATTTGCCAGGGTTTGATGACGACTGAGGTGATCGGGGGTAAAAGTTGTCCAGATGCCGATTTTCGGCGATAAATCCCGACTAGACTCGATCTGATAACTACTAATCTCCGCAATAATCCAATCGTATTGATCGGCTTTTAAAGCCAATTCACAGGCAGCATAGCCGATATTACCGCAGGAAGGGGCATTTAACCCCGCTTTTTGAAAAATAGCGGCACAGAGGGCGGTGGTGGTGGTTTTGCCGTTAGTTCCCGTAATCCCCAACCAAGGAGAAGATTGCAGATAACGCCAAGCTAATTCTAATTCTCCGATCGTATCGATGCCTTTTTCTCTAGCGGTAATTAAAATCGGGGCATCCCAAGGCACGCCGGGGCTAACCACGATAAGATCGGGCAAGTCCGAAGCCTCTAGACTGAGATTTTGACCAAGATTGACAATAATTCCTTCCCTTTCCAGATTGGTTTTGGTTGCTTGTAAACTGGGAGAATCGGAGCGATCGCTTAATGTCACCTGCCAACCATCCCGTTTTAAGCATCTTGCCGCTGCTATTCCCGATCTTCCCAATCCAATAATCGCCGCTTTCGCCATCTTGTTGCCACTCTACTCAAGAGTCAATTTTTAGCAATCTCTATCCTACTGTGGATTGTTACCTTATTTCTGCCCCTAGATAAGCGATAATCTTAGTCTATTCTGTCTGCTCCTTGCAGTCTAATAAAATAGAATGCTTATAATTTAGTCCTTGAACTGACAAAAATTAGTATGAATATTCAACTAAAACCCAATCAAGAAAAATTTATCGAAGAACAGTTAAAAAGTGGCAGATTTGATCATGTAGAGCAGCTCATAGATACCGCTTTACACTTGCTGGACACCATCAATGAAGATTATTTACAATGGCGAGAAGAAACTGGTCATCAAATTGATATTGCTGTAGCCGAATTAGACAACGGGGAAGGATTAGAGGTCGAAACGGTTATCAACAATATTTTAGAAAAATTTCAGAAAGAGCGTCAATCCTAATCATGAATCTTTATATTATTGCCCCATCAGCCAGTCAAGATTTAAACGTGGAAGCTGGGGAAAAACTATTGATAAAATTTTCCCCAAAGTGTCAACAATTAGCACAATTTCCCAATTGAGGACGTAGTTACAGTCATATTAGACCATCCTTGAGAGGTTTACCTTTAGATGGATATATTATTTTCTCTTGAGTTATTGATGACACAGTAGAGATTTTAAGAATAGTTAAGTACCTAAGCAAAATTAATTACACATATCTAAACACCTCTTGCCTCTTGCAAGAGTGCCTCTTGCCTATCTTCACTAGGAAATTAATTTTGCACGACTACTTAGCGGTCGTCAAGACTTAGAAGCTTTATTCTCCGAGATAAAATAAATCCTTAGCAAAAATCCAGCAGAATTGGACAGACTCCAAGACCTTTCAATTGGCATGATTGCCTTTCCTGATGGCTGACGGCTGATAGCTAAAAAGCTGACGACTGAATCATAAGTACCTAAGCAAAATTAATTACACATCCAAGCCGTCACCCGTCAGCCAAAAGCTTTTTGCTGTGACCAGTAAACAGTGAACTAAAAATTCAAATCTGATCCCTGATAGCTGTCCCGGAGTCCCCGTCTCCTGACGACCGTCTCCTGACGACCGTCTCCTGTCTCGACTAGGAAATTAATTTTGCACGACTACTTAAAACTATTTCCCCTAGGAAAACAAAATTCTCTCGCTTGCGTCTAGATCGATAAAATAAATGCAAGTACGATCTCCATAACAACGCACTCTATTTATGAATCTAAAATCATCCTTAAAATTTACCCTACTGTTTTCACTTCTGGGGGGTTGTCTCCTGACTACACCTAGTCAAGCGACTCTCTTTGAACAACGAGAAGTTAATCAAGAGGATTTTATCGCTATTGCCCGACCCTACGGTAACGGTAAATACGATTTACTGATTTTGCAACAAATCCCAGGAAAACGCCAATGTTGGGCGGTAAATGGCACAGAACCGACCATTGTTCAGCCTCTGCTCCTCGATTTCGATTTTACCGGCAGTTGTGAACGGGCCACCGACAGTAACGGTTATTCCCTTCGCATTCAGGGCAAAGATTACGGTTTAGAATACCTGCTGCGTATCGTACAACGCAACGGGGAATTAGTCCTCGTGGGAACCCCCCGCAATCCCAGGCAATCGGAGGTAATTATTGGACGGACAAAAGGTTTAGGGACCGGTTTAATGCAAATTTATCTCATCGATGGCTGGCGCTTTACTAAACGCAGTCTAGCCAGTCAAAATCTCAGTCATATCTATCTAACTGCCGATAGTCCCAATTTCAATCCTCCCCCGGAATTACTCGCGGGTACCCAATCGTCTATCCCCCCCACACCCCTCCCCAGAGAATCCGTCAAAGCAGAAACACCGGTTAATCCTGCTGCTAATCCCGAAGTGCGAGAATATACCTTTACGGCTGCAGAAACAGCAGTACAGAGCAATCCTCGGCCAGGGGTCACTAATCCAGTACCAGAGCCAAATTTTACGCCACAGACCCCTGTTACCCCTAATTTACCTCCCCTGACTCCTCCCCTTCGACTTGGCTCAGGGCAAGCCAATGCTCAGAATAATAATGCAATTGTACCACCACCGCCGCCGCGCAACCTAGGCAATCAGAGAAGTTTATCGGATGTGATTACTTTTAATCGACCGGCTGCTAATCCCAGTAGTGGTAATATGAGCAATAGTGGCCGCAAAGGCTTTAAAGTAGTAATTGAAGCTAAAACCGAAAGCGATCGCACTAAGGTTCGTTCTCTCTATCCCGACGCTTTCCCCACTTCCCACCAAGGTCGTCGCGTCTGGCAAATAGGCGCGTTTAGCAGTCGCGATAAGGCTGAAAACGCTTTACAAACTCTTGCCCCCCTGCGCGGATCGATCGTACCATTTTAGCCTTTAAAAATTGTTAGATGCCCCCCTTATTAAGGGGGGATTAAGGGGGGATCGGCACCCCCCTTATCAAGGGGGGCAGGGGGGATCGAACCCAAAATCTATCGTTTAATTAGAACCACTTACTTAACTGATAACATGGAAATATCGGAACTAAAAAAAGGTATCGAGATAGTAGGATTGCGCCTGGGTAAAACCCAGGACTATCTTTGACTTACCCACTTTAAGGGCGAAAATTAAAGACTTAGAACAGGTGGCAGCCGTCCCCACTTTTTGGGATAATCCCGATACTGCTCAAAAAACCCTGCAAGAACTAAACGAATGTAAATCTTCTTTAGAAACCTATCAGGGTTGGTGTGAACAATTAGAAGATACCAAGGCAATTATCGAGTTATTAGAATTAGAGTCCGATCGAACTTTACTAGAAGAAGCGACGGACAATTTAACTCATTTACAGCATGACCTCGATCATTGGGAATTGCAACAGCTTTTAAATGGTCCCTACGACCCAAAAGGAGCAGTTTTAACGATTAATGCGGGGGCCGGGGGAACCGATGCCCAGGATTGGACAGAAATGCTCCTGAGAATGTATTCTCGCTGGGCCGAGAAACAGGGTTATAAAGTCACTTTAGCGGAAATATCAGAAGGAGATGAAGCGGGAATTAAATCGGTGACAATTGAAATTGCCGGAACTTATGCTTACGGTTATCTGAAAGGAGAAAAAGGCACCCATCGGTTAGTAAGAATATCCCCTTTTAATGCTAATGGTAAACGTCAAACCAGTTTCGCCGGGGTGGAAGTGATGCCAATTTTGGGCGATGATGCGGTGAGGGTAGAAATTCCCGATAAAGATTTAGAAATTACCACCACTAGATCGGGGGGAAAAGGTGGACAAAATGTTAATAAAGTGGAAACTGCCGTGCGTGTAGTTCATCTTCCCACAGGTATCGCTGTGCGTTGTACCCAAGAGCGATCGCAATTACAAAATAAAGAAAAAGCCCTAGCTTTATTAAAGGCGAAATTGTTAATTATCGCTCGGGAACAACAGGCTCAAGCGATCGCCGAAATTCGCGGCGATATGGTGGAGGCCGCTTGGGGCAATCAAATCCGTAACTATGTTTTTCATCCCTATCAATTAGTTAAGGATCTCCGCAGTAATGTGGAAACCACTGATGTTACCGGGGTAATGAATGGGGATTTAGATAGCTTTATTGAAGCCTATTTACGTTTGGGCGGGAACAGTGCGGGTTATACTGATTCCTAAGATGAGAGCAGCTCTATTTTCTTGCAAATTCTGTTCTTATTGCTTGTTAAGCTATTTGTCCTCTACTAAGAAGAAAAATCAATGGTTATTATCGAGATTACCAATGTGGAAGAAATATTGAGCGCAAAAATTGGCTCTTTCGCCGCTAAAATCGTCCAAGCTCTAGCAGATGATGAAGGGAAAGTGGAAGAGGTTCTCATCAAAGAATTACAGGCTAATTTTCAGGAAAGGGGGATTAAAGCTAATCTGTTTAGCGTCACTGGGTTAGATATGCTCGGCAATGGCAGGCTAGAAGTTAACGTTAATGTTCGTTCTGCTAATATGATGTCCTAAGAGATAAAATCGCCAATGGTTGGGTTAAATATAGTTAAACCCAACCTTATTTTGGTAGTTACCATCAAAAGCAATGGCAGCGAAGATCGAGGTTATAATAAACCAACAAAATGTAACGGTCCTTGACCGGTAATTAATTCGATAATAATTGCCAGAAAACCGATCATCGCTAATCGACCATTCCACACCTCAGCTGCCGTTGTCATCCCCCATTCCCAACGCTCCTGGGGATACATTTTCATATTCGCTTTCGGATGGGTAATTTGCTCGAAAGTGGTGGGTTTTTCCTCTAAGGATTTGACCACTAACTGGGAGAGAGATTCGATAAACATCGGGTGAGTGTTAAGAGCCGGTACTCGCTGAAAATGTTCAATTCCCGCTTCTTCCGCCACTTCTCGGTACTCTATATCAATTTCTTGCAGAGTTTCGATATGTTCCGAGACAAAGCTAATCGGCACGACCAGTAAATGCTTAATTCCCTGCTCTCCCAACCCTTTTAAAGCATCTTCAGTATAGGGTTTTAGCCATTCCACCGGACCGACGCGACTTTGATAGGCTAAAGTGTACTGATTGGGTCGGTTTAGCGTACGCATGATCGCCCTAGTGCATTCTTCAATTTCCCTTTGATAAGGATCTCCCGCTTCCTCCACATAACTTTGGGGGACACCATGGGCGCTAAAAAAGATATGTACTTGGTCAGGATTAGGACACTGCTCTAATTCTCGCGCAATCAGATCCGCCATAGCGCTCAGATAAGTGGGATGATCGTACCAAGAGGGGATGAGAGTATATTCCGTCAAACGCAGATAGGGATCCTGCTGCCACATTTCCTCCAGTACACGAAAACTGGAACCACTGGTGCTGATGGAAAATTGGGGATAAAGGGGAAGAATAACCAATTTTTTGATATGATCCCGTTTAATCCGCTCGATCGCCTCTTCGGTGAAGGGATTCCAGTAACGCATCCCGATATAAACGCTCACCTCGCGCCCCATTTCCGCGAGACGTTGTTGCAGTGCCGTGGCCTGTGCTTCCGTAATCTTGAGTAAAGGGGAGCCACCACCAATCTGACGGTAATTTTCCCTGGATTTACTCGCTCTTAGCGTCGATATTAACCAAGCTAACGGTTTTTGTAATCCTTTGATCGGTAAACGGATGATCTCTGGGTCAGAAAAAAGGTTAAATAGAAAAGGACGCACATCCTCTAACCGCTCCGGCCCACCCAAATTTAATAATAAAACGCCAACGCGACCCATAGTGTTAACAGATAATTTTTAAATTTTCAGATTCTTTACCAAGTTTAACAATATATCGGTGGAACCGTTAAAACAAATTACAGGCTACAGAGAACTTAATCAAATCTTGGAGGTTGATCTTGGCTACAATTTTACGTCCCCTCAGTTATCAATATCAATGGCTTTACGATGGTATCTCCCGTCTGGCTGCCCTAGCGGTGGGTGGGGAAAACCGTTTTCGGCAATTGGCCCTAGAAGGTTTAAAAATCGCTAAAAATGACCCTATCCTCGATCTCTGTTGTGGTGCGGGTCAAACCACCCGTTATTTAGTACCCCTATCCGATCGCTGTACCGGTTTAGATGTCTCTCCCCGGGCCCTGGAGCGAGCTAGTTTAGCGGTGCCGCAAGCGCATTATGTGGAGGGATTAGCCGAAAAAATGCCCTTTAGTGCCGGAGAATTCGCCCTTGTGCATACTAGCACCGCTCTCCACGAAATGGAACCGGAGCAGTTACAGGAAATCCTTAAAGAAGTGTATCGAGTTCTCAGACCGGGGGGAATTTTTGCCCTCGTGGATTTTCATCGACCCACTAACCCGCTTTTTTGGCCTTCTTTGGCCCTATTTTTGCAATTATTTGAAACCCATACCGCTTGGCAATTTATCGATACGGATCTGATCCAATCTTTACAGGCGCTCGGTTTTCGTGATTGTCAACAAAAATTATACGCTGGTGGCAGTTTACAGGTGATTCAAGCGGCCAAGTGAAGGGATTGACCGGGGAAGATTTTCAGAGGCAGTCGGTCATTTATACTAAATAAGGCAACGGTTTTTTGATCAAGCTGAGTTTGATCGACTCAGTGCCAGTTATTTTTGAGAAGTTAATGACTAGAGCAAAAATTCTACAACCTGATTTAATTTTAGGGGATACGATTCTCGGTCTCAGTCTGGAGATTTTGAGTCAGCGTCAGATTAAGGGATTGATTCTCGATGTGGACGACACCCTTGTTCCCCTCCAGGAAACCACGGTTTCTGAGGATTTACAGCGTTGGGTCGATTCCTTGCGTCTTTATCTACCGATTTGGTTGGTCAGCAATAATCTGAGTGAAAATCGGATCGGTGCGATCGCTGATAATTTACAACTTCCCTACCTTCTCGGTGCGGTGAAACCCTCTCGACGCAAACTTCGGCAAGCGATGGCAGCCATGGGACTTCCCCCCCAACAAATTGCTATGGTTGGCGATCGCTTGTTTACCGATGTTTTAGCGGGAAATCGTCTGGGAATGTTTACCATTCTGGTGAAACCAATGGTAAATCCCTTGACGGGGGGGCAAGCTTATCCAATCCACGATTTTGAGGTGTGGATATCACAAATTCTCGGCGTTTCCCTCCATCCGCAGCATTACTTAATCAAACCTGACCAATCCTCACAAAAGTAAATATTAAAAAATAATTAAGTATAGAGGGAAATAGCGAAAAGTAGGAGATACTATAGATAATTTGAAATGAGGTCAGCCAAGATAAAGACCTTAAATATATGAAAGTCAGTAGATAGACGGTGCCAGTTTTTGCGGATATACGCCAAAAGCTGGTGCTACTGTTTTTTAGTTTTATCTGTTTGGATGTCATACTAAATCCGGTTATTAAAAACTGATTATTTATTCTCCGTTTTGCAAGAGTGCCTCTTGCCTCTTGCAAGAGTGCCTCTTGCCTGTCCTGATATGTAGCCTATACTCAACGGATTTAGATCACATTACCGTGCGGTCTTATCGAAAAAATCAATCATTGCCCGAAGAAGATCAAACCAGAGGATGATAGGCTGAAATCTCCCCCCCCTTGCCACCCCGACGTCGGGGGGGTTGGGGTGGTGTTGCCTCTTGCAAGAGTGCCTCTTGCCTGATCCCAACAAGCAATTTAAATTCTTAACAGCTTATGACCCTAGATATTATCCCCGAAGGGGAAGAACGCAAAGTGGAAGCTGTCAGTAGTGCCGCTATTGATGGTGCGCCGATCGCCTATATTGTCGTCTTAGCCGCCATTGTCACTACCCTTTCTTTTATTCCCTTCTCGATTGTCCTCGCTTCCGGCGGTAGTATGCCCCTCAGTCAAGCGGTTTTTCCCCTCTTGGGTTGGTTACTCGGCCCGATCGCTGGAGCGATCGCTGGTGGCATCGGGGCCTTAATTGGGGCTTTCCTCGCCCCCTACACGGCAGGAATTCCCGCTATTTCGGTCTTTGGGGCAATTATAGCCAGTTTTGTGGCGGGAACGATGGTTTTAGGCAAAAAACGCCGTTATTGGTGGTTAGGATTAACGTTAATTTTTCTGATTCCCCTGTTTATCTACGCTAACCGGGCGATCGGACTGAACGGCATTTCGCCACGAATCTTTATTGCTGGGGCTTTCGTCGATTGGTCGGCTTTGGTATTATTTATCCTACCAACCCGGACTCTTTTTACCCATTGGATCAAAGGTAGCAATTTTGTCCTAGTAGCGGCGGGAATTTTTGGGGGTACCTGGACCGCCAGCGGCCTCTCCCATTTAGGGGTCGTCGCCATTACCTACTCGATTTTTAACTGGCCCGAAGAAGTCTGGATCGCTTTAATTGGGATCGTTCCCGTAGAAAATCTGATTCGTTCCTTTGTCGGTATGGTGATCGGTTGTGGTGTGATTGCCGGTTTACGGGCGATCGGTCTGGTCAAATCAAGAGAGGCGATCTACTAAAATGGAAATAATCGGCTAACAGTTATAAATAAACTTTTGCGCCGAATCATCAAGAGTATGCCTAAGAGATTTATTTCCGTCATCCTACTCTTTGGTGCCCTCGGTTTCGTCACCGTCGGCGATATTTTTTTGCCTCGACCTTGGAGTAGCTATAGCCGCAATACCAGAGAACAAATTAATCGGTTGATAGTGTCCCTAATGCCCAAACCCACCCCAGAACCCCCCAGTCAGCAGAGGGAGACGCAACAGGAAGAATTCCTGCGTCGCGTCCAACCCTCCACCGAAAAAAAAGAGAACTAGCGTTTTAGCCAACTCATCATCGCCCGCAGATCTTGGCCGACTTCTTCGATCGAATGTTCTGCCTCTTGACGACGCATCGCAGTGAATCCAGGTTTACCTGCTTGATTTTCGAGGACAAACTCTCTGGCGAATTGTCCCGATTGAATTTCCCGGAGGATTTTTCGCATTTCGGCCTTAGTCGCTTCCGTCACCACCCGCGGACCGCGAGTATAGTCACCGTACTCGGCTGTATTGGAAATACTATCGCGCATTTTGGCCAAACCGCCCTCGACGATCAGATCGACGATCAGTTTTACCTCGTGTAAACACTCAAAATAGGCTAATTCGGGCTGATAACCGGCTTCCACGAGGGTTTCAAAGCCAGCTTTAATTAAAGCGCTTAAACCGCCGCATAATACTGCCTGTTCGCCAAAAAGGTCGGTTTCTGTCTCCTCGCGGAAAGTGGTTTCCAAAACCCCGGCCCGAGTGCCACCGATACCTTTAGCGTAGGCCATTGCCCGATCGCGTGCTTGGCCGGTAGCATCTTGATAGACGGCGAATAAACAGGGGACCCCTTGACCTTGTTCGTAGGTGCGACGGACGAGATGGCCAGGTCCTTTGGGAGCAACCATAACCACATCGACATTATCTGGGGGAACCACTTGACCGAAATGAATATTAAAGCCGTGGGCAAAAGATAACACCTTGCCTGCGCTTAAATTCGGGGCAATTTCGTTGATATAAATCGTTTTCTGCACTTCATCTGGTAAGAGGATCATGATCCAGTCGGCAATTTTAGCGGCTTCGGCCACATCATAAACCGGAATACCAGCTTCTTTGGCTTTGATTGCCGATTTACTGCCGGGATATAGACCAACAATCACATTAACGCCACTATCCTTGAGATTTAATGCGTGGGCATGACCCTGGGAACCATAACCAATAATAGCGATCGTTTTTCCCGCTAATAAATCTAAATTGGCATCCTCATCATAGTACATTCGTGCCATCGAACTCGCTCCTTAACTTCTTTTGTCACTGTGCAAACTCCTAATTATACGGGAAAATCACGCCCGTCAGAAGCATTTGATCGCCGGTTTCCTGAAGTCACGAAAAAATAGTGTCTAGAAAAAATGAACTAGGCTAATCCGCTTCGCGCTTGATTAGCTTTGGAAACGCTAATCTCACAGATTTTGTGCTTTTGACGCTTCCTTTGGCAGACTTACCGTTTGAGTCCTGACGGCTCGACTAGGCAACGGGAGTGTCAACATCCACGTCTGACGACGCTAAGCTGTTCGTAATTTAAATTGCTTGTTGAGACGAGGCAAGAGGCAAGAGGCAAAAGGCAACAGTAAAGGGATTGGGGGCGGTTCGGCTAATCTAAGAGTAAGCGGTTTAAATGCGTCTTAGCTTAGTTCCTAACACCGTGGCTAAATATTTAGTTTTAGCCAGAAATATCTAAGGGGACAAAACCTAATTGACCAATTGTCAATAGAGTTTTAGCTGCACTCACCCTGAGACTTTCTTGAGTATTTATATTTAGTGAATTGTTCGGCTTTTTCTGTCTTTTCCTTTGTCTTTTTCCACCTGCGGAATTTGGGTTGTATTGATTCGGACAATACCCGATGAGCCTTTTTCTGTTAAATCTTGAGGAGTCGTGCGTTTCATTTTTGAATTGGCGTTGTTTTACTCCCTGATGGAAAAAGTCCTGAGCAGTTGAGGCAGCATTGACTTAAGCGATCGCATTTAAAGGTAAAGATTAAACGGGCCGAATGTTTTAGGTTTACCTTGAGTTTATTGCTGTAATTCTTTCAACAAATCTAAGACTTTTTGAGCTTTTGCCGTGTCACCCTGTTGCCGATATAAATTGGCTGCTTTTTGCAAGTCGGCGATCGCTTTTTGACGGTTTCCTGACATTCCATAGACAAGCCCTCGCAGGTTGTAAGCATCAGCATAGTTAGGATCGAGGCGAAGAGTTTGGGTGTAGTCGGCGATCGCTTTTTGATATTCTTTTAATTGACCATAGGCATTACCTCGAAAAAGGTAAGCACTAGCATCGTTAGGATTGAGACGTATCACCAGGTTAAAACCTGCGATCGCTTGCACAAAATCTCCTTTTTTCCATTCCTCTATTCCCTTATTTAAAAAGAACTGGGCAAAGGCTAGTTTAGAATTAGGATTTGATCGAATGCTATCGATCAAATCCTGAGTTACTTTGATTAAATCTATGGTTGTCTGGTATATTTCCGTATCTGTATCTCCCTGTTTTTGAAGTAATTCTGCCGCTTTTCGTAGCTCTGTGATCTGATTTTCTAAATCTCCTAAACCCTTATATGCCATTGCCCTGCCCATGTAAGCTTGAGCATAGTCGGGTTTGAGTTGAATCGCTTGGCTAAAATCGACAATTGCACCATCAAAATCTGCTTTGTCATATTTATCCATCGCCTGAACAAAAAAATTCTCAGCAGTGCTTCCATTGGAAAAATATTGAGCGAGTACGTTAGTATTGGAGATACTTTGTTGAGGTGTTCTTAATTTATTCTGAGCAATTTCTCGGCCCCTAATTGCTTGAGTGAAATTAGGATTCAGTCGTATTGCTGGATCATAATCGGCGATCGCTTTTTGAGAATCTCCCAATTTATCATACAAAGTTGCTCGGTTATAGTAAGCTGCTGCTGAATTGGGATTAAAGCGAATAAATTGGTTATAATCAGCCAGGGATTGGTCATATTGCTGTAAACGACTATAGGCAATTCCTCTGTTGCCATAGGCTTGAGCATAGTTAGGATTAAGACGAATGGCTTCATTAAAATTATTAATGGCAGCCTCTAGATCACCTTGTTGTAATCTTTTTACTCCCTGATTGAAAAAGTCCAGAGCAGTTGAGGCAGCATTGACTTTAGCGAGCGCATTTAAAGGTAAAGATTGAACGGGCCCAGGGAGAGAAAGGAAGCCTAAACCGAGACAGAGGGTGATTAAGATAGAGAAAGGACGGAGAAACATGATTGATTTTCCCTGGCAATGTTTTAGGTTTACGTTGAGTTTATTTTTGTATTATTTTAATAACTTCTAAGATTTCTTGAACTTTTGTCTTGAGGAGTCCTGCGTTTCATTTTTGAATTGGCGGGCCGTGAAAATGCCTCTTAGCTTAAAACCCGATGCCCGACACCCGACACCCTGCCCCCACGAAAAACTTTTTGCCGCAAACCCTAACTAGGGAAAGCTGACTTGATCTAGTGGAGTAGAAAAAAAGGGGGGGGTAATGGCCGATTTTTAGCTTGGACTTGGTTCTTTCACCAAAATTGATTACAATGTCACCATCAATAGGCACTTCCTCTCCTCTCACCCCCTCGAGATTAACCTCGAGCTGAACAAAGATAATCGGGTTACGGCGGTTCCTCTATCTATCTGGCACAGACAACTCCTTATTGGATAAGCCTTGACCCTTAGAAGATGTACCAGACTGAGCCTGAATCCGCCGTAGCGAGTACAGGAATAGGTTCTCTACTCCTCGATTTTCACCTTTTCTGGGTAATTTACCCAGTCAAGATCGTTTATAGACTGATTTACTGCCTTGATCGGGACTAGATGAAATCAGGTCAAAAAATTGTTTGCTTTGTTAATCACCAATTCCCTTAGAGCTGCCGAGGAAAATCTATGGTAAGTTTTTTTAAGAAGCTGTTGACAAGAAAATCTCCAGGTGTTGGCTTAGAGATTACCCCAGAGCGCATTAACGTCGCTCAGATCGCCAAACAGGGACAAAACTATAAATTAGTTAAATATTGTTCGTCGGATATCCCGGAAGGCATCTTTGAGGAGGGAAAAATCGCCGATTCCCCCGCTTTAGCGCAATTAATCCAAGAATTACTCAAGGAAAATCAAATTACTAGCAAACAAGTCGCTACTGGTGTCCCCATGCGCGAGTCAATTATCCGGATTATCCCCATTCCCTCGGAATTGGACGATCAGGAATTGCACGATACAGTCTTAAATCATGAGGCCAGTTTATATCTGCCCTATCCTCGCGAGGAAGTGGATCTCGACTACCAAAAACTGGGCTACTTTCAGGGTGAAGACGGGATTGAAAAGGTACAAGTCTTATTAGTTGCCACTCGTCGGGAAATCACCGATGCCTATAGGTCAACCTTCCAACAGGCAGGATTACAGGTAGATGTGCTAGAAATTAATAGTTTTGCCCTAATTCGGACAATTCGCGAACAGTTGCGACAATTTAGTTCCAATGAAGCCGTCGTGATTGTCGATATAGAATTTGATAACACGGAAATTGCCATCGTGGTGGATGGAGTTCCCCAATTTTCTCGCACTGTCCCCATCGGTACTTTCCAGCTACAAAATGCCATGGCCAGGGCGCTGAATTTGCCCACCTCTCGCAGTCCTGAGATTCTTTTGGGGATGACAATCCCGATTACTGGCTTTGATAGTCTTAGCACCAATACTGGCACTTCGCAAGTCTCTACTAACGCTGGGATAATGGCACTGATGCGGGTTTTAGGAGAATTAACCGATGAATTGCGGCGATCGATTAACTTCTATGTTAACCAAAGTGAGCAACTGGAAATCGTCCAGTTACTTTTAGCCGGTCCCGGGGGGGGAATAGCACAACTAGACGAGTATTTTACCCGACATCTCAGCGTCCCCACCATGCCAATCGATCCGATCGCAGCGCTAAACTTAGATATCAATCAAGAGATTCCCAATACCCGAAGACCGGGGTTAGGAACAGTTCTCGGTTTAGGATTACGGGAGGTATAGACAAAAATTATGTATAGTCTTGACGTTAATTTTCTCAAGGATCGCCATCTTAAGCAAACGGGCGAAAAAACCACCGCGGACAAGATGCCCACCGCTATTAACCTGAGTAAACAAAAACCCCTGTTGATCGGTGTGGGAGTGGGGGCCGGATTATTGGCCCTGACGGGATTACTCGGTTTAATCGTCGGTTGGCAAACCAGCGCAACTCAGGCCACAATTCAGACACTGGACGGGAAATTAGGTCAACTGCAAGGCCAAAGTAAAAAAATAGAGGATTTAAAAGGGCAATTAACGGCGGTAGAAGCAGAAAATCAAGCTCTGGTAACTGTATTCAATCAGATTAGGCCTTGGTCAGCCATTCTCCAAGAAATTCGTCTACAAACTCCCCCTAGTGTCCAGCTAACCAGTCTGCAACAGGTGGATGTTCCCGCAAACCCGGGGCAAGGGCAACCGAATCCGGCTACTCAGTTAAAAATTAGTGGTTTTGCCAGTAGTTACGAAGCAGTCAATGATTATCTCTTAACCCTACAAGCTTCTCCTTTTTTACAGGGTAAGAAAACGGTGATCGAAAGTGCTGCCCTGGCCGATTTGCCCGTACAGGTGGCCAATGAGTACAAAAATATTAGTGTTAGTTTCCCCCAAGCGGTTCAATTTGTGATCACCGCCCAATTAAGTGATACCCCCGCTACTGAACAACTGAAACAGCTGAAACGTAATGGAGCGGAAGGAGTTGTCACTAGGATTAATACCCTCAAAGACCAAGGAGCCATTCAACCATGACCTTTACTGAAGAATACATTGCCAATGAGGACAGGGAATTAGAGGAACTTGACCAGTATCCCACCGCTTTCGGGATAACTTTTACTCCCCGCAATAGTGGCATCACCGCCGGTGTGGTAGGTTTACTTGGCTCCCTCTATCTGCTTTATATTTGGGTGATACCCGCTTATAGTGACTTGCAGAAACTGCAAATCGATAAAGATAGCAAACAACAACAGGTAGATCAACAAACAAGCGGTCTCGGTGCCACGGAATTCCAAAAAATCGAGAGTCAGTTGCAACAAAAAGAGGCAACTAAACAGCAAATTCTGGCGCTTTTTGCTCAAGAAAAGAACTTAAGCACAATTCTCTTAGATATTAGCAAGATATTTAAGTCTCACAATGTTAAGCTGATTAGTTTCCAGCCCCAAGGACTAGAGCCGGTGCTGGTCTCCGATAGTTCCCTCGGTAGTGCGGTTAATAATAAGCTCAAGCGTCAAACTTTTAACGTCAAGATCGAAGGGAACTATACTAACAGCCAAAAGGTGATTCGGGATTTAGAAAGATTACAACCGCTGATTTTGCTGAATAGTCTCAATACCCAGATGGAAAAGGAAGGATCGGCGGTTAAAGTGGTTAGTACCGGTAACAATAAAGCCACTATCGAGCGCCAAGGCGATCAACCCGTTACTACCACCTTTCTTCTCAATGTGATTATTCCTCTCAATGCTGAAGAATTGGCGAAATTAGCACCGCCCCCCCCCGCTGAAGGTCAACCACCCGCCGAAGGTCAACCCGCCGCTAGTCCGCCCCAATAGGAGAACTTTCAATGATTAAATAGTCTTGATTCCATTGTCAGTATTGCGTTTTTTATCCGTTGAATCCCCTAATTGTGAGGAGTGAAATTAAAGTGAATCAGTCTCGCTATGCCCTGTTTATCCCGCAAATTGCCTCGTTTTTATTGATGGCTCCCCTGAGCGCCTTGGCCGAAACCCCCGAATCCTTCGATGGTTCAGAGTTAAAATCGAGTACATCAAAAATTGAATTTTCGCAAGAGTTTAGTCAAGAAAATTTACAAAAAAGACCTAAGAATTTCGTTCCCACCCCCGATGCCGTACAAAAGGAAATCAGCGATCGCATTTTAGCCAGTGAAAAACTGCTCGCCCAAAGTGCGCCCCTTGTTCCCAACCCGGAAATTATCATTCAAGGCGCCCCCCAAGCTCCCGGCGCTCCCACCCTACCGCGAGCCGTCGCCCCACCGGTGGGAGACATTGCCATCTCTAACATCGATGCTAGTGCCGAAAAGGTCAAATTTGATCGCAATGTCACCGTACCTCGTGTTTTACTCCGGGAAGCTTCCGCTAGAGAAGTGTTAATGACCCTTGCTAACATTGCTGGTTATAACGTCGTTTTCACCAGCGCCCAGGGGGAAGCTAACGCCACTTCTCAGACAGTTTCCTTGGAATTTACTAACGAATCGGTGGAAAGCATTTTTAACGCCGTGTTGTTAGTTTCCGGATTACAGGCCAACCGTCAGGGTACAACTATCTTTGTTGGGGCGCAATTACCCCAAGGCGCTCGCAATCTGATTAGCCGCACCCTGCGTCTCAACCAAGTTAAAGCTGTCGCCGCCGCCATTTTCCTCGCCACCCAAGGGGCAGAATACCAGCGTTTAGTTACCCAAACCGAGGATATCGTCGATCCCCTCACCGGACGGGTGACTGGTCGCCGGGATACTCCTCCCACCCTAGAGCCACTGGCCCCTCAAAACACAGAAGGCTCAAAAGCGGCCTTACTTTTAACTGGTTTAAGAATCGCCGCCGATGATCGCCTTAATTCTATCAATTTAATCGGCGAACCCCGCCAAGTCCAGATCGCCACATCTTTATTAACCCAACTGGATGCCCGTCGCCGTCAGGTAGTGGTCAATGTGAAAGTTATTGATGTCAACCTGCTCAATACCGACAGTTTTAGCAGTAGTTTTTCCTTCGGTTTTAACGATGGTTTCTTCGTTCAAGATAACGGGGCAGCAGTGCTGAACTTTGGTAATATGAACCCACCCACTAGCTCAACTGTAGGCAGACCGGGGGCTTTTGCACAGCCTGTTGTGCCGATTTTCGATATCATATCGGGTACGGGAACAGCAGAAATTCAACCTTTTTTTGACATTCAGAATGGCGCTCCCTTTGGGCGTGTTAACCGGGGACCGAATGACTTTTCAGGGGGTCTGACACCCTACTCGCGCCCTAGTTTTGGTCGCACTGTTAACCCCTTCCAACCCGGATTGAGTGATATTACTATTGACCCAGAGACGGGAATAATAGAGTATGAATACGAACCCCCGACCCTCTTCCAGTATCCCCAAAAATTCCTGATGACCCTGCAAGCGTCAATTCAGACAGGAAATGCCAAGATTCTCACCGATCCCTCGCTGGTGGTGCAGGAAGGTCAACAGGCCACCGTTAAGCTGACCGAGAAAGTGCTAGAAAGTGTTAACACACAGGTGGATCCTCTCAGTGGCGTACGCACCACTACCCCTGTACTGGCCGATGCTGGATTAACTTTAGCGGTAAACATCGATCAGGTGGATGATAACGGCTTTATTTCCCTGTCCGTTAGTCCCACTGTTGCCACTCCGGGGTCTCCAATTGAATTTGATAGCGGTGGTCTCACAGTCAACACCCTTACCCCCCTGATTCGTCGGGAATTAACTTCTGGGGTGATTCGTCTCCGGGATGGACAGAGTTTAATTCTTTCCGGCATTATCCAAGAGCGCCAACAGACTAACGAGACAAAAGTGCCGATTTTAGGCGATATTCCCATTTTAGGGGCTTTATTCCGCAGTCGTAGCAATAGCAATACTCGCAGCGAGGTGATCATTCTCCTCACTCCCAAAATCATCGAAGATACGGCCACCTCTACCCTCGGCATCAACTATCAACCTGGCCAAGACGCGGCGGAAATGCTTCAGCGTCAAGGTTTCCCCGTACAACCGCGACAGTAATCAGTAATTAGTTATCAGTAATCAGTAATCAGTAATCAGCTATATATTTTTAGGGATTGCCAATGATAGTGACCAACAGTGCGAGTGACTATTTTAATTATGAAAGTTTGACTGGAATCCAGATCAAGCAGCCTTAAACTTGAAAAAATACGGTGTGTCATTCAGGGTTATGGTGATGAGCAAATATTATCGAGGAAAGGGCGAATGCAATTCGCCCCGACAATAATATTATTGCGCCAATGGTAGGGGCGCACCGTGGTCAGTGAGTTGATCGAACTGCGTGCGCCCATAATGTAACTTCGCCAGTCTAAATATTCCGTTATCAGTTAAAAAAGGGAATAGCAACAGTCACCTATTTTACGGTTTACTAACCGCCGATTCTAACATAGTAATTGTTCCCTGATTCGCATCAAATTCTACTGCAATACCGATGGGAATAGTTTCAATAATTTCTAAATGTCCGATAGTTAATCCTAGACAAGCGGGAATTTTTAAGGGTTGAATATATTCTCGGATCACTTCTTCTAAAGTCAAGGAACCATAGTCACTATTGGCGCTACAATTGCTGCATTGACCGAAGATAAAACCAGCTAAATTATCGAGAATTCCCGCTAATTTTAATTGATTTAACAGGCGATCTATTTCATAAATATCTTCACCAATATCTTCTAAAAATAGGATAGCACTGGTAAAATCTGGTAGATAGGGAGAACCTGCGATCGAGGCTAAAGTGGTTAAATTACCACCGATTAATTTACCTTTTGCTTGACCTTTAGTAATAGTTTGAATCCGATTTTTTACCCGCATTAAACGATTGGCATCATCGGGATCGGGAATATTTCTAAAAGTCAACTTTTCCCCGGAAAATAAAACCTGTCGAAAGCTTTCAGTTTGAGCGGTGCGCCAACTAGAAAAGCCATTGGGAGCATGGAAAGTAACTAAACCAGTTTTGGCATAAATAGCTAATAATAAAGAAGTTATATCACTAAAACCACAGATAATTTTCGGATGACGGCCAATTAAATCGTAGTCGAGATAAGGTAATAAACGAGCGCTTCCCCAACCGCCGCGAATTGGTAAAATTAGGGCAATATTATCATCGGCAAAAAATTGATTTATATCCGACGCTCGCTCCCTATCTTTACCTGCTAAATAACCATAACGATCTAAAGCGTGTTGACCAACTTTTGGGACTAATTTTAAAGCTTTAACTGCTTCGATAACTATATTCAAATCATCTTCTTTAAAAGTTGCCCCCGCCGGACTAATAATACCCACTCCGTCCCCCGGTTGTAGATGTGGCGGTTTAATCAGAGGAAAATTAGTGCTAACGACTTTTCTAGGAACTAGGGAAAAACTAACAGCAGTTAGGGCGGAATTAGTGAGAAATTGACGGCGCTTCATCCTGATAGTTTTTAGAAAAATTGCAAGGGAAACAAGAATTTAGGGATTACTGCTCAGAAAAAAAGTTTTCACATATTTCTGGTTTTCCTCCCATGAGTTTAGTCGATTTTCTATTCCCTCAACTTTTCCCGTTAACACCGCTTGCCCTATCTTTAAATCCGTCACATCGTAACCGTTCAGGGGGGGGGATGTCAAGCCGCCAGTGGCATTGACTCTGTGGAAGGACTCTCCTGGGGCAGCAGAGAAGGAGAAGAACTGCCTTTCCTAGAGGCATGGATACTACTCTCCCACAGTAGCCGCTCTTTTCTACGCCTTTTTAGATTATCAGATTTTGTCCCCCCCTGAACTAGGGTTGATTCATTGTAGGGTTGATTCATGAATCAACCCTACCCCCTGAACAGTTACGTCACATCTTTTTGTAAAGAATCGATTTTTCCCTCAATCCGCATCAAGATAGTTTCTAGGGAATAAGTAACCGTTTCCTGAGATTGATTCATTTGTTCAAGACCTTTTAGTTAATTGTTGCCCTAGAAAAGCAATTATGCTTCGGATTTTGCCATATCGCGAATGATATCACCGCGAGTGATAATACCAATTACTTTGTGGGTTTCTTCCTCAATCACCGGTAAACGACGCACATGACGATCGTACATTAACGAGGCCGCTTCTTTCAAAGGGCGGTCAGCCGTGATACTAATAGGTTTATCGGTCATTACTTCCCCCACGGTTTGACCGAGAGCTTTATGGAGTAATTTCTCGTGACGGCTAGGATTTTGTAGATAGATGACGCTATCGAGGAGCATAATGTAAGGAGGAGCTTCTACTCCCGTTTCCTGCCACATGAGGTCAGTTTCGGAGATAACCCCAATCAGTCGCATATTGTCATCCACCACGGGTAAACCACTAAACCGCTTTTCGGCCAAAATTTTCACTGCTTCGGATAGAGAAGTGTTAGCGGTGACGGTGATGGGATTGGGAGTCATGATATCGGCAACTGTTTTCGTCATCTTAGCGACCTGCGACAATAATGCTTTCTCTCTCCATCTTATCATTAGGGTAATCAGTCACCGCTTAATTATGACTATTCTTCAATCTTCGGGCGAGAAAATGGTATAACATAAAAAGGAAATGGGATATTAATTTAGTTAGTTGACAAGGAAAAAGAAAAATGATCGCTCAACCTCAATACCCAGAAAGAATGACCCCGGAAGAGTATCTAGAATGGGACGCTACCCAGGAATGTCGCCATGAATATATTGATGGGGAAATTATCGCCATGACCGGGGGTAGTCTGCCCCATAATGATATTACCTTGAATTTTTATACGGCTTTAAGACTTCATCTCCGTCCGCGAGGCTGTCGAGTCAATGTATCTGATGTGAAAGTCCAAGCTAATAATAGTCGTTATTTTTATCCCGATTTGGTGATTAGTTGCGATTCTAGGGATAGAGAATCTCGTAATTTTATTCAACATCCACAAGTGATTATTGAAGTGCTTTCCCCCAGCACAGGAAACTATGATCGCACTAAAAAGTTACAATATTATCGTCAGATTGCCAGTTTACAAGAATACGTTTTAGTCGATCCCGAATCGATCAGTGTTGAGGTTTATCGTCGCGGTGAAGATAAAATTTGGTTTTACTGCGCTTATAGTCAAGGGGAAGAAATTATTCTATCTAGTCTCGATTTTCACTGTGCGATCGAGTTAATCTATGAAGGGATAAGTTTCGATTAAAGAAAGTTTACAAAAAGGTCAAACATTCCTAAACTTAAAATAAATACGTCCCGATTGTTTCGATAAATTCTATGTTACCGCCCCTATTAGTCCTTGATCCCTTGTTAGAAAACTGGTTACGAGAAGATCTCGGTAGAGGCGATCGCACCACCCAAGCAATTTTCTTCGGTCATGCTAAAATCGGTCAAGCTACTTGGATTGCCAAAGAAGCGGGAGTTATTGCCGGTTTACCCGTAGCTGAACGAGTTTTTCAACTGCTTAACCCCACTATTCACTTTACCCCCACCGTTGCCGAAGGGGAATTCTGCCCCAAGTCTAAAGTTATTGCCGAGATAGAAGGTTCCCTCGATGCGCTGTTAATTGGGGAAAGAGTCGCTTTAAATCTTGCTATGCGCTTGAGTGGGATTGCTAGTGCCACTCGCAAATATGTGGAGAAAATTGCCGATTTATCGACAAGATTGGTGGATACTCGCAAAACTACCCCCGGATTGCGAATTTTAGAAAAATATGCCTCCGGTATCGGTGGCGCTATTAACCATCGTTTGGGGTTAGATGATGCAATTATGATTAAAGATAATCATATTCAAGCAGCCGGCAGCATCGAGGAAGCAGTGCGTCGTGTACGGCAAAATATGCCCTATCCTCTCACAATTGAGGTAGAAACCAGCCAATTAGAAGAAGTGAATCAGGCCCTACAGCAGCAGGTAGAGATCATTATGTTAGATAATATGGATTTAGAGATGATGCAAACTGCTGTGGAGATGATCCGCAATTTTAATAGTAAAACCAAAATAGAAGCATCGGGAAATATTACCCTCGATCGCATTCGCAACGTTGCCGAAACAGGAGTAGATTATATTTCCACTAGCGCCCCGATTACCCGTTCTACTTGGTTAGATATTAGTATGAGAATTGATTAAAAGGCTATATCAGTTATCAGTTATCAGTTATCAGTTATCAGTTATCAGTTATCAGTTATCAGTTATCAGTTATCAGTTATCAGTTATCAGTTATCAGTTTTGATCACTGACTCCTATCTATTCTAACCTCGATCGCATCGCCAATATTTAGGTGTAATTGCTTTTGGGCGCTACCACTATTGACGGCAATTTCTAACCCCCCGTGACTACCGATAAAAGCGACTATTTCTCCGGAAGGAACATCACTGTAGGTGTTTTTTGCGGGGATAATTTTTGGCCCCAACTGCACTGACCAATTTTTTCCCTCTAGGAGATAATCGGGAATATTGCTGATTAAATTGCCGAAAATGTCAATATATTGAATTTGACCCCTGATTTTATCTTCCTCGATTTGCGGAACAGCGATCGCTAATTGTTGCAAGCTATCGGGATCAATAATCTCACCTAACATTTCTAGGGGTACTCCCCGGGACAAATAAGCGGCCACAGGAGCAAAAACATCACGACCGTGAAAAGTAGTGCTAGGGTTAGGGGTGCGCCAATAGGAAGAATTATTGAGATTAACGGCGGATATAGCGGTAGATTGGCTTAAAATGCCACTAAATAAACCATTATCTGGACCAACTAAATAACCACCGGCAAAACGAATCCCTACCCCGCGTCTTTTGCTTCCTACCCCCGGATCTATAACTGCCAGATGAATAGTGCCTTGGGGAAAATATTGATAGGCATTCAGGAGGATAAAACGACCAGCGTAAAGGTCTTGGGGCGAAATTTGATGATTCAGGTCGATAGTGCGAGCATGGGGGGCAATTCCCGCTATTACTCCCTTGATAATGCCCACATAACCGTCCCGTAGTCCAAAATCGCTAGTAAGGGTTATCAGTGCCTGTTCCGTCATTGACTTGTCACTAAGGTGGCCAACAGCTTTAATAAATCTTAACGCTAAATTCAGTAGCTAAAGATACAGTTTACCAAGGAGAATGTTATGATTTAGATATAAGGTAAGTTAAGTCGCTCAAAAGTCTGTCCATCATGAACAAAAATCGTCAGCAAGTCCTAACACAGGCCACCGTCGCTCATAGAGAAACACTCCGCAGAAATTTACAACACCGACTGGAAGTAGCTAGAGCGCAGGGAAATGAAGCTTTAGTACGTCAATTGGAAGCAGAGGCGGCCTATTTACACCTTCGTTAGATTTAATCGGTGTTTAGTCATAGTCTAGTTGTCGGTTTCTAGTGATCGGTATGCCGATCACTTTTTTTGGGCGAATTTTTTTTAATTGCTGATATCTTAACTGGCAATCCCTAAAATAGAAAGAATAGTAGTTTACAGATCAAATAATTATGGCTTTTTTCCGGCAATATATCGCCCCGCTCCTGACTATCTTCGTGTTTTTAGTTGCTCTGGTTGCCACTGGCATCCGGATTTTTTTACCGGCAGATTTAGCCGCACCCGCTCCGATCGAGCCATCCCTGGGCATAATTTTCTCTTATCCTTGGCATGGCTAACCTTCCCGAAGATTATCGGCTGCGACTGGGAAAACCGAGCGATCGCTATCTACTAATTAATTTTCTCACCCGCACCTATGAAGAATTTTTTCCCGAACAAAAAAACCTCTCCCATCTAGCTGATACAGTCAGACAGTTTTTTTGCCTCGATACTCCCCTGTGGATCGTCGAAGCACAACAAACGGCGATCGCTTGTCTCTGGATGGGGAGCGCCGTCGATCAGGTGACAGGCGATCGCTATGGTCATATTTTCCTAATTTACGTCGATCCCCAGCATCGTCGCCAAGGTATCGCCAGCGCACTAATCGATCGAGCTAAGGATTGGGCAAAAAGTCGCGGACAAACCCGCATCGGTTTACAAGTCTTCATCAATAACGACAATGCTCTCAATCTCTACCAAAATCTCGGCTTTCAAACTCGCTCTTTGCTGATGTTGAAAAATATTTAAAAACTTTCAGGAGACAGGAGACAGGAGTTAGGAGACAGGAGACAGGAGTTAGGAGTCAGTCCCGATGAAAAAATTTTCACCCCCACAGATGAAAGAGGTTTCCTTCCCCACACCCGTTCGGACCTCGGCGTGAGCTCGGTCGAACGCTGAGCTCACGGCCGAAGCCCACACCCCACACCCCACACCCTACTGATTACTGTTCACTGATCACTGAAAAGCCGCCAACCCCTGACTCATCAAGGATTACTCAGGATACTGATGCGGACTTTTTCACCATTTTGCAAAGGTTTACTACTATTGACGACGAAACGCTCCCCCGGTTCAAGTCCAGTGAGAATTTCTACTTGACCGTCGAGCGCTTGACCGAGACGAACGGGACGTTTTTGCACTTGCGAGTTAGACTCGGAAAGGACGAAAATGGCCGAGGATTCCCCCTGACCGACAATTGCTGTTTCGGGAACAATCACCTGAGGGGCAGAATTATTATTAAACCGCACCCGGGCCAATAATCCCCCTTTGATTAAACCATCCCCATTGGGTAGAGCAATCTCCACGGGAATCCGCCGGGCCGTGCCTTGGCTGAGGGGAAAAATCCTGGTGATGCGACCGGAAAAATTTCTCTCACCGAAAGCATCAAGACTGACATTAACCGTTTGTCCTAAATTAATCGTTTTTAAATCCAATTCCGATAATAATACTACCACCTTGACCTGTTTAAAATCACCAATTTTGAGGACTTCATCGCCGATACTGACTAAATCCCCCGGCTCTTTCAGTTTTTCGATCACTATCCCCGTCGCTGGTGATTTAAGAATAGCGTAGGCCTGACGTTGTTGTTCCTGAGCGATGACCGATTTTTGGGCGGCAATTCTGCCGATAATTGCCGCCACTACCTGCTCCTCGACTTTAATTCTTGATCGCCCGCTATTAACGGCTTTTAAAGCCACTGCCGCCGTAGTTTGGGCTGTTTCGCCCTGTTGCAGGGGAATCGCCCCTTCTAGGGCTAATTTTTGCAGGCGCTCGGCATCATTTTTGGCCTGTTGGTATTGTAGTTGTAGGCGCTCCACTTCAATTTCAGCGTTACTGACTTCAATTCTCGCCCGGGCTAATTCTGCTTCTAGAGACGATAGGGCAGCCTTTTCTTGTCGGACAACGGTGGCAAGGAGACGATCATCAACACGAGCGAGGATTTGCCCTAATTGCACCTCATCTCCCACATCGACGAGGAGATTGAGTAACTGACCCGTGGCTTGCGATCGCAGAGAAACGACTTTTAAAGGTCGGGTAGTTCCCGTGTAATCGAGATTGCGTCCGCTGGTTGCCGGTTTAGCCGTGGTGACGTTGACGGTAGTAGTACGGGCTGCTGGTGGCGGTGGTTGGGTTTCTGTCTGGGGAGAACAACTCGCACTTAAGGATAAGATAACCAGAGCGGAAAGGATAATCGGAGTCGATCCCATGGGGATAGTCCTAGTAGAAAGCCGCTTTTGAGTCGATGGTCGCTTATTCTTCGTCCCAAGCTTCTACCGCTACCACTTCGCTGAGAGGGTCTTGCATGGAGAAACCGAAATCGAGCAACTCTTGCTTCCAGTATACCCACTCATCTCCGTATAAAAGAGCCAGTTTCCAGATACTATCGCTAGGTTTGACTACTTTTGCATCTATCCACTTGCTAACCTTGCGTTGAAACTTCACCATCGGGTGAGCTACAGCTTGTTTGGTCATAAATTCAATTGCTATGAAAACTTCGGATTCTGCGCTTCCCGACTAAACTAACTCAAGACTAAAACTTTTGCCATTACAAAGGAGCGAGAAGCGCGTTTATTAACTTACTTGTACACCGGCTCTCTGGTTTTAGGCAAGTCTTTTTAACCAAAAGTACGGTAATTACTACTATAGATTACTATAACTGGAGGCCACAATCATGGAACCGATGCCTAGATCGGTGAAAATTTCCAGTAAAAGGGCGTGGGGAAGACGACCATCGATAATATGAGCGGCCTGAACTCCCTGGGCCAGCGATCGCACACAGCAGCCAACTTTGGGAATCATCCCGCCGGCAACGATGCCTTTTTCAATCAACTGCCGGGCCTGTTGGATATCCAATTTAGCCAATAAAGTGGAAGGATCCTTATAATTCTCCAAAATTCCGGCTGTATCGGTCATCAAAATCAGTTTAGCTGCCCCTAAAGCCGCCGCTATTTCTCCAGCTACCGTATCGGCATTGATATTATGAGCTTGGCCGGTTTCATCGGCGGCCACACTGGAAATCACGGGAATATAACCACTATTGACCAAGGATTCGACGACGCTAGTATCGACACTGCTGACTTCTCCCACAAAACCAATGCCCTCTTTACCCACGGGACGGGCAGTGATCAGATTACCATCCTTACCGCATAATCCTACTGCTTTACCGCCGGCTTGATTGATCAGGGCAACAATTTCTTTATTGACGCGCCCCACTAGCACCATTTCTACCACATCCATGGTGTCGGCATCGGTGACGCGTAAACCGTCTTTAAATTGGGGTTCAATGCCTAATTTATCCAGCCAACTATTGATTTCAGGACCGCCGCCGTGGACAATAACGGGACGAACCCCTACACAGGAGAGAAAAACGATATCTCGCATGACCGTGTCTTTGATATCGCTGTTATTCATGGCCGCGCCACCGTATTTAACCACTACGGTACGACCGCGAAATTCTTGAATATAGGGTAGGGCCTCGCTGAGGATTTTCACCCGTTGGGCATCGTTTTCGTGGGTATTATTGTTCATGGGTTTTTTTACCTGTCTGATTCAGTGACCAGTTTAGCGGTTTCGGGTTTGACAAAAACTGTTCACCTTGAACGGATTTCTAGAAAGTCTTAGAGTTACAGAATTTTTCCACGCAACGGACAAAAATCTCCACTCCCATGGCTAACACCGATTCATCAAAATCAAAGCGGGGATGATGGTGGGGATAGGTTAATCCTAATTCGGGATTGGCGGACCCCAAGAAGAAATAACAGCCCGGTACTTCCTGTAAAAAGAAGGACATATCTTCCCCTCCCATGGTTTGACATTCGGGAACGATTCCGGCTGGGGTTTCCACCACTTGTGCGGCGATTGAGCGCACTAATTCCGCCATCTGATCATGATTGATTACCGGGGGATACAATTGCCAGTAATCGAATTGATAACTAGCCCCCTGACTTTGACAGATGCCCGCGATAATTTCTTCCATCCGTTGTCGGAAATAGCCCCCTAACTGGGGATTGAAATAGCGCACTGTCCCACTGAGATTAGCACTATCGGCGATCACGTTTCTAGCGGTTCCCGCCGCTAATTTACCCACAGTCACTACGGCGGCATCGAGGGGGTTGAGGTTGCGGGCGACGATAGTTTGCAAGGCGTTGACGATTTGGGCCGCCACCAGTAGTGAATCGACGGTTTGATGGGGAATTGCCCCGTGGCCGCCCCGGCCTTGAATCTGGAGATCGAAACATTCCACCGCCGCCATTAAGGGACCATTTTTCACGCCCACTGTCCCTAAAGGCATATTATTCCAGAGATGCAGCCCGATAATTCCGTCCACGTCGGGATTTTTCAGCACTCCCCCTTCGATCATCGGTTTCGCCCCCCCCGGCCCCTCTTCGGCGGGTTGGAAAATAATTTTTACTGTCCCCTTGACATCGTGACGGTTTTGTGCTATATAAACTGCCGTGCCGAGGGCGATGGCTGTGTGACCATCGTGACCACAGGCGTGCATTTGGCCCGGATGTTGGGAACGATAGGGGACTTGGTTTTCTTCGGCGATCGGTAGTGCATCCATATCAGCCCGCAGGGCTAAAACTGGCCCCGGTTGACTGCCTGCGATGGTGGCGACAATTCCAGTGCCGGCGATGCCGGTTTGATGGTCAATTCCGTATTTAGTCAGGGTTTGACTGATTAAGGAGGCGGTGAGATGTTCTTGAAAGCCTAGTTCTGGTTTTTGGTGTATTTGTCGGCGCCAGTGGACTAATTGCGGCTGCAGGCAACGAATGGCAAGGCGAATTTGAGCGCAATTTAAGCTATTAGGAACGGGAAAGGAGGAAATCATCAGGTTCGGACGGCTAGATTTTTTGAGCACCGATTTCTAGTTTAACGTCGGTCGTCGGTCGTCGGTCGTCGGTCGTCAGGATTCAGGAGATTGCCTTTATTTATTCTCCCTTCTCCCCACACCCCACACCCCACACCCCACACCCCACACCCCACACCCCACACCCCACACCCTTCTCCCCACACCCCACACCCCACACCCCACACCCTTCTCCCCACACCCCACACCCCACACCCCACACCCCACACCCTTCTCCCCACACCCCACACCCCACACCCTTCTCCCCACACCCCACACCCCACACCCCACACCCTTCTCCCCACTCCCCACTCCCCACACCCCACTCCCCACACCCCACACCCCACTCCCCACTCCCCACTCCCCACTCCCCACTCCCCACTCCCCACTCCCCACTCCCTTCTTTACAAAACTTCATCGTATTTGAGGGCTGGAAAGGGCAATCCTTGGCTAATAGGGGAAGGGAAAGCGGGGAAATATTAAAAAAAACTTAAAAATTTTATCTTGCTGCCCTTTATACCCTTAAAGCCTTGCTGTCTCTGATTTCCCGACGGTGAGAGGCTTTGAGCCATGTCAGGAATTGATGACCAACTCGATCGAGTCATTGTTAAGTGACTGTTACAAAAAGACAGCAAAAAACTTAATAAGATGTAACAAACAAAGTTTCGACAGCAGTGTATAAATTTAATTTGAGGGGCCAAGATAACAGACAAAAGTTAAGCTGGATACTTGTTTAACCTCCTTAAGTGGTTTATGAGAGAGCCATGAAGTTTTTTCAGGTTTCTTAAAGTAAATCGCAACAATCGCGGTCAAGGCTCGTCCAGACTCACCGTGAAATCCCTTAAGAGGGAAAATTTTGATTGCAAGCAAAGCCCATTTAAATTTAGGAGATTGTCACAATGTTTGACGCATTCACCCGGGTAGTATCCCAAGCTGATGCTCGTGGCGAATATTTAAGCCCTTCCCAACTAGACGCTCTGAGCGCCATGGTTGCCGAGAGCAACAAACGGATGGACTCTGTTAACCGGATCACCAGTAACGCTTCCACCATCGTTGCTAACGCCGCTCGTAGCCTGTTCGCTGAACAGCCCCAACTGATCAGCCCCGGTGGTAATGCCTACACCAGCCGTCGTATGGCCGCTTGCTTACGCGACATGGAAATCATCTTGCGCTATGTTACCTACGCTACCTTCTCTGGCGACGGCAGTGTTCTCGATGATCGTTGCTTAAATGGTCTGCGCGAAACCTATGTAGCTTTAGGAGTACCTGGAGCTTCCGTAGCTGCTGGCGTAAGCAAAATGAAAGAAGCTGCTTTGTCCATCGCTAACGATCGCAACGGTGTCACCCCCGGCGATTGCAGTGCTTTAATGTCTGAAATTGCCAGCTACTTCGACCGCGCCGCCGCTGCTGTCGCCTAGTCCCTGGGGCTAGTCTCAATTAAACCGTAGGAAACTTATTGCAAGATTATTGGGAGATACCAAACAATGAAAACCCCCCTTACCGAAGCCGTAGCAGCCGCTGATTCTCAAGGCCGTTTCTTAAGCAGCACCGAAATCCAAGTTGCTTTCGGTCGTTTTCGTCAAGCTGCTGCCAGCCTCAGCGCCGCTAAAGCGTTAACCGAAAAGGCTTCCCAATTAACCCAGGGCGCAGCTCAAGCGGTGTACAACAAATACCCCTACACCACCCAAATGCAAGGGGCTAACTTTGCGGCGGACCAACGCGGTAAAGACAAATGCGCTCGTGACATCGGTTACTACCTCCGCATGGTGACCTACTGCTTAGTTGCTGGTGGAACCGGTCCGATGGACGAGTACCTCATCGCTGGTATCGACGAAATCAACCGCACCTTCGACCTGTCTCCTAGCTGGTACATCGAAGCTCTCAAATATATCAAAGCCAACCATGGTTTAAGTGGCGACCCTGCGGTAGAAGCCAACTCCTATATCGACTACGCTATCAACGCTCTCAGCTAGTCCGATCAAAAAAACTGCTGGTCTGGAAAGACAGGAGGTTGTTAGCAAAAGGGTTAGCAATCACCTGTTCTTCCAGACCTTGTTATATCCATTAAAGGTTAGTTTCAGGAGGATCGACGATGACTAGCTTGATAGCGGCCCAAAGACTGGGATTTGAACCCTACAACGGTTCCCCCCGCTTGGAATTACGCTCCACCGACAGTGATGAACAGGTAGAAGTGGTGATCCGCGGGGCCTATCGACAGATCTTGGGCAACGAGCATCTGATGTCCAGCGAGCGCCTAATCAGCCTAGAATCCCTCTTACGCAATCGTTCGATTAGCGTCAAGGATTTTGTTCGGGCGATCGCTCAATCAGAACTATATCGGCAGAAATTTTTCCACAGCAATCCCCAAAATCGCTTTATCGAGTTGAATTATAAACACCTGCTCGGTCGCGCTCCCTACGATCAAGCTGAGATCGCTTTCCACACCGATCTCTACAATCAACAGGGTTACGAAGCAGAAATTAATTCCTATTTCGATTCCCCCGAATACAACCAACATTTCGGTGAGAACATTGTCCCCTACTATCGCGGTTTCGCTACCCAAACCGGTCAGAAAACCGTCGGTTTTAGTCGGCTGTTCCAAGTCTATCGCGGTTATGCGACCAGCGATCGCGCGCCGTTAAAAGAGGGAAAACTGACCAGGGAACTAGCCTATAACAGTGCTTCCCCCGTTTATATTAACGGAACCGGTCAATCCTTAACCGGATTAGCTGGGGGCGATCGGGGCAAATTCTATCGCTTGCGCGTGGTTAGTGGCGCAAAAGCGGGACGACAAACCCGTGTGCGTCGCAGTGTGAGCGAGTATCTCGTTGCCTACGAGCAACTATCGAACAAATTGCAAGAAATAAACCGTCAAGGCGGCCAGGTAATCGAACTTATTCTCGCCTAGTTTTGAGCGGTCAGAAAATGATCATTTTTTTGTAGGAGAACTTTAGTGGCAATTACTACCTCAGCTTCCCGTTTAGGGACAACCGCTTTTAGCGAGGTTGCTCCCGTGGAATTACGTCCCGATTGGTCCCGTGACGACGCACAGGCGGTTATTCGCGCTGTCTATCGTCAGGTGCTAGGCAATGACTATATCATGCGTTCCGAGCGCCTTACCAGTGCCGAATCCTTACTCTGCAATGGTTCGATCACCGTGCGGGAATTCGTCCGCGCCGTGGCCAAATCGGAACTGTATAAGAACAAATTCTTCTACGGTAACTTCCAAACCCGCGTCATCGAACTTAATATCAAACATCTTTTAGGTCGCGCTCCCTACGATGAGTCGGAAGTGGTCTATCACCTCGATCTCTACGAAAACAAAGGATTCGAGGCCGATATCGACTCCTACATCGATTCCGCCGAATATACCGAAAACTTCGGCGATAGCATCGTTCCCTACTATCGTGGTTTTGCCAGCCAACCCGGTCAAAAAACCGTGGGATTTACCCGGATGTTCCAACTCTATCGCGGTTATGCCAACAGCGATCGCTCTCAGATTGCCGGCAAAACCTCCCGTTTAGCGGTGGAATTAGCCCAAAACGGCGCTTCGGCAGTAGTCGGTCCCTCCGGTGGCAGCGATGGTTGGGCCTATCGTCCCTCTGGTCAACGCAACACCCCCAGTAAAGCTCTTGGTGGTAGTGTGGCCTATGGTGATGTGGGTAAGCTCTATCGCGTGGAAATTGCCGCTATTAGCAAACCGGGTTATCCCAGTGTCCGTCGCAGTAGCAAAGCGGTTATTGTCCCCTTTGAACAGTTAAATAACACCCTGCAACAGATCAACCGTCTCGGTGGCAAAGTTGCCAGCATCACCCCCGCTAGTTTGAACTAATTTTCTAGCTTAAGATAACTAAAAGTCTCCCGGGCAGCCGTCAGGTTCACCGGGAGACTTCTTTCTAGGGAACTGGCAGAAATTGACCCTCAGCAGATCGAGCAAACCTGTAGAATAAAAGTAATTCCCTCGTTTTAATGCCTGTGACTCTCACTTCGATCGCTTTTGACTCTATCGATACTGCCTTAGCGGAAATCAAAGCCGGACGTGCCATTGTCGTAGTTGATGATGAGAATCGCGAAAATGAAGGAGATCTAATCTGTGCGGCCCAATTTGCCACCCCCGATATGATTAACTTCATGGCAGTGCAAGCTCGCGGTTTAATCTGTCTGGCAATGACGGGAGAGCGTCTTGATGCTCTCGAATTGCCTTTGATGGTGACAAAAAACACCGATAGCAATCAAACCGCTTTTACCGTTAGCATCGATGCCGCTCCCCATTTAGGGGTTAAAACTGGCATTTCGGCAGAAGATCGGGCGAAAACCGTGCAAGTTGCCATTAATCCGGTCACTCGTCCCGACGATCTCACCCGTCCCGGTCATGTCTTCCCGATTCGTGCTAAAGCCGGTGGAGTCTTAAAACGCGCCGGTCATACGGAGGCAGCCGTGGATCTGGCTCGATTAGCCGGGTTGTATCCGGCGGGAGTTATCTGTGAGATCCAAAATCCCGATGGTTCCATGGCCCGTTTACCGCAACTATTTGAATACGCTCGTCAACATAATTTAAAGTTAATCAGCATTGCCGATCTGATCAGTTATCGCTTAAAATATGATCGCTTTGTCCATCGGGAAACGGTCTGTGATTTTCCCAGTCAATTCGGCACTTTTCAGCTTTATGCTTACCGAAATTTATTAGATCAAACCGAACACATCGCTATTGTGAAAGGGTATCCCGCTCTCTTTGGCGATCAACCTGTAATGGTACGAATGCACTCAGAATGTCTGACCGGGGATGCTTTGGGATCCTTGCGTTGCGATTGTCGGCAACAGTTACAAGCTGCCCTAAAAATGATCGAAAACAACGGTTTGGGGGTGGTGGTTTACCTGCGACAGGAAGGACGGGGAATTGGCTTAATTAATAAGCTAAAAGCCTATTCTTTACAGGATATGGGACTAGATACGGTGGAAGCCAACGAAAGGTTAGGATTTCCCGCCGATTTGCGCGATTACGGCATGGGAGCGCAAATGCTCAACGATTTGGGAGTGAGAAATATTCGTTTAATTACCAATAATCCGCGTAAAATTGCCGGATTAAAGGGCTATGGTTTGGAAATAGTCGAGCGAGTACCTTTGCTGATCGAGGCTAATGATTATAATTCCAATTATCTGGCCACAAAAGCGGAAAAGTTAGGACATCTATTCCTACAAACCTATCTAGTCACCATCGCTCTCAGTTGGGGGGAAAATCCGCCGTCAATTTCCCAGAGATATCATCAATTAGAGAAATTACGGCAGTTAAGTCGCGCTAATCAATTATCTCTCCAAGAAGAAACCCGACCAGTAGCCAATGCTCTTTTTGATCGCGCCCCTTTGATCGTACATTTAGGTTTAGATATTCGTCAGGGTGTCAGCAGTAATTGGTATAAAAATCCTTCCCATCCTTACCTTTTGGTTATTGACAAGATATTAAATGACGTTAAAGATTGGTCGGAAATTGAACGCTTAGAATTTTTAATTTCCGACGGAGACGATTCGATGACGGGATTACAAATGAAACTCGATCGTCAAAAAATGTCCGATGAAGATTTCTCACAATTACCACAATTAGCTACCCAAATTATCTACAGTTTTACTCGTGAGTCAGCCAAAAATTAGTTTTTTATGACCAGAAAAGATCGTAACAGTTATAATTAAACAAAGCTAGTATAACGGGGAAAAACTATGACAACTCTCGACATTTTACCGGAAGTTACCTGTCCCCCCACCGATTTATGGAGTGATGAACCACCCTTGGAAAGTGATTTACACCTGCAACAGATCATAATTCTTCTCAGTTGTCTAGAATTATTATGGCAAGAGAAAAACGATTACTATGCTTCCGGTAATCTGACTATCTACTATAACGAAGAACAACTGAAAAAGCGCGATTTCTGTGGTCCTGATTTTTTTGTGGTTTTAGATACAGAAAAACGTCCCCGCAAAAGTTGGGTGGTTTGGGGAGAACAGGGAAAATATCCCAATGTAATCGTCGAGATTCTTTCCGATTCTACGGCTAATATTGACTGCACTAAAAAGAAAATTCTCTATCAAAATACTTTTCGCACTCCTAATTATTTTTGGTTTGATCCTAATACCTTAGAATTGCAAGGATTTAGACTAATTGAGGGACAATATCAGGCTATTGCTGCTAATGACCAGGGTTATCTATGGAGTGAACAATTAGGATTATATTTAGGCATATTTGACCGTAAACTGCGTTATTTTACCGTTGATGGTCAATTGGTTCCCACTCCCCAAGAAGCTGAATTAGAGCAAAGACAAGCAAAGGAACAGATTCTTTTAGAAAGGGAACAGGAACGACAAGCGAAGGAACAGGCTATCCTCGAAAAAGAACAAGCTATCTTAGAAAAGGAAAAATTAGCCCAAAAATTACGAGAATTGGGCATTGATCCTGAAACTATCTAATACAGAAAACGGGTTTCTCCGAGAAACCCGTTTTCTCTCGGAGAAACCCGTTTTCTCTCGGAGAAACCCGTTTTCTCCCCTTATCAAGGGGGGACTAAGGGGGGATCAAAGACAAAATTTATCTTCTATTTAATAGGTAATTCCTATCCTATAAATGGTAGTAATTTAACCTTATTTTTCCTGTCTTTCTAAGGCTAATTGTACTAACTTATCGACCAATTTATCAAACTCTAAACCAGTGGCTTTCCAGAGTTGGGGATACATACTAAAATTAGTGAACCCCGGCAGAGTATTAATTTCATTGATCAACACTTCCCCAGTCTTCTCCACATAGAAAAAATCCACCCGCGACAATCCCGCAGCATCCACAGCTTTAAATGCTTCTACAGCCATTTCTCGCACTTGATCAGCAATTTTATCAGGAATATTAGCGGGAATCACCATACTCGATCGCCCATCAGTATATTTAGTTTCATAGTCATAAAAATCACTATCAAAAGTAATTTCTCCCACCAAAGAAGCTTGGGGATTATCATTACCTAAAACCGCACATTCGATCTCTCTTGCGGTTACTCCTGCTTCAACAATAATCCGTCGATCATAACTAGCGGCACTATCTAAAGCAGCCTCTAATTCTTGCCGGTTGCGAGCTTTACTAATACCCACCGAAGAACCTAAATTAGCCGGTTTAATAAAACAAGGATAACCTATTTCCTCGGCGATTTGATCGCACAACTGCGGAAAAATACAGGGATTTGACCACACTTGCGAGCGGGTTATGGCCTTATACTTAACTTGGGGTAATCCAGCGGCTGCAAAAGCAGTTTTCATGGCAATTTTATCCATTCCCAAGCATGAACCCAGGACCCCACTACCCACAAAAGCAACCCGCATGAGAGTGAGTAATCCTTGTAAAGTGCCATCTTCCCCATTCGGTCCGTGGAGAATTGGAAACCAAACCTCAATTTCGCTCACTTCTGGGGGAAATTGCCAAATATTGACTTTTATATCACTCTCAATAGCTAGGGGTTGCCCAGAGGTTAAAATTTGTCTAGCAGTTTCTGCTGAATGCCAACAGCCATTTTTATCGATATAGAAGGGTATAACTGCGTATTTGTGAAGATTTTCGGGGGAATTAAAAGCTTGCAGGATCGATCGAGCCGAATTGATAGATACCTCGTGTTCTCCCGATCGACCACCAAACAATAATCCCACCTTGATCTTGTCCATGTTATCCCCTCTAGAGCCAGCTAGATCCTAAATTAGAGTTCAACTATCATACTATGGGCGGGGTTGACCATAGTGCCAAATGATTGAGACTCTGATTACAGCAACAGCTTGCTGAAAACAATCTGACTCTAGCCTTACACAAACCCAAGCAATTCCCCCTGAATATCCATTTACGGACAGTTTCTAAATAAGCTTAGGGACAGGTGATCGGTGATTCTCTTGTCCCCCTAGCCAGATCGAAAATGTCTTGTCAAAATAGAGTGGAGAAGACAAAATCAAGGAGCTAAATAGCTATGGGAGGTAATTTCTTCAAGGGAGCGATCGCCTTGGGGGTATTAGCGGGGATGATGGGATTTACCAATCCCCCCCAAGAACTTTACAGCGAATACGCCTCGGAAAAACTTCTCGCTCATGCCGACAAAATCGCTTGCGAGAAAATCAGTCTCTGTGACTCGATCGATTCTTTGCCAGTGGCAGCCAGAAATATCATCAAAAATCAAATCTTAAAACCAGCGATCGAAACCTCTAGTCAACGGCAAAATTTAGGTGTGTTCAGTATCTACACCACAGAAGTACCGGGGGTAGCTAAAATTAGAACTCTTGGCGCTTTTGGGCATTTCTTGACTTTCTCGGAGACTTAGGTGAGATCAGTGCCAGCTTAACCGCTACCAGCCTAATAATGAGTTAAGATGATCATATTAACCCGCGATTTGAGCGATAGAGTAGTCAAGAATACAGATTAATGCTGCCTAACCGTGTCTAATTTTCTGCCTAGTCTCCGAGAAGCGATCGCCCATTGGTGGTCCGAATTCACTCTCCAAACTAAATTGATGGCTGCGGCTACTTTAGCCGTTTCTTTGTTGATGAGTGGTTTAACCTTTTGGGCGGTTAACACGATCCAGCAGGATGTCCGTCTCAATGATACCCGTTTTGGCCGGGATTTAGGGCTGTTATTAGCCGCTAATGTCTCCCCCCTCATTGCTGAGGACAATTTAACCGATTTAGCCCGTTTTTCAGCCCGTTTTTATAGTAGTACCTCCAGTGTGCGTTATTTGATCTACGCTAACGAGGAGGGTCAAATATTTTTCGGCATTCCCTATTCTACCGCCGAAGTTAAGAATTCCCTGACGATCGAGCGTCGCATTCAATTACCAGAAAATTATGGCGAAAATGGGGAAACTCCCCTCGTCCGTCAGCATAAAACCCCCGACGGTGAAGTAACCGATGTCTTTGTTCCCTTGAATCATGAAGGCAAATATTTGGGAGTATTGGCGATCGGGATCAATCCTAACGCTATTGTGGTGGCTTCTTCTAATCTAACCCGTGATGTTACTATTGCCGTTTTTGTCTCGATTTGGGCCATGGTGATTCTGGGGGCGGTTTTTAATGCTTTAACTATCACCAAACCGATCAAGGAGTTATTAGTCGGCGTCAAAAATATTGCAGCAGGAAATTTTAAGCAGCGCGTTGATTTACCCTTGGGAGGAGAGTTAGGGGAATTAATTCTCAGTTTTAATGAAATGGCGGAAAAGTTAGAACGATACGAAGAACAAAATATCGAAGAAATGACCGCCGAAAAAGCCAAATTAGATACGTTAATGTCCACTATTGCTGATGGGGCGATTCTCTTAGATACTAATTTTCAATTATTATTAATTAATCCCGCAGCTCGGGAAATATTTGGCTGGGAAGATCAGGAAATTATCGGTCAAAATGTTCTACATCTTTTTCCCTCGGAACTAACGGTTAAACTAACTAAACCTCTCTATCAAATTGCGGCGGGAGAAACCCTCCAGCAGGAAGAATACGCTAATCAAAATCAGAAAAATGCTGTTATTGATCAGGAAAATAATAACTATTCCCCGTCGGAATTTAGATTATCTTTAACTAACCCGAAACCCTGCACAATTCGCATTTTGTTAACTCAGGTATTCGATCAGTATCGGGAGAATGTTCGGGGGATTGCCATGACGCTACAGGATATCACTAGAGAAACAGAATTAAATGAGGCAAAAAGTCAATTTATCAGCAATGTTTCCCATGAGTTAAGAACCCCTTTATTTAATATCAAATCTTTTATTGAAACCCTGACAGAATTTGGTGAGGATCTGAGCGATACAGAAAAAAGAGAGTTTTTAGAAACCGCCAATCATGAAACCGATCGCTTAACTCGTTTAGTTAATGATGTTCTCGATCTTTCTCGGTTAGAATCCTCGCGTAACTATAACTTAGATGCGATCGATATCGGACAATTAATCGAACAAACCCTAAGGACCTATCAACTCAATGCTAGGGATAAAGGACTAGAATTAAGCTCGGAAATTGAAGCCAATTTACTACCAATTTTAGGTCATTATGATCTACTTTTACAGGTATTAACTAATCTAGTCGGTAACTCCCTAAAATTTACTCCTGCCGGCGGTAAAGTGGTGATTCGTGCCTATAAAATAAGCAGAGATAATCCCCAAGAAACTCCCAAAATTCGCGTGGAAGTATCCGATACTGGTATTGGCATCGATGCCGAGGATCAAAGTGCCATATTCGATCGCTTCTATCGGGTAGAAAATCGCGTTCATACCCTAGAAGGGACGGGATTAGGATTATCGATCGTTAAAAATATTATCGAAAAACACTATAGTCAAATTAATCTGATTAGTGAAGTGGGCATTGGCACAACTTTCTGGTTCGATCTAGATTTATATCAAGGCTCGATCGCCAGCAAGAAAATTAACGACGTGAGTTTATAAAAGCCAGGGCAATACTGCCCAAAATCAGGGTTAATAATAGCAATAATCCCTTATTTCTGAGACACCAATTTTTAAAAACCCTAGAGAGAGGGAGAGGAGGAATTTTTTCGGCTATTATTTGGCTATTTTTGTATAAAGTGCAACTGGTAGCGTAGGGACGTTGGGGAAAATTACAGCTATCATCGCTATGGTAGAGACAAGTTTCACATAAAAACTCGCCCGTGACAGCTTGATGCAGGGTCATGCCGGGATGACCATAGGCCTTTAAAATATTAGAACAGTAGGGACATTGTAAGGCTTGACTATCGACCTTGTGTTGACAACGAGGACAGGTAATCATGATCGCTAAATTTTCCCTTTGAGGATTATCATTGCTGATGATCATAGACTATAAGTAGTTGGGTGTTAAAAACTATCAGACTCCCCCCTTATTAAGGGTAGATCCCCCCGCCTATCGGCACCCCCCTTATCAAGGGGGGCAGGGAGGATCGAACCCAAAATCTATCTTCAATTTAATTATAACCAGCTACTTAGCAAAATCCCCGGGTTTTTTCTGGTTATTTTACTAAATAGCTGCGCCATTGCGAGGCAACTTCTTCCAGTAAACGCCAAGTTTTCCCCTCGATCTGTCTTTGTAAATAAAGATCAAAATTGTTGTGTTGTTTGGTATCTTTTTGATGGGGCAATTGCAGAGTTAGATCGTAATCTCCCTGCAAGTGATAAGCGGGCAAATTGCCCACATAAATCGGTTCCAGACTGGTGACATTAATTTTAGCAATTTTTACCTGCGGATCATCGATCTGTAAAGATTGACTAAGGCGATTAGATGTGTGACGAAATTGTAATAAAAGGGCTTTGGCGACGATTTCTCCGTCAGGGGCAAATTCTTTCGGGGGAGTGACACTACCACAAGCAGTCAAGAAGACAAGGAAAATACTGGTTAAAAAACCGAGAAAACGGCGCATAGAATGATATTTTGAAAAAGAATGGCAGCGAGTTAAGAAAGATTATGACTCAACAAAATGAGCGAGAGAATTTCAGCCAAGCAGAAACGGTGATCCGACTACAAGAGGCGATCGAGCAGTTAAATTCGATCGTTTCCCAACTTAACACGGGAACGGGGACAGTGTTACCCCCAAAAGTTGCTGTTGATAATCTTCTTAACTCAACGCAACAGTTAGCCGCTGCTTTAAAACCAGACGAATTCGCAGAAGTTGAGCAAAGTTTAACCCCAGATTCTCCCATCGCAGCCGCCGAGGGAATTGACGATATTTTACCGGATTTCGAGCAGGTGGAAGGGTGGTGGACGACGATTTTGAGCAAAATTCGCCGACTTTTACCAGGGGGAATTAGCGAAAAAATTCCCGATTGGTTAATTACCGGCTTGTTAACAGGAAGTTTAGTCACTATCCTCTTAGTAGCCGTGATCAGTTTACCGAAAAATCCGGCGGAAATTGCCGAAAATATGCCCGAAGTTGTCTCTAGTCCCCCACCGGCAGCCGGGGAAATTATCGAAACCCCCCCAGAATTAACCGCACCAGAGGCACCGATTCCCGTCCCGATTACTAAAGCAAAACCACGATTAACTCCCGAACAAAGTTTAGTCGCAGCTATTCAAGAAGAAATTACCGATTTAACTACTCGTTATCCCACCGGGATTATTTCTACCGTAGAGGCAGATTTTTGGGCTAGTCGTCTAGTAGTTATTTTGGGCGATAATTGGTATAGTCTGGAGGCATCACAACAGGATAAATTGGCTAATTCGGTTTTTCAACGTTGCCAAAGTCTCGATTTTCGGCGCTTGGAAATGAAGGATAACCAGGGAATTCTCCTCGCTAGAAGTCCCGTTATCGGCGATCGAGTGGTGATTGTCAATCGCAGTCAACCCAGCGCTGGCATCTCCTCCGGTGAGTAGTTTTGAGCGCGGGGAGAGGGAGTTTTCGACCAAGACAGCCTCAATAATTCTCCCCCACCAGGCCACTTTTTTCCCTCGCTGGTTAGATATCTAAATATACACAAAGATTAGTGATCCCTGACTTAACAGTGCTATAATTGGCTAGGTAAAATTTTGTAACGATTTTTAATCTTGAACCTACCTGATAGTCAATGCTTCCCCCCGCCCCGAGTGGACGCAGCAATTTTGGTGCGAGAAAAATTGCTCCGATCCAAGCCAACTCCCTTAAACTTTTCTAGGGTTCCCCTAACCGCCAAAATTTTGCCCTAACTACCCAGAATTAAGAGATTTCAGATTATACCATGAACTCTGTTATTCGTCAACAGCGAGCGCTGATCACCGGAGCCAGTAGCGGCATCGGCAAAGAAACCGCCCTCGCTTTCGCCAAGGCGGGAATTAATCTGGTTTTAATCGGTCGCAATCAGCAAAAATTGGCAACCGTGGCGGCAATGGCGGCAGATTTAGGCGTATCAGCCCAAGCTTACCCCTTAGATTTGGCAGATATCCTGGAAGTAGCTCCTAGGATCGCTAAAATCGCCCAAGAATCCGGACCGATCGATATCCTGATCAATAATGCTGGCATGGGTTACACAAATCCCTTAGCTGACACACCTTTGTCAGACTGGCAGCGGGTGATCGACCTGAATTTAACCAGTGTTTATCAGTGTGTGCAAGGAATTTTACCTGCCATGCGTCAACAGGGAGGAGGCACGATCATTAACGTTTCCTCGATCGCCGCCGATAATTTTTTTCCTGATTGGGGGGCCTATAGTGTCAGCAAAGCGGGATTAGTGGCATTTTCTCGCATTTTAGCGATCGAGGAGCGGGCCAACGCCATTCGCGTCACGATTATCACCCCCGGGGCTGTCAATACTCCCATCTGGGACAGCGATAGCGTCAAAGCAGATTTCGATCGCTCGGCCATGTTAACCCCAGATATCATCGCTCAGGCCATTCTGCAAGCGGTGTTACTACCCAAACAGGCCGTAGTGGAAACGATGACCATTATGCCCAGTGCGGGGGCATTATAACCCGAAATACTTCTATTTATCAATCAATTCGCCTACAGGCCTCTTCATTATGACCATAGCTTCTTCTAACGGTTTAAACGGTAATTTAACCGACGCTATTCAAGCACGCGTAACCACTAGCCCCGATCGCAACACCCACAATGGCAAAACCGCTCAAATTCATCCAACTTCCGACGAAAACAAAGAACAGATGATGGATGCGGTCAGAAATATCCTGATCTCGGTGGGGGAAGATCCCGACAGAGAAGGTTTATTAAAAACCCCCAAACGGGTGGCCGAAGCGATGCAGTTTCTCACCCAAGGCTATCAACAATCCCTAGAAACCCTCGTTAATGGTGCGATCTTCGATGAAGGTCATAATGAGATGGTATTAGTGCGCGATATTGACTTTTTTAGTCTCTGTGAACATCATATGTTACCCTTCATGGGGCGGGCCCACGTTGCCTATATTCCTAACCAAAAGGTGGTCGGATTAAGTAAATTGGCCCGCATTGTGGAAATGTATTCCCGTCGTTTACAGGTGCAAGAGCGCCTCACCCGTCAGATTGCCGAAGCGATTCAAGAAATTCTCGACCCCCAAGGGGTTGCGGTAGTCATGGAAGCAACCCATATGTGCATGGTGATGCGCGGGGTGCAGAAACCGGGATCTTGGACTGTCACCAGTGCCATGTTAGGAGTCTTCCAAGACGAGCAGAAAACCCGCGAGGAGTATCTTAACCTGATCCGTCATAAACCTAATTTCTTCTAGTCAGGGAGATGGGGAAATGGGGAAATGGGGGAATTCAACTAAAACCCTAAAACCCTACAACCCTAAAACCCCAACAACCAAAACCTTCTAACTCGACCGAATCTAAGACCTAATTGGTTAAGCTAAAAGCTTTGATGTGCTTAGTTTCTAACCTTGTTTTTAGGTAGGAGAATTGTCAGATTCTGTCTTTTGCACGAGTGCCTGTTGCCTCTTGCCTTCAGAAGCTGATCACTGATCCCTGAATTTTTGCAGTCGCTCTAGCAAGAGGGCGACTTTTTTGAGGTCTTTATCCCCTGGGGATCGCTCAACGCCGCTAGAGACATCAATACCCTGGGGGTGCAGCCGAGTTAAAGCTTCACTAATATTATCGGGGTTGAGTCCTCCGGCCAGAAACCAGGGCAAGGGGGGCGAAAAACTGGCTAAGGCTTGCCAGTCTAAGGTATGTCCCGTACCGCCGAGCAATTGGGGATGGTAGGCATCTAACAGTAAAGTATCGACGCTATTGAAGTAAATTGCCGACTTTTCCCAACTTTCTCTGTCTTTGATCCGCAAAGCTTTGATAATTTCCCGGTCGGGTAATAATTGCCGCAACCTTTGGCAATATTCGGGAGATTCTTTACCATGTAACTGCACACTTGTCAAGGGGGTTTTAACAATTATTTGCTGAATAATTTCCGGTTGCTCGTCGGCAAAAACCCCGATCAAATCGATTTGGTCGGGTATTGCGACGGTAATGGCGTTAATTTGCTCGATGTTGACGTAACGAGGCGAACTCGGTACGAGGATAAAACCTAAGGCCGTAGCTCCTAAATTGGCGATCGCTCGTCCTTGGTCCGGTTGGGTAATGCCGCAAATTTTAATTCGCATTTAATCTTATTCACAAAACGTTACAAAAACTGTTAAGTATTCAAACAAAAAGCAGTTTCGGGTCAAGAGCTTTTTATAATGCCCTGTGATTAACAAAATCTTATCAAGACTGGAGCGCAAATGATCCCTTCCGCCTTACTTTTAGCCACTGCTCAAACCATTCCCTGGAATTTATCCGTCGGGATTACCATGACGTTAGCTAACCTAGTAGCGTTCGTTATCGGTTATTTTGCTATCCAAAATACCGGAGCAGGTCCTGCTTTACCCTTGCCGCAGTTAGCCTCGAAAAAAAGCTTCGGTCTGCCGGAATTATTAGCTACCATGAGTTTTGGCCATATTCTCGGTGCGGGACTGGTTCTCGGTCTTTCTAACGCGGGTATTCTCTAATCAGGGATCAGTAATCAGTAATCAGTGACCGGTAATCCTCAGAGAGAGGAGTAAGGATCTGGTAGTCAGGAGAACTAAGTAGGGTCTGCTGAAAAAGTTTGTTGGTGGGGGCAGGGTGTGGGGTGTGGGGTGTGGGGTGTGGGGTTTTACCGATTTTGAGGTAGTCAGTTACCTAATTTTCAGGGAAAAAGTACCTGAATTTTACCCCCGATCCCTCCAATGGCTGGCACTTTTTGAGGGGAAAAAAGTCCAAAAGTCTTATCCAACAAGGTTTCTAGATTTATTCAGCAAACCCTAAGTATAAAGAGATTTTAGGCAACTTCATCCCTATTTTTCCCATTTTTGAACTCTCAAAAGTTAATTATGCCAGAAGTCTAGTAATCGTCCAGAGCGGGTGATTATTCTGGCTGCTGGCGAGAAAATTAAGAAAGCAGTTGCCCAAGTCGAAGTTGGACACTTTGCTAACAAATAAGAAGCAGTATGGCTCTCTTATTCTTTATGTGATAATTTTAACTTATATAAGAGCGATCAATCTTTGTGTCCTTTGTGTCTTTGTGGTTCGTTCCACTCCCTCGCCAGCAGGACTGTATCTTAGAAGACATTTTACCCACCAAACCCAAGAGAGCCGCAGCTTGCCCTGAGCTACGTCGAAGGGTATTATCGTTAGGAAAAGCGCGATACTGCCCATAGAGGGGATGTAAGACCAAAAGCCTGGCATAAGTCCGTCTTGAGGCAATCCCCCGTGAAATAGGAAGCTCTCAACGACCTTGAGGGTAGTTCACCCCCGATCCTCACAAACAAAGTCCACTACTCGATCGATTTCCCGGGATGAGCGGATGCGACGACTACCGCTGCCGAGTTCGCCGCCACGACAATTGGCCCACCAACGCTCGCGACTGCCATTAACGATCGCATCAAATTCTCTAATTCTGCCACTATCATAATAACTGCGGCGATCAACGACAAAACGACCGATATTGGGGAGGCGAAATTCTTCGTAAACATTACCTTCCCAACCGCCACCAGAATTACCGTGATGGTCGTCGGTGCGTACCTCAAACTCGCCCCGACAACCATTTCTCACCACAATATTGCCGTTTTCGAAATCCCAATTACCCTCACAGGGAGCAGCGGAGCGAGTGCGGGTTAATCTTACTTGGGCCCATCGAGCGTTGACGGGACAGCGAGTAGTGCGACCGCTTTGACTTTCACAATTAATTCTCATGGTTCTGGCCGCTGCTGGCTCGCTCCCCAGGGGATAAATTAGCAACAAACCGAGACTAGATAATAAAATTTGGCGAAACATTCTCTTTATCTCCAAGAAATTCTCTAGTTTATCTTACAGGGGTATCCAGAAAATGAGTAATACTAAATCTGGTTATTAAAAACTGATTATTTATTCCCCCTTTTGCCTATTGCCTTCTGCCTTTTGCCTATCTTCACTAGGAAATTTATTTTGCACGACTACTTAGTTGCTTGAAGTGCCTTAATCAACAAAAAAGAAGGGTGATTTAACCTCACCCTTCCCCCTATTCGGTAAATTTTCTTGCCATCCTTAGAGAGCGTTACCGCGAGGTAATACTTCTTCAGGGAAGATAAAGTTTTCGTGGGGTTGGTCTTGGGGAGCCATCCAAGCTCTCAGACCTTCGTTAAGCAGAATATTTTTAGTGTAGAAGGTTTCAAATTCCGGGTCTTCCGCCGCTCTCAATTCCTGAGAAACGAAGTCATAGGCCCGTAGGTTAAGGGCTAATCCCACCACACCCACAGCACTCATCCATAAACCAGTTACGGGGACAAAGAGCATGAAGAAGTGTAACCAACGTTTGTTGGAGAAAGCGATGCCGAAGATTTGCGACCAGAAACGGTTCGCAGTCACCATGGAGTAGGTTTCTTCCGCTTGGGTGGGTTCAAAAGCTCGGAAAGTGTTGGAACCTTCACCGTCTTCAAACAGGGTATTTTCTACGGTCGCTCCGTGAATAGCACAGAGAAGCGCACCACCGAGGATACCGGCTACACCCATCATGTGGAAGGGGTTAAGGGTCCAGTTGTGGAAGCCTTGGAAGAAAAGAATAAAACGGAAGATACCAGCCACGCCGAAGCTAGGGGCAAAGAACCAGCTAGACTGACCGAGGGGGTACATCAGGAAGACACTGACGAACACCGCAATCGGACCGGAGAAGGCGAGGGCGTTGTAGGGACGAATGCCGACTAAACGGGCGATTTCAAACTGACGCAGCATGAAGCCAATCAAGCCGAAAGCACCGTGCAGGGCGACAAAGGGCCATAAACCGCCGATTTGACACCAACGGGTAAAGTTACCTTGGGCTTCCGGTCCCCAGAGAAAGAGGATGGAGTGACCGAAGGCATCGGCGGGGGTGGAGACGGCTACAGTCAGGAAGTTGCCGCCTTCCAGGTAGGAACTGGCTAACCCGTGGGTGTACCAGGAGGTGACGAAGGTGGTGCCGGTTAACCATCCACCTAGGGCCATGAAGGCGCAGGGGAAGAGTAGTAAACCAGACCAACCGATGAAGACGAAACGGTCTCTTTTGAGCCAGTCATCGAGAGCATCAAACAGCCCTCTTTCTGGGGCGCGTCCGACAGCAATGGTCATGGGGGTTTTCTCCGAAAAATGTATATTATTGCTAAGATTCCGCGCTCTCTTCTCCATCTATCCGAGCAGGCCAGCAGATGTGTAGAAGAATTGTGAGAAATCTTTACTTTTCTTAACTTACACTATATTGGAAAAAATGACCAATATTTTTTAGGTCGATCTTAAAAAAATCTAAAATTTTTCGGGGAGACCACTTGCTGGGCGACATTCGGCGAAGCTCAGTCGAGCCGTTGCGGGAGGAGATGGGGATTTGGGGAGATGGGGAGATATGCCGCCTCAATTGCTTGGTATTGTCGTCTTCACGTCTTGAGTGGAATGCTAGACCCCTCTGTGCGGTAATTATCCCCAAATTGAGGTGATTAAACCGCACGGTGCGCTATTAAGTCCTATTAAGGGGTGTTAGACCGATGGAAGTGGGATAGTAGGATGGAGAGGGTTGCTCGACCGCAGGGAGCGGTATAATTGATGGCTGGGCTGAACAAGAAGGAGAATTCATGTACAAAGATGATATTCTGAACCTGATCAAGCAATCACCACTTGAGATTGATACTGAAATACAAATGACTGGAAAGCCCCCAACAATGGCTAACTCCGAATTTCTCACGAACAAGGAACAGGGTGATTGGGCTGAAACAATCGTCTTTAAGGCAGTCAATGAATATTCTGGTGATTATTTTGCTGTTAAATATGGGCGTTCCGAATCCATAGCCGCAGGTGATGATGGATTTGCTGATTTCTATATGGAATATCAGAGTGAACTTAATGCGATAGGTAAGAGGCCAGATATCCTGATATTTAAGGTCAGAGACTTTCCAGATGGAAGTATTGACATTAAAAATGATCAGCACATAAGGCAGGCTGTGGCTGCGATTGAAGTAAGATCAAGTTCTTTTTTAGCAGACAAATATGCGGCATTCATGCGGGACAGACAAGATCGGGCCATTAAAAAATGCGAAGAAATTAGACAAGACATAATCAATACCGCCCTTGGTGATCTATTAAGGCGAAAAAACCAGACAATTTACAATCTAATGTCAAATGCTACAGATGACACCTTTAGAGAATTAGACTTTCGTTGTCCGTCATGGTCATCAACAAAAGAGTTAAGAAATCTAACTGAATTACTGAAGAATCTCAAAGAAAATATAAAAATACTGCACAAACGCGATTATTTGGGCATTACCCCAAAAATTGAAGATGTTGCCTTGGTCAACAGGTGGATTCAGAAATATAATGTCAAGCATTTTTATCTACAAGTATTTTTTGACAAGGCATATATAATATCATTTAAAGATATTTTGGCACTGGTTTCAAACGATAACAATGATGGAAATAATTTTTCAATAGAAAGAGATGTAAAAAATCAAGGCAAAACTACGATCAAGATCAATGTGCAAATTGGAAAAGAAGTCCTTGGAAAAATTGATATGCCTGAACATAAATCGGCTCTGAAAGAATTAGATAGGGGTCGTCTGCTTTTTTATGTGACTTTTGCAGGCGGCAAGGGATACCTTGATAATAAAATATTTCTAAGGGATGTTATTAATGCGTGAGTTAAAATATATAGCTGAAACTCCACTTAATCATAGGAAGGATTACGGTCAGTTTTTTACACCTATGTGCGTTGCTCGCCTCATGGTACAGTGGGTTTTAAAAGATAATCCAGAAACAGTATTAGACCCAGCGTTTGGCTTAGGCGTTTTTTATGATGAAGCAATAAAAACACCTTCAGGTAATCAAGTACATTTCATGGGATATGAGATTGATAGAAATATATTTGAGTTTCTCAATCGTAATGGTGACAGTCCTTATTTGAGAGTTATCAATAGTGATTACCTCGAAGCTGAAACTGAAAATTTTGACGGTATCATTTGTAATCCACCATATATGCGATTTCAGAAATTTCTTAAGCGTCATGATATATTACCAAAAATTGAAGAAAAAATAGGTAAGAAACTTATCGGTTACTCTAATATCTCTTCCGTATTCCTTGTCAAGTCTTTAAGAGAACTTAAAATCAATGGTAACTTGGCGTATATTATGCCTTTTGAGTTTTTTAATACTGGCTACGGAAAAGAAATCAAAAAAAGTCTCCTTGAAAATCATTTATTGAAGCAAATAATAATCTTTGCCAATGAAAAAGAAATTTTCCCAGAGGCAACGACAACCGTTTGTGTGCTTCTTTGTAAAAATGACGGAAAAAAAGAAACCATTAAAATTTTACAGATTAAAAAAAGTGATGAAATAGATAAAATATCTGATATTAGTAAATTCTATCAGTGGGAAATCGAACCATCGAATTTACCATACAACAAAAAGTGGACACCTATTATTTCATCATTGTTCACTGAACAAGTATCTCCAAATGGCTTCTGTAAGTTGTCCATATACGGTACGTTTACGAGAGGTATTGCTACTGGCGCAAATGAATTTTTTGCGTTAAAAAAATCAAAAATTGAGCAACGGAAGTTGAGTGATAACAATATTTGTAAGTGTATTACAAAAAGCTCTCAAATCCGCAAAGCAGTATTTACTGAGCATGATTTTAATGTACTATACAATGAGGATAAGCCAGTCTATTGTTTAGATGTAAAAGATCACGACAACTCTGAAATACGAAATTACATAAAAGAAGGCGAAAAATTGGGATACCATGGGAGGTATCTTACAAAAACAAGGAACACCTGGTACAAAATTGAAAAGAGAAAACCAGCTCCAATTTTATTCGGAGTCTTTAGCAGGGGCAGGTTAAAAGTAATACGCAATTTCACAACAGCAATAAATTTTACCTGCTTTCATTCCTTTTATCCAAATAAATTAGGACAACAATTTATTAATAAATTGTTTGTGTATTTGCTCAGTGATATTGGACAGGAAATAATAAAAATCAATAAACGAAGTTATGGTGATGAATTAGACAAGTTTGAACCAAGGGATTTGAATGATAGCTTATGTCCAAGCCAGAAACAATTTGAAATGATCAGTGATGAAGATGCTGAAGAAGTAATTAGTATTGCACAAAATGATCACCAAAAAGCAATTCTCATGAGTAATGCTCTGATCAAAAGACTTATGGACTCCCAACAATGCGCTGCACCGGACGGCAATTCCGCTGCGCTCCATAGTGCGATCACCGATCTTGTAGGGTGCGTTCCCTGATGCAACTCCTACTGCTGCACCGATAGATTTTTGGGGAACGCACCATGCTCATTCATTGAAGCAAGTGATTGCCAGCTAACAACGCCTCTGCACACCGACTGCCGAGAGTTAATCGCTGATGACGCTAAGGTTATCCCCACAGTGAACAGCAATCAGTGAACTGAAAACTCACATCTGATCACTGATAACTGATCACTGACTTCCCAACCCCTGCTATACAATGGTTTTTGACTTGTTTTTTGGAAGGGAACGCTAAACTATGTATTCGATCGATATTACCCTGAAACTCTCGCCCATCCCCATTTCCGTGCAGCGCAAGGAAGAAGCAGCAGCAGACGCTTTGTATCAAACAATTATTAACGCTATGCGATCGCCGAATCCGGAATTATTAGAATTAACCTGCGAAAAACAAACCGATAAAAAGGTGGCGGTTTTGAGCGATCAGATCAGTGCGGTGATTGTGTCACAAAAATCCGGGGCTGCCTCCACTGGTAAAGCGCCGGGGTTTGTCGCTTGAGCCACAGAATAGTTCTTTAATCAGTTATCAGTGAGCAGTAATCAGTAATCAGTGACAAAAAAACGGCAACCGCCTACATAACACTTTCCACTGAAAACTCAAAACTCAAATCTGATAACTGATAACTGATAACTGATCACTGATAACTGATCACTGATAACTGATAACTGATAACTGATAACTGATAACTGATAACTGATAACTGATAACTGAAAAGGCTAATAATTCATGACTATAAAAGTAACAGACCTCTGCTTTAGCTGGCCGAATGGGAAATCAGTATTAAATGGCTGCTCTTTGCAAGTTCCCAGAGGAGAATTTTGGATGTTGTTGGGGACAAATGGCAGCGGTAAATCAACCCTGCTGCGGCTCTTAGCGGGATTATTAAAACCCAGTCGCGGGGAAATAGAGATACCTAACCCCCTCGGTTTTGTTTTTCAAAATCCCGACCATCAGTTAGTTATGCCAACAGTGGGGGCAGATGTGGCCTTTGGGTTGGTATCCGAGGGTTTATCCACGCCGGCAATTCGGGCCCGGGTGCGGGAATCCCTAGGGGCGGTGAATTTATTAGAAATGGAAAAACGACCGATCTATGCTCTCAGTGGCGGACAAAAGCAAAGAATCGCCATTGCGGGGGCCTTAGCTCGTCATTGCGAGGTTTTGCTCTTTGATGAACCCACCGCCCTTTTGGATGGGGATACCCAAATAGAATTAGTCTCTCAAGTGCAGAAATTGGTCAAAAACCGGGGGATTACGGCCCTTTGGGTGACGCATCGCCTTGATGAATTGGATTACAGCGATGGAGCATTTTTGTTGGAGGGTGGCAAGGTAACGGATCAGGGAAATGCCCTAGAATTAAAAGCGAGATTATTGGCAAGTGCGGCGGGAGAATCCTAGATTTTTTGTTAATATCATTAGGACGCTGTTTTTTAGAACTGCCCTTAATGCCACACGAATTACTCTCAAAGCCATGCTTAATTCTTCTGATCGTTCCCTTCTGCTGGTTGACGGCTACAACGTCATCGGCGCTTGGCCGTCCCTGAAAAAAATTAGCGATCGCCACGGTCTCGAACCGGCGCGAGACAAGTTAATTGAAACCTTAATCGGTTACACGCACCATCAGGGTTATCAAACCCAAATCGTCTTCGATTCCTACTTTCAAGACACCCCCAGCAGCCAGGAACGCTACACTAACCATTTATCGGTTTATTTTACCGCTCACGCTCAAACCGCCGACACCTATATCGAGAAAACCTGTGCCGATTTTTGGCACGATCGCGCCCCAGCTATCGGACGGATTATCGTCGCTACCTCTGATAATGCCCAAAAAATGACCGTTATGGGTTATGGGGCCCAGTGGATTTCCGCTCAACGTCTGGAAATCGAGGTGGATTTAACCGGTCGTCGTCTGAGAAAATCCCAGAGTTCTTCTCAAAGTCCCAAAGGGCGTTTTTTGTTCCATTCTCTCGATGCTAAGGTGCAACAGAAATTAGAGAAAATGCGCCACGGAATTTAGTTATCAAAAACCTTGACAAATTACCTCAAATATGTATCGACAAAATCCCCAGTAGAGACACAGGTAACTGTGTCTCTAAGCTTTTCAAGGTCAGTTGCGGTCTGGGGGATTTTGTCAAAAGCTGGCCCCTCTAAACCACTGGTTTCACAGTTGCAATTCTGCTAAACCTAAATAATTAATTCCCGTGGGTGTCACTTGGAAGCGACAGGGTAAAACCTTGACTCCTTTAGCCACTGCTTGACGCAATAACTGCCCGTATTTAGCATCTTTACTATCCCCCGGAGCAAATCGGTAACAATCACCCCGATTAATAAAGTAGAGCATAATCGCTTCCGCTGCCGGCAATAAAGCCATTAATTCGTTTAAATGCTTCTGTCCTCGCGTGGTGACAGTATCGGGAAAAAGTGCCGTTTCTCCCCGATTCCAAGTGGTATTTTTCACCTCGATATAGGTGAGGGAATTATCAGCATGGGTCAAAAGAAAATCAATTCTACTGCCGTTATTTTGACCGTAGGTCACTTCCGATCGCACCTCGGTGTCATTTTTGACCAAATCGGGAAAAACTCCCTGCAACAGGGCATTTTTCACCACCTGATTAGGAAGATTGGTATTAACTCCCACCCAAGTCTCCCCCAGTTGAATCATCTCCCAGGTATAAGCTAATTTTCGCTTCGGGTTATCACTGCGAGAAAGATAAACCGGTTGACCCTCTACACATACATCTGTCATCGGTCCGGTATTAGCGCAATGGGCCGTAATTAATTCTCCGTTGTCCAATTGTATATCGGCAAAAAAGCGTTTGTAACGTTTAATTAAAATACCCTTGACAAGAGAAGGGTAAGTGTGAACCAACAAGGAAGTCATCAAATTTTCGCCGGGTTATATCAGGTAAAGAATAGCCTTTTTTTGGCATCTTAACCTGAAGACAGAAGACCTTTCAGTTATCAGGGAACAGTGATCAGTAAACAGTAATCATACTATTTTCCTTTATTCGTAGCAGCCATTTTACTCTCTTGGGTTTGGTGGGTAAAATGTATTCTAAAATACATTCCTGCTGGCGAGCAAATGGAACGAACCACAAAGACACAAGGGACACAAAGATCGATCGGTATTATATAAGTTAAACTTATCACACAAAGAATAAGAGAGCCGGCATTTTACTCCCCTCTCCCCCCTTGCCTCCCCGATGTCGGGGGGGTTGGGGGGGTTGGGGGTAAGGGAAATTAACCATCCCTGCGATTACTTTTGAAAAATGGTATTAGTGACAAGAAAACGGCAATTTTCTACTTAAGACTGTCCACTAAAAACTCACATCCGATCACTGATCACTGATCACTGATAACCGTTCAGGTACAATAAAAGCTTGAGGCTTAATAGACATTGAGATTATGGGTAACACTTTCGGACGACTATTTCGGGTTTCCACTTTTGGAGAATCTCACGGGGGTGGGGTAGGAGTGGTTATCGATGGTTGTCCTCCGCGCTTAGAAATTTCCGAAGAGGAGATTCAAATCGATTTAGACCGTCGCAAACCGGGACAAAGCAGAATCGTGACCCCGCGTCGGGAAAATGACATTTGTGAGATAATTTCGGGCGTTTTTGAAGGCAAAACCCTCGGTACACCGATCGCTATTTTAGTGCGGAATCAGGATGCTCGCTCGCAAGATTACAACGAAATGGCCGAGAAATTCCGACCTTCCCATGGGGATGCCACCTACGAAGCAAAATACGGCATTCGCAACTGGAAAGGAGGAGGCAGATCTTCGGCCCGAGAAACCATCGGCCGGGTGGCCGCAGCAGCGATCGCTAAAAAAATCCTTAAATCTGTCTATAATGTCGAGATTATCGGTTATGTGAAGCGAATTAAAGATATTGAGGCAATCATCGACCCCAACACCGTCACCCTCGACGAGGTGGAAAGTAATATAGTGCGTTGTCCCAACGAGGAAACGGCCGCCCAAATGATCGCCCTGATCGACCAAATTCGCCTGAATAAAGACTCGATCGGCGGTGTGGTGGAATGTGTAGCCAGAAATGTGCCGAAAGGTCTAGGAGAACCCGTTTTTGATAAGCTAGAAGCCGATTTAGCTAAGGGGATGATGTCCTTACCCGCGAGTAAGGGATTTGAAATCGGATCGGGATTCGCGGGAACCTTCTTAACCGGCAGCGAACACAATGACGAGTATTTTATCGATGATAACGGGGAAATTCGCACCACTAGCAATCGTTCGGGAGGCATCCAAGGAGGAATCAGTAACGGCGAAAATATTATTATCCGCACCGCTTTTAAACCCACTGCGACTATCGGTAAAGAACAAAAAACCGTGACGCGCACCGGGGAAGAAACCACCCTGGCAGCCAAAGGAAGACACGATCCTTGTGTTTTACCCCGAGCGGTCCCCATGGTGGAAGCGATGATGGCTTTGGTATTATGCGATCATCTGCTCCGTTTTCAGGGACAATGTACGATTAGCGATCGCTTTTTCTAAACCTTTACCCGCGATGAAATTTTTATTCCTTCATGCCAATTTTCCCGCCCAATTTCGCCATTTAAGCACGGTTTTAGCTCAAGAACCCCGAAATCAAGTTATTTTCGGCACTACCAGGCAAGAGGGAGAGATAGCGGGGGTAAAAAAATTTATTTACAAGGAAAGTCGCGCTGTTTCTCCCCAAACCCATCATTATGTCCGTCCCCTTGAAAGTGCGGTTTTACAAGGTCAAGCGGTTTATGCTGTTTGCCAACAACTGAAAAATCAAGGATTTTATCCCGATATTGTCTATGCACATTCTGGCTGGGGGCCGGGTCTATTTATCAAGGATATTTTCCCGAAAACTAAGTTTTTAGCCTATTTTGAATGGTTTTATCATGCCCATGGTTCCGATGCTGATTTTGATCCAGAGGATCCCCTTAATGCTGATGCCGAGGCCCGGATTAGAATTAAAAATGCGCCAATCCTGATCGATCTGGTCAGTTGCGATCGAGGTTTATCGCCGACTATCTGGCAAAAACAACAATTTCCCCCCGAATTTCACTCGAAACTGACGGTTTTACACGATGGCATCGATACGGACTATTTCTGTCCCCGTCCCGATGTGCAGTTAGTGATTCCAGAGATAGGTTTAGATTTATCCGGTGTTAAGGAGATTGTCACCTATGCAACCCGGGGAATGGAACCCTATCGCGGTTTTCCCCAATTTATGACGGCTGTTTCCCTAATTTTAGCCCGTCGGCCTAACTGTCATGTGGTGATTGTCGGGGAGGATCGGGTTGCTTATGGGAAAACTCTACCGGACGGCAAAACCTATAAACAATTGATGTTAGAAAGCCTTTCTTTGGATTTATCCCGGGTGCATTTTACCGGTTCTCTGCCCTACGGTCAATATAAACAGGTTTTACAGGCATCGGCCGCCCATATCTATCTTACTCGTCCTTTTGTGCTGTCCTGGTCAATGTTAGAGGCTATGGCCATGGGTTGCGTCGTGATTGGTTCCGATACTCCCCCCGTGCGAGAATTAATTACTGATGGGGAAAATGGTTTATTAGTGGATTTCTTTTCTCCCCAACAAATAGCCGATCGCGTGGATGAAGTGTTAGATTATCCCCAGGGTTGGCAAAATCTGCGTTTAAATGCCAGGGAAACTATCAAGCAACGCTACGACCTCAAGCAATGTTTACAGTATCATCTAGACTGGTTATTGAGTTGATGAAATGAGAGCATTTTCAAAAAAAATACTGTCTTTTAAAGGATTAATATCGCTATTAAATCCTTTCTCTTATAATCCTAATTCCTTCCCAAGCAGGAATATTACCTGCTCGTCTTTCTTCTAATAATACGGAGGCGATGAAACGGTTAAAAACTTGTTCCCTTTTGATAGAATATTGAGAATTTAATTCTTGGCATTCTGCAACTGTTAAGTTAACCCATAATCTTTAGATAGGCGGAAAAAATCAGCATTTTATATGGTTATGTTGATTCAATAATTTTTATCCCTGCTCTAAATTCCCGCAGGGCTTGAGCATGATTTTCTGTATTAATACAACGCATCAATAAACCTACATCTAAACTCGGTAAAAGTTGCGATTTACTAACAGCTTTATATCCCTCATTTCCTAAACTATAAAACAATAACTCATCATTCATCCAAAACCAAACTTCGGGAATTTGTAACCGTTTGTATGCTTCCAGTTTATTAATTCCTCCACTACTAACAACCACCTCAATCACTAAATCAGGATGTTTTCTATTGGCTCCCAATTCATAGGATTTATCACCTTCTCTTTTAACCTTTTCAAATTCATTTTCTAAGGTGACAGAACCAGTAGGAGTAAAATCTAATCCCAAAAATTCTAAATAAATTTCTAGTAAAGCACCAATACGTTCTTTGATAGTTTCGTGTTTTTTCCCTGGCATTTTTCTAATCTCCAAAACTCCATCTAAAAAAGATAACCTTAACCCTGGGCGCTCGATTAGCTGTTCAACAGCTTTAAATTCTCTCCAGGTTAAGTCATTAATTAAAATTGGTTCTGCTTCCCGTTCAATGAATGTAGTTATCATAATTTAAACCCAAATTTAGAGAGTGAATTTTTCTCAACATGATATCAGATAAAAACAGATTATCATGAAAAATATCATAGTCTGACAAACTACCTTTAATCATACCATAGCCTTGATCAATAAACCTTTTGAGAAGGCCAAATCATCAGACCTCTTCTAAAAATCAAAAATTGTCTTGGTTGGTTAGGAGGCAGTAGTCAGTAGTCAGGAGAATTAAGAATGAATAATAATCAATTAAGTGGTCTATTTACAGATATTAGGCAATTTAATCGTTATTTTTGACGTTTTTGAACCCTCAAAAATTAACTAGGCAAGAGATATTATCTAAATTACTTGTTAATACTGCACACTTAAAACTCAAATCTGATAACTGATAACTGATAACTGATAACTGATAACTGATAACTGTCTTACTCGGCCTTTACCAAACCCTGAGAGCGAATGCAGGCCTGTTCCCAGCGACAATCGGGATTAACTTCCACCGGTTTGAGTCGCGCCCAGATTTCGCCTTGATCATCAGCATAAAAACTATCAATAATAGCAGGAATACGAGTACCAAAAGGTTCGGTAATGAAGACAGAATCGGTCAGATTAAATACTTCGCCATTGGCTCCCGTCGCTTTTTCGATGACGGGAATTTCTGCTTTGGGAATCGGTTTTCGGAATAGAGGAGCCGAATCGGAACGGGGACGGAGGGGAGATTTTATCTCGCTACTGACTGATTTTACCGTTTCCGCGGCTGGTTTTTCCTCAATTATTTCTGGAGGGGTTTCCGGGGGTTTCGGGGGTACTGCAGCCCTAGAACCCTTTTTAATAATTTGTAGAGGTTGTAGGGGAGGAGTGGCTTTAATTGGCTCTTCGGGGGGTTCAGGGGTGCTAGGGGTTTTCTTTGGGGGACGTGGCATAGTAGGACAAGGAAAATAAAAACTATAGGATTATTGAAGCACATCAAGCCGCTAACCCGCTCGACCGGTGCTTGTATCAATAGATATCTAGGGTTTGCGGCAAAAAGTTTTTCGTGGGGGTGGGGTGTGGGGTGTGGGGTGTGGGGTTTTATGGCTGGCACTTTTTGATGGTAAAAAAGTCTAAAAGTTTTACTCAACAAGGTTTTTAGATTTATTCAGCCAACCCTATCTAGGAATTAGTCGATTCCCCTCTCCCCCAACTTATTGAAAAAAATTTTCATTAAGTATTGACAAAAATTCCTAATAAGCTTATGGTTATTTATAGTGTTCTCCTCTTAAGGATCGGCAGTGGAACCGCGCGGCAGTCTCTAACAATGCGGTTCCCATTTTTTTTTGGAACGATAGAAGGCTTTTAACGTCTCTAAACTTCTAGGTTTCCTCATCCTTTGGCTTTTATGAACGATAATTCCGACCTGTACCTCGATCATCTCACCCATGCGGATACTGTCATCACTGCTGAAATTGTCGAGCATGAGAGTCAATCAACAGATGAGACAGATTGGCCGGCTCTATCCTCTCATTTACGTCAACAAAATCAAGAATTACAAGCGGAGATCTGGCGACGGGAGCAAGCTCTCGCGGAACTGCGATCGCGGTTAGCCGAGCAACATCGTCGCTTGCAAAGTTGTGATACCCTAATCCAGCAGCAAAACGAGGAACTGCAATACGAAAAGCAACAATTACAGCGAGCTTTAGGAGAAATCGAACAGTATCGTCAAGCAGAACAACGGCAACCGATGATTATTGCCAATTTGACCGCAGAATTGACCCGCACGCGCCAACAATTAGCCCGTTTAGAGCGAGAATGTGCCTTAATTCAGGAAAGTTATCAGGAAAAAAGCCAAAAACTGTGCAACTATGACCAGCAATTGCAGGAATTACGCACCCGTCTCCAACGTCAGCAACGCTACACCCTCCAGTATAAAGCGGCCTTGGCCCAGTATTTCCAGGGCGGTAGCGATCGCAATTCTGCCCCGGATTTAGCCATTGTCGCCAAGGCAGCCGCGATCGAGCCTTGGTCTCAGACAGAGAATCAAGAAAGCGATGAAGTGGCTCCCATCGATGAGTTTTTAGCGGAATTAGAGACAATTGAGCCAGTAGAATCCTTAAATAAGAAAGACAGGGATTGGCCCGCACCTGTCATCTCTCCTTCCCCGAAATATTCCTCTTTTCGGGTCGATTTGCCCACTTTTATTAAATATCGCCAAGAAAAAGATAATTCCTGAACAACAGAAAGAGAGCCGGCGACTGTCCATGTTTCGTCTCGGCTCTCTATTCTGGCTCGCTCCTCACACTAATTAAAATCTATCATAAGCTAGTGATTTTGTCCACTCAATTCACAAAAGTTAATATTTTTATAGTTCCGTCAACGGTAGCAGTTGCCATTTTTGACGGAGAAGACGGTTAAGTAGTTTTTGACTGACGCTAATCAGGATTAATCTCGATCGCTGAATTGGGGACGATTCTCCGATAATGCGACAGTTACGCTCAAAATTGAGCATCGCTTCGCAAAAATTTGCGGTTAAGGGATAGAGTTTCTGGCCTTCCCAACAATCACAAACGGTTAAAATTTGCAGGATTAAGGCTATTTCGGCGGGATGATGCCAGGATAATAGTTCTGGCTCGGTTAATCTAATTTTTTCCCTATTGAGCAGTTGGAACAAACTAGAATAGCGAGCGTGGGTATATTGAAATAAAAAGAAAAATTCTCCTTCGGGATGGAGAGGAAGCTGATCAGAGAAAAACTTATCGATTAAATCGTTTAGTTTCAGTAACCAAAAGGACAAAAATTGTTGATCTAATAATAATTCTAGCCATCCTTCTTTAAGCTGAATTTGCGGAAAAAGGGCGATTAAATGGTTAAATATGGTTTGACATTGAGCGGGCGTAAAATAATAAAACAGAGGTGAACGATAGAGAATACTATCAGTTTTTGAGCAACGATATAAAGTTAATTTATGGTTGTTTTCTGGAAAAATATTAATTAATTGTTGTTTTAAGCAATGCTCGATCGAGGGGTGATTGCAGATAAAATTCATACTCAGAAGCAAAGCAAACGCATCTCAATAATCCTTGACAAAATGAACTTTATCTGGGTTGCCTACCCAGAGGGCGATTCAGGCATATTTGAGGAGAATTTGCCATCTCCGGTCGAGTTCGTAACTATTCTGATTGACTGGTATCACTTGAAATGCCTACACAACAAGCGGATCACAAAATTGGGCAATTGTCAATAGCGTTTGAGATGCGCTAACCCTGATTTCGGGTTGCACATGGACAGCGAAGACTTGTTCTACTAAATTCGTGATAGGAAAACTAAAATAACCTGTCCCCGCACCGATATCTGTCACAGGGGCTGTGGGTTTTAAATGTAGTGCGGTGATCAGATCATCGGCTTTTTCTGTGAAACTGCGACTAGGACGTTCTAACCATAACATTTCTTTGTGTCCCATAAATTTAGCGATTTCCCGTCCTAGATAAAATTTACCGATACCATTGCGACTATGAAGGGAGCGAATCTGATAATATTGCTGCTGTGCTAAAACTGAAGCATCGTAGGTAAAATTTAATAATCCGAAACTACAGCAAAGCAGCATTAGGCAGGTGACGATAAGAAGAATTCGTTTGATCATCATTGGCAACCCAGTGGGGTATCGTTGAAATTAGCTGCAGACCATTGTCCAAAGACATCTTAACAGAAACACCTAATCAATAAACCTCTGGTAAAAATCAAAAATTGTTGTTAGGATTAGGATTAGGAGTCGGTCGTCGGTCGTCAGTAGAATCAAGAATGAATAATAATCAATTAAATGGTCTATTTACAGATTTTATGCCATTTAATCCTTATTTTTGCCGTTTTTGAACCCTCAAAAATTCATTAGGCAAGAGGTTTAATCTATAATAAATCGGATACGCATATCGATTAAAGGTCTTCGTCACCCGATTCAGCAAGAGATGACGATGCCCTATCAGGTTATACTTCATCTTGATGAGAAACGCTGTCATCGGGGGGAGGGTTTTTGCTTGTTGTAGCCACTGCTTGTCAATTTACTTTACAATTCTGGTAGTTTTTGATAACATCTTGGTAGAATGTCTCTGGTTTTCTGCCAGCCAGGAGATGGTTTATATCAAGGATTATCCTAGTGTAAGCAATCTTCTCGGCTTTCCAGAAAACATGGCCGATTAACCTGAAATTTATGGGCATCTTAGATGAGCAATCTTGAGGGAAAGTGATTTGGTATTTTTTTTGACATTTTAACCTCACAAAAATCTTTTGTCATGAGGATGTCATTTTGATCTACTATCCTAAAACCAGAAAGAAAATAATCAAATAAATAACCGCCATGAATCAAGAAGAAAAGCTGTGAACTGGAAAAAACTGTTACCATTTGCGCTCCTTCAATACAATAATTAGTCTGTTTAATTCCATGGTAAAAACTGAGCAAATCCAAGTCATTATATCGAAATTTAAAGATGCCACTCTCTGGTTACTATTTTCTCTATCGGCAATCATCTTGCTGTGGAAATTAGGACAGAGGAGTTTAGAAGATTGGGATGAAGCTATATATGCACAAATTTCCAAAGAGATTGGACAAAATGGTGACTGGATAACTCTACATTACGGATATGTGCCTTGGTTTCATAAACCCCCCCTATTTATGTGGTCAACCGCTGCTTTTTTTCAATTATTTGGGGTTGACGAATTTTGGGCAAGAGCCGCTTCGGCTTTATCGGGAGTCGCCTTAATTGCTATTATCTATTTAATTGGTAAAAAAGTTTATGGATATTGGGCAGGAGTTTTTGCCTCGTTGATTTTGTTGGCAAGTTATCAATTTGTCCATTCTGCTCGGTTTGGTACCACCGATATGATGTTGACATTCTTTCTGTTTCTATCACTTTACGGTTATCTTCATCTTCGCCAAGGCAATCAAAAATGGTGGTATTTTATTGGTACTGCTTGTGCCTTGGCTTTTATGGTTAAAGGTTTTGCTGCCATTGTTGCACCAGCTGCCATTATGATAACGCTGTTGATTGAAAGACAGTTATTAACTACTTTTAAATCAAGGCATTTTTGGCAAAGTATTGTCTTGGCTACTTTGATAATTCTTCCCTGGCATTTAACAGTGCTACTACAGCATGGACAGGCTTTTTTGGGGAAATACTTAGGTTATCATGTGATTGAACGGGCAACCCGTCCCCTAGAGGGAAACAGTGGAGACTTTCTCTCATATTTCCGAACAGTTATTAAATTCTTTTTTCCTTGGGTTTATCTAATTCCTTTTGCCTTTATCGTCAGTGTTAAAGATACTTTAAAGCCCCATAGCTCGTCAAGAATTCTAATCGTTTTCTTTCTGGTGGTTTTTGGTCTATATAGTTTGGTATCAACCAAATTAAGCTGGTATATTCTTCCCCTTTATCCGATTTTGGCAATTTTTATCGGTTATTTATTTCAAAAGGCACAAGCTTCTTCTACTGCTCGTTCGTGGATATTGATTAGTATCGCAACTGTAGCTTTAGTTATTTTTCCTTTAACGCCTCTCAAAATTGTTGGCATTATCAGTCCTTCAGTTAAACAGATAGTAGCAGTTTTCTGTTTTGTGATTGCGGCAACTCTACTTGTTCTCATTTTACTGAAAAGGCTTACTCCTAAATCGGCGACTATTTTACTATTTGCGGTTTTTGTCTTTTCTGGAATCAGAGAAGTTAGAGGACTTTATACTGCAAGAGTAACTCCCCTAGCTGCTTTAGCACAAGTGGCAGGGCAAGGGGATTTTAGTAAGAATAAGAAAAATCCCTTAATAATTGCTAAGTTATCTGCTAGTCTTAATCATCCCAGTGCCTTATTTTATAGTAATAGACCGGTTTGGTGGGTGAGGAGTGCTGAAGAACTTAAAACTGCCGTCAATAGCGATAAAAATCATGAAATTATTATGAGTAAAGAAGATTTTGATAATTTATCTTCCGAATATGAAATTCAAGTATTAGCTGAAAAAGCTAGTCTAGTTTATGCTAAAATTTATCCTAAGAACTTTCCTAGAATAAATAAATAAGTAAGATATCTATTTGATAGATAATAATTATTTAATTCTGTAGCTTGATATTGCTACAATCTAGGATTAGATAACGAGGAAAAGATTAAAATCTTCCGCTTACCTGATCATGAATATACTTGTTAGTCTTGCTCGATTACATAGAAAACAACTTAGTTTCGCTCTTCTGGTGTTTTTGATTATAGGTAGCACTTGGTTAGCTTTCTTATTTGCTCCAGAAAGAACAAATGATGGTCTTGTTCATTTATTTTGAAATAGTTTTTGGGCAGAGCAAGTTAAGTCTGGAGATTTATTCCCAAAATGGTATGCTCAAGGCTATGGAGGCTTCGGAAATGCTGCATTTTTATTCTATCCTCCTCTTTTAAGATATGTAGCTTTTCCCTATCATTTGCTCGGATTTTCTCCAGTTGTTGCTCTAAGACTTACGGTGCTAACCATTTTGCTCATCAATATAATTAGTGCCTCAACTTTAGCAGCATATTTATTCAAAAGAAGGGGCATACTTTACTATCAACTAATTATTATTTTAGCAATTAATCCTTACCTATTTTACTGTTTATTTTGGCGCGGAGCATTAGCAGAATGTTTAGCCATTGCTTTAATGCCTTTTTTTATTGTCGCTCTCTTAAAAGTATCCAATGTAATTACTTTCGCCAATGGTTTAGCACTAACAATCACAACTTCTTTGATAGCACTAGCTCACCTACCTAGTCTGATTATTATATTTTTTCTGTTTGGTATTTATTCGGTAATTATCCTGTTAAAAACTAGAAATTTTCGAGATTTTGGCTGGCGGATTCTCTTTTTTATCATCGGCCTAATTTTTTCTTTTCCTTACCTAATTCCTGCGGTTTTTAATTTAAAGGAAATTCGTCAACCGATCGGAACTTCCCTAGGTGATTGGGTGGCTTTTGGTAATAACTTTCATCAAAATAGACAGACTTTTATAATTAGTCTCATTTTCAGCATCTATCTAATTATCTATCTCTTAAGTATTCGAGCAGTTTGGCAGAGACGAAACCAATTAGAAAAATTTAATTTGTTTTCTCTAATCGTTTTATCGGGTCTGAGTTTATTGATGATTTCACCTCTTTCTTTACCACTCTACAAAATCATTTTTCCCCTGCAAAAAATCCAGTTTCCCTTTCGCTTTATTGCCGTGGCAGCTGGCCTAGTTTCTACTTTGGCGATTCTCTGCATTTCCGGGAAATTTAACCAGTTCAAAAAACGCCTTTTAGTCAGCCTGTTAGTCATTGCTAGTGTGTCTATTCCCTGACAGGGGGACAAGCCAGCTGAAAAGCTTATGTAGCATGGAATACAGACACAGACTTCCAAAAAAGATAAGTCATATATAGTAAATATGACCTAGAGAACAAAAATGATAAGTGAACTATACCAGAAAGTGTTAGAAAATGAACTGGGACGAGCCAGATATCTACTGTTGTTAATGATAGTTGGAACCTGGCAAATACTAAAGCAAGCTAAGTTAGAGATATTAGCAGAAGCACTGCCAATACCGATCCTGTTTGAGAGTCGGAGAAAAAAACTAAAAAGATTTTTAAAGCTGGAAATTCTGAATATTGAAAAAATCTGGTTTCTCTGCTTAAAAGAGATGTTAAAACAGCAGGAGAGATTCACAATAAAAGGATTAGTATATATTGCCATAGACCGAACGAGTTGGGGAGCAATTAATATCTTGATGGTGAGTCTAATTTATGACAAGAGAGCCATCCCAATCTATGGGGAGATATTGGATAAAAAAGGAAGTAGTAATCTCGAAGAACAGCAGCGAGTATTGGGGAAAATATTGACGGTGCTATCAGGTCATAAAATCGTGGTGTTAGGAGATAGAGAATTTTGCTCGGTCAGTCTTGGAAAGTGGCTTCAGAAGCAGAGTTTATACTTTTGTTTAAGACAAAAAAAAAGTACAAATGTCAAGACAAAAGAAGGAATTTATCAAGAAATGAGAGAGTTAGGTTTAAGTCCAGGAACTCAACTATTTTTGAATGATGTCAATATTACAAAAGAGCAGGGATTTGGACAGTTTAACTTAGCTGGTAAGTGGAAAAAAACCTGTCGGGGTTTTCCAACAAAAGAACCTTGGTATATTCTGACAAATTTTGGGGATTTAGAGACGGCAATAATGGCCTATCAAAAAAGATTTGATATTGAGGAGATGTTCCGAGATTTTAAGTCGGGAGGCTATAGCTTAGAAGGTTCTCAATTAGCACCGAAATACCTATCAAAGCTGATAATTGTTATAGCTATCGCCTATACAAGTGCCACACTGCGAGGTAAAAAAATTAAGGATATGGGAATCCAAAAATATGTCACAAGACCTGAAAAAAGATATAAAGGTCAACGCAGACACAGCAGTTTTTATGTGGGTCAACATCTCTATCATTGGCTCCAGCTACATCAAATGTTCCCAAAAAATATAGAAGAGCTAATGCAAATTAGCCGCTATCGGTTGAAGGATTACATCAAAGGACAAAGAGCGATATCGCTTGCCCTATCTACCTTCTAGCTCGCTTGTCCCCCTCTCAGGTCTATTCCCCATTACTTTTTATTATCAAGTGTCCTAACTCCTGTTTACCAAGATTCCCTGGCCAAAGAACAACTCAATAACTTGATTACCGCCAGGATTAAACAGCCATCTTATCAATCCCAAAGAACAGCAGCGGCTAATTTTTTACCAGTAGAACCAATTAAAGTCGGAGGTAAAGGATTTAATCTAGCGGCCGGTCTCTTAATTGTCCCAGATGTAGTAGATTATCTTCCGGCTGCCCTGAGTGAGAAAACCCCTTTCTGGAAATTTCAAGGTAATACCGTTTCTCCTGCTCAAGGTTATCAAGACCATTATGTTCGCAATGGTAACGGTCAATTAGCTATGGTCAAAGCTTCTTCATATAATCGTATTTGGGATTGCCAAATCGTCTCAGATACTCAGGTTGATCTGGGAATCACTTATTTTAGTCGCTGGCACTTTGAAACTAATCCCAAGGGAATGATTAGCAGTCAGGGAATCTCTCAGGACGGCTTATTTACTCTGCAATTAAAACCGGGAAAATACCAACTAATTGCTCAATATCGTGCTTAACTAAAGGGAAAAAAATAAATTCCCCGTCCGGGACAGGGAAAAAATCTGTCTTGATCAACAAAACAATTAATCCAAAAATCCCATTAAAGTTTCGGGATCATCGATTTCATTGGAAGCAACGGGACGATTACCCATGACTGTATAGGTTTCGCTAATGTGCAGATGACTAAGAGCGATCGGACGATTGCCAGAAATCGCTAGAGTGCTACTGACTTCCATACCGCTAGAGCCGACAGGACGCAATCCACCGACGGAAGAATAGGTACTAACAATTTTCAGATGGCTAACTTCCACGGGACGGCTCCCGGGTAACATTTCATCTTCCGTGAAGTGAAGATGGCTAGTACCAACAGGACGATTTTCGGGTAAGCGATGTTCAGGTTGATAGAATTTTAAGGCTTTGGAAGCCGATTGAGCGTTGTTTTTCACCGAAAGGGCGACCACTTCTTTATCTTTGGCGGTTTTAGCCGTAGTAGCTTTACCGCGTGAGCTGCTGGTCTTTTCTTCTGTGGTTGCTGGGGTTTGGGTCCCGTTCGTTTCTAGATTTTCCACCGTCATAACCTGATACTCCTTTCCGTTAATAGCTTCGGGGAAACGATAAGATTTAAGTTTAGGGTATTCTCGAAGACTTTTAATCTTTTTTTAAAATCCTCTCTAATATTAAGATACATCTTTCTTTCCCAAAACCCTATAAGTGTTGGTAATTTGATTGATAATTTATTTTGCCTGTTCTCTACACCTAGCCGCTAATGACCGCTTTTCAACTACAAGCACCCTTTCAACCCACTGGGGATCAACCGGCAGCGATCAATAAATTGGTAGATTCCCTGCAAAACCAGCATCGTTTCCAAACCCTCTTAGGGGCAACAGGCACCGGCAAAACCTTCACCATTGCCGCCGTCATCGAGAAAATTGGCAGGCCTACCCTCGTCCTGGCCCATAATAAGACCCTGGCCGCCCAATTATGCAACGAATTGCGGCAATTTTTCCCCAATAACGCCGTGGAATACTTTATCAGCTATTACGACTACTATCAGCCGGAGGCTTATATTCCTGTCAGCGATACCTACATCGAAAAGAGTTCTTCGATTAATGATGAGATCGATATGCTGCGCCATTCGGCCACGCGATCGCTGTTTGAACGCAGGGATGTGATCGTCGTCGCTTCCATTAGTTGTATTTATGGTTTGGGAATGCCGGCGGAATACCTAAAAGCGGCGATTTCCTTAACAGTTGGTCAAGAGTTCGACCAAAGGCAATTATTACGGGCCTTGGTGTCAGTGCAGTACAATCGCAATGATTTAGAGTTAACTCGCGGCCGTTTTCGTCTGAAGGGCGATATTTTGGAAATTGTTCCCGCTTACGAGGATCGGGTTATTAAAATTGATTTTTTTGGCGATGAGATTGAAAGTATTCGTTATCTCGATCCCCTGACGGGGGAAGTTTTGCAAAAATTAGAGCGAATTAGTATTTATCCGGCCCGTCACTTTGTTACCCCAGAGGAACGTTTAGAGGTGGCCTGTCGGGATATTAAAACCGAGTTAGATAACCGTTTATTGGAGTTGGAAAAAGCGGGCAAATTACTGGAAGCGCAACGGTTGGATCAGCGGACTCGTTATGATTTAGAAATGTTGCAGGAAGTGGGTTATTGTAATGGCGTGGAAAATTATTCGCGGCATTTAGCGGGTAGATTAGCGGGGGAACCCCCGGAATGTTTGGTGGATTATTTTCCTCAAGATTGGTTATTAGTTGTGGATGAATCCCATGTCAGTGTGCCGCAGATTCGCGGGATGTATAATGGCGATCAATCACGAAAAAAAGTTTTGATCGATCACGGTTTTCGTTTACCCAGTGCTGCGGATAATCGTCCTTTGAAGTCAGAAGAATTTTGGCAGAAAGTTAATCAATGTATTTTTGTTTCGGCCACTCCGGGAGATTGGGAATTAGAACAGTCAGAAAATCGCATTGTTGAACAAATTATCCGACCGACGGGAGTTTTAGATCCAGAGATTTTTGTGCGACCAACCGAGGGACAAGTGGATGATTTATTAGGGGAAATTAAGGAGCGAGTGCGGTTAAATGAACGGGTTTTGATTACCACTTTAACCAAACGCATGGCCGAAGATTTAACCGAATACTTGCAAGAAAGGGGAATTAAAGTTAGATATCTACATTCGGAAATTCAATCAATTCAACGGATTGAAATTATTCAAGACCTGCGAGAAGGGGTCTTTGACGTGCTGATCGGGGTGAATTTGCTTCGCGAGGGGTTAGACCTGCCGGAAGTGTCTCTAGTGGCGATTTTAGACGCAGATAAGGAAGGATTTTTAAGGGCTACCCGCTCTTTAATTCAAACTATTGGCCGGGCTGCTCGTCATATTCGCGGTCAGGCAATTCTTTACGGAGATAATCTCACTGATAGTATGATTAATGCGATCGAAGAAACCAAGAGACGGCGAGCTATTCAAGAGGAATATAACCAGAAACATGGGATTATTCCGCAACCGATTGTTAAAAGGTCGAGTAATTCAATTTTGGCTTTTCTGGATATTTCCCGTCGTCTAAATTCCCAACAATTAGAGCAGGTTTGTGAGAATATAGAAGAACTTTCTTTAGAACAAATTCCCGAGTTAATTCAACAACTAGAAGCGCAAATGAAAGAAGCGGCGAAAAATCTAGAATTCGAGGCAGCGGCTAAATATCGCGATCGGATTAAGCAATTGCGAGATAAGTTATTAAATCATCTTAGATAAACCTATGACTAGATTTATTCATGACCAGTTTGCCAAAGATTATCTCGAAGAATTATTATCTTCTCTGGGAGAGGTAAAATCGGCACGGGTTGTACGCGGAGAAGTACGAGAAATCGATGTCTGGTTTTCACCCAATATTCTCGATAATAATCCGAGAGAACTGCTGGGATTACTGGGAAAAATGGCGATTAATCCCTGTTTATTTGAACCCTTTCGCAATCCTGTCACCGCTACAGAAATTAGAACTTGTCTGTTAAAATTGTTGCAAGTGGAAGGAGAAATTAATCGTCAAGCAAATCGTCAGAAAACGAATGTTAACGATGGGGAAATCCCCCGTCTCTGGATTTTGACTCCCACCGCTTCCTCGCAACTGTTAGGAGGATTCGGAGCTAAATTAGATGAGGAGAATTGGGGGGAAGGTATCTATTTTTTAGCTCCCTCTTTACGCACGGCAATCACCGTTATCCATCAATTACCCCCAACAGAAGCAACTCTCTGGTTAAGAATTTTAGGCCGGGGAAAAGTACAAGCAAGGGCGATCGATGAGCTAGAATCGTTACCAGAGGATCATCCTTTTCGGGTAAATGCTCTAGAATTATTATTAAACTTGAGAACTTCTTTAACTAACGATCAAGAGCTTGAAGAGGAGGACAGAGAGTTAATTATGAGATTATCACCTTTATACACTTCCCGTCTTCAGGAAGAACTGGATGCTGGCCGTCAACAAGGTCTTCAACAGGGTCTTCAACAGGGTCTTCAACAGGGTCTTCAACAGGGTCTTCAACAGGGTCTTCAACAGGGTCTTCAACAGGGTCTTCAACAGGGTCTTCAACAGGGTCTTCAACAGGGTCTTCAACAGGGTCTTCAACAAGGTCTTCAACAGGGAGAACGTCTGGTGATAGAAAATTTATTGAAAGCTCGTTTTGGTAGTTTAGACCCAGATTTGTCCGTAATCATTGATCGCATTTTATTATTACCAGTGGAGGAGTTTACCCCTTTAATAATTAATTCATCTCGCACAGAATTAATTGCCCACTTTTCCAATTAAAAGCATAACTCAATCCTTTGATGATACTGGATTTTAAAATTGGCTGATTAACCAGCGTCCTCTTATTATCTTTCTCAATCTACGAGAATTTGCCAGGCAATTTTCCGGGCAAATTCGGGGATATTGAGGATCGTTCTGGAACCAGGATCAGCTTTTTTGCTAATTTGTGGCCAATTAGCGGCAATTTAGCTCTGATGACCTGAGAATAGCTTTTCTAAAGCTTCCTTCAAGGTTGGTTCCATGACAATTTTATTTTGATAAGCAACTGTTACTCTAGCGATTGTCGGGACACTATTTTGGTCTGCCACTAGATACAAAGGTTCTACATAAAGCAGAGATTGTTCAATGGGAATAATTAATAGGTGTCCTTGCAAAACTTTAGAACCGTCCCGATTCCAAAGGGAAATCTGTTGAGAAATATCTGGATCTTGGTTAATTAAAGCCTCAATTTGATTCGGTCCGTACACTAACCTTTGTTTAGGAAATTGATAGAGTAATAACTTACCATACTCTCTATCGTCTGAACGCGCCGCTAACCAAGCGATTAAATTTTGCCGACTAGAGGGAGTATAGGGATGGAGGAGAATAAATTCTTCTTTGTCGGCATCGGGCAGTTTCATGATTAAATAATAGGGTGATACAGCCTGGGGTTCCGTGCCGTAAATTTCTAGGGGAATTTCCCATTGATCCTCCCGATTATAAAATACTTGTGGATCGGTCATGTGATAGGTTAATAATCTTTCCGCTTGGGTACTAAATAAATCTTCGGGATAACGTATATGACTGCGGAGAGTTTTCGGCATTTCTGCTAAAGATTTAAAGAGATGAGGAAAGATTTTACGCCACGTCTGAATAATTGGATCATTTTCATCGGCAACATAGAAATTCACCGTTCCATGATAGGCATCCACTACCACTTTGACCGAATTGCGAATATAGTTAAATTTATCTTTTCCTGGGTCAGAATAGGGATAGCGATCACTAATAGTATAAGCATCAATAATCCAATGTAATTTACTACTACTATCGCCCACATCTGCCGCTACTAAATAGGGGTTGCGATCATAATTTAAAAAAGGGGCGATAGTTTGCACGCGATTTTGGATATCACGACGCATTAATAAGCGAGTTTCGGGAGTAAAATCTTGGCTAAATAACATTTGCCAATCCCGCAGATAAAGGGCAAATAGCCAACGTCTCCACCCCGTACCCACTAGGATTCCTCCCTTTCCATCGTAGGTATTATAGACATTTCCATCCCCGCTGGGAAAATCCAATTCTTCTACGGTGGTGGGAGTCATCACATAATTATTAGTTAATTCCCCGTAGTAAATGCGGGGTTTACCAATGGGAATACTATAATCAATTAATTCGCTAGAGGTTTGTAGGGCCCCTTCGTCTTTATTTGTGCCGATATCTTTGACAAAATAGTAGGGTAAACCCCCGGCAGCCACTAAATTAACCGGGGAAAGAGTGAACCCATAACCGTGGGTATAAACGAGATGTTTATTCACCCAAGTGTTAGCAGAAGTGGGAACCGCACTATAATCTAATTCTCTAGCGGCAATAATGGTCTGTTGTTTTTCAGATATTTGACGTTCCTCGATTTTTTCAGGCACTCCCACTCGTACCCGATAGCGATCAATATCAGCATCGGGGAATTTATAATATAAGCGAATTTGCTGTAACTGTCGGTTAGTTTCTAGCAGTGGTTTGGTATCCCAAAGACGAATATTATCGATAGTTAGATGATTTCTCTCTAAAACTTCGGCATTTAATTCGGCCTGTGGATCGAAAATTTGGGCATCAATTCTATCTAAGGAAAAAGCCGCTCTTGTGGATTGAATACTTCTTTCAATATAGGGTCTTTCTCTCACTAATTCATTCGGTTGTACGATTATTCTTTGTAATACTCCACTGATAATTGTGCCACTTATCCAAACAATTAAATAGAGAAATACAGGAACTAAGTAGGGGGAAAATACCAACTTTTTCTTGGCGGTTTTGTATAACTTGCGACGGTCTTTTTTACCAAATAATGATTTTTCTCCTAACCATATAGAGGTTATTGCTGCAATAATTCCCAGAATAATTTCAATAAATTGACCAACATGAACATCGATATAACCCGCACCATAAACTACTCCTTCGGGAGAATAAAGTAGCAGGTAACGCTGAATAATATGGTGTAATACTAGCAGCCCCATTAACCCACTCCACAGGGCGTACAAATGACGCAGTTGCGGACGGGAAAACCCCGGAAATGTTCCCAGAGAAAGACTATCGGCCGAAAAAAGATAGGTTAAACTGACGGCGAAAAGAGTATATATTCCCACACCACTAAGCCATAATTCTAGTAACTGCCACAGGGGTAATTGAAAGATGTAAAAACCTAAATCATTCCCGTATTGAGGATCGTTAATATTGAAAGGAACACCATAAAAATATTTTAAAAAATTCGCCCACTGCCCAGCAATAATAAAAGATAGCAGTAGGGTGAACACTAGGGATATTATTCGCAAAAAATAATCGGTTTTAATTAATAATCCCAGAACTAAAAAAGCGATAATTAACCCTTGCCAAAGATTACTGGAAATATCGGTTAATACTTGCCTAATCCAAACTATTTCCAGAGGAGAACTTATGGAAGAACTAAGGTTAGGAAGATTAAAATCTGGTGTCCAGAGACTGAGGGCTAGTTTACTGTAATACAATAACATTGACCCGATCCAAGCTCCAATTCCCGTTGCGATAATCAAAAGACTGAGTAAATTAATACTAGGAGATTGAGGACTAAGAGGATAACTATCTTCTTTGGGTTTTTGCCAACGAAAACGCTGGGCTAAACGTAAATTAGTAAAAATAAAGAGTAGAGAAAGAATCGCACTTCCCCAACCTAATCCTAGTTGCCAAGATAATTGTTTCAGGAAAGTGTTTAAATAACCCATCTCGGTAAACCAGAGGCTATTGGCTACCACTAATATCCCCAACTGCCCGATCACAAGGCAGCCAAGAAACAGTAGAATAGGTTTAGCGATCGAGCTTCGGTTATGTCTGATCAGCATAAATAAAGTGATAAGGGAGAGTCTTTTTTTATTCTAGCGATTCTCGTCGGGTGCATCTCACATTTACAGAAATCCGGAAAATCAGCAATTAGTCAGTGACTCTTAAATTATTACAAATATATCAGCAGCTGCGTGTAAGCATCCCACCGAAAAACTAATGCGCGAGGGGTTTGGGGACGGCGCTTGCGTCCCCAACGGGGGGTTTGGGGGGTAGAACCCCCCAAAGGCTTGGATTGAGTGATAAAATCAGAAGTAATGACTAATTTTAGCAGAGAGTTTCCCTTTAAAAATTCCAACTCAGTAGATTGACAAAAATGAGATGCAGCCTTCTCGTCTCTCCCTGCTGCTTTTTCTTAATTTAAAGATAAACTTAAGAAACTATAGCTAGGTTAGGGCAATAATTTCGCTTAAAATCAGCAATTTTACCTAATTTTAGCTAGGATTAGCAGACTGGAGTATTTCCCGAAAAATCCTGCGTCGATAGGAAGGAGATTCATTACTCATATTCCATAAAGTTTCGTAGAAAAAGAAAGAAACGCCAAAATTTTCTTGTCTCGATTTTTCCACTTGTTGAGTAATATTAACCATCGGAATCGGACGACCTTTTAAACCAGATAAAATCCCAATAGCCACGGGAATAGATTCTCTAGCTTGCTGTAATTCTGGTTGCGATAATTCCCAGTCAAAGGCGTTCATATCAGTTCGATACACTTGCACTACTAATTCATCAATCAAGTTTTTTTCTTGCCATTTTTGCCAATCTAAAAGATAGGATTCTAGGGAGAAAGTGTAGGGATTAGGAGATAGGGAAATAATCGCTCTAGGTTGCTGCTTTTTAATCGTCTGGGCTAAACTATTCATATAGTCAGTAATTTTATCGGCCCGCCATTGAATCCATGCTTTATCTTGGTAATCTTGCGGTGGTAATTGTCCAGAATGTTCCCTTTGATAGAGCTTAATCGTGGTTTCATCATAGCCAAAATCGGCGGGATAACCAAAATGGTCATCAAACTGAATTCCTTCTATATCGTAGTTAGTAATAATCTCGCTGACTAAATCGGTAATAAAGTTTTGTACTTGCGGATGTAAGGGATTTAACCACACACGTTGATGCACTTTTCCTTCCCACCAAATCACACTTTTATCCTGTCTTTGGGTTAACCAATCGGGATGTCGTTTGGCTAATTCTGAATCCGCAGGAGCCATAAAACCAAATTCAAACCAGGGAATAATTCTTAATTTTTTCCGATGACCTTGGCTAATTATTTCCTCTAAAAAGTCGCGATTTTTTAAAGACTTATGGGGATCGATCGCTCGTCCTGTGACTTTTGCTGCTACCTTAGAAGGATAGAGTGTATAACCCCAATTCCAGACCGTGGGATAAATAGTGTTAAAGTTTAAATCAGCCAACCTATCAAGGGCATCTTTTAGGGTTTGCGGTTTAAATAATACCTCACTATCGATATTAGTTAACCAAACTCCACGAATTTCGGGTTTTTCTTGGGGTTGATTGGTGGATTGTGCCGGATAATTAAAGGTTATCGTCATGATACAAGCAAAGATAATTAAAAATATTACCCAGCTTATTTTTCCGTATCTTTGACTATAAATCACCAAACTATCGGCGAAATTATTAAAAGTTTTACTGATTCTATTCATAATGGGAAGTGGGGAGACTTTTCAGTTATCAGTTCACTGATAACTGTTTACTGATAACTGATAACTGATAATGGCTAAAATAACTAAATTATCTCTCTAAATTGCGAGGATCTAGAGCATCGCGTAAACCATCACCGAGTAAATTAAAAGCTAAAACGGTGAGAATAATTAACAAAGCAGGCGGCCAAATTAACCAGGGTTGTAGAACAATAATTGAGGCATTGGTAGCCAGAGAAAGCATATTTCCCCAACTAGGATCCGGCTGTTGAATTCCCAAACCAATTAAACTTAAAACCGATTCGGCCACGATAAACCCCGGCACCGCTAACGTAGCAGAAATAATGATATAACTGGCAGTTTGGGGCAGCACATGACGCAGAATAATATAAAGGGGTTTTGCTCCCATAGCTTTGGCGGCCTGAATAAATTCCTGTTCTTTCAGGGATAAAACTTGACCGCGAATTACCCGCGCTAATCCCGACCAACTGATAAAAGAAGTAATCAGGACGATTAATAAAAAGCGCTGGGTACTGGTTAATCCTGCGGGTAAAACGGCCGCTAGGGCCACGAGTAAATATATGCCGGGGATAGTCATTAAAACTTCCACAAAACGCATTAAAATCCCATCTAACCAACCACCAAAATAGCCAGAAACGCCACCGACAAATAAACCGATAGGGAAAGAAATTAAAATCCCGACCAAACCGATAAATAAACTAATTCTGCCCCCGAAAATCAAGCGACTAAAACTATCGCGTCCCGATTCGTCGGTTCCCAATATATTGATTCTACCATCGCCGATGACCCCGAACAGATGGAGATCAAAAGGGATACCGGGGAATAAAGTTACTTCCTCCCATTTTGGCGGTAAAGGTAGGCGAATTTGACCGAAATTATAGGTTTCACCCTTAACCAAGAGACGTAGCGGCAAGGGGTTGTTAAAATCTCTCATTAGCTTCCGCTCACCAGTTTCTATATTAATAGCACTTTGAGTGGTGGGATAGACGTGGGGGCCAATCCACTCACCCTTGTTACTTCCCGACTGCGAGCGCCAAAAGATTTGGGTGGGGGGTAGGAGAGACTGACCGGGTTGGGAGGAGTAGGGAGAGTAGGGAGCGACAAAATCCGCCGCCATTACGCTTAAATAGAAGATTAACAGTAAAACTGCTCCCCAACGGGCGAGAGGATTATCTTTGAGTTTGTGCCACCAGTCCATAGGCGATGAGGTCAATAGGAGAGTTAATCTTTATTTTGCTAGTTTGATTGCTACAATTTATCATACCAACAAAAAAGCTGTCTAATGTTTATTAATCCCCTTGTTTATGAGAAATCTTCTGTCTATCGTCAAGATTTTGAGACAGCGCAACCGTTTAAGCATTTGGTCATCGATAATTTTTTAGTTGGGGAGCAAGCGCAAATTTTGCTGGAAAATTTTCCCAGTTTTAATCCGCAAAAAGCCATTAGTGAGTTAGGAAAAGTTGGCGGCAAGGCAGTTAATGAGGATTTAATCGGTTTAGGGGGTGTTTACCAACAGTTTGGCCGCTACGTTCAATCTCAAGAGTTTTTAGAGTTAATTTCCCAATTAACCGGTATCGATAATTTAATTACAGACCCTAGTTTTTATGGGGGTGGAACCCACGAAAATTTACATGGTCAAGAATTAGACCCTCACATTGATTTTAACCTCGATGAGCGTCACTGGTATCATCGCCGCTTGAATTTATTAATCTATTTAAATCCCCAATGGCAAGCAGATTGGGGAGGGAATCTCGAGTTACATTCCAATCCTCGTCAACTGGAAGAAAATAGGATTAAATCTTTTGTACCTATCTTTAATCGTTGTCTTATTTTTGAAACCAATGAACATTCATGGCATGGATTTTCTCAGATTAATTTACCAGAAAATCAACGGCATTTATCCCGGAAATCTCTTTCTATCTATCTCTATACCAAAGAACGTCCTATCGAAGAATTATCACCATCTCATACAACTTTTTACATCCCGCGCCCGCTGCCAGAAAATATTCAACCCCATCAAGTTTTAAGCTCGGAAGATTACCAACAAATTAAAATTTTACTGAAAAGACGGGATGATTTAATTCGTTTTTATCAAGATAGAGAACTGAAAGAATCGCAGGATTTAGTTAGTTTAAAATCCCATATTAAGCGCTATCTATCTCTCCAATATCCTCGCCTATGGAAAATTATTAAAAGTTTACCTCGTTGGTAAAAGTGACCTGAGAAAAAAATCCCTACTTTCCAATCAAAGAAAGTAGGGAATAATCAAAAAAACTAACTGGGAACTTAGCCTAATAACTGGGTAGCACGGGTAGTTAAAGCATTGGCAGTTAAGCCATTATAGGCCATAATTTCCCCGGCACTGGCGGTGGTTTCTCCCCGTTTCCAAGCGAAGACATCCCGACGGGTATTACTGCGTAACATAATCGGTTCTAACATGGCGCTTGTACCACCAGTTACTCCGATTAAAGCATCACCAGCAAAGAGACTGTCAAAACCAGCATCATCAAGGAAATTATTATCAGCTTCTGAGCTAGTTTCACTCATCACATCGCTAGGACGGTAGAGACGACGGGGATTAATTACCGAGACAATTTTTACCCCGATTCCCGCCGCTTCTAACTGTTGGGCAGACTCAAAGACGGGTAATAAAGTCATATCACCAATGACGGCAAAAACGACTTTTTTGCTGCCTTCCGATTCCTGGAGAATTACGCCGCCTTTTTCCAAAGCTTGACGGGTTTGCTCAAAGGTGGTTCGCACCGGTAAAGGCGATTTACTAGCAGTGATTGTAATGCCTTTATTGCTGGTTCCTAAAGCCCATTGATAACAGACTTGAATGCTGTTAGCATCGCAGGGAAAGAGAGGAAAAATATTACCATTTCGCATCATAGCGGCGAAATAATTTTCAATCTCTGGGCGTTGGTGTGTCCAACCATTACGCCCTTGCTCTAAGGCTCCGGCGGTGAATAAAGTAATAGTAGAAGGGGTGGGACGACGTAACTCCGCCATCGCTTGGGTTACAGTCTGCCAAATCGGTAAACCATTGATAGCAAAAGACTCGTAGGAACACCATAAAGTCCGCCCTCCCAAGAGAGATAAACCGACGGCTAATCCAGCACAGGCATCCTCGCTTAAAGGCTCATAAACTTGACCGTTAGGTGCTTGGAAATAGGTCTCATCGGTGGTGGGGTGAATAATCTTTAACCCGACGTTAATATTATTAATTCCCGAAGCGGCATTACCATCAGCATTTGTGACGACAAAATTGGGGTCAGCTTTACCCACAGCTACCACTAATTCCCCCATGGCAGTGGTGGCCACTTTTTTATCGCCACCCACAGTATATTCGGTCATCGGTAAGGTTCCTAAATCCGGCAGAGGGAAGACTTTTTCCGTTACCACTGTTTCCACTGCCGGACCGCCTCCAGAGCGCTCGAAATTAGTACGAACAATTGCCCAAGCTTCAGGGGGTAAAGCGCGTTCCTGCAAGGCACTAACGATATAATCTTTTTCTAAAGAATCCCCGGGGTAAAGATTATGGGAAGCCGCTCCCCGTTTGTGAACTCCCGCCCCTTTAAGTTGTTTAATAATGATCACCGTTAGTTTACCACCTAGGGCTAATTGGGCGGCTTTATCCGTGGCCATTAACACCGCTTTCATGAACTCCAGACGCTGGTTAAAAGAGAATTTGGTGCTATCTACATATTCCCCATTTTGATTAGCATCATCGAAGTCTTTGGCATTAATGAGAATCACTTCCTCGAAACCATTACCGCGCCAATAGGCTTCCATTTCGGCGTTAGTTTTCAGGGACACCATGCTATGGTGTTCTTGGGAATAGCCATTCCAAACTAAAATCGGCAGAAAATTGGTAATTTCTGGATAAGCAGTGTGAAAATGACCAAAACTACTCATAATGTAGGGTTCTCCTAAACCACCATCCCCGATAGTCACAGGGAAAAGAGTATTAGGGTGTAATTTGGCCGCCGCCATGGCAAAATGTTGGCCTTGGCCCAAAGGACCGGCCGGCCCGAGCAGTCCGGGGATTTGTCCAGAAAGATGCCCTAAAAGTCCGTGTTTTTCCCGAAAACGTTCTCCCAATTCGCTGACGTTGCTGATGCCCATGGCTTCCAGAGAGCGATCGAGAAAGACGTTACTATAAAAACCGGGGGCATGATGGCCCACTTCGGTGAAAATATTTTTCTGGCCTAACATCATCAAAGAGGCAATCACGTCGGCGGCGCTGGCAAAACCGCCGGGGTGTCCCGATTCTTTGGTAGCGGTGATTTGTAGGGTGAGGTAACGCAAAGCATCGGCGGCTAGGAGGGTTTGATAGATAGCATTCGGGTCATTAGCGGCAATAATAGCGGTTTTTCCCTCAGCGATAGCGGCTTTTCCTGCATATTTATCAAATTCCGGTAAGGAAGCCCCAAAATATTTTATCCCTTGACAAAAATCGGGAATTGTGCTAGTAGCTGTCATAAAATTAATATACCCCTTTACATACAGGCAATCGTTAAAACTATCTTACAGTTAGCGGTAACTCTCGATAGATGCGATGCTACAGGGGGTTTCCATAGGCGATCGACTATTTGTGCTACACTGATCGCCAATGTCAACGATAAAATTAATCCTATTAATAATGTTAAATAGCAGCCAATTACAGGATTTAATCAGCCAATCACTACGTTATCTGTTAATTATCGGCACTATTGCCCCCCTAACTTCCTTAGAAGCCCGCCCAGTCCAAGCCACTCCTCCTAGTAGTCCCGCACCCCCTAAAGAAGCGATTGCCCCTATCCCCGCAGAAAGCAAAGAGTACACCTTGGGAGAAGGGGATAAAGTGCGCGTCACCGTTTACCAAGTGGCGGATTTAAGCGGCGATTTCCTTGTTTTAGCCGATGGAACCCTAACTTTACCTCTGATTGGTAGCGTCAAAGTGGAGGGAATGACCGTCACCGAAGCCGGCCAAACCCTGGCTAAACGTTACACCACCTATCTCAAGCGTCCCGTGGTTACTGTTAGCATTCTCACCCCCCGGCCTCTGCAAATCGCCATCGCGGGGGAAGTCAATCGCCCGGGTACCTATACAATTAACCCCGAACAAAGCCAAAAAACGCCCCTATTGACCGAAATAATCCGGCAAGCGGGGGGAGTGACTACGGTGGCCGATATCGGTCAAGTTCAAATCCGACGCAACCTCAAGGGACAAGAACAGCTAATTCAAGCCAATCTCTGGCAATTAATCCAAAAAGGCGATACAACCCAGGATATTAGCCTCAGAGATGGCGATAGCATCGTTATTCCCACTAAAACGACCCTTAGCGTCGGCGAAGTCAATCAATTAGCCGATGCCAATTTTGGACTAGATAGCGATCGAGAAATTAATGTTACTGTGGTGGGAGAAGTTTATCGTCCTGGCTCCCATCGTATTGTCCCCAATCAAGTTAACACCGTCACCACAGAGAATAATCGCGGAATTCGACGACAACCGGCCCGACTAACCCAAGCTATCCAACAAGCGGGAGGCATCAAACCTCTGGCCGATATCCGACAGGTGCAAGTGCTGCGTTACACCCGTGACGGTTCCCAGCAGAAAATCCCGGTAGATCTCTGGAGTTTGCTCGATAAAGGTGATATGACCGGCGATATCTTTCTTCAAGAAGGTGATACGGTGATTATCCCCACCGCGACTGAAATCTCGGCCAAAGAATCGGAAACCCTAGCATCGGCTAGTTTTGCCCCTAAAACTATTAACGTGAAAGTGGTCGGTGAGGTGAAAAAACCGGGGATAATTGAAGTTCCTCCCAATACCCCTCTCAATCAGGCAATTTTAACCGCAGGAGACTTTGATAAGCGTCGCGCCAATCAGTCCACAGTGGAATTAATTCGTCTCAATCCTAACGGGACTGTCACCAAAACCTCAATTAACATCGATTTTTCCCAGGGTATCAACGAGAAAACTAACCCGATTCTCCGCAATAATGATGTGGTTGTGGTTCATCGCAGTGGTCTGGCCTCTGCTACCGACACCCTCGGCACGGTTTTAAGTCCCTTTACTGGTTTGACAGGCTTTTTCAACGGATTTTTTAATCTTTTCCGTTAAAAAAGTTCACTTTAACCCGATGTCATGAGCTAAGTAATCGAGCTAATAATAGATATAGAAACGGCAAAAAGTCGTGAGCGGTCACGGCTTTTCTGCTCGATAGACTCAGGAAAGAAAACTATGATTTTTCTCCTTACTTTAGCCCTAATCTCCCTCTCGATTAGCTATGATGTTCACGGCGAAATAATTAGCCTCAGTACCCGCTTATTAGGTATTTTTTGTGGCTTATTAAGTTTGTTCTTTACACCTCTACTGGTAAAAGTTTTTATTCTTGTCACCTTAGTCCTCTTCTACTGGGATTTTCCGCCCTAAACCCGACTGAAACCCCGATCATACCTCACCCATCAAAAAAACTGTTATGCAAAAACGCTATCTCGGTCAGACTAATATAGAAATTACTCCCCTTCTCGTGGGTACTTGGCAAGCAGGAAAAAAGATGTGGGCAGGTATTGAAGATGGAGAAAGTATTAAAGCCATTCGTGCCGCTTTTGAGGCAGGAATTACCACTGTAGATACAGCCGAAATCTACGGGGAAGGTCACTCGGAATCCATTGTCGCTCAAGCTTTGGCCGATGTGCGAGAACAGGTAGTTTATGCCACCAAAGTTTTTGCTAATCACCTCAAATACGAGGAAGTTATCGCCGCTTGTCATCGCTCTTTAAAAAACCTCCAAACCGATTATATAGATCTTTATCAAATTCATTGGCCCAGTGGCTCATGGAACACGGAAATAGTGCCTATTTCTGAAACTATGGCCGCTCTTAATTATCTGAAAGCCCAGGGAAAAATTCGCACTATAGGGGTTTCCAATTTCTCCCGCTCTCAACTGGAAGAAGCCAGTCAATACGGCAGAATTGAGAGTATTCAACCTCCCTATTCTCTGTTTTGGCGCTCGGTAGAAAAGGAAATTATGCCCTATTGTCTAGAGAATAATATTTCTATTTTGGCCTATTCTCCCCTTGCCCAAGGTTTATTAACAGGAAAATTTAGAAACGGTTATCAGTTAGCATCGGAGGATCATAGAATTAAAAATAAACTCTTTCATGGCGAAAACTTTCAGAGGGTACAAGCGGCTTTAACTCAATTAGAACCGATTGCTAACCGCTATAATTGTTCCCTAGCTCAATTATCTCTTGCTTGGTTAATTAAGCAACCTCAAACTAATGCAATTGCTGGGGTAAGAAATGCCGCTCAAGCAGTTAATAATGCTCAAGCAATGACAATTAATTTAACCCCAGAAGACCTAAAATTAATTGATAATATTGGTCAACAGGTGACTGATTGCTTGGATGATAATCCTGTGCTGTGGAATTTCTAAAAAATATACCTGAACTTTTTTCGTATATATATACTACAATAAGCTAAAACCTTTATTCATCAATGGATACAGCCATTGATTTTTCAGAATGTAACCATGTTGATTGTAATATTTATTAATAGACAAGAATTCTCTCTATTGGCTAAAATGGTAGTCATGTATATAGAAAAAGTTCCCCCCACCGCCGTTCTTCGACTAGATTGCTACCGAGAAGGAAATCAAGTCAAAAAAAGAACCCTTGCCAAACTCTCAAAATTACCCGATGATATTATATTATCGACAATCTGAAACTGGCTCTCAAAGGGGCAAAACTGTCAATGACTGAAGGCATTCTCAATTACTTTGAAGTGATTAAAATTCTTCCTCATGCTCATCTGATGGCTATGCTTTATCTTCCTATGGCTACCGTTGCAAAAATCTCTGGAGAGTTGGGTTAATAATATGGTTAAAATTATCGGTCGTCAATTCTTGGGAAGGCAACCCGTTTACGATATTGGTGTGGAGAAAGATCATAATTTTTTGCTGGGCAACGGGTTAATTGCCTCCAATTGTTTTAATAAATCTCACTCTACCGCTTATGCTTACGTCACCTATCAAACCGCTTATTTAAAAGCTAATTATCCTGTGGAATATATGACAGCGTTACTAACTGCTAGTAGCGATAATCAGGATAAGGTGGAAAAGTACCGAGAAAACTGTCAGAAAATGAATATCGATGTCGAACCTCCCGACATCAATCGATCGCAAAAACATTTTACCCCGATTGGACGCAAAATTCTCTTCGGTTTGTCCGCAGTTAGAAATCTGGGCGAAAATGCGATCGAGGCTATTTTAAAAGCGCGGGAAGCAGCGGGAGGAAAGTTTACTTCTTTAGGTGATTTTTGTGAGCGTGTTGATTTACGAGTAGTCAACAAAAGAGCTTTAGAAACGCTAATTTATTGCGGTGCTTTTGATAAAATTCAACCGAATCGCCATCAATTAATTGAAGATTTAGAATTAGTAGTTGCTTGGGCGCAAAAACGCACCAAAGAGAAAGAAAGTGGTCAAATGAATATTTTTGATATGCTAGGGGGTAGCACAGAAAATAAACAAGAGTCCGAGTTTGAACAGTCTCCCAGTGCAACGGCAGTAGCAGATTTTTCCCTACAGGAAAAGTTAAAACTGGAAAAAGAACATTTGGGTTTTTATGTTTCCGAACATCCTTTAAAAGCTTTACAAAGAGCCGCTCAAGTCCTATCTCCTATCAATTTAGCTGACTTAGAAGAACACAAAACCAGAAAAAAAGTCAGTGCGATTGTCCTATTAAATGCCGTTAAGAAAATTATGACCAAAAAAGGGAATCCTATGGCCTTTTTAACCCTAGAAGATGCCTCGGGACAGTCGGAAGCGGTGGTTTTTTCCGATACCTACGAACGTCTGCAAAAATTATTAGTAGAAGAAGCAACTTTAATGGTGTGGGGAAAAGTTGATCGCCGAGATGATCGGGTACAATTAATTATCGAAGATGCGGAACCGATCGAAACCATTAAAATGGTGATGGTTAATTTATCCCTGCAAGATGTCGTCAACCAAAATCGTCAAAATCTTCTTAAAAGTATTCTGCAATCGGGAGACAAACAAAAGGCAAAAGTTCCCGTTATTGCCACCATCGGTGCGGGAACTCAGCGTCAATTTGTGCGTTTAGGACAAAACTATTGGGTAGAGGATGACAATTCAGTGCTAGAGTCTCTGAAAGTTGCGGGTTTTCTGGCTAATTCTGCACCTCTGATTAATCATTAAATGCTAACTGGCAATCACCCAAGAGTCATGGCTGCGCCAATATTGTTCCTCTAAAACCTTCTCGATTTCCTGTTTCGATAATAATTCTCTTTCGACCCACAAATCAAGACAAATATGGATTTTGATCACCTCTTTGACACCATTGCCACTCTTGTCCTCCATCATTCTCCTAGTGGAATGGAAACGGAAATCGATCGCTTTTTACTAGAACGCTTTCAAGAGTTAGGATTAGAAACATGGCAAGATCAAGCGGGAAATGTCATCGGAAAGATTAAAGGACGGGATTCGACTAAAAAAATTGCTATTACTGGTCATAAAGACGAAATTGGTGCTATTATCAAGGCAATTAATCCCGATGGTACTCTGCAAATTCGCCGACTCGGGGGAGCTTTTCCTTGGATTTACGGAGAGGGAGTGGTGGATATTATCGGTGATAGGGAAACCAGATCGGGGATTCTCTCCTTTGGTTCCCGTCATATTTCCCATGAATCCCCGCAAAAAGTGCAGCAGGAAAACACTCCCGTCACCTGGGAATCCGCATGGATAGAGACGAAATTGACTCCGGAAGAATTAGAAGCTTGCGGGGTGCGCGTCGGTAGTCGAGTCGTGGTGGGAAAACACCGAAAACAACCCTTTCGACTAAAAGACTACATTGCCAGTTATACCCTCGATAATAAAGCTTCCGTGGCGATTCTTTTAGAATTAGCGGCCAGAGTAATTAACCCCGCAGTGGATATATATCTCGTTGCCTCGGCTAAGGAGGAGGTAGGAGCCTTAGGGGCCTTATTTTTTACGGCAAATAACCGCTTAGATGCTTTAATTGCCCTAGAAATCTGTCCCCTCGCTCCTGAATATCCGATTAAGGATGGCAGCAGTCCTGTGTTATTGTCTCAGGATGGTTACGGTATCTATGATGAGGAATTAAATCAAGAATTACGAATTGCAGCCGAAAAGGCGGGAATACCCCTGCAATTAGCTATTATTAGTGGTTTTGGTAGCGATGCCTCCATCGCCATGAAATTCGGTCATATAGCTAAGGCCGCTTGCCTAGGTTTTCCCACCCAAAACACCCACGGTTATGAAATTGCCCATTTAGGAGCGATAGCTAACTGCCTTAGCATATTAGAAGCTTATTGTCAAGTAATTTAGCTATTTTTAGCAAAAAACCAGAGCATCAATAGAACAACGGCGATCGCCAGTCCGCTAAAAACAGTATTTTTATGCTGCTCTAACTGCATGGGTGGGGGGGATTCTTCTTTTTTCTGTTTATTTGTTCCCTTTTTAAATTGTGCTGTACTATCGGGAAGTTGATCTAAATCGGGAATCTTCGTCATCCACTCATCCGGGCGTTTGAGACGGGGAGCTTCGATAATATAAAGTAAACGCTTGGCCTGTTCGCGAATTTGATAGATAGGATGGGTAATCAGTTGCCTACAGATTTCACTCGCTTTCTCCCCCTCTCCTAACCCCTGATGGGCAGAAATTAACCAAATTTGGATCTCACCCCCTGCTCGGGAGCCTAAGGAAATTAAGGCTAAAGCCGCATTTAATTGCTGGATACTAAGACGATATTGTCCACGCTCAAAAGCACTGATTCCAGCTTGATAAAGGTCTTGAAAAGAAGGATTTTCGGCCACGGGGTCAAGATTGAGATCAATAAAATTTTACATAAGTATAGCAAGAGCTAAGAAGCAAAAGGAAACTCTGATCAGTATCAGATGGGTTCTTCGTTACTAGGTCCGGTTCGATTGGGGGGCATAAATCGATTAAATCCTTATCTGGCAAGAGACTTAATTGATTAGTTCGCTCTAGAGCGAAAACAATTGACAAAATAAGGGTTTCATCTCTTATAACCCCGTCTATTACCTAACACAAACCGAAGAACCTCACTGATACTGATTACTGTTTACTGATCACTGAAAAGCTCCCAGCCTCCGCCATTGAGAATGAGAATCTCGGACAAAATTTGCTACACTTTCTGCTAAACCTGTTCAAGCTGCACGATATGAAGGAGAGGAACTTTCTGTTACTAACTATATTAGCGATCGCCACTATACTAATTAGTCTAGTTTTAGGAATTGTATTTGACAAAAAAGCGGCCTTGTTAGGGATTTTTGCAGTTCCCGCCATGGTCGCTTCTTTTATCTATCCCCGTATGGGATTATTAGCCCTGATCATCTATCTTCCCCTGAATAGTACCTTCGCTTTGGCCGTGGCGAGAGTTTTTCAGCTAAAGGGCAACCTAATTGACGCAGATACATCCTATGCTCTCTACAAAATCGCCAAAGATGCCTTTTATTACGGTGCTTTAGCGGCAATTTTAATTAAAACCAAAACTTTTAAGCAATTATACCCCCAAATCAAACCTTTTCTCATCGCCGCTTTGATTTTACTTGCCAGCAGCTTGATAACTTTTCTTTTTGTCAATCTGCCCCAAGGAGAAATTGCTGTGGGAATTGTGGGATTAAAAACCCTCCTCAGTTATATTCCCCTAGTTCTCTGTGGCTACTATCTAATCGAGCAAAAAAGGGATTTGTTCGAGGTTAATCGGCTTTTAATCGTGATGATCTTAATCTGTTGCGTTTTAGCTCTAATTCAATACTTCTTACTCCTACAAGGTATCTGTCCCGATAGTGAATCCCTCAATCAACTGGAAGTTATTGCCCCGAAATCAGACACCCAATCTTATCCGAATATTAGCGAAAAAGCCAGCCTGAGAGCTCAATGTTTTGTCGGGGGTTCGGTATTGTATAATCCCGAGCGAGGCTTAATTCGTCTCCCCGGCACACTTTCTGATCCTTGGCAATGGGCTTGGTTTTTAGTATCTAGTAGCACCATCAGTTACGCAGCCAGTTTTAGTGATCCGCAAAAAAGATGGCGCATCGCTGGTTGGGTAGCAATGGTTTTAGTCTTCCTTGCGACTCTGGTTTCTGGACAAAGAGTACCTTTCTTGCTAGTACCTTTGTTTTACTTGGTTCTTTTTATTGCTACTAGCAAAAAGAAACGAAAGTTACCATTAAAATTGGGAATCTTGGGGCTGCTTTCCCTGCTTGCGGTGACGTTAATTCCCTTTATTCGGGAAAGAGGGCTAAATTTTATCGTTCGCTGGCTATATTCGTCTCCAATTGACTTTGTAGTCAATCAAATGCAGTGGATATTCAAATATGTACAGCTTTTTGGTTTTGGTTTAGGCAAAGCCACCAGTGGCGCTCGTCATGTAGCGGGAGAAGAAGGGATAAGACTAATTGAAACCTACTATGCTAAACTCCTCTACGAAGGCGGTATCGTCGGTTTTATCGCTTTTATGGCACTGGTGACAATTCTCTGTATTCTAACCTTTAAAGCCTATTTAAAAGTAAAAAATCCTGCTTTAAAGCATTGGGGTCTTTGTATCTGGATTTTCCTACTTTTTATTAGCTATAACCCCTACTATTATCCTCTCTCTGTCGAGCCTGTTTCTGTTTACTATTGGTTATTCGCCGGACTATTGCTAAAACTGCCAGAAATCAGTGAGAAATTGGAAGATGAGGAGAGATTTCTCGTAACCGTTCAGGGGGGGATGTCAAGCAGCCAGTGTCATTGACTCAGTGGAAGAACTCTCCTGGGGCAGCACAGAGGGAGAAGCACTGCCCCTCCTAGAGGCGCGAATCGCCTCAGTCATGAATTCCAAGACATTGCGGTTTTGAGAACGCAGACTCGTCACTACTGTCAGCATCCGCTCCACAAACACAGTAAGCTGCCCGCGCATTTAAATTGCTTGTTGAGACGAGGCAAGAGGCACTCTTGCAAGAGGCAACAGTAAAGGGATTGGGGGAGATTCGGCTAATCTTAAGAATAAGCGCTTTAAATGCGTCTTAGCTTACCTGCCTCGCTTTGAGAGCCAAAGCTAGGGCGCCGCCACAGCACCGCCGGACGAATTGCTCTTTCAGCCGCATTGTTGGTCGGCTCTAACCCTGACCCTGTGACAAACAACCACAGGGCTGGCTCCACTTTCAGCAGTTGCCGACAAGTACGGACTGTTTTGGCCAAAGGGTTTTTTTCGGCGTTGTCAGATGTAAAGATGAATCAAGCAAAAGTGTAGGGAACTGGAACATCCTTAAACTTAAGGTAATGAATTAGAAGCGGTAGTGGGACTTAGGCGTTTTCGGTCAGCAAAAAAGGCTCAAACCATTACGGGACAAAGGGTTAACCTCGATTTATGATTTTCCTTGATATATCTGGGTTTCAGCGATTTTGGGCTTCTCGAAGTAAATCCCAAGCGGGGATTGGAGTTGAGGCTTTTCTCGATTTGTTTTTTGTCTAAGTCCCAGTAGGGAATTTTCTAACATTTTGACACATTTTGAATAGCAGAGAGTCTGACGATGAAGACGCGCTAAGTAATGACGTAATCTTGTATTTTCTCCCTCTACCCTTGTCCTATAAGTTTTGCTAACAATCTGAGCGACCTTAGGGATAAATATTGGATACACTGGATTTCCATCACTTACCCAAAAATAACATTGCCAAAATGAGATAGCTTGCCATAAACGTTGAAATGTGTCCGCACTATGTTGCCGAAGGCACTCGCCTTGCGAGACCACCAATTACCCATCCAAGAATTCCAGATCGAAAGTGGTCAACAGCCGTCCAGAGCCAGATTTTGTTCTTTTTTTTACCAACAAAAGTTTCTAATTCATCTAGTTCTCCCACTTCTGGAATCGTTTCTGAATTATAGGAATCAGGCAGCAGTTTTCCCACTTGTTTGACCCAATCCATAATGGTTGTTCGTGAGAATCCTGTCACTCTCTCAATGCCTCGAAATCCCATGCCATTTACCTACATTTTCAGACAGCTACCCTTAACATCATCCCTATAGCCCTTTGTTTCCTAGCTGTGGATGAACTGACGACCACAGTTTACACATATATAGGGTCTGCTGAAAAAGTTTTTCGTGGGGGCAGGGTGTGGCCCCCCCAACCCCCCCGACATCGGGGGGGTGGGGTGTGGGGTGTAGGGTTTTACCCATTTTCAGACGGTCAATTACCTAATTTTCAGGGAAAAAGTCCCTGAATTTTCGCCCTGATCACTCTCGGCTGGCACTTTTTGAGGTCAAAAAAGTCTAAAAGTCTTATCCAACAAGGTTTTTAGATTTATTCAGCCAACCCTATATAGTTTTGTTTTTGACCACGATGACCATTTTTATTGATGTGGTCACTTTGACATTCTGGACATTTCATCGTTTTTTTTCCTTCATTGAGTTTCTATCTATTTTGCCTTCTCATCTCTTCATCTGACAACGCCTAAAATCTCGCGCTCTATATCGCTACCAGTAGGGGGAATCCGGCGCGGGTCGTTTTTGGTTACTTCGCTCACGCTAAAATATCTGCTGATCTTAGACTGAGGATCATTCCAATTAATTTTAGTAGAAGCCATTGGTTATTCTTCCTCTTTGTTTGATGACCATTGCGCTAAACCCGCACCAATTAAAGCGCTAGGAGAAGACAAAGCCAGAATTAACTTTTCCTCTGGGAGAACTAAACTTAATGTAATAGCACTAATTAAACCCGTTGAGATAAAAACTAAAGCAATTTTGTTTTTTTGAGACATTCTGTACAAAATAAAGGAAAAACAAGGGCTAACAAAATGTAAATATTCAGGTCTAGGGGTTGACAAAGAGAGAAAAATCAGCAGTGGGGATAAGAGAGACAACCGTATTCAAGGGGTGATGGACAGAGGCCAAAGCCTGACGGAAGAAAGTTAAAACCGAACGGCCTTGAGCGCGACAAGACTGAATCACGGTCAACAAACGAGCAGTATCGACAAAGCCACTGAAGGAGCGAGAACCACCAGCTATCTTGCGCTTGGTTACTCCTAGGCGTAGGGAACGCTCCGCTCGGTTATTGTCGGGAGGAACTTCTGGTACGTCAAGAAAATACCAGCACTGATGGGACTTGTCCAGCAAGGATTTCAGCAATAAACCCGCAGCATAACCCGCCTGGGGTCGCCACACTGCTAAAGCTTGCTCTAACCGCAGTCGAAAATCCCTGACCCAGTGGTTATAGATAGACCGAGCGCCGGTTTCTCGATATTGCAGATGTTGCCTAAAGGCTTCCGTGAGTGATGAGGAGTTTTCAGTTTTTCTACCTGCTTAAAATGCCGCAGTAAATGGGCCAGACATTTCTGCTGGGCGGCCGCCCCATAGCCATTGTAGACACTGAAATCATCGGAGATTAATACCCCAGCAAAACTTTTTCCCAGCAGATGCTCTAATTCTTGTCGCGAGCGGGTGTCCCCCGCCTGGAAGAGGGAAAAGCCCACACCACTAATATTCCACAACCATTCTTTGATGCCCTTAACTAACCACGGTGATTCCTCTACGTGGACTTGGGGTTGTTCTCTGACCCACTCTTGTAGTTCTCTGACTGAGGGTTCTACCGCAGAAGCTCAACGTTGTGTGGTGGCTTGTAATGTCCCTATCCCTACTTCTATTCTGCCAATTTCTCGCCAGCCATTCTTGCTGTTTGCTGTAGGATAGATGCCCATAATGACTCATCCACCCCAACAGGGCTTGTAAGCTTACTCCCAAATCTTGACCGGGTACTACGTCTTCTGGCAAAACCCCGAAAACTGGCCCGCCACAATCAGCACAGTAGGCACATTCTTGCTTATACTCTACTATTTCTATTGGCCTTTCTACTAGCTGGGCTACTATCAAAGTGCGTTGTCGGCGTTCACCCGGGGCGAGATGGCTACTGCCACAATGGGGGCACTTTTCGGCTTTGACGCTCTCAGTGCGGTCTATTCGTCCAAATCCTTTGCGGGTTTTTCCCTCATGCCCTTTTTGCCCGGACGGGGCTGCGTCCCTCTTTCTTTTCGCCTTCTTTGACTTTTTCTGGCTTTCTTAGCCAGTCTGTGGAGGGGGGTTTCGATGAGGTTTTGCTATCCTTATCTAGATGACCCTTCAGCTTCTCGATGGTTTCGCCTTGTTTGACTACTAACTTCTGTAATTTCAGCACCATTTCCACCAGTTGTTCTGGGGTCAGGTTTTTCAGGCTTTCCCTGTCTAGTAGCTGCTGCGGTTCTTTTTGCTTCATCCTCTCAATCTACACTTTTTTCTGTTTTTGTCAATCCCCTGACCTGAATCCTTACCAGACATTTAATTAGTAAAAATTATTAAACAAAGGACAAGAGAGCCATTTATTATCCTGATTTACGTTATTATTGGTCAAGTAAACCATCTTTAATTTCCCTTCTGATCTCATCTAAGTATTGGGAAGCTTGCTGATAATTAGTATGATTTTGATCGTTTATTTCTAACCCTTCTGCTAATTGAAAATTTGATGTAGTTTTTAAATCGTTTATTTCTAACCCTTCTGCTAATTGAAAATTTGATGTAGTTTTTAAATCGATAAATTTAGGGATAGGCAGCCCGATAGGAATAGCTTTTGGATAGCTAAAATAGGTGGCAAAATCTAAGTAGCCTAGTTTTTCATCAATTACTATCCATTCTTGATCGATTAACTGCATTTTTGGTTCTTTGACACCAAAAGCATATAGAAAAGCTGCCGCATAAAAACCAGCATGGTAAAAGAAGTTATCTGTATTATGAGAACTACTGAAAGAGGTGGTCAGTGTAAAATCTCTTTGTCCAGTGCAAATACGATCAGAAAAAATGTCATCAATTGACTTTTTTAACACTTGATCAAACTGATAGGTTTCTTGCTGATTAAGTGCGGGGGGTATTTCATAGTTATAAAAACAAGTCAACCAAAATGTATTATTTTTGCCAGAAAACTCCAGTCCAGATTTTTCTAGAGTGAAAGGTATATTTTTCTCGTCTTCTAAATCTCTTCTAGAATCTGATACTTGTTGGTAAAAGCATCGATAACTAAATTCACCGTCTTTACCACGATAATTAATTTTTCGGAGACGAATAGCATTGATTAATTTAATCCAGTCAGACTTCAGCATAAACAGCAATCGCATTGATCAAATAATTAACTATTATTATAGCAGTTATCTTAAGGGTGAGATAGGAAGTTTTGGTTTTGGGGAGCCGGTCGTCGGTCGTCAATACCAAATTAGGTTATACTTCATCTTGATAAGAAACGCTGTCCTATACCCAACCCCCTAGACAAAATTGTTATTGTTCCTCAGATTGACAATAGTTCTAATTGTCTCCCCTGTAGGTCTTTAAGGCTGATATTTTCTTGAGAATCTCTGGATAAATCTAAAGCTTTAATCACCTCTTTTGCCACTGCTTTTACCACGGGAATAGCCACAGAATTGCCGAACTGTTTATAAGCTTGGACATCGCTAACAACAATCCGAAAACTATCGGGAAATCCCTGTAATCTTGCCCATTCTCTGGGGGTCATTCTGCGGACGAATAATTTATTTACCTCTCCCTTAATGCGAGTAACCGGAGTAAAATTATTCAGTCTTTGATCGATAACTAAATTTCTTTCTTTTCCCATACCTCCCACTACAATAGCATTAGCGATACCATCGGGAGAAATAATCTCATAACCGAACCCATTACCTTTATTTTCGTGTCTGGCCCTGTGTTTAAACAAAGTTTCTAAATACTGATTAGAGAGATAATATTTAACGCTGACTTCCTTTTCTTCTAGGATATCTTTGAGACAAGTTTCTTGATGGGTTGGTTGGGGATAGGAAAAATGGTAAATATTTAAATCTTCTCGAAAACCGACGATAAAAATTCGGGGACGGTTTTGAGGAACCCCAAAATATCTGGCATTTAAAATCTGGGGACTAGGGACAAAATAATGGAAATCCTTTTCTAGTATATCTAAAATAGTTTTTAAAGTTTTACCTCGATCATGATGGACTAAACCCTGGACATTTTCTAAGATAAAAGCTTTCGGTTTCTTTTCGTGTAGGATCCGGGCAACTTCAAAAAATAAGGTTCCGCGTGCATCTTCAAAACCGTGTTTTCTGCCGGCGATACTAAAGGCTTGACAGGGAAACCCGCCGCATAGTATATCATGATCGGGGACAGTTTTTACCTCTAATTTTCTGATGTCTTGATTATCGGGTAAATGACCATAGTTAGCCAAGTAAACCTTTTGGGAGTGAGGATCGATTTCCGAGGAAAAAACGCATTGACAACCGAGATTTTCTAGGGCGATTCTAAATCCTCCTATACCGGCAAATAAATCAATAAAAGTCCACATATTTTCTCTATTCTAAGCTTTTGTTTTGATCCCAGAGACGATATTATACTAAATCTGGTTATTAAAGACTGATTATTTATTCCCCTTTTTGCATGAGTGCATGAGTAGAAAACGGGTTTCTCGGAGAAACCCGTTTTCTGTGCGTATTAAACCAGCTATCTTAGATTTTAGTATAAATGCTCGCATCTTTTTCCTCGCCAAAAAAATCAGGAGCAGAATTTCTACTCCTGATAACCTATTAACCTTAGACTTGCCAATTTATTGGAAGATGCTGGCAACCTTGGCGCTTACATCCGCTTGAGTTTCAGCGTAGATATTTTGACGAGTAGCGGCGATTTCTGTGTAAGCTTGACGCACTTCCGAGTTAACTGCCACCGTTTTGACATCGTAGATACGGGTAGCTAGTTGGGGATAAAAACCGATAGCGACAATCAAAGCGAGGAAAGAGACAGCGATAAAGATTTCTCTGGGTTTAGCGTCAATATATTCTGATTCGTCAGGAAGGACACAGCTAGTACCGAAACAAACTGCTTGTTCGTTACTTTTGTTGGGGAGAATGTTAGTAATATCGCAGGAAGAACCATCTCCGTAGAAAACTTGACGGAGCATGGAGAGTAGATAAATGGGGGTGAGGATTAAACCAACGGAAGCGAGGAAGACAGTCACAACCCGGAAGGTTTGGCTATAAACGTCACTGCTAGTGACACCGATGAATACAGTAATTTCACTGGCAAAACCGCTCATTCCGGGTAGCGCTAGGGAAGCCATGGCGCCGGCAGTAAAGAGAGCGAAGACTTTCGGCATCGCTTGGGCAATCCCACCCATCTCGTTTAAAGCTAAGGTATGGGTGCGGTCGTAGGTGACACCAGCAAGGAAGAATAAGACGGCGGCAATTAAACCATGGGAGAGCATTTGTAACATAGCGCCGCTAATACCCACATCGGTAAAGGAAGCAATCCCTAAAAGGACAAATCCCATGTGTGAAACCGAGGAATAAGCGAGACGGCGTTTCATGTTTTGTTGACCGAAGGAAGCGAAAGCACCGTAGATAATATTAACGACACCGAGAATCGCTAGAATCGGGGCAAAATAAATGTGTGCATCGGGTAGAAGCCCCATATTAAGACGGATTAAACCATAACCACCCATTTTGAGGAGAACACCAGCGAGAATCATCGATACAGGTGCAGAAGCTTCACCGTGAGCATCGGGGAGCCAAGTATGGAGGGGGAAGATGGCGAGTTTGACTCCGAAAGCGATTAATAAACCAGCGTAAAGGACTAATTCTAAAGCGAGGGGATAATCTTTAAATCCTAATTCCGCCATATCAAAGGTCATCGCACCACCACCGTAAAGGGCCATGGCTAGACCGGCAACGAGGATGAAGATAGAAGCGGCGGCGGTGTAGAGTAAGAATTTAGTGGCGGCATAACGACGTTTTTGACCACCCCAGATGGAAACGAGTAGATAAACGGGAATTAACTCGATTTCCCACATTAAAAAGAATAATAATAAGTCTTGGGCGACGAAAACACCAATCTGAGCGGCGTAGAGCAACAGCATCAGGAAGTAGAATAAACGGGGTTTGCGGTCCACTTGCCACGCGGCCAAGATAGAAAGGGTTGTCACCAATCCTGCTAATAAAACTAACGGTGCCGAGATACCATCTACCGACACCGCCCAACTTAAACCTATTTGGGGAACCCAATCGATTTTTTCCACTAATTGTAGGTTGGGGTTGCTTAAATCATATTTTTGTAAAAAGACGTAGCACATTAAAACAAAGTCTGCTAGTCCGACTCCAAGAGCAAACCAACGAACGGTTTTTCCTTCCTTGTCGGGGATTACAGGGATTAGGAAGGAGGAAAGCAAGGGGAGCAAAATGATGGCAGTGAGCCAGGGGAAGTTAGCCGTTAGCATGGCAGTAAGAAAAAATACCTATTTCGTTATGTGTTCATTTTATGCGACTTTGTAAAATTTTGTGAATATTTTTTGTCCTACCTTTACCATAGGCTTTTATCTATAATTGGCGCATCATCATCGATTAACCCAAATAAGCTTGTTTGACCCGCTCATCCCTGAGTAAATCCCCGGCTTCTCCTGCGATAGTCAAGCGTCCCGCTGCCAAAACATAGCCGCGATTGGCAGTTTCTAGGGCTAAATTGGCGTTTTGTTCCACTAACAGGATAGTTACTCCCGATTTGTTTAATTGACGGATAATACTGAAGATTTCTCGCACTATCTGCGGTGCTAGTCCTAAACTGGGTTCGTCTAGTAACAATAACTTGGGACGACTCATTAAAGCTCTTGCGATCGCAAGCATCTGCTGTTCCCCACCGCTTAGGGTTCCCGCTAACTGCTCTCGGCGCTCCGATAGTCGGGGAAACAGTCGCCACTGCTCTTCGATATCGCTTTTTACTCCTAGGCGATCGCTTCTCGTATAGGCCCCTAACTGCAAATTTGTCAAGACTGTTTGACGCGCTAAGATTCTTCTCCCTTCCGGACTATGGGCAATTCCCCGTTTAACGATTTCATGGGGTGGTAAATGGGTAATATCTTGACCCTGATAAATTATTCGCCCGGTCTTTGCCGTTAAAATCCGAGATATCGTCTTTAGAGTCGTCGTTTTTCCTGCTCCGTTCGCTCCAATCAGGGTGACAATTTCCCCCTTTTCTACCCTTAAGCTAACCTGCTGTAATGCCTTGATTCCGCCATAATTAACCGATAAATCGCTAATTTCTAACATAAACCCAGTCAAATCTCAATAGGATCACTATAGCAGTGATCAGTTATCAGTGATCAGTTACCAGTTACCAGTTACCAGTTACCAGTTATCAGTTATCACTGATCAGATGTGAGTTTTTAGTCAGTCCCGATGAAAAAATTTTCACCCCCACAGATGAAAGAGGTTTCCTTCCCTACACCCCACACCCCACACCCTACACCCTCTTTCAAGTCAGGGATAAGGAGGAATCCCGATCATTTGTACTGAATTTTCCAAGACGCATTATTGAGTGAGGGGTATTGAGTAGCATTAACAGTGCTGTCTTTTCACTGCTTACTGTTTACTGATAACTGTTTACTGATAACTGATAACTGATTATCTGCCTAAAACTTCCAAGACAACTGGGGCAACTCCCGATTGGAAGACACCGATAATCGCTGCCGCACCTCTGGAAAGGTCGATGACGCGACCACCGCTAAACGGACCGCGATCGTTAATTCGCACCACCACCGAGCGCCCATTACGCAGATTAGTTACCCTAACCTTGGTGCCGAAAGGTAGATAGCGATGAGCGGCGGTTAAACCACTAGAGTTAAAAGTCTCACCACTAGCGGTGCGACGACCATGGAAACCGCGACCATACCAGGAGGCCATTCCCTTTTTACGGGGGCGACTGCTGGTTTTTACCTCTGGACTTGTTTTTGGCTTCTCTGGCGGTGTGACTGAGGCAGGATTGCTGGCCGGGGCCGGCTTGACTTGATTGGGTTGTGATTGGGGTTGTACCGTCGAAGGAATGGCCTCTTGGGGCCGGGGTGTAACGCTTGCAGGGACGGTATTTTCTTTGTCCACTAGGGACTCCAAAGTTTTCAGAATTTCGTTAGCATTATCTTGAACAGAACGTGATACTTTAATATCTGAATCAGTTGTTCGACTATTAGAAAAAGCGGACAGAACGGTTTGAGTAGTTGACTCGATAACAGTTTGACGGTCTACGCTAATATCCGTCAGGCTGTTGCTGTGTCCTGCTGTCTGGGAACAAATTATCGAGGCTGTAGTCCCCAATACCGTGAGAGCGGTTACAGCTTGTAGTTTGTTGATCAGTTGTTTATTCATAGACTTTCTTAATTGTGCGTTAGCAAGTTCCCAATGCAAAGCTGAAGGAATTTGCTAACATTCCTTTTTGTTTGCAGAGCTAACTTGGTTGCGTTCTGTTCAACCGTATCACGGAAAATCGGTTGGTCATTACGAGAATTTATATCGTTATCGGGCAAGAGAATCAAAAATTTAAATAAAGGGTTGACTTGCGCTAAAAACCAAGTTAAGATAAAGGGTTTTTAATTTTTTGTGTCCTAGAGGGGATCAAGGTTAGGAAAACTAAGGGAATTAGTGAAATTTCGAGAGGTAATAATGCTAGTATTGACAAGGCTTTCAAGGATTATCAGCCCTCCCCGATTTCCCTCTATAGCTGCAGATAATGGTTAATAAAACTGTTTTCTTCGCTACAAAAAACCAGATTTTTAAGATCAATGTTAAATCGGGCTAAAGGTCAAAGATTAAAAATTGTAATAGGGGCTTGACAAAGAACTAAAAATAAGCTGTTATTAGCCAAACTTAACAATAGGCTCAGAAATGTTAATGGAGACTAATAAGTAGTCGTGCCAAATTAATTTCTTAGTCGAGACAGGGCTCTCTTAGGTTTGCTGGGTAAAATGTATTCTAAGATACAGTCCTACTAGCGAGCGAGTGGAAAGAACCACAAAGACACAAAGGACACAAAGATTGATCGCTCCTATATAAGTTAAACTGATCACACAAAGAATAAGAGCGTCGAGACAGGAGACAGGAGACGGGAGACGGGAGATAAGTAGTCGTGCCAAATTAATTGCCATTTTTGAGATAGGCACTGTTGCAATAGTGCCAGAGGGTTAGTGGATGTGTAATTAATTTTGCTTAGGTACTTACTAAATCCTGTTTAAAGGGTATAGAGGAGCAGGGAGCGCCGGAGTGGGGAGAAGGAACAAGAAAGAAGCAAACTTTTTGCCGCAAACCCTATATAGATGGCCCAGAAACCGCTGTCTTTTTAGCGATCGCCGAACAATTAACGGGTTTTGCGTCTTCGGATGACATTATTAGAATAACGAGAAGGTTTTGGCCGGGGTTCTTTTCCCCCTCCTAATTCTCGGCTAACTTGCTGGAAAATATCCCGTCGCAGGACAGGATATTCCCCTATCCACTGGTCGAGTTGGGGAAGATGAACATCAGAAAGCTGATTGATATCGCCTAAATCGGGATCTCGAGACATTAACAAAGCTTCGGCTACCATCCCGGGACGGATCGATTTATGAATGCGTTTGAGGGGAGCGCGAACGATCGCCGAAAACCCAGTTTGATCACCGATTTCCAGATTAATACAGCGTTGGCGATTTTCGATAATCTCTAATTCCCCGCGTTTATTGACCCTTTCTTCTTCCCCGATTAATTCCTCGGTCACAAAAGCATCGAAAACGCGACCGCGCCAAAACCCCCCGTAGGGAAGACGACGATAGGTGTTATTGCGAACACTGGCCCAATAAACTGGACCCCAGAGCCAATATAAACCGGCGATAATGTCGAAAATCAGTTTAATCGTTTTAATCGTTAAACCACCAGGGCCGAATAAATTACCGATTAACCAAGCTGCGGTGAGAGCGATGACAGAAATGAATAAACGACGCAGAAAATCAGACCATTTACCCCAATAGTGAGCGTACTGGGGACCTGTGGCGATAATCGGGACAATTTGCTCGATCGATTGACGGGTAAGGGGAACCAACATTATCAGTTATCAGTTATCATTGACTCTTGTATTCCATCTGTCGCCGAAACTCATAAAACCCGATATCTGCTATGGCTTTGACTAATTGTTGCTCTACTGGGGGAGACCCCAAGACCGCACTGCCTCAAGTATTGCACATCAGCTTTTAGCTGACAAGACAAACCTGAACCTCTAGGTGTGTTGACGGCGGTTACTCTATCGATAGTGATTTTATTGTAGTGGTGATAGCTCAAACCTTTGCTAATTGGGCATTGTAGTCATGAATAAAATACCAAAGGGCTCCCCAACGTGATTCTCCATTTGGCTCTTCTCGACTTTGTGTGATAATTTTTGCTGATGGAATCGTGAAGTGCTTATTGGGCAAAACTTTTAGGACTATTTCGCCGAAAAAACTATCAGTATAGACCTCGTTTTCACACAGAAACCAGAAGAGCCAAGTCATCATCAAGCTAAAGGTTTAAAGACTGATTTTTTACCCACTTCTACTATCAAATTATTACCAAAATTACCGATCGAATTATCGAATTTAAGTCTCCTTTTTAAGGGGGATTTAGGGATAGCAAACTTTTGTAGTCAGATTTGGGAGAGTTGCTATAATTTGTCAAAGTTCACAGAAATTATTATGGAAACCCTGAAGATTTTTTAGCGACTTCTAGTATAGTTATGTTTGTACGGGAGCAAGCACTCGATTTATGAAGAAAATTTTACAGTTAGTGGGACTAGGTTGCCTATTACCTATGTTCCTCGCCAGTGCAAGTTTAGCGGAAACAGTGGTGGAAAAAGTGGCTCGCACGGGATTTTTGACCGTAGGAACCCGTTTTGATGCGATTCCCTACTCCTACATCAATGATAAGGGGGAATTAGTCGGCTATTCTATGGATGTGTTGGAACGAATTAGAAAACGATTGGAAACTCGTCTCGGTCGTCCCGTCACCCTGCAAATGATTGAAGCTAACCAACCCGGAGAGAAAATTAATCTCATTCGTAGCGGGGAAATCGATATCGCTTGTAGTACGGCTTTTACTTGGGAAAGGGCGAAAGTTGTCGATTTTTCCATCAGTTACAGCATTTCTGGGATTAGGATTTTAGCTAAAAAAGGTAGCAATCTCTCCACTCCTCAATCCCTAATCGGTAAACGCATCGCCTTGGTTCCCACTTCTGCGGCCGTCGATGTGATTAAATTAGTACAACCGCAAGCGACAATTGTTACTACCTACAGCACCATAGAAGAAGCGATCGAAGCTTTAAAAACCGGTAAAATCGACGCAATAGCGGGGGATAGCATTTCTTTAGCGGGAACAATCCTCAGAGATAACCCTAAAATCTACGAAATCGTCCCCGAAGAAGCTCTAGCTAATTTTGGCATTGCTTGCATGGTTCCCGAAAATAACTCTACTTTTTTGGATGATGTCAACTATGCCATTGTTAAAATGATGCAGGATTACATCACCAATGATACGGCCACCGTTAGTCAAATCGATCGCTGGTTCGGTAGTCAAGGCATGGTTCCTATCCCCCCAGAATTATTAAAGGGGTTTTTTGCCTTCAAAGTTATCGAACACGCCCAAATTAATCCCCAAGAAGCCAAATAGGAGCATAAATTCAGGTGAATATCAGCAATAAAACTGGTTTAGTCGGCTTTCTTCTCGCTTTATCTGCTTTCGGTCTGACTAGCACTGCCCAGGCCGCCTCGGACGAGGCTAACCCCATTGAGGCGCGTTTAAGTCGTCTATCTAGCGCTGTACGCGAACGAGTTAACCAACTGCCGGAAGGTACTGCCGATCCTAGTTTACAAGCTTTAGGCTGGGGAGATGGTGGCAATCGCGGTTGGGGGAATAGTCGTGTCGGTGGTTGGGCAGATGGTCGCGGTGGTAGTTTCGTTAATTCCCGCCCTTGGCGCAATGGTTGGTCTGACGGTGGTGGTTTCTTTAATTCCCGACCGCGCTGGGGTAATGGTGGCGGTTTCTTAAATCGTTGGTAAGTAAGGTTGGGTGAGGGGTTAACTTTATCCTCGTCCCAACCCCGGTTTTACGAGAAAATCTAGGGTTTATAACTGGGAAAATCGATATAACCTTCCTTGTCAAAAGAATACCAATCTTTCATCTCAGCATCGGGATTAAGGGGCCAATTATTGGCGAATCTTTCCACCAAATCGGGATTACTGATATAGGGGCGACCGAAAGCAATTAAATCCGCATCTCCTAACTGAATAGCGGCTTCAGCAGTTTCTTTTGTATAACCACAATTGCCGATTAAAGCACTATTAAAAACAGCCCGAAACTCGGATAAAAGCATCGGTTGACCCTTTTCGTGAAAACCAAAAGCCAAGCCATCTAGCAGATGCAAATAAGCTAAATTGTACTCATTTAATCTTTGGGCAATATAGAGAAAAGTTTCTCGAAAATCCTCGGAACCCATGTCATTATAAACTCCATTGGGAGACAGACGCACCCCCACTCGATGACTGGGAAAAACAGTTAAAATTGCCTCGACTACTTCCTGCAAAAAACGATAACGATTTGCCAAACTGCCTCCGTACTTATCCTGACGCTGATTAGTGGCCGATTGTAGAAAAGTATCGATTAAATAACCATTAGCCCCGTGAATTTCTATGCCATCAAACCCCGCTAATTTTGCCCTCTGAGCGGCTTGACGGTAATCGGCGACAATTGCGGGGATTTCCTCGGTTTCTAAGGCTCTAGGGGTCTCGTAGGGCTGTTTACCTATGGGTGTATGCAACTCCCCCTTAATCCTAATTGCGGAAGGGGCAACCGGTAAAGCCCCATTTTCCTGAAAACTAGGATGAGAAGCGCGACCACAGTGCCACAATTGACAGAAAATTGGTGTTCCTTTTCTTTGGGCGATTTTTGTCACCATTTGCCATGCTTGCACTTGTTCATCGGTGTAGATACCGGGGGTATTTTGCCAACCGTTAGCTTGGGGAGAAATTACCGTCGCTTCTGTAATCATTAATCCCGCACTGGCCCTTTGCCGGTAATACTCGGCCATTATCTCATTGGCCAGACGTTTTTCTCCGGCTCGCGCTCGCGTCATGGGAGCAAGCACAAGACGATTTTCTAAGTTTAAATCTCCCAATTTAAATTGACTTAAAAGAGTCAGGGAAGTAGTGAAGGCAGTCATCGAATTTGCCGATAGAGAATTTAGGTTAATTTTACCGCAATTATTTAAAACCAGACAATCGCACCCAAGGATGATTGACTGTCTATCTGCGAGATTTTCCCTCTCCTAATTGAGGAAAATTAATCGGATTAACTAGCTGAATATAATTAATATTGTTCATAAATATGACTATAATTACAAGTTATTTAATTTATTCATTGTCGAAAATTAAAGAGACATAAACTATATTTTATGGTGGTTGATTCATGATAAATTTCTTGGCAACTTCGGCGGCAATTTTGGCATCAGAAATATTGCTTAAATCTCAAGAGATAGGAACCTCAACTATCCGATCACCCCAATAATACCATAGATACATCTGTCCCAACTTATGTATGAGGGGACTACCCCCATTCCATCACCTCCTTGACCATTTCTCTCAAGTCATCGTTCTTGGTTTTTCCCTCCCACTTGTCATAAACTAAACTTATACCAATATGGGTGGTGAATCATTTTATCTAAAAAAACTGTCAGTAGAAAAGGAGCGAACCGTCAGTTAATTAGACCCGTTATTGCAGACATTTTGGCAAATTTTTCTTTTTAGGATGGTTTTCCTGAGTTGAGATTATCCCCCCTTACTTTAAGTAAAGGGGGAAAAAAAAATCAATTGGCACGCTGTTCAACCAACAGTTGGTAAGCATGATTAAAATCAGCCGTTGTAATGCGAATATCAGCCGGGTCAGTCATTCCCTGATGGCGATAACGACGAATTGCCATCAGTGCCGCTTGGTTACATAATAACGCTAAATCTGCACCATTCCAGCCTTCGGTTGCCTCGGCCCAATGGCCTAAATCCACATCCTCTAAAGGACGTTCATCATTATGAACCCCCAGAATTGCTAAACGACTAGAGGCATTCGGTAAATCAACTTTTAACTGTAAATCCAACCGTCCCGCTCGCAATAAGGCCGGATCTAAGGCATCTGGGCGATTAGTGGCTCCAATCACTAAAATCGTTGCCCCCGTTTGCAACCCATCTAACTCCGTGAGGATTTGTCCCACAACCCGGTCACTCACTCCTGAATCCCCACTATAACGACCTCTTGCTGGCGCTAAAGTATCAATTTCATCAATAAAAACCACACAAGGGGCTGCCTGACGAGCTTTGGCAAACAACTCACGCACCGCTTGTTCACTCGCACCCACCCATTTACTCAAAAGCTCAGGTCCATTAATACTAATAAAATTAGCTCGCGCCTGAGATGCAACCGCTTTGGCCAATAAGGTTTTTCCCGTTCCAGGGGGACCCCAAAGTAAAATACCTTTGGGAGCTTGGGCTTTGGTTTGCGTATATAATTGCGGATGGAGTAATGCCCCTTCCACGGACTCCTGTAGGGTTTGTTTAATCTGTTCAAGTCCGCCAATATTGTCCCAGTCCACATGGGGAGATTCCACTTCCACAGACCGCAATACCGCCGGTTTAACTTCTTTTAGGGCTTGCAAAAAGTCGGCTTGGACCACCGTCATTGTTTCTGGAATTTGCGAGTCAATCGTAGGAACCTGGCGTCGCAAAGCACTATAGGCCGCTTTCTGGCAAACGGCTTTTAAATCTGACCCGACAAATCCCACCGCATTATCGGCAATCAGAGCTAAGGAAACTGATTCATCTAGGGGCATGGAACGGGTGAGAATATGGAGGATTTCTAAACGGCCTTTACGGTCAGGCACCCGAAAGAGGACTTCTCGGTCAAACCGTCCAGGACGACGGAGGGCAGGGTCAAGATGGTCGGGACGGTTTGTCGCCGCTAGAACAATCACCCCTTGGCTTTGGGCAAAGCCATCCATTAAACCCAGCAATTGGGCCACCAGTCTTTTTTCTACTTCCCCTTCAACTTTACTGCGATCGGGTGCCATGCTATCAATTTCGTCAATAAAAACGATACAAGGCGCATTCTTACTGGCTTTCTCAAAAATTCCCCGCAGTTTTTGCTCGGCTTCCCCATAATATTTGCTGATCACCTCTGGTCCGACTAAGGCAATATAGTTAACACCGAGTTCTTCGGCCAAAGCACGGGCAGTCAGGGTTTTACCGGTTCCGGGTGGTCCGACTAAGAGAACGCCGCGAGTAGGTTCAAGTCCTAATTTGGCCAACAAGTCAGGGCGTTTCAGAGGAATGGCAATTAGTTCTTTGAGTTCTTTAATCACTTCCGTCAAGCCACCAACATCTTTAAGGGAAGCAGTTGTGGATCCTTCGGGCGGTGTCATAGTGTCTTCAATCCCTGAATCAGTGGAGGATGAGCGATGGCGATTGACCTCAAAATCATCCCCACCAGCATTGTTCGGGCGATAAACTCCCCCTGTACGGGGAATACCGCCAGCACGGGGAATATTACTCAAGGGACGGGAATTAAATTGCATTTCGGTTTTAATTTCCCCTTTCTCCAGTTTCTCTTCTAAGATTTTCGCCAGTTCGACTAATTGCTCAAAGCCTTTGAATAATTCTGCCATAAAATTTCTCCTGAGTCAAGTGAAGGATGGGTACTGGGTGATAGATGGGGTTAAGAAGTCCGACTTGATCAGACTAATTACCTTTAAAATAACAGATCTGCTGCGCCTTTTACCCGGGCTAGAGGTTCTACTGACCGGGGTAAACTGGGTAAGCGGATCAAAGTTTGATCTGGGAATAAATCCCGATCAATTTCCTCATTAGCGTGATAACGATTCTGCACGACATAACGTTGATAGACTCCCATTTTTTTCAAAGATGCTGTCAATCGCAGTTGTTCGGCAACGATGGCATCTTGGGCTTGCAAAACTCCAATAAATTCTGTATGTTGGGGGTCTTTTAGTTTTTTCTGGGCATACATCACTTGTTGTCTTAAGGTTCGCAATCGTCCCATTAAATCTACACGCCCTAAGACATTTTGATACTTCATCCAAAGCTTAAAAATCCAACTTAACCAATCTCCTAAAGCCGTTGGCATTTCCAAAAATCGCAGGAGATGACCGGTAGGAGCCGTATCTAAAATAATCAAATCTTGTTGTTTCTGGTCTAATAACTCCATTACTTTTACTAGGGACAACATTTCATCAATTCCTGGCAGAGATTGGGCTACAATTTGTCGCCAAGCTTCTGGAGTATAAGCTAGTTTGATGTTTCCTTCTTCCTTACCTTCACCACTAATCATTTCTGCCAGTTCCCATAAATAATCATCCCGAAATTTTTCTAAAATGATATTAGCATCAACTTCTTGACCACTTAAATTAGCAGTTAATTGTGTGGATTGATGTCCTAACTTTGTCCCAAAGGCATCTCCCAAAGAATGAGCCGGATCGATAGAAATAATTCTAATTTTTTGATCGGGATGACGATTCGCTAACGCCCAACCAATGGCCGCGGCAACGGTGGTTTTTCCCACCCCCCCTTTGCCACCAATGATAATGAGTTGGCGTTTGTCGTCAATAAAATCACTAAAACTCGGCAGAATTTTTTGCGGCCATTGAATAGGAGGCGGCGCCATAAATTCTACTTTTTCGAGGATTTTAATTTGACTCATGATCTGATCTAATGCTTCACCTCCTAGGGGTTCTTTTGCTTGTTGGGGCAGGGTGAAAATTGTCTCTTGACCTGGAATTTTTAGGAATTTATCGAGGAGTTGCTGTTGCTCACTATAGCGATCTAAATTTTGATTAGGATCCGTTAGAATTCGATTAATAAATAAGCTGCCGCAGGGAATATTTAAGTGATGCAAACTATTGAGTAATCGTTCGGTTTCTAATAAACTCATCGGTTCAGCAATTGCCACAATTAAACAAAGGGTAAAATCCTGATTTTGTAGGAGTTGCTTGCCTTCGGTTAATTCTGATTGTGTTTTGACCAAAAAGTCATCCACCTCATCGGCATTGTAGGTTTTTGAAAAGGTTTGCGAAATAACACGATGTTTTTCTTGAAACAACTCTAAAGAATTGAGAATAATCTCTAAAAAGTCTTTAATTTCCAATAAATTTAAGGTATGACCAGAGGGGGCCATATCAACAACAATTCGATCTACAACATTCTCTATTAGTAATCGTTGAATTTCTAATAGACCCATGATTTCATCTAAACCTGGCCAGTCTAAATCCCAAACAGGAGTTAAATCTTCTCCTTCAACAAAACTGCCCCGTTCTACTAAAAGTTCTAAAAATTTTCCGTATTTTTCTTTAAATTCTAAGAGCAATTTTTCCGCATCTAATGCCCTAACTTTTAAGTTGGGTAAGTCTTTTACAGGTGATGCTTCATCGCTAACTTCTGTTTGCAATACATCCCCTAAAGAATGAGCAGGATCGGTTGAGATTAACAGGATTTGTTGCTCGGGAAATAATTTAGCCCAACGGCGAGCAAATCCACAGGAAAGGGTAGTTTTTCCTACTCCTCCTTTGCCACTAAACATAACTAAATGTCGAGTGTCATAAGGACTTAGAGAGTTATTTACCAAGTTAAAGTTAGTCATAGAGAAATCAAGTTAAGTAAAGTGATAGGGGGGAGAAACTTGTCCTAATTGTAATTCCCAACGGGGGCAGGCTTTCTGCCAATGCAAGACTTGCTCGATTAGTAAAGGTTCTTCTTGAAAATCAACTAAAAGATAAATTCGTGATTCTGTCCCTGGAGCAGTAATAATCCTCGTTGATGAATAGCTTTGGTTGACTAAATCCACGAGATTTTGCCATTCTGAACCTTGCAAAGTATAAAAATCTTGTTGGGCTTCATAAAGCTGTTTTTTGGCTAAAAAATATTGTCTGCCTCTGCTTTCAGAAGAGAGTACAGGCTCCTCTAGCTTACGGGGAATACATTTTAAAAGATATTCTCCTTTTCCCTCAAGTTCTTCAATTTTTTCTTGATATTCTTGGGCATGAGAACAAAGATGAGTCAGTAAATTTTCTGCCTCTAAAAAAGATGTGCCAAAACGTAAGGGTAAAATAGTGGTTTGTCGAAATAATTCACAGATGACTCGATCATGACATAAAACCGATTGAATCAAGCGTTCATCATCATTTTGTAAAGTGTCTAAACAAACTTCGGGTTCGACTACGGCCGAGAGAGAGCCAACAGTTATCAGTAACAATGGGTTCGCCATTCCAACGGGTAATTTTAGGCTTTCTATGGGGGTTTTCAAAAAAGCGTAAGTATATAGATTGTACAATTTCATAGGGTTGACCGAAAGAAAATTGACGATTTTTTACAAATTTTTATATTGGGGCGTTGATATGCTAGAATATTCTAAGTTATTCAGGGATTGTTATGACAACCACTCGTCCACCCAGACCAATTAGATCTAAAATTAGCACCATGCCTCGGAAACAATCTGAAGCAGATCACCAACTTGAGCTTTACAAGTTAATTACTGAAAAACAACGTATCCAAGAAAAATTAGAAATGATGGAGCGGCAGATTGAGCAGTTAAAAAGTCGTCTCACGTCTGTGACAGATCAAATTGAGACTACAGAACAAAGCATTCAAAATTTGCGTACAGTCAATCCTCCTAGTGTAGCTAAAAAGCCTGATTCCCCCAAAACTGTTGCTCACTCCTCTAATAATTCCAGTAATTTCCAAACTTTTTACCTAGAATATTAAGGCTTAACCAAGGGCTAGTTCTGACCAAGCTTCAACGAGTTCTTGAGCTTGTCAAATCCGCCCTTACTAAGCTTACAATTTGTGATTTTGTTCATGATCTATGTGGTGGGAAAGATTGCAAGTTTAGAGAGAAGATTCAGATTCGTTTTCTGCCTCTTCTTCTTCTTCTAAGGCTTGAATTTTTAATAAAAGTTCTTCTTCCTGAATTTCAAACTCCTCCTCAGAAATGTTGCCCATATCGTAAGATAGTTGTAAGGATAATAACAATTTGTGCAAATTTTCCGCCTCATCATATTCTATATCTGCACGCTCTTGAATTTTCTCCCCAATCCAGATCAGACCCCCAATAGGACCGGTAACAGGAAGAAATAAAAGATCGAGAAACATAACTAATACTCTCCTTAGACAAGTTGGGCAAAGGTATAGGGTGCGGTTAGATTGTTATAGCGAATTTTTAGGCGATCACCAAACTGCTGATCGATCGCTTCCACCTTTTGGCTAAATTCCGGCTCTTCGTCCCAGGGAATTAAATAAGCTGCATTGTAAATCATGTCATCCGTCATCGGATCGCTTTCAATCACCTCTTGGGCGCAATGATTTAATTGCTCTCTAAAGACTTGAATAATGTCTTGTTTCCGTTGCAATACAGTGGCTTCAATGAGTTGACCTATATGGATAATTTCTTCCATATTTAAGTTTTTACCCATCATCGCATCCCGTTCTTGCTTTAACTTAGGATTAGACTCCAAAGCCGCTTGTAATTCCCACTGATTATCCCAAAAAATCTTAATGCTAACTTCTCGCTGGCCTGACAGTTTAGCAAATAATTCTTTCAGTTGGGTTTTATAGGGAGCAATTAATTGTTCGGTGACGGATTCCCAGGTTTTGATAACTAAGCCAAACCGCAGGGGCAACAACGTTGTAAACCCTGCTTCCATGACAGTTTCTAATACTTTTTCATGGCAAATTAAATAGCGACGGGATGCCAAATACTTCTCTTTATGAGCAGCGGAGTAGAGAAAACTAAAACCATCAATCATCTCACTGTGAACTGGCTCATTATCAATCCCTTGCAAAACCAGTCCGTCAGGAACTGCTTCGGGAAATATTCCATACAAATAAAGACCCACTGTCATCAGTATTCTCCCAAATTAAAGCGGCTGAGAAGTTAAAACCAAACGAAGCTTGAGGTGAATTAGATCTAGTTGAGCTAAACCCAGATCAACATTTCCTTCCACAACAACTCCTGTATTGAGGAGTCTATCCACTAATTCCAACACAGAAGGCTTAATCCCCTCCTCTCCTGGGTAATAACTCCCTGCTTCAGGTAAAAGAGTTCCAAACTCTCCTAGGTGGACATTTAACTCTTCTGGCTCAACCTCAAAAATTTCACACAAATAGAGAATTTGTTCTTGCAATTTTTGGATACTTTCTGCAGCTCTATCTAAATCAGACTCACTGAGAACCCCTTTTTCCATCCGGCGAATGATTTGGGCTTCGAGCAATTGGCGTACCAGTTCCACGACAGTTAACAGTAAAGGGGCTAAACCAGCTTGGCTATTACTTTCTGGACGGGTCAGCAAGGCTTGATTATCAGAATCGTAAGGTGTGCAAGCAAGGGTCATGGTTGGAATTGGTAAATGAGCAGTTTTTGACGGTGAGTGTCTAGTGGGGAGCTTGGCCAAGAAATTTTATCTGAGGGAAGAAATGATGTAATTAAACAATGTCAATTTTCCGCTGCCTTGTGAAGATTCAAGTGAGGAACTTCTCCGACAGGAGGAATGTGCTTGCTCATTTGGACTGGTATCATGGCTCTCCATCGCCCCTAATTGGGGTATTTTAAGGCTTGAAGTTCAGCTTCTAGGGTTTGAAGTCGGCGTGAAATTTCCAGGTTTTCTGCTAATAAAGCTTGGGATTGGCTAGGGAGGTAGGAGTCGCCTTCCCACCCATTAATTTCCATCTCCCTTGCTCTATCAACAGAGGCAATCGTTAACTGGTGTAAACTTCTTTACCGTTTGAAGATTCAATTGAGGAATTTCAATGTATATAAAGAATGTGACTGATCGTTCTGACTGATATCACGGCTCTCTATTGCACTTAATTTGGCTAAGGATTTTAAGGCTTGAAGTCGCCGTGAAAGTTCCAGGTTTTCTGCGAATAAAGCTTGGCATTGGCTAGGGAGGTAGGGATAACCTTGCAAGCCGTTAATCGCCGTTTCCCTTGCTTTATCAAGGGGGGCAATCGTCTCGTGTAAATTCCCTAACCTTTGAGGATTCAAGTGAGGAATTTCACGCATCTGAGGAATGTGCTTCATCGTTCGGACTGGTATCATGGCTCTCCATTGCACTCAATTGGCTTAAGGATTTTAAGGTTTCAAGCTCAGTCTCCAGGGTTTGGAGTCGGAGTGAAAGTTCCCGATTTTCTGCTAGTAAAGCTTGGGATTGGCTATGGAGGTAGGGATCCCCTTCCCACCAGTTGATTCCCATTTCCCTTGCTTTATCAACAGAGGCAATTAACAAACGAATGCGGATATTTAGAAGTTCAGTGGAGGCGATCGAAACGGAAATATCGCCAGCAATCACAATTCCTTTATCTAAAACTCGTTCAAGGATATCCGCCAAACTCGAACCTTGAGTTGCTGTTTTCAGGGATTTGTTTGATTGGGTTTTGAGCGAGCCAGCAAAAGTGGAAGAAGTCACGGTTGGTTTCACCCAATTAAGAATATAAAATTAGTCTTTTTGCTTCAGCAAGTTCGTTCGTAGTAAAGATTGAATGGCTTTTAACGATTGATTTCCTGTCAAAGGCTCAGAAGTTGACGCTTGGTCATCGGAAGGCTCCTCTTCCTCTACAACGGATAAGGATTCTACCAGATTGTTGTCGAGGATTTCCCATAAAATAGCTCTTGAGCTATCAATAGGTAAGCTTGTGCGGGACAAGAGAACATCCGCACAGATATCACGGAAGTCGGCATCAGCGGAGTTAGCCACAATATCGTGAGAGGCGCAGACTTTAGCAATCATTAAACAAGAGCGCAAACCCGACGTTTTTTCAGTCGCAGTTTTCAAGCGAAAGGTTTTGACGAGGTTGACAATAAATAAAGCATCTTCTCGACCAATCCCCGTTTTTTGGGCAAGAATTTCAGTCTGAGTCAGTTGATCTGGTTCAGGCATATTAATGGTTACCAACCGATCCATTAAAGCATCTTGGGTAGCATGAACCCCACAATATTCTTCTGGGTTGGAGGTGAAAATTGCCCGAAATTGAGAATTGACTTGTAGGTAATCGGGTTGATGGCTAGTGGGCGGCAGGGTGAGAATTTTTTCTTCCAAGGCAGAGAGTAAAACGTTGTTGACCTCAGGTCGAGAACGATTGAACTCATCATAAACTAGGGTAAACCCCTCTCGACAGGCCATTGTTAACCGAGAATCCACCCAATTGTGTTTTAGCTCGTCTTCAACTTTGAGAACGCTGTGGATATAGTTATCCATCAGTTTTTTGTGGGTATAACCAGACTGGCTACCAATTAAATCGGAACTGGTAAAGTCATCATCGCCAAAGATCAGCATCACGGGTCTGGCTAAACAATTGGCCAGGTGCATTGCCAAGGTTGTTTTTCCCGTTCCTGCTGGACCACATAGATGGATGGAAAAACCAGCGTTTAGATAACGTAAGGCGCGAGTGGCAACTTGATCAATCGAAGGCGTAACAACAAACTGACCAGGGCGAAGGCAGAGGACGGATCTTCTTGTTTGAGTTTCAGTAAATGTCATAGTTGAAATCTAGTAAATACCATTGTTGACATCCTCACCGCCGTAAACGGACGGTGATTCCTCACCACGCCACCTTTTTAGGATGGTCGCTGAATGGGGTTGACGCTTCACCAAAAAATGCTTAATTGCTTAAGTCTGACACTTTCTCCACGTCCATTTAAAGTCTCCGAATGCCCGACGGCGACTGATTTAATTTTGGTTTATACATACCGACCTGCGGTACGTTTTGCCTCTAGCATGGAGTTCCCATCGTCCGTCAGCTTCCCCTCACTCATCGTTGACCCTGAGCGAAGCCGAAGGGTCAACCCGTTGCAGGAATTTCAACCTAGTATATTTATTCGGTCGTATCTATGATAGGGCGGGTTTTTTAGACCACTCAGATTTTAACACAAAGCCGTCCTAAAACGACGGGGTTTTCAACCCAAATTTTCGATAATCCCCGCCTTAAGCCCACGGGTATTCTCGATCTAACAACTGCTGGTTCAGGTTTCCCCTTAATAACCGAGTAGGCAAGTAGGCTTGTGTTACCCGAATTTTACGGCAAGTTTAATCGTCTTTGGCTTTTAAGGCTTACCTCATAATAATATCACAAAAAATTAGGAACTGTCATCAATTAGATCTAGAACTTTGATTCTGAAGGTATTTCAGGATATTCATTAGTCAAGGGGCTAAGGTTCTAAAACCCTTGTCTAGATTACTTTTCCAGACTTGAACAATGACAATCCCAGATGCAGTCCTTTTGACTTACCTCCTTTGTCAATAAAAGACTAATAATGACAACATTAACCATAAACTAAGTGAAGTTTTTTGACATCCTCACCGCCGTAAACGGACGGTGGTTACTCACCACGCCACCTTTTTAGGATGGTCGCCGAATGGGGCTTCGACGGTGAGACTTCGGACGTTCGGCGATATCAGTCGAGCGGACGGTGAGGCTTCGACGCTGAGATCACGGCCGAAGCCTGAGGGAAGCACAAGGGTCAACCCGTTGCTGGAATTTCAACCTAGTATGTTTATTGGAGGAATATCTATGATAGGGTGGTTTTTTTAGACCACTAAAATTCTAACACAAAGCATCCCTAGAAGGGGAGGGGTTTTCAACCCAAATTTTCGGTAATACTTTTTAATTTACCAGATTCCTAGAGCAGCCCAAGCAGTAACCCACCACTCCTAAGTCGAGTCTAGAAACTTAAAAAAGCAGAACCAGCATGGTAGGTTTAAAACCAAAGGCTTATTGTTGTATTTTCAGACAGTCCTCTAGTTTATTCAGAAAAATGGACTAGAGGGTTTTTACTCTAGCCCTAGGCTTAAGTGGGTTGGAATTAACCTAGAGATTTATTTGCCAAAAACGTAGATAGACAAATCTTGACGAAACTGACGCAATTCGTCTTTTAGCTGTTTCGCTTCCGCTAAACGTCGTTCTTGAAATTGACTTAAATCATCCTTCACCTGTTTAGCTCGATCCAGATGAAGTTGACGTAAGTCGTCCTCTAGCTGTTTCGCTGCCGCTAAACGCTGTTCTTGAAATTGACTTAAATCCTCTTTCAGTTGTTTAGCTCGATCTAGATGCTGTTGACGTAAGTCGTTCTCCAGCTGTTTCGCTGCCGCTAAACGTTGTTCTTGGAATTGACTTAAATCGTCCTTTAGCTGCTTGGCTCGATCTAGACGCTGTTGACGTAAGTCGTTGTCTAGCCGTTTCGCTTCAGCTAAACGTTGTTCTTGAAATTGACGCAAATCCTCTTTTTGCTTTTCCGCCTGAGCTAAACGCTGTTTTTGGGTAGCTGTTAAAAATGCGAGGCTTTCTTGTTGAACTTTTTGGAAAGATTGGCGCAAAGCAGTTGCCTGTTCCTGCGCTTGGTCTTGTCTTTTCGTTTTGACATCCGACAGAAAAGCTTGGACTTCTCGCGAGAGTTCAGCTACTTCTTCAGCAATCGATAAACGCTCCTGGCGGAACTTTTCCATGAGAGCAGGCATGGGGTTGTCCTCAATTACTAAATACTATGGAATGGATTAGACCCAATCACCCGTTAAAAAAACCTTCACGGGGACTGGGGGGAGAGACAGTATATTTCGACTTTTCTTAATTATCCCAAAGTTGAGGTAGGGGACTACCCCAGACTAAGGGGCGCAACTTCCTACCCAAAGAATTGCTTTCTATTCAGAAAAATAGTGAGCCTTACACTCTGGTGATGGGCGGTAAACCTAGCTACAAAGGTCGAAATCACGGTTACAAAAATAATTTGTATGGGTCTAGCTTTGTTTTCGCTATCCTTTGCCGTGCCAACCTGATCAATTATAGACTATTGCGCCCCAAGAGAGGGGTAACTAAACTCAATAGGGATTTAAAGAAAAGCCGAGAATCTGGAAAACCCAGTCGGGTTTTAACTCAGCCGATGGTAGAATCTGTGATAGATTCTTAAGCAGGAACCGCCGCAGATTGGGTCAGACCAACAGCTTCAGCATACTTGAGGTAGGTTTCAACCGAAGCGATGACTACACGAGCTTCAATCGCTAATAATTCGATGCCCACCAGAGAGACGCGAGCCCAGGCATCAATAACGATACCTTTGTCAAGGATACGATCAATAACTTCAGCCAAGCTAGAGGAAGAATTAGTTTTTTCAACTGCCATGGTAATAGACCTTTTTGTTAGTTGTGTAGAAAGTGTACAGCGCTGATCCAAATGTTGAGATAGCGAACCACCGCATCTCAAGGAGCGCAGCTTCCCAACCCCAAATGACTTTCTATTCCGAAAAATAGTGAGCCTCACACTCTGGTGATAGGGGGTAAACCTAGCTACAAAGGTCAGAATTGCGGTTACAAAAATAATTTGTATGGGTCTAGCTTTATTTTCGCTATTCTTTGCCGTGCCAACCTGATCAGTTATAGACTATTGCGCCCCAAGAGAGGGGTAACTAAACTCAATAGGGATTTAAAGAAAAGCCGAGAATCTGGAAAACCCAGTCAAGTTTTAACTCAGCCGATGGTAGAATCTGTGATAGATTCTTAAGCAGGAACCGCCGCTGATTGGGTCAGACCAACAGCTTCAGCATATTTGAGGTAGGTTTCAACCGAAGCGATGACTACACGAGCTTCAATCGCTAATAATTCGATGCCCACCAGAGAGACGCGAGCCCAGGCATCAATAACGATACCTTTGTCAAGGATACGATCAATAACTTCAGCCAAGCTAGAGGAAGAGTTGGTTTTTTCAACTGCCATGGTAATAGACCTTTTTGTTGTTTTCATAGAAGGTTTACAGGGCTGAAATCATCAAGGTTTCAGAAATCCATTTGGTTGGTTTTCTTGCCTTCATCACTTCAGCATTTGAAGAATAACACTCTTGTTTTGTCGGTGTCAATACCTAATATCAAGTTTTTTGTTAAGAAATGTGGTGAATTCTCAGTTTTGTGCTTAAGAAATGTGGTCAATTCTCAGAAAATGCGGGTTAAGGTCATTGCTGGTACCCTTTTTTCTGAGCAAAACTTCCCATATTGGACAGCAGGGCGAGCGCACCTATAGCGGTTTTCAGTCTAATAAGGTATAGTAAATCCCTTGATAGATAGGCGTTTCAGCGTTTCAATCGGGACTCACTTCTGTGAAAACCGCTATAAAAACAATACAAATACAAGAACCTTGCAGGGATAACTGGACTTGCCCCCAAGAAAAATAATCAAACCCTTACCCCAAGGTAGTCTTGGCGATTGTTCGACTACCCTTGACTGGCTACCATCGACTCGGAAGGTTAACTGGATCGTCTTTTGAGTGATCGCACCTATGCTTTCCTGATCAAGCGATCGCTGGCTCTATTGGGACTTAAACGCTCAACAAAGGTTTAATCGAGTATAATCGTTACAGAATAAGCACTTAACGTTGAGAAATCGGCGATGAAAGAGACAACCCCTAGCGATGCCCCCCTGCTTTGACCGATGGTGTCGGCGGTTTGACAATTGCTTCAAAAACGAAGCGCAAAAAAACGGCTTCAGACAATATTTAGGAGGATTATTAGGGGAAAGTGAGAGGAAAAACCTCCCTCAAATGGCCAATAATGCCGTCGGAGTAGTTTATAACCGATTACATCACTTTTTGACCGAATCGCCCTGGTCAGACCGTCAGGTAAATGAATGTCGCTTGCAAGTGATGAACCAATGCCGCCAGACGCAAATCCCCCGAGGATTTACGCTGATTGTCGATGACTCAGGACATCGAAAAAGTGGCAATCTGACCGCCGGAGTTGGCAGGCAGTACTCGGGAGAAATTGGCAAGACAGACAACGGAATAGTCGCCGTCACTACTCATCTCTACGACGGCAAAAAAAGTGTACCCCTAGACATTGAAATTTATCAACCGGCTAGTTCCTTAGCCGAGGGGAAAGAAGACAAAGAATTTCAGAAGAAACCAGAGATAGCGATAGATTTAATTGACCGGAGCTTAACCAGAGGCTATCGGGAGCAAGTCAGTTTTGCAGAAGAGTGCGCTGGAGACCGGTAGAAGAATCGAGTAAAATAGGGATATATCAGAACTCTTGCAAATTAATTATATGTTATAATGATGGGTTAACTAATTTTCCCCAAAAAATTAGTTAATCAGTACATTCGTCCTGAATGAAAACTTGAAGTTTAACTTTTAACTCAAAACTCTTTAGAGCTGCTTTAATTTGGTTATCAAAACCTCTTTATTTAAGCGGCACAAACTATCTCAATTTTTATAATTGAGAATAAATTCTCCTTGACTTGATTAATCTTTAGGCAACTTTTAAGAAGCTGCTATACCTATCCCTAACTCACAGTTATAAATAGCCGCCAACAAGTTAACTCTTAAACTATATCTTCGACGACGATTCCGATATTTACAGGATAAGATTTTAAAGATTTTGAGTTTCCTATTTATAGGTTCAATGATAATCCTTTCTTTGGCTAAAGCCTTGTTATACTCTTTTTCTAACTCTGTTAATTTTCTATTTTTCGGTTTCTTTTTCGGTGTATAACTATTACTATGGTATGCAGCTATTCCCTGATAACCACTGTCTTCTATGCTGGTAGTTAAAGGATGAAAACGAACTCGACTTTTTTTAAATAAACTAAAATCATGACCTCTGCCTTTCCCACAAAAGACACAGATAATTTCCTCTGTATTTTGATCAGCTACTAATTGGGATTTTAAAGTATGATAACCTCTTTTACCCCCCAAAAAATCTTTCTGTTTCTTTTGGGGGCGTTCAATGGGAGTTTCCGTTACATCCATTACCGTTACGACCGGTATCTCTGCTTGATTGAGTAAAGCTTTTTTTCCTTTTAAACGGAAGTTTCCCGATTGTAAAAGCATTTTTTCCGTCTTATTTACAATCCGACCTATAGTTGATTCTGATAGTTCCCAGCTTGTACCAATGTGAAAATATGTTCTATATTCTCGCCAATATTCTAACGTTACTAAAACTTGTTCTTCTATAGATAGTTTAGGTTTCGGTCCCCTTTTAGATGGTGAATTAGAGTCGGCTTCAACACTTTTTACTGATTCTACCATCTTTCTATATGTTTGTTTATACACACCGAAACGGCGTTTGAATTGTTCATCTGATAAGTTTTGATAATCCATAATTTTGCTAATAAACATAGCAAAATTATAGATGATTTCCTGACCTAAGATCACATTTTATTCTTTTTTCCACTTCAATCTAAGAATTGAGAAAAAAGCAAAACCTTATATTAGACCATAAAAAAATTATGCAAGAGGTCTATCAAAGGAGGAAACGGTCAATGAACCCAGAAAACCAGAAAAAACTCCAAGAATACGCCCGAGGAATCGCCGAAATTCTCTATCAAGAGGCCGCTCCCGAAGACTTAGCCAGTTTAGGGGATATTGAAAAAACGATCCGACAACAGACTTTAGATTATGTTACCCCCCAATTAGGAATTTTTTTATCGAAAAAACAACGGGAACAAAAGCGGGACGAGAAAGAATTCTAAAAAGTATAATCGGTCAACTACCCGTCACCGAAAAACAAGCGGAGTATTTACATCTGGAATCCCATCAAAGAATTAGTCCAGCTTTAGAGGAATGTTGTTTAAGGTTAAGTGCCACGGTTTCTTACAAGAATGCAGAAAAGGCTCTACCCAAATACACGGGAATAAAAGTTTCCGAGAAAACGTTACAAAGAATTGTCGAGCGCCACGAGTTTCCCGAGGAAGAAGTAAGAGAAACTATCAAAGAAATCAGCTTGGATGGTGGGAAAGTACGCTCTTTGAACGGAGACAAAAGGAGAATCGTGCGTTTGGAAAGATTACAAGGCGATCCGGGCAGATAATCTAGTGACCAAAGCCACGTTCAGGGAAAACGAGGTTTGAATCGAGTGGGTAAATCGGCAAGAGTTGTCCGATCCTCTAACCTGTCTAGGAGACGGTCATCCGGGGATATGGAAAATCATCGGACAGATCGAAGCCCCAGTCGAAAAACGAGAGGTTTTAGATTGGTTTCATCTGGTGGAAAACCTGTATAAAGTCGGAGGTTCCCAGAAGAGAATTCAAGAGGCGGAAAGCTTGTTATGGAAGGGAAAAGTCGAGGAAACTATCGCTTTATTCTCTTCTTTATCGAAAAAACAAGCGGAAAATTTCTGTAATTACTTGAGAGAGCATTGTCATCGAATAATCGATTATTCTTATTTTCAAGAGAACGAAATTTGTTCGATTGGTTCAGGAGCGGTGGAATCAACGATTAAACAAATCGATAGACGCTTGAAAATTTCGGGAGCGCAATGGAATGAAAGGAATGTACCTCAAGTTCTCAAACTTCGTTGTGCGTACCTGAACGGAACACTTTGAACGAGGCTTGGTACGTTTGTTCTGACAAAATTGACTTGCTCCCGAGGCTATCGACCGAAAATTGTGTTAATTGATGCTGGCTATGGCAACAACACGAGTTTTCTAAAAGCCCTAGAAGAAAGAAAGCTAAAATACTTAGGAGGAGTAGCCAAAAATCGAAAAGTAATTATTGAAAAAGAAGGGGGTGGAGAAGAAAAAATCCAGCTTGAGCAACTAGCAAAAAGCTTATCAGAAGGGGATTTTGAGAAAATAACTATTCAGCTAGAGCGAGAAAAAACGGTTTGGGTAGCAGTATTCAGTGCGAAAATATCTAGCCGAGAAGGAGAAAGGAACTTTGCTATCGTCATCAAGGCAAGTTCAATTGAAAAAGCTACAGAGGTGGACTATTTCATCACCAATGTAGTTGAGGCAGATACAGTAACAGCGTCGTGGATAGTGAGGACTTACACCGAAAGAAATTGGGTGGAAGTATTCTACCGAGAATCGAAGGGATGGTTAGGGTTAAGAGAATATCAAGTCAGGGATAAACGAAGCTTACTTCGTCATTTTATCTTGGGGTTTTGTGCCTATACATTTATCTTGTGGCATAAGTTAACTGGGGGATTGCAAAGGCGGTGGGCGAATCGACCTTTAAACACTTTTGTGGAAGCCTTGGAAACTTTTCGGACAGCGATGTCTTTCCGTTTCTTTGAGTGGCTGACCGAGAATCTGGATGTGTTTGCCGCTTACAAAGCCAGTTTAGGTCTTGTTTGGGCTTAAAATTTGTTTAAGTCCCACTAGGACGGATGCCCGGGTCGGGAAGGTAAGACTTGCTAAGCTAAAACGCACTTAAACCACCTAAAATCAGTAGATGGAAAAGTTTGAATAACCAGAGTATTTAGTAACATCTGATACAAAATACTTAGAGAAATTAATTAAGAAAACTTATGTTTAAGAAAAAAGACTATTGCTAAGTAGTCGTGCAAAATTAATTTCCTAGTGAAGATAGGCAAGAGGCACTCTTGCAAGAGGCAAGAGGTGTTTAGATATGTGTAATTAATTTTGCTTAGGTACTTATTAGCCAGAAGGCAAATAGATGGTATCAACAACTTGATAGATTTTATCAACGGCTTGCCTTAAAAACGAGAGCATTTGTTGAAAAGTAAATAACTCTCGATAAATTAAGCGTCCCCCACGTCTCGGAAAACAAACTTTTCGCCATAATAAATTAACCCAAATATTAACAAGAAGAAAGGAAATTCCGATAAATAATAAGCGAATAACTGGCTTTTTATTGGGAGTTTTAAGGCGACAAATATTTTTAATTCTATAGCTAGTCTCAATGCCAAAACGTTGACGATAAGCAGTATGAATATAATCTAGTTTAATAGATGGCAAATAAACTACATATAGCGGTAAGCGATTGAGTGAGATACAGACTAAGCTTTGCCTAGCATGGTTTATAGCTCGTGACACTGTACCTCATACGACTGCACACCGCTATAAGCAAAATATTCAATTCCATGCTGGTTTCTTTTGCCTTTTTTGTACTTACAAACTATCCATAAATCAAAAGTTACACAATTATTTTGGTCTTGCCCCATAGTATAAGTAGTTTGATAACTTTTATTTCCTTGAATCAATTGCTTAATTCCCCCTGTTTTACCTCGAATAATTGCTGGCATAATGAAAGGTATTTTCAAAGCTTGTAGCCAACGAATAACAGCAATACTAAAAAAGCCTCGGTCTAAATAAAGAGTTTTAAAATCTATCTTTAGAAGAGAGCCTAATGCTAATAAATAGGTAATAATGGCGACAGTTGTGTCCGTATTCCGAATTCCTCTAATAGCTAAAGTTAATCTTTTTCCTTTTTTAATAAGATATAAGGTCGCATAAGCATAAAATGAGCAAGTTCCCTGTTTAGCCTGACTTCGGTAAATATAAGGTTTTTCGCTATCAGATGGTTCACCATAATAAGGAATTAAATTTAGGTCAATTGCCAACTTAAGCTTTCTTTTTTTGATTCTTGGCAATACCTGACTTTGTAAGGCTAGATTAACTTGGGATTCTAAAGTATCAAAATCATTTATTTTGTCTAAATGATGGCGAATATTTCGACCACAGCTAGAATTTTTAAGCATTTTAGCTGTGTTTTAAATGCTGTCGCAATTGCTGGCCGCCCTGACTAATATTTGATACAAGTCTGAGGCAGTAAATCCCCCCTGAGTTTCGAGAGGAATATGTTGAATTAAACAATCAATTGTTGTTGGTAATGTTTCTGATTCTGTTAGTAAAAATTGGCAGTTTTCGTTAATCAATTTTCAAATTTATTGCTGAAGTTTATTGATTTTATTATAACATTTTTATGTTTTTTTTGAGCGATTTTTTCTTTAATTAGTCAATTTAGATATAGATAACTTTTACTTATCATTGACCAGTGCTTAAGTACACGAATACTAAAAATACTAATTTTTTAGCCCCTATCATTTAGCGATCGCTATTGGACAAAAACTTTTCCATCTACTGAAAATAGAAATAGTAATTTTGGCTCTCCTAGACTGGTTATAGCAAATTAGTGGGACTTAAACAAATTTTAAGCCCAAACAAGACCTAAACTGGCTTTGTAAGCGGCAAACACATCCCGATTCTCGGTCAGCCATTCAAAGAAACGGAAAGACATCGCTGTCCGAAAAGTTTCCAAGGCTTCCACAAAAGTGTTTAAAGGTCGATTCGCCCACCGCCTTTGCAATCCCCCAGTTAACTTATGCCACAAGATAAATGTATAGGCACAAAACCCCAAGATAAAATGACGAAGTAAGCTTCGTTTATCCCTGACTTGATATTCTCTTAACCCTAACCATCCCTTCGATTCTCGGTAGAATACTTCCACCCAATTTCTTTCGGTGTAAGTCCTCACTATCCACGACGCTGTTACTGTATCTGCCTCAACTACATTGGTGATGAAATAGTCCACCTCTGTCGCTTTTTCAATTGAACTTGCATTCATGACGATAGCCAAGTTCCTTTCTCCTTCTAGTTGAGATATTTTCGCTCTGAATACCGCTACCCAAACCGTTTTTTCTCGCTCTAGCTGAATAGTTATTTTCTCAAAATCCCCTTCTGATAAGCTTTTTGCTAGTTGCTCAAGCTGGATTTTTTCTTCTCCACCCCCTTCTTTTTCAATAATTACTTTTCGATTTTTGGCTACTCCTCCTAAGTATTTTAGCTTTCTTTCTTCTAGGGCTTTTAGAAAACTCGTGTTATTGCCATAACCGGCATCTATTAACCCGATTTTCGGTCGATAGCCTCTGGTTAAGCTCCGGTCAATTAAATCTATCGCTATCTCTGGTTTCTTCTTAAATTCTTTGTCTTCTTTCCCCTCCTTTAAAAGACCTCTTGCATATTTTTTTTATGGTATGATATAAGGTTTTGCTTTTTTCTCAATTCTTAGATTGAAGTGGAAAAAAGAATAAAATGTGATCTTAGGTCAGGAAATCATCTATAATTTTGCTATGTTTATTAGCAAAATTATGGATTATCAAAACTTATCAGATGAACAATTCAAACGCCGTTTCGGTGTGTATAAACAAACATATAGAAAGATGGTAGAATCAGTAAAAAGTGTTAAAGCCGACTCTAATTCACCATCTAAAAGGGGACCGAAACCTAAACTATCTATAGAAGAACAAGTTTTAGTAACATTAGAATATTGGCGAGAATATAGAACATATTTTCACATTGGTACAAGCTGGGAACTATCAGAATCAACTATATGTCGGATTGTAAATAAGACGGAAAAAATGCTTTTACAATCGGGAAACTTCCGTTTAAAAGGAAAAAAAGCTCTACTAAATCAAGCAGAGATACCGGTCGTAACGGTAATGGATGTAACGGAAACTCCCATTGAACGCCCCAAAAAGAAACAGAAAGATTTTTTGGGGGGTAAAAGAGGTTATCATACTTTAAAATCCCAATTAGTAGCTGATAAAAATACCTAGGAAATTATCTGTGTCTTTTGTGGGAAAGGTAGAGGTCATGATTTTAGTTTATTTAAAAAAAGTCGAGTTCGTTTTCATCCTTTAACTACCAGCATAGAAGACAGTGGTTATCAGGGAATAGCTGCATACCATAGTAATAGTTATACACCGAAAAAGAAATCGAAAAATAGAAAATTAACAGAGTTAGAAAAAGAGTATAACAAGGCTTTAGCCAAAGAAAGGATTATCATTGAACATATAAATAGGAAACTCAAAATCTTTAAAATCTTATCCTGTAAATATCGGAATCGTCGTCGAAGATATAGTTTAAGAGTTAACTTATTGGCGGCTATTTATAACTGTGAGTTAGGGATAGGTATAGCAGCTTCTTAAAAGTTGCCTAAAGATTAATCAAGTCAAGGATAATTTATTCTCAATTATAAAAATTGAGATAGGGAGCAAGTCAAAGCTGAAGAACAAATAAACTACTTGACAAAAGCATCAATTGGGTATGGGATAGAGAAAAGAGTGGGGAAAAGACAAAAATGACTCCAGAGCAACAACAAGAACTTAACCAACATATTCAAGCGATAGCCAAGATTCTTCATCAGGAAGCTGAGGCTGAAAAAATCCAAACTTTAGAGGGAATAGAGACGACAATAAGAGAACAGACCTTAAAATATATAACTCCGAAACTAGGATTTTTTTTTGTCACAAAAACGACAGGAACTCAAGCCGGGAGACCGAGAAAAATAAAAAGCATCATCGGAGAATTATGCCTGACAGAAAAACAAGCAATCCGTTTAAATATTCCTCGTAATAACCAAATTAGTCCTTACTTAGAACGCTGTTGTTTAAGAGCTAGTGCCAATGTTTCTTATGAAAATGCCGCCAGAGATCTTCAATTTTATACAGGGATGAAGGTCTCGGCTAGGACTCAACAACGATTAGTCCATCGCCACCAATTTGCCGAAGAAGAATCAGGAAACCCCGTTCAAGAAATTAGTCTAGATGGAGGAAAAGTGCGCTTAAGAACCGAAACTAAGGGAGAGGCTTGTATCTGGAAAGATTATAAAGCAATCTGTGTTGATACTTTCCTAAGAAAAGCTTGGTTTGGAGAGAATGAATCGTTAATATATTGGGTTAATCAACAACCTTTATCTGACCCCCTTACCTGTTTGGGAGACGGACATCCCGGTATTGGGAAAATTGTGAAAAACTGGGATTGTCCAGGAGAAAAAAGAGAAATACTTGACTGGTTTCATTTGGTAGAAAATCTTCATAAAGTCGGCGGTTCAGTGAAGAGATTGAAAAAAGCAGAAAGTTTATTATGGCAGGGCAAAATTGAGGAAACAATAGCATTAATCTCTCCTTTAAAAAACGAACGAGCTGAAAATTTCTGTCGTTATTTAGAGATTCATCGTCATCGAATTGTTAATTATAATTACTATCAACAAGAAGAGATTTGCTCTATTGCTTCGGGAGCCGTTGAATCCACGGTTAAACAGATTGACCGACGACTGAAAATTTCTGGAGCCCAGTGGAATGAAGAAAATATCCCTCAAGTGCTTAAACACCGCTGTGCTTACCTAAATAACAGTCTTTAGCTATTGAATAGTATTTATGTTCTGACAAAACTGACTTGCTCCCATTGAGATAGTTTGTGCCGCTTAAATAAAGAGGTTTTGATAACCAAATTAAAGCATATCTAACGAGTTTTGAGTTAAAAGTTAAACTTCAAGTTTTTATTCAAGACGAATGTACTGGTTAACTAATTTTTTTGGGAAAATTAGTTAACCGCTCATTATAACATATAGCGGTATGCACTTGCATGAGGTACAATAGAAGAGGACAATAAATTATAGACCTAGGCAGGAGCCACGACCCGATGAAGCCCTATTCTTTAGACTTGCGACAAAAGATCATCGAGACCTACGAGGAGAATAACCTCTCACAACGTGAGTTAGCCAAAAGATTTAGAGTAGCTTTAAGCTTTATCCAGAAACTAATCAAGCAGTGGCGTGAAACAGGAAATCTAAATCCCCGACCGCATGGTGGAGGACAAAAACTCAAGCTTAAGAGCGACGAAATTATCTTGCTGGGCGATTTAGTCCAAGAAAAGAAAGATGCCACCTTAGACGAGTTAAGAAAACAAATTGAGGAAAAAACACAGACGGTGGTGAGTAACTCAACAATCAGTAGAATTTTAAAACGGCTAAATTTAACTCAAAAAAAAAAGCTTACACCCTAGGGAAAGAGACACGGAAAGAGTGCAAAAATTAAGAGAAGAATATTGGGAGAAAATCCGAGATGTTAGAGCGGAAGATTTGGTTTTCGTTGACGAGTCTGGCTCTAATCTAGGGATGACAAGACTTTATGGCAGGGCTGAAAAAGGTCAGAGAGTGTATGATTCAGTTCCGTTAAACCGAGGAAAAAACGTCACGATAATTGGAGCGATAGCGCTCAAAGGCTTGCTGGCTTTTATCAATGTATTTGGAGCCGCAAATGGTTTAATATTTGAAGCATTTATTGCTACATTATTAGTTCCAAACTTGTGGAAAGGAGCTTGTGTATTAATGGATAATGCTTCGATTCATCAAAAAGAAACCCTCGAACCAATTCTTCAAGAAGTCGGTGCTAGACTGGAGTTTTTACCTCCCTATTCTCCCGATTTTTCTCCCATTGAAAACTGTTGGTCGAAAGTGAAAATACTGATTCGTTCTATGTCACCTCGTACCTATGCTGATCTAGAAAAAGCGCTCGTTCAAGCCTTTAGTCAGATTACATTGCGAGACATCCATCACTGGTTTACCCATTGTTGCTATTGCGATACCCCTTTTAAAGAGCCTACCTAGTCATCCATGCTGTACCTCATTCAACTGAAACCCGCTATATAATTAATTTGCAAGAGTTCTAAAGAACTAGCGTGTTGATAAATTTCAATGTCTAGCGGTACACTTTTTTTGCCGTCATAGAGATGAGTAGTTACGGCGACTATTCCGTTGTCTGTGGGAGCCAATTTCTCCCAGGTACTGCCTCCCAACTCCGGCGGTCAGATTGCCGCTTTTTCGATGTCCTAAGTCATCGACAATCAGGGAAAATCCTCGGGGGATTTGCGTCTGGCGGCATTGGTTCATCACTTGCAAGCGACATTCATTTACCTGACGGTCTGACCAAGGCGATTCGGTCAAAAAGTGATGTAATCGGTTATAAACTACTCCGACGGCATTATTGGCCATTTGAGGGAGGTTTTTCCTCTCACTTTCCCCTAATAATCCTCCTAAATATTGTCTGAAGCCGTTTTTTTGCGCTTCGCTCTTGAAGCAATTGTCAAAACGTCCACACCATCGGTCAAAGCAGGGAGGCATCGCTAGGGGTTGTCTCTTTCATCGCCGATTTCTCAACGTAAAGTGCTTACTCTGTAACGATTATACTCGATTAAACCTTTGTTGAGCGTTTAAGTCCCACTAGCTGTTCTATCTTCAAACCTAACTGCGCTACTAGCTGTCTGACGCTGGCGGTCGTTCTCTCCCAATCCTCTGCGCCAATTCCTGGTATCAACCGTAGGTGCTTTTCATCCATGCCCCTTAGATTAGCAGATTTCGTCCCCCCCTGAACGGTTACGTAATGACAGACTTAGTTGATCACCTCAAAGCGCAATCCCTCTCGGAGAAAGGAATTGCACTCTCAGATGTTAGTCACGACTATTGAAAATAGCTATTAACGCGATGTGCAACTAAAAACGACAGAATCAGGGTTCCAGAGGATACTTTATCTCTGCTAATTTCTGAAAGCCTTGTAAATCAAGACTAAAAATATAGTTGCACATCGAGTTATTAGCTATTTTTTCCTGGACTCTAGCCACTATTTTCAGAGATTGCTGTAATGCGGATTCGTTGACATCCGTTTAGGTGGATTGACGGACCAGAAATTGTCGTTGATAGTCTAAAAACTCGCCATGCCATTCCGCAAAACGCCGCTCCCCATCTTTGACTAAAAATTGGCGGTAGGCTTCCGAGGAAATCCAAGGCTTTGTTGGACGTTGTTGGTCCCAACGAGCTTGGTATTCCGCCGTTGATTGACGGCAGTAGTTGTGATAATTTTGGTGCCATTCGCGATAGCGCCGTTCTCCATCCCGCACGAGGGCCTGGCGATAGGCTTCTGAAGATAGGCTCATGGTGTTACTCCTTTTCAAATCCCTTGAGGGCTTGGCCATAATTATAACACAATGCGTGAACTACCCAGCGCTGACCTCTCGTCAAGGTTTCTTTGCTATCTCAACTGCTGGATTTTGTCCCGCTTTGCGTTGCTACCCTTTTCTGCTATCGGTGATTTGAGCGTGAATTTTGGCTACTTTCAGTAGATGGAAAAGTTTGAATAACCAGAGTATTTAGTAACATCTGATACAAAATACTTAGAGAAATTAATTAAGAAAACTTATGTTTAAGAAAAAAGACTATTGCTAAGTAGTCGTGCAAAATTAATTTCCTAGTGAAGATAGGCAAGAGGCACTCTTGCAAGAGGCAAGAGGTGTTTAGATATGTGTAATTAATTTTGCTTAGGTACTTATTAGCCAGAAGGCAAATAGATGGTATCAACAACTTGATAGATTTTATCAACGGCTTGCCTTAAAAACGAGAGCATTTGTTGAAAAGTAAATAACTCTCGATAAATTAAGCGTCCCCCACGTCTCGGAAAACAAACTTTTCGCCATAATAAATTAACCCAAATATTAACAAGAAGAAAGGAAATTCCGATAAATAATAAGCGAATAACTGGCTTTTTATTGGGAGTTTTAAGGCGACAAATATTTTTAATTCTATAGCTAGTCTCAATGCCAAAACGTTGACGATAAGCAGTATGAATATAATCTAGTTTAATAGATGGCAAATAAACTACATAAGCAAAATATTCAATTCCATGCTGGTTTCTTTTGCCTTTTTTGTACTTACAAACTATCCATAAATCAAAAGTTACACAATTATTTTGGTCTTGCCCCATAGTATAAGTAGTTTGATAACTTTTATGGCTCTTCGGTAATTGTTATGCAAATAATTAACTTAAAATAAAATTCGATGATAGTGCTTACGCTCAAAAATAGCTGAAATCTATACAGGGAGAAATTTTAGACACAAACAGGTTAATACCAAAAGATAGACAATTGAGTTAAGATTTAATATAATAGCCAAAAACCAGAGTATTTTACTTATGATACTTGACAAATTTTTGAACCTAGAAGGAACCTCTATTCAAGGCTATCGACACCTAGAAAATGTCGGTATAGTTTGACGAATCGAATCGAAAAAGAAAAAAGCAATCTGTCCTCGTTGTGGGTTAGAGAGCGATAAACTACACCAAAATCATCGACATTTAGTCAAAGATTTACCGCTCTCAGGCCAACCAGTGTACCTACAAGTTAATCGTCGTCAATTTAAGTGCGATAATTGTCAGAAGCCCTTTAGCGAAGAGTTAGATTTTGTCGCCAGTAAACGAACCTATACGAAAAGACTAGCCGAGAATATACTTGAACAATTAAAATCAGGAGATATTTTAAATGTTAGCCGAAGAAATGACGTAACGGAAGAAGAGATTCAAAGAATGCTAGAGGACATCGCTGAAGAAATTACCGAGCCAGATTTATCGGAATTAAAAAGACTAGGAATTGATGAAATCGCTCTAGTGAAGGGACAAAAAAATTACTGTGCAGTTTTAGTAAATTTAGATACGGGAAAACTAATAGCTATTCTGGAGAAGCGAACACAAGAAGAGTTTAAGAAAACCCTTACGGGCTGGGGAAAAGAGGTGTTAGAGCCAATTGAAGAAGTAAGCATAGATCTTTGGTTGTCCTATAAAAATCTGGTAAAAGAATTGATGCCGTCGGCCGAGGTAGTCGCTGATAGATTCCATGTAATGAAACAAATTAATCAAGAGTTAGACGAACAGAGAAGAGCGGAAAAAAGAGCCGTAGAAGCGCGGAAAAATAAAAAACAGAAAGCGGAAAAAGAAGCGAAGCTAGAAGTTTTAAAGCGAAGTAAATATAGCCTGTTAAAAAATGAAGAAGATTTAACGGAACCCCAAAAAATCAAACTAGAAGCTATCAAAAAAACTTGGCTAAATTTGAAAGAGATGCACGAATTAAAGGAAGAATTCAGAAGGATTTACGAAACCTCAAAGAATCCGACAGAGGGAATGCTATCCATCTCGGAATGGTTGGCAAAATCCTCCAGTGTTTTTACCAAGAGTTGTCAAACAATCCGAAACTGGTTTGGAGAAATCATTAGTTATTTCGAGCGAAGGACAACGAATGGATTAGTCGAGGGAATCAACAATAAACTTAAACTAATAAAACGAAGAGGCTATGGCTTTAGAAACTTTCGAAATTTTTGGGTTAGAAGTATGTTGTCTTGGCATCTTGTCTGTTGATTTAGCATAAAGAGTAACGAAGAGCCACTTTTATTTCCTTGAATCAATTGCTTAATTCCCCCTGTTTTACCTCGAATAATTGCTGGCATAATGAAAGGTATTTTCAAAGCTTGTAGCCAACGAATAACAGCAATACTAAAAAAGCCTCGGTCTAAATAAAGAGTTTTAAAATCTATCTTTAGAAGAGAGCCTAATGCTAATAAATAGGTAATAATGGCGACAGTTGTGTCCGTATTCCGAATTCCTCTAATAGCTAAAGTTAATCTTTTTCCTTTTTTAATAAGATATAAGGTCGCATAAGCATAAAATGAGCAAGTTCCCTGTTTAGCCTGACTTCGGTAAATATAAGGTTTTTCGCTATCAGATGGTTCACCATAATAAGGAATTAAATTTAGGTCAATTGCCAACTTAAGCTTTCTTTTTTTGATTCTTGGCAATACCTGACTTTGTAAGGCTAGATTAACTTGGGATTCTAAAGTATCAAAATCATTTATTTTGTCTAAATGATGGCGAATATTTCGACCACAGCTAGAATTTTTAAGCATTTTAGCTGTGTTTTAAATGCTGTCGCAATTGCTGGCCGCCCTGACTAATATTTGATACAAGTCTGAGGCAGTAAATCCCCCCTGAGTTTCGAGAGGAATATGTTGAATTAAACAATCAATTGTTGTTGGTAATGTTTCTGATTCTGTTAGTAAAAATTGGCAGTTTTCGTTAATCAATTTTCAAATTTATTGCTGAAGTTTATTGATTTTATTATAACATTTTTATGTTTTTTTTGAGCGATTTTTTCTTTAATTAGTCAATTTAGATATAGATAACTTTTACTTATCATTGACCAGTGCTTAAGTACATAAATACTAAAAAATACTAATTAGACCTCTTGCAAAAATTTTTTATGGTATAATGGAGGGTTTATCTATTTCGTCTTTGAACTTCTAAATTTATGATCTTTCCACCATTATTTTTCCACAGATACGGTTAATCAACTCTCAATACATTATTCGCACGACAAAGATATCTAGCTTGTTATTCTCAGCTAAATTAAAAGAATATAGTTAGTTTTTTGCTTAGGCTTTTGAACCTAAATCGTTATTGTAAATTCCAGCGATTAAATGACTTCTTAATCCAAATTTATATCGGCGATTTCGATAGGGGTAAGAGAGAATTTTGAAGATTTTTAAACAGCGATTAACATTTTCTACAGCTACTCTTATTCTCCCTAATTCCCGATTATATTTCCTCTGCTCCTCCGAGTAATTCTTTCCTCTTGGTTTCCTAATAGGAATCTCACTTAGTTCATGAATTTTTACAATTCCTTGGTAGCCTTTATCTGCTAATAATTTTATTGTTTTAGGTAATTTTACTTGACTTTTTTGGAATAATTTAAAATCGTGCATTCTTCCTTTTCCATGCCTTAAACACATTATCTTCTTCGTTTTTAAATCAATAATCACCTGCGTCTTCAAAGTATGTTCCTTTTGTTTTCCACTATAAGTAGTCGTGCAAAATTAATTTCCTAGTGAAGATAGGCAAGAGGCACTCTTGCAAGAGGCAAGAGGTGTTTAGATATGTGTAATTAATTTTGCTTAGGTACTTAAAACCCTTTTTGCCCTTTCTTTGGTCTTTCAATAGGACTTTCCATCACATCGATGACTAGAACGGTGTCTGGGTCGGATAATTTTCTTAATTCTTTTTGTCCAGGTAGGGATAATTTTCCCGATTTTATCAATAAGTTTTCGACTTTATGCACAGTTCGACAAACCATCGACTCTGAGACTCCCCACTCGCACCCAATGTGAAAATAAGTCCGATATTCCCGCCAGTATTGAATAGCTATTAAAACCTGATCTTCTGGGATTAATCTACAAGGACGACCCAGCTTATTCTTCTTTTTTTCGTATTCTTTAATGATGTTAACAATCAGATAGAAATTTCGGCGACTCATTCCCGTTAAACGCTTAAATTTCTTTCGACATAACCTATTCGTTTCGGCAAATTTCCTACTCTTATTCTGTTTTTTATCTATTAAGGACAGATTTTAAACAGTATCACCAAAAAACTCTTTTATTACGCTGGCAACACTATCTCATTGTGGCGATCGCTGTCTCGTGAGAGTATTGGCAAAAATAAATAACCCTTTATTATATCACGAAAGACTTTTGCAAGAGGTCTAATATTTATCCCTGACGGGGATCAGATTGTTAGCAAAACTTATAGGACAAGGGTAGAGGTAGAAAATACAAGATTACGTCATTACTTAGCGCGTCTTCATCATCAGACTCTCTGCTATTCAAAATGTGTCAAAATGTTAGAAAATTCCCTACCGCTTCTAATTCATTACCTTAAGTTTAAGGATGTTCCAGTTCCCTACACTTTTGCTTGATTCATCTTTACATCTGACAACGCCGCCACTACCTGTCCGATGGCCGTAGCTGTACTTCCCAGCACAACGATAAAGTTGAAGAGCAGCAACAAGGGAAAAGTGAAGATAACCAGCAACCAAGGCATCTGGCCACTTACTGTTCCCAGACTCATGACCCCGGCACAGCCTAAGGTAGCGATCGCCACTCCTAATAATTTATCTCGGTAACTCACAGACAGGCTACCCAGGAATAAATTAATCAAAAATGCGGCCAGAGCGGGTAAAATGAAGGGCTTGAGATTACCCATCAAGAGGCCGATGAGCAAGGGTAGGGCTATGGCGATCGCTGACTGGATACCATAGAAGAACCTTAGTTTACTCAACTCGGGGTGAATTTTCTTCATGACTGTAAATGGGGGTTGCTGAATAAATCTAAAAACCTTGTTGGATAATATTTTTAGGCTTTTTTGAAATCAAAAACTGCCAGCCCTTGCAGTGATCGGGGGGGAAATTTAGGGACTTTTTCCCTGAAAATTAGGTAATTGACCCCCTGAAAATGGGTAAAACCCTACACCCTACACCCGTTCGGACCTCGGCGTGAGCTTTTGTCGAACGCTGAGCTCACGGCCGAAGCCTACACCCCACACCCCACACCCGTTCGGACCTCGGCGTGAGCTTTTGTCGAACGCTGAGCTCACGGCCGAAGCCTGCCCCCAGGAAAAACTTTTTCAGCAAACCCTAAATAGGATTAGAGATCGCGTTGACAACCAAACCGATAACCACTACTGCCAAGGTGAAGGAAAGAAAAGAGTGAAAGAGGGTCAGGCACCGGACATAAAAAAATACTTTATGCTTCATTTTTGAAACTACCCGGTTGTCGGCAGAGATGTCTGAGCAGACTATTGATACTCTCAATGTTAACCTTAAACCGTATCCCCTCAATATATCGGGGTCAGGAGTTATTCTGGTATTCATGAACAAGCAAAGTGATTGAGAGAAGACTGCTCACGAATAATAGTTGCCAAAGAGGGAATATTACCAAGTTGGGAAATGCGGTCACGAACATACTCAAAAAAGCTGATTCCTAATTTCCGAGTAGTAGCAACAAGGGACATAAAAGGAGTGCATCCCACTTTTGCCATGAGCATAAATACTTAAATCTGGTTTTCTGAGATGGAGCTACACTATGAGTAGATCACCTACATAGTAAGAGACTTATGGATACTGACAAAAAAGCCCAAATTCAAGCTCACGCTCAAGCTATCGCCGCCTTATTGTATGAAGAAACTGACCCGGAACAGGTGAAAACATTAGCAGGGATTGAGGAGGTAGTGCGAAAGCATCTGCTTGAGCATGTCAGTCCAGAGAGCGGGATTTTTTTATGGCCACAAGTAGTGGCACAACGAGTGGCCGCAAACGGAGTATCGATAGCATTATTGGACGATTGAGTGTGAGTGAGAAACAAGCTCAAAAACTGGAGATCAAAGCCTACACCCAATGGAGCCTCTATCTGGAAAAGTGTTGCTTGTTGTTGAGTGCCAATGAGTCGGGTGCATCTCATTTTTGTAAATCTAGCAAGTTGGGATTTTTACGGGGAAACTCTCGGCTAAAATCGGAAGTAATGCCCGATTTTATCACTCAATCCCAGCTTTTGGGGGGTTCTACCCCCCAAACCCCCCGTTGGGGCCGTGGCGCGGCCACTGAGCCTTGACATTGAGCCTTGACATTGAGCCTTGACATTGAGCCTTGACATTGAGCCTTGACATTGAGCCTTGACATTGAGCCTGTCGAAATGTGTCGAAATGTGTCGAAATGTGTCGAAATATGTCGAAATGTGTCGAAGTGCCGCCCCCAAACCCCGGAGCGCATTAGTTTTTCGGTGGGATGCTTACAGGCAGCTGCTGATATATCTGTAATGATTTAAGATTCACTGATAATTGCTGATTGTCGGTATTTCGGCAAATGTGAGATGCACCCGTCTCGCCATTTGTCAAGGGTTTTTAGAAAAAAATCGAGCCGATACTAAAGATATATCTTCCCAAGATCTGATCAAAGCGATCGATGACTTGGGAAAATTAGCACAATCGGACAAACCTCAATTCAGTCGAGTCGGATAGTTAACTAAGTTTTTCTTCAGGAAAAGTTGCTTGAAACTCATCGAGTAACTCATCCAACTCCTCAAGAGCTTGATTGACATCCAATCTCAAACCCCCAATGTCGGGTTGATCGCGCAATTGCAGTAAATAATCGCGTTTATTAGCCATTTGTTTCACTTTATCGATCAAGCTGGTTTTATCCATAATTCACCCTCTGGTACTGACTGCGATTATATATCAGTCAGCCCGTATCAGTAGCTTTCCCGCAAAAATCAAAAATTTTCCGTTAGGTGAAGAGACAGGAAACTCCGAGACAGGAAGAGAAAAAAGACAATATACAACTATAAAATCCATAAAACCTAAAATTATGTCAAATTTATCTAATATTTTCGATATTTTAGCCAGATAGCGGCTCGATAACCTGCTTTTGCAGGGGATATACTAATAACTAATCACTGATCACTGATAACTGACTTTCCTATGTCCCCTCTCAATTCTCACCGCACAGAAATAACTACCGTTGCCGATCCTATTTATCTAGAAATCTTTAAAAATCTCTATCAATTTATTGCCGAAGAAATGGGGATTACTCTGCAAAATACGGCGGCAAGTGTCAATATTAAAGAGCGCCTAGACTTCTCCTGTGCTATCTTTGATGAGATGGGAAATTTAATCGCTAATGCTCCTCATATTCCCGTCCATTTAGGCTCTATGTCCGATAGTGTCAAAAGCTTAATTCAGGATAAAGGCGAGACGATTCTTCCGGGGAACGTTTATCTAGCCAATAATCCTTATAATGGCGGTACTCACCTGCCAGATGTCACAGTAATTAGTCCTATTTTTGACCACCAAAATCAGGAAATATTATTTTATCTTGCCTCCCGGGGACATCAAGCTGATATCGGTGGAATTACCCCCGGTTCTATGCCTCCCCATTCTGTCCATATTAGCGAAGAAGGAATTTTATTCGATAACTTTTTGCTGGTAGCGGCGGGACAGTTTCGGGAACAAGAATTAATTAATCACTTAAGTAATAGTCCTTTTCCTGCGCGCAATATCGCCCAAAATATTGCCGATTTTCAAGCACAAATAGCCGCTAATGCCAAGGGGGAAAGAGAATTACATAATATGGTTAATCGCTACGGATTAGCTATGGTTAAAGCCTATCAACAGTTCGTTCAAGATAATGCGGAATTAGCGGTTAGAAAAGCTATATCTGTCTTAAAAGATGGTGAATTTACCTATTATCTGGATAACGGTGCTGTCATCAAGGTCAGAATTAGCATAGATATTGATAATTGTCAAGCAACCATCGATTTTACTGGCACATCTGACCAGTTAAATAATAATTTTAATGCACCCCTAGCAGTGACAAGAGCGGCGGTTTTATACGTTTTTCGTACCCTTGTGGAGGAGGCAATCCCTTTAAATGCTGGCTGTTTCAAACCCCTCCATTTAATTATCCCATCTGGCTGTTTTCTTAATCCCGTTTATCCGGCGGCCGTAGTAGCAGGAAATGTAGAAACTTCCCAGGCAATAGTTAATGCTTTATACGGTGCTTTAGGCATTCAAGCAGCCAGCCAAGGGACGATGAATAATTTCACTTTTGGCAATCAAGAATATCAATATTATGAGACTATTTGTGGCGGTTCTGGTGCGGGGGCAAATTTTGCGGGAACCGCTGCCGTGCAAACCCAGATGACTAATTCCCGTCTCACCGATCCAGAAGTATTAGAAATGCGCTATCCTGTGTTAGTAGAAAGTTTTAGCATTCGCCACGATAGTGGCGGTAAGGGACAATATTCTGGAGGTGATGGTGTGATTAGAAGAATTAAATTTCAAGAGGCTATGACCGCCAATATTCTGTCGGGGAATCGCCTGATTACCCCCTTTGGACTGGCGGGAGGAAAAGCTGGTAAAATAGGACGTAATGCCGTGGAAAGAAACGATGGAACTATCGAAGAATTGCCCGGTACTGCGACTGTAGAAATGAACCCTGGTGATATTTTTATTATTGAAACCCCCGGCGGTGGTGGCTATGGAAATTGCTGAACGATAACTTTAATTAAGTACCTAAGCAAAATTAATTACACATATCTAACTACCGATTGCCTTTTACCTATTGCCTACTGCCTATTGCCTATTGCCTATTGCCTATTGCCTATCCTAACCAAAAAGTTAATTTTGTCCTATTACTGATTAATTCATGACAATTATCTTAGCGATCGAAACCAGTTGCGATGAAACGGCTGTGGCTATTGTTAACAATAACCTGGTGTTGAGTAGTGTGGTTTCTTCTCAAATTGATCTCCATCGTCTCTATGGCGGTGTCGTGCCAGAAATAGCCTCGCGACAACACCTAGAAACCATTAATTTTTGTCTAGAAAAAGCTTGGCAAGAAACGGGGTTAAATTGGTCAGAAATTGATGGAATAGCCGCCACAGTTGCCCCCGGTTTAGTAGGTGCTTTAATGGTGGGAATGACGGCGGCCAAAACCCTGGCTATTGTCCACGATAAACCCTTTATCGGCATTCATCATCTCGAAGGTCATATCTATGCTTCCTATCTCGCTGAACCCGATCTTAAACCCCCTTTTTTATCTCTTTTAGTCTCTGGGGGTCATACCAGTTTAATCCATGTGCAGGCCTGCGGTAAATATCAACAATTAGGAACCACTAGAGATGATGCAGCCGGAGAAGCTTTTGATAAAGTGGCACGATTATTAAACTTAAGTTATCCGGGTGGTCCGATAATTGATCGCATGGCTAAAGATGGTAATCCCCAAGCTTTTCCCTTACCTGAAGGTAAAATATCTTTACCAACCGGCGGTTTTCATGCCTACGATTCCAGTTTTAGCGGTTTAAAAACTGCTGTTTTGCGCTTAGTAGAGAAATTCGAGCCAGATAATTTACCTGTAGCTGATATAGCCGCCAGTTTTCAAGATACAGTAGCCAGAAGTTTAACCCGTCGGACAATCAATTGTGCCTTAGATTATGGCTTAAACACTATTGCGATCGGGGGAGGAGTGGCGGCCAATAGTGCCTTAAGAAATCATCTGGAAACTGCCGCCAAAAATCATCATTTAACCGTCTATTTTCCGCCGCTTAAACTTTGTACCGATAACGCCGCTATGATTGCTCGCGCTGCTGTTGATCATTATGATCTTGGTCATTTTTCTGACCTTTCCCTCGGTGTTCGTTCCCGTTTACCTTTAAGCGAAGTTATGCAATTATATAATACGTCAGATTTTTAGCTATCAGCCGTCAGTATTCAGAATTGAGGAGATTGCTTTTATCTATTCTCCCCGTCTCCTGTCTCGGAGTCTCCTGACGACCGTCTCGACTAGGAAATTAATTTTGCACGACTACTTAAAATGTTTGGCTTTTTAAATCTCAATAAACCCCCCGATTGGACTTCTCACGATTGTGTGGCCAAAGTCCGAAAAATTCTTAAGACTAAACGAGTCGGTCATGGGGGAACTTTAGATCCTATGGCTACGGGAGTTTTACCGATCGCCGTCGGGTCCGCCACCCGATTACTGCCCTATTTACCCGAAAATAAGGCTTATCGGGCAAAAATCCAGTTAGGACTCAGCACCGATACCGATGATATTACGGGAAAAGCGATCGCTACTTGTCCCTGTGCCGATTTAACTTTAGAGGCAGTTAAGCCCCATTTAGCGGAATTTATTGGCAATATTGCCCAGATTCCGCCAATGTATAGTGCTATTCACCAGGATGGTCGCCGTCTCTACGAATTGGCTCGCAAAGGGGAAATAATCGCAGTGGAGCCTCGTCAGGTCAAAATTGACCAAATTACGGTTTTAGGCTGGTTAGAGGGCGAATTTCCGCAAATAGAGCTAGATATTCACTGTGGATCGGGGACTTATATTCGTTCCCTGGCCAGAGATTTGGGCAAGGTGTTAGCTGTGGGTGGCACTTTAGCCAGTTTAACTCGCACGGAAAGCTGTGGTTTTCAATTAGCTGATAGTATTAATCTGGAAGCTTTAATGGCTAATTCTGAGGGTTTAATTTCGCCTCGCATTGCCTTGGCGCATCTAGACTGGATTTCTTTGACACCAGAGAGAGTTATCGATTGGTTTCACGGCAGAAAAATTAATCTAACCGATACAAATGTTATGATCGGTTCTCTGGTTGCTGTGGAGTCTTTAGAGGCTCAATTTCTCGGCATTGGTGAGATAGTTGTCCGAGAAGATGAATACTACCTACAGCCTAAAATAGTTATTCAGCAATAGGGTTAATAATAAACACTTTTTCTATATCTTAAGTAGGGTTTGCGGCAAAAAGCTTTTCGGTGGTGGCAGGGTGTGGGGTGTGGGGTGTGGGGTGTGGGGTTTTATCGATTTTCAGGTGGTCAACTACCTAATTTTCAGGGAAAAAGTCCCGGAATTTTCCCCCCGATCCCCGCAATGGCTGGCACTTTTTGAGGGAAAAAAGTCCAAAAGTCTTATCCAACAAGGTTTTTAGATTTATTCAGCAGACCCTAAGTATGCTTATCTGGACAAACTAAGCTTTTTTATCAACAGTAGGCCTCTTGCATAATTAATTTTTCATGGTTCAAAAACGGCAAAAATAAGGATTAAATGGCATAAAATCTGTAAAGAGACCATTTAATTGATTATGATTCATTCTTAATTCTCCTGACTACTGACTACTGACTCCTGACTCCGTTCGGACTTCGGCGTGAGATCAGTCGAACGCTGATCTCACGGCCGAAGCCTAACCCTAACAACAATTTTTGATTTTTACAAGAGGTCTAGTATAAACCCACTGATTATGATTTTTTTTGCCCACGATTTTTTTAGAAGCGACCAAAGATTTTAGACAAAGATTGAGCATAGAAACGGGACGATTTAAGCGTTGGCTCAATTCTTGAACTGTGATTCCTTGGGGATAAAATTGCATAAGTTCAAAAATTTGTGCGCTAGTATTTAATCCTTTTGTGGGACTAATAATCTTGATAGCCAAGGCTAGTAATCGGGAGAAACGACAGGCCATTAGACCCTTGTTTGTCGCTGCTTTGTTCCGATCAATCTAGCCTTTTTTTGAGAAGTTATTAGGGGTTAAAGTGTTAATAAAATCTTGACGGAAATAGAGATTAATTTGTTCCCATAATCTCTTGAATAGCAGATAAAAGGCGATCAATCTCCTCATCAGTGCCGATAGAAATCCGTACATAATTCTGAATGCGAGGATGTTTAAAATATCGCACTAATATCTGACGCTCTTTGAGTTGAGTATATAACTCACTGGCACTAATCTGGGGGGGAGAAGCGAGGATAAAATTAGCTTCCGAGTCAAAGACAATAAATCCCAACTCGCGCAAAGAAGTAATTAAACGGCTGCGGGTTTGACGGACTTTTTGCCAAACTTCCTCAAAATAATTATGGTGTTTTAAAGCTGCTGTGGCTAAAGTTTGAGCGATGCGATCTAAATTATAGGAATCACGCACCTTATCCATCTGTTCGATAATTGCCCTGGAAGCAAAACCGAAACCGACTCTTAACCCCGCTAAACTATAACTTTTCGACATGGTGCGACTAATGATGACATTATCGTAACGGGAGAGAAAATCAAGATGATTGTCATCACTAAAATCCACATAAGCTTCATCAATTAATACCACTCCCGACGCATTAGCACAGGTTGCTTCTAAATAGTCGCGATCAAGATGTTTACCGAGGGGAGGATTAGGAGAAGCGAGAAAAATTAATTTCGCTTCCGGACAAATAATCGGTCCTGCTAATTCAAATTGATCATTAGTGGGAAATTCGATAATATTTGCCCCGTGTACCCGGGCAATTGTCTCGTAAAGGGAATAGGTTAAATCCAAAAAAGCAACGCTTTCGCAGGGGTTAACAAAGGTACGCAGGGCGATATTAAGGATATCATCAGACCCATTACCCGCGATAATGCGATCGGCTGTTATGCCGTATAATTCCGCCGCCGTTTGCCGTAACTCTTTGGAGATAGGATCGGGATAGAGTCGGACTTTCTCTAATTGCTCTTGCAGGTGGGCAAAAATTTCCGCCGGTGGGGGATAGGGATTCTCATTGGTGTTAAGTTTGGTAAATCCCGCGCTTTGGGGCTGTTCTCCCGGAGTGTAAGCGGGGGTTTGACGAACACAATCGCGTGTGGGTAGCATGAACTCTCTGGAGCGGCAATTTCTAGCAAGCTTTTTATTATAGCTGATTATCAGGGGTTGAACAGATATCAACCCCTACCGGTAAAACTAATTAAGGTTCTACCCAACGGCCATCGGCTTTAATTAAATTAATCAACTCGGTGACACCTTCACTTTCGGGGACGCGTTTAATTTCCTCGCGACCGCGATAAAGGGCAATATAACCGGCCTGTTTGCCCACATAACCATAGTCTGCGTCGGCCATTTCTCCAGGTCCATTGACAATACAACCCATAACGGCGATATCGAGTCCAGTCAGGTGTTTAGTCGCTGCGCGCACTTGCTGGAGGACATCTTCTAAATTAAAAAGAGTGCGACCACAGGAAGGACAGGCAACGTATTCGACCATGGTTTTCCGCAGTCCTAGGGCCTGGAGAATACTGTAACAGACGGGAATTTCCTTTTCGGGAGCTTCCGTCAGAGAAACGCGAATTGTATCACCGATACCGTCCGCTAAGAGAGTGGCAATCCCGGCAGTGGATTTAATTCGTCCGTATTCCCCATCTCCTGCCTCAGTAACCCCCAAATGTAGGGGATAATCCATCCCTAACTCGTCCATGCGCTTAACCATGAGACGATAGGCGGCCACCATCACCGGCACGCGGGAAGCTTTCAGGGAAATGACCAGATTGCGAAAATCGAGGGATTCGCAGATGCGGATAAATTCTAAAGCCGACTGTACCATTCCTTCGGGGGTGTCGCCGTAGGTAAAGAGCATTCTTTCGGCCAGAGAACCGTGGTTAACGCCGATTCGCATCGCTTTGTCTTGATCTCGCAGGGAAATCACTAAAGGTTTCAGGGTTTCGGCTATTTTTTCGCCAATTTCATCAAATTCTGCTTGACTATACTCGCTGCGGTCGGCTTTCGGTTTCTCGAAAACGTACAAACCGGGGTTAATCCGCACTTTATCGACGTGTTTGGCCACTTCTAGGGCGATTTTCATGCCGTTGTGATGCACATCGGCTACTAAAGGCACAGGTTGATAGGTGGCCAGCAGTTTTTCCCTAATTTTAGCCAAAGCGGCCGCGTGGGCTAGACTCGGCACGGTGACGCGGACAATTTCACAACCGATTTCATGGAGGCGACGGATACCGGCCACGGAACCATCTATATCAAGGGTATCCTCGTTAATCATCGACTGCACGACCACGGGATAACCACCACCGATGGTAACGCTACCTACCTGGACGGGACGGGTTTTGCGTCGGTGAATCGTGGTGTCGAATTCGGAGGCAGTTGCGGGAGGGTTGAGCGTCGATTCCAAGGTTTGCATAGGACTATCACCAACAATCACTCTCCCTATTCTCTCAAAGAACAGGAACAGATTCTAGCCACTCTAATAAAATTGGGTTAAAACGGTCAGGACATTCATCCTGTAAACAATGACCGGCCCGTTCAAATTCTACATATTTAATCCTAGGATTAAGGGAGACAAAACCTGGAGCTAACTGGACGGGAACCATGCGATCTTGCTTGCCCCAACATAATAAAATCGGGATTTGTAAGCGTGGTAAAATTAACTTTGCTGGTGGACAATATTCGGGATGATTGACAGCTTGTGCTAGGGAAATAAAGGCCTCGGCTGCCCCCTCATCTAGGGTTGGGGCGGCGATAATTTGTACTAATTCCTCGCTGACTGCTTTCTTGTCTTCGTAGGCGATTCCTGTCCATTTTTTCAAGACTTGCGGACGACGCAGATAGTAAAAAATCGGTTTTAATAGCCAAGGAGAAGTGAAAAAGTTTTCGATGGGAGTGACGATATTTAATAACCAATCGGCGATCATTTCCCGCCGACGGCTGACATCGGGTAAACTGAGCATAACTAATCCGGCTACCATTTCTGGGTATTTACCCCCTAGGGCCATACTAACTAAAGAACCGATCGAATTTCCCACTAATACCACCGGTCTATTGATAAAAGTTTGCCAGAAATCGTGTATCTGTTCCACCCAGAGATTAACGGTATAGGGAACCTGCACTTTGCGCGAACCACCAAAACCTAATAAATCTACCGCGTAAACTCGATGATTTTGGCTGAGAATAGGAATATTATGGCGCCAATGTTCGATCGCCGCTCCAAATCCGTGCAGTAAAATTAAAGGGGGATTATCGGCATCTTGGGGGTTTTTTGCCGGCATAAAACTATAACGAATTTGCCAACCGCGCCACACCCAATCCCGTTGATAACCGATGCGTTCTGTCCAAGCTGGTGAAGTTGTCACTTAAGTCAAACAATTAAGAGGGTTTCAGGAAATATCACTCTAGTTTTATTATACTGGTTTCCCCGTCCCTAACCCGCAGCCGAATAACATCTTTGTACTACTTTTCCCACATATATTTAGGGTTTGCTGAATAAATCTAAAAACCTTGTTGGGTAAACCTTTTAGACTTTTTGTCAATCAAAAAGTACCAGGCATGGGAGTGATCAGGGGGAAAATTCAGGTACTTTTTCCCTGAAAATTAGGTAATTGGCCACTTCAAAACCGGTAAAACCCCACACCCCACACCCCACACCCCACACCCTGCCACCACCGAAAAACTTTTTCAGCAGACCCTATTTAAATCTAGGGTTGATCTAGCCTATGCTAAAAAGAGGGGGATTAAAATCGCTCCTAAACTTTAATGGCAAAATTAGGATATTGCACAGATGGGCAATCTATTTGATGATGTCAGTCGCTTTCTTGAAACCCAACTGGAAGAATTTCTCAGAAGTCATCCCCAATTAGAATTACAGGCGCTGGTGGAACAACTGCGCGAACAGGAGCGCGATACTGCTAAACTGATTAGCGCCCTAGAAAATGAGCGTCAACGTCTCGAACAGCAAATTTTGGCCACTGCCCAAGATATCCAAACTTGGCACGCTAGAATTGATAAGGCTAAGGCCGCTGGACGGCAGGACTTGCTGAAGGCTGCTAGTGAACGCGAGGCAGCCCTCTTCCGTGAGGGTAATCAACTTTGGGGACGGATGGAAGGGGTGAAAAAACGTCTGACTCAATCCCAAGAGTTACTGCAACAGATCCAACAACGTCGTCAAGAAGTGCAAATTAAAGCCGAAAAAGCCCCTAAAAATCAGTCGCGTGACTGGGAAACCACTTTTTGGGATCAACCCCAAGAATCGGACTATCAGCGCTCGAACTACGATAATCTCGATCTAAAATTTAAAGAATGGGAAATGGAAGAAGAATTGAAAAAATTAAAGCGAGAAATGGGACGATAATTTTTCAGTGAGCAGTGAACAGTAAACAGTAAACTGATAACTCACATCTGATAACTGAAATCCCCAACAACTAAAAATTTCCCAGAATTGTTCCTCTTAGAAAACGATGGCATCTCAAGCACAAAATCCTGAAAATCACCCCTCCTCTACCCTCGAAGAAATCCGGGCCGCTCGTTTAGAAAAAGTGGCAGGATTGCAAAAAGCTGGCTTAAATCCCTACGCTTACCAGTGGAAATCCACTGCTCACGCTCAACAATTACAAGAGCAGTACGCTGACTTAGCACCGGGGGAAGAAATTAGCGCTGAAGTAGCAATTGCTGGTCGGATTATTGCCCGAAGAATTATGGGTAAACTAGCCTTTTTTAACCTGCAAGATGAAACGGGAACGATTCAATTATACCTCGATAAAAAACGCATTAGTGAAACCATGGCCGCTGTGCCGAATGCCTTTAACACGGTGATTAAACTAACCGATACGGGGGATATTTTAGGAGCAAAAGGCACAATTAAACGCACAGAACGCGGGGAATTATCTATCTATGTAAACGAGTACGAAATTCTCACCAAATCCCTCTTACCTCTCCCGGATAAATGGCACGGTTTAACCGATGTAGAAAAACGTTATCGACAAAGATATGTGGATTTAATTGTTAATCCCGAAGTGCGACAAACTTTTCGCCGTCGCGCCCAAATTACCGCTGCCATTCGCAGATATTTAGACCAAGAAGGTTTTATTGAAATTGAAACTCCCGTGCTACAAAGTGAAGCGGGAGGAGCCGATGCTAGACCGTTTATCACCTATCATAATACGCTGGAGATGGAGTTATATCTCCGCATTGCCACCGAGTTACATCTAAAAAGATTAATAGTGGGTGGTTTTGAAAAAGTCTTCGAGTTAGGCAGAATTTTTCGCAATGAAGGGGTTTCTACTAAACACAACCCCGAGTTTACTTCCATCGAAATCTATCAGGCCTATGCCGATTATTATGACATGATGGAGTTAACCGAAAACATTATTGTTAATGCCGCACAAGATGTTTTAGGTACGCTGAAAATCACCTATCAAGACAGGGAAATTGACCTAACTCCTCCTTGGCGACGAGTGACCATGCACGAATTAGTCCAAGAAATAACCGGGGTTGACTTGAATAGTTTTGAGGATTTCGAGTCGGCTCGTATTGCCGCAGAAAATGCCGGCATTGGCGTTCCAGAGGACTGTAAAACCATCGGTAAGCTCCTAAATGAAGCTTTTGAACAAAAAGTCGAAGAAACCCTAATACAGCCCACTTTTGTGCTAGATTTTCCCGTGGAAATTTCGCCTTTAGCTAAACCTCATCGCTCAAAAACTGACCTCGTAGAAAGATTTGAATTATATGTGGTTGGACGGGAATTAGCTAATAGTTTTTCTGAGTTAACCGATCCCATCGATCAACGGCAAAGATTAGAAGCACAGGCACTCAAAAAAGCGGCTGGAGATTTGGAAGCGCAGGGAGTTGATGAGGACTTTTTAACCGCTTTAGAATACGGAATGCCCCCCACGGGAGGCTTAGGAATTGGCATCGATCGCCTGATCATGTTATTAACTGATTCTGCCAGTATTCGCGATGTGATTGCTTTCCCCTTATTAAAAAGTCAAAGTACAGCGATTAAATCTTTTGACTACGATGAGGAAAAAAAAATTCTGAAAGTGGAATTTAATCACGGTGGTATCTATCTTTATCATGATCTACCTTTGGCAGTATATAAAGATTTTCAGTCTGCACCATCGAAAGGACAGTTTTTTGTCGGACAAATTCGCGATAAATACAGTTTTGACAAGGAATTGTAAAAGTTAGGGTCACTTCAGTTAAGTAGATAGGTGTTAAAAGTTGTCAGACACCCCCCTTATCAAGGGGCAGGGTAGGGTTGATTCATGAATCAACCCTACTATGAATCAACCCTAGGGGCAGTGGGGATCAGAGGCAAAATCCATCTTCAATTTAATTATAACTACTTACTTATCAGTTATCAGTTATAATTCATGATCCCTTTTTACCTTTGACTTCCTGCCAAGTGTTACCGACTCCCTGTAAAACCCCGCGAATTACTAACCCAATACCCCTACCGATAACTTGGATAAGGATATAGACTACTCCCTTACCCACCACCCGAAAAAAAGCGCGCAAACGAGGGGATAAAGAGTCTCTTAATTCTAAGGCGATCGAAACTAACCAGGGTATGCCTGTTAAACTGTTTAATTCTTCCTGTCGGGGGGAATAAATGGCCAGAGATTTGATTTGTCCCTCGCTATAGTGAAATAATTGATATTGACTTTCAAAGATATCTTTGGGTTCTTGCCAGTATTGTTGCCGTCGGTATTTCCAAGATAATTCATTGCGGATTTTAGCTAATTTTCTGGCGATGAGAAATTCTGAACGGTAAAGTTTTTGTTTGACTCTTTCGGCTTCCGAGAAGTTATTGAGAATAATTACTGTCACTGCATTGGCAAGATTATGAATGAGATTTTGCAGGAGAATTTCGGCTCTGGCGATGGTTTCAGGAGCATTAGCCCGGTATCCTACTCCGTCAATAGTTAGACTATTTTCGTACACTAAATAGGAAAATAAGTCAAGAGCAAAAGGAATTTTATTGAGGATTTCTGTTTGAATTGCCTCTCTTTCTTCCAGAATAATTTCGTTAAGTCTGCCTTTACTAATTTCCTCATAAACCGAGGCATTAATTTCTAAAAATTTACGCGTAACTTTCTCCCAGATATCGTAAATAATCAGATTTAAGCGACTGGTTAATTCGCCGCTAGTAACCTGTAAATATCTCATTTCATCGACATTTTTACGAATTTCATCGAGAACTAAATACAATAATTCCCGTTGCCGATTATCCTGTAAAACATCAATTTCAAAACTAATCTTGGTTCTATTAATTAAAGGCGATCGAATGACTGCTAAAGTGGACTCAAAAACCGCCGAAACACAGAGGGGACGCTCGCGGCTTAAAATTGGTAATTCTCGATCGATATTGTTAATTATTACTGGGGGTGTCACTGCAGCTGAATTGTAAGAGCTACCTTCCAGGGGAATTAGTTTTCTGACTAGCCATAGGGCTGCTAAAAGTTCTCGTTTTCTCCCCTGCCAATAAAAGCGATCAAAGCCGGATAAAGACTGTTGATTGAGATGGAGATCAATTAAATGTAATTCACTTTCGATGCGATTTAATCCCGTTCTTCCGGCAGTGATTAACCAATGACTAGGGGCTAAACTTGCACGGGTAGCAATGGTGAGAGGAGAAGGGGCAACATCGTGGGATTCATCCCGGGAAATTTGCCCTAAAATAGTGATAAATTGTTCTAGGTTTGTGCCTTTGGGAATATAACCAGCGATGCCTAATTCTCTGGCGATTAGTTGCTGTCGGGAATCGAGAGGAAAGGTTAATAAAACAATTTTACTTTCGGGATAGCGAGAGTGGAGAATTTCACAGTAGGACCAATCAAAGAGAGGATCGATAATAATAATTTCGGGGGAGGGATTCAGAGTCAAAGCGAAAATTGTTTCTAAATCCCCTTCGGTGACGATACTAATATTTTCTATCTGCGACAAGGCCTGCACCAGACCCAAGCGGAAAATCGGGTCATTATCGATGATAATTAGGGTGAGAGGGCGATCGATCACAAGAGTTGCAGCCTGTCAACGGATACTATTCACAGGGCTAATTATACAGTTATCTGGCTCATTTGTTTTGTTTATAGCCATAGAAATCGATGCGATAATCGGTAATTTTTACCCCCGTCGATGCCTCAATCTGTTTAATTAATTCCGGGGGAAGTTGGATATGCACATCGATGATTTCTTGACTGTCCAGACAATTGACGTGACTGTGGGAATCGCTGATGTTGCCGTAGAGTCTGCCGTCCCAGCGTTCCACAGATTCGATAATGCCTTGACCGGATAGAGCCTCTAGGTTTTGGTACACTGAAGTATGACCGATGTTCTTTCCTTGCAGATTGAGACGATCATAAATTTCTCGCGCTGATAGGTGTTCCTGCGCTTGCCACAGCAATTCTAAAATATAGCGACGCTGACGACTAACCCGCATTCCTAAAGTTTGACACCTTTCGATCGCATCTTCTAAACACCGGATCGGTTTTTGTTTTACCTCCAAATTGTCCATAGTTGCGTCCGTTGACCTCCGCCCTAATACATAGTCATTACCAGTTTAGCTTAGTCTTTCGATCGATGTCCACATTGCTCCAGTTTTCAGCCCATCTTCAAACTGAGATAAAAAATCAGCAGCGCCAGATTCGAGTAGATTTGCGGGCGAATGAGTGGAAAGAACCACTCCAGACACAAAGGACACAAAGATCGATCGCTAAGCTGTTAAGCATTTAAATTGCTTGTTGAGACGAGGCAAGAGGCAAGAGGCAAGAGGCAACAGTAAAGGGATTGGGGGAGATTCGGCTAATCTTAAGAATAAGTGCTTTAAATGCGTCTTAGCTTACTATATAAGTTACACTGATCACACAAAGAATAAGAGAACCAACCATTTACTTATCTATATAAATAGGATTGAATATTTCCATAAAAAATCCTCTTGAAAAATATTTTGATCAACCTTAACTTTAAGGGGTACATTAATTTATTTTTAGGGCCATGGCCACCAAATCGCCAAAATTATTCGAGTCATTGCGGTCATAGACCGCAATGACTGTCACTACTGTTAGCCTCACCCTAGCCGCTGCTTCTGGTGCTAGTGCCGCAACAGTGTTCGGTTTCCAAGACGCTTACGATCCCATTAATTGGACATTTACCAATAGTAATGCCGACGGGTTCGTCAATACCGGCGGCGCTCCCGCGTCCATTAGCCTGACTGGGGGGGACAATGGTTCTGGCTTTTCTGGAACCACAGACTACACCACCACTGCGGCTGCGGCTGGGACGGTGACATTTGATTGGAACTATTCGACTGCGGATGTTTTGGTGGATTTTACCTGTAGCAATCTTCCTAATAGTTTCTGTGACCCTTTCGTTGTCCTCGTCAACGGGGTAGGGACTATCCCACTCAATCCTTCTGGAGGTAGCCCTCAGAGCGGGACATCGACGTTTAACGTCCTAGCTGGCGACAGTTTCGGTTTCCGTATTGCCACTGCGGATAACTTCTTCGGACGGGGTAGTGTGACGATTTCTAACTTTTCTGCCCCTGCCCCTGCCCCTGCCCCTGTTCCCGAACCCTCAACTGTGCTGAGTTTGCTGGTACTAGGAGGCTTAGGCGCTGGACTGAAGTACCTTAATCGCAATTGATATCCCAAAAAACAGGGGACTAGGAGTTGACCTCTCCTCCTAGTTCCCAACTTGATTAGCTGTTGACTGTCTGCGAGTGCCAGAGTTTGGAGCGGGGAGAGTTACACAATTCTGGCTTTAAGTCAATAGCCTTTACAAAACTTCAAAAATTGCAACATAAAAAAAATTTCATCACTGGCGGCTTTTTTTGGGCAAGAGAATCGATATAGTCCCCTGATTGTCTTGGTTTTCCGTTGATTTAAAGCTTAAAGGTTAAACTAAGCCCACAGCATACCACGATCATACCATATTATTAAATGTAGGCAACCCCGATTTACAGCCAAATTTTGGCAAATTCTGGGAAAATCAAAATCTTGTAACTTCCTTGTTACATTTAACTAATCGCCCAAATTATTTAAATATTTTAATTGATTATCTTAAGTTTATAATTTTTACTTATTTTTGAAGGCTGATTAACTAGGGTTGGGCAAAAAAGCTTGTAAGCTCTATTTAAAGTCAGTCGAATCGCTTAGTATCGGGAGACAGATGTGACTTGTATAGCTTCCCAGTTTTTGAGATTTGAAGACTTTTTAGAAGCATTTTGAAAGCGTCTTAGCCGATGGATTAAATATGAATTATCAGCCATAGAAATCTTCATCAAGAATCTGTTCTAAGGAAAAAGGGCAGTCTAAGGGATATGCTTCCTCTGGAGGAATCGCAATTCCCAAGTCAGCCAATTTACTTTCCTTGATGGCAATTTTGCGACCTTTAGGATAGGTTTTATCGATGGCGATTGCTACATGAGATTTCAAAGAAGGGGTGTTTTCTAGTAAGGCGATAACTCGTTCCCTGTGTTCGACAATGGAGCTATACCAGCTAGATTTCATGCTTTCAGGGACAGATGATTGTACTTTTAATTTCAGTAAATGAGCCAGCAAAATCATTAAATTTTCTTCCAAGGCATTTTTATCTGATTTACCCAATTCTTTTAACTCCTCAACCAAATGAGATACATCTAATGCCTGAAAATCTCCTTGTTCTAACTGACCTATTGTTGTTATCAGCCATAATTGAAAATCTTGTTCATAGAGTTCTGATTTAGTTATCATGATGTCTTCGATAATATAGCAAAGAGCGGGATAGTTAGGACATAATAGAGAAAAAGAAATGAGGAGAAGCTTTCATGGCAGCACCCTATAGTGATGATTTAAGACAGAAAGCAGTGAGTGCCGTAGAGCGAGGGGAGAAAAAAAGCCATGTCTGTCGCACCCTCAATATTAGTCGTAATACATTAGACCTATGGCTGAAACGGAAGAAACAAACTGGGACGGTGGCCGCTAAAACTAACTATCGTCGAGGGCCGAAGCCCAAAATTGACGATTTAGAAGCCTTTCAAAAGTTGGCCGAACAATATGGGCATTTGACCCAAGAAAAAATGGCGCAAAAATGGGCTAACCCAGTCAGTAGGATGAGAATTGGTCAAGCGCTCAAAAGAATTGGATTTACTAGAAAAAAAGGCTCTTCGTTACTCTTTATGCTAAATCAACAGACAAGATGCCAAGATAACATACTTCTAACCCAAAAATTCCGAAAGTTTCTAAAGCCATAGCCTCGCCGTTTTATTAGTTTAAGTTTATTGTTGATTCCCTCGACTAATCCATTCGTTGTTCTTCGCTCGAAATAACTAATGATTTCTCCAAACCAGTTTCGGATTGTTTGACAACTCTTGGTAAAAACAATGGAGGATTTTGCCAACCATTCCGAGATAGATAGCAGTCCTTCTGTCGGATTCTCTGAGGTTTCATAAATCTTTCTGAATTCTTCCTTTAATTCCGGCATCTTTTTCAAATTTGGCCAATTTTCTTTGATAGCTTCTCGTTTAATTTTTTGGGGTTCCGTTCAATCTTCTTCATTTTTTAATAGGCTATATTTACTTCGCTTTAAAACTTCTAGCTTCGCTTCTTTTTCCGCTTTCTGTTTTTTATTTTTCTGCGCTTCTACGGCTCTTTTTTCTGCTCTTCTCTGTTCGTCTAACTCTTGATTAATTTGTTTCATTACATGGAATCTATCGGCGACTAATTCAACCGATGACATCAATTCTTTCACCAAATTTTTATAGGGCAACCAAAGGTCTATGCTCACTTCTTCAATTGGCTCTAACACCTCTTTTCCCCAGCCTGTAAGCGTTTTTCTCAACTCCTCTTGTGTTCGCTTCTCTAGAATAGCTATTAGTTTTCCCGTATCTAAATTTACTAAAACCGCACAGTAATTTTTTTGTCCTTTGACTAGAGCGATTTCATCAATTCCTAGTCTTTTTAATTCCGATAGGTCTGGCTCGGTAATTTCTTCAGCAATGTCCTCTAGCCTTCTTTGAATCTCTTCTTCCGTTACGTCATTTATTCGACTAACATTTAAAATATCTCCTGATTTTAATTGTTCGAGTATATTTTCGGCTAGTCTTTTCGTATAGGTTCGTTTACTGGCGACAAAATCTAACTCTTCGCTCAAGGGTTTTCGACAATTATCGCACTTAAATTGACGACGATTAACTTGTAGGTACACTGGTTGTCCTGAGATTGGTAAATCTTTGACTAAATATCGATGATTTTGGTGTAGTTTATCGCTCTCTAACCCACAACGAGGACAGATTGCTTTTTTCTTTTTCGATTCGACTGGTCAAACTATACCGACATTTTCTAGGTGTCGATAGCCTTGAATAGAGGTTCCTTCTAGGTTCAAAAATTTGTCAAGTATCATAAGTAAAATACTCTGGTTTTTGGCTATTATATCAAATCTTAACTCGATTGTCTATCTTTTGGTATTAACCTGTTTGTGTCTAAAATCTCTCCCTGTATAAATTTCAGCTATTTTTGAGCGTAGGCACTATCATCGAATTTTATTTGAAGTTAATTATTTGCATAACAATTACCGAAGAGCCGTAAAAAAAAACTTATGGCTACAGAGAAAGAGATGAAGAAGCCCGAAAAGAGTTTCTCCAAAAAATCAGAGGTTATGCCCCGGAAAGATTTGTCTATATTGATGAAGCTGGAATAGATAACACCATCGATTATCCTTATGGATATTGTCACAAATCAGAAAGATTTGAGGCTTTAAAGTTAGGTCACTGTAGCGAACGAGTTAGTGTGATCAGCGGTTGGTGGCGTGGTTCCACGATCGCGCCAATGGTGTTTGAGGGGTACTGTAATACAGAGTTGGTGTGTGAGTGGATAGAACAATTGCTATTACCCGAACTACTACCCGGTCAAATTATCATCATTGATAACGCCAGTTTTCATCCCAAAGAGAGAATCAAAAAATTGTTAGCTAAAGCGGGATGTGAAGTGCTATTTTTACCCGCCTATTCTCCAGACCTCAACAAAATTGAAAAGTTCTGGGCTAGATTGAAAAACTATGTTAGTCAGATTATCAATGATAGTGAAAACCTTGTGGATGCTGTGAGTAAAGCCTTCAGGCATCTGTCCTAACTAACTCGTTCTATGCCATATTACCCGAACTACTACCCGGTCAAATTATCATCATTAATAACGCCAGTTTTCATCCCAAAGAGAGAATCAAAAAATTGTTAGCTAAAGCGGGATGTGAAGTGCTATTTTTACCCGCCTATTCTCCAGACCTCAACAAAATTGAAAAGTTCTGGGCTAGATTGAAAAACTATGTTAGTCAGATTATCAATGATAGTGAAAACCTTGTGGATGCTGTGAGTAAAGCCTTCAGGTATCTGTCCTAACTAACTCGTTCTATGCCATATTACCCGAACTACTACCCGGTCAAATTATCATCATTGATAACGCCAGTTTTCATCCCAAAGAGAGAATCAAAAAATTGTTAGCTAAAGCGGGATGTGAAGTGCTATTTTTACCCGCCTATTCTCCAGACCTCAACAAAATTGAAAAGTTCTGGGCTAGATTGAAAAACTATGTTAGTCAGATTATCAATGATAGTGAAAACCTTGTGGATGCTGTGAGTAAAGCCTTCAGGCATCTGTCCTAACTAACTCGTTCTATGCCATAGTCAGATTATCAATGATAGTGAAAACCTTGTGGATGCTGTGAGTAAAGCCTTCAGGCATCTGTCCTAACTAACTCGTTCTATGCCATATGTCCTAACTATCCCGCTCTTTGCTATAGTTAATATAGATTTAATTATACTCTATTTTGCCGATTTAGGTAAAATCCCCAAGTAAAAGAAAAAGGCAGCTCAAAAGAGGATAATTTCTGTGGAGTTTTAAGGTAAATTCATTCTCAAAAGTCTCTTTTATTGTTACTTCCTATATATTATTTCCCCATTCTTTGGGAATTTGAGCAACTTTCTCTTAACCAGTCCAGAAAACGGGTTTCTTGAAGAAACCCGTTTTCTATTAAGTAGCCCAAGATTTTGCCCAGGCGAGAATTTCCTGAACTCGATCGAGGGTTGAAGATTCACAGTAGAGACGCAAAACCGGTTCTGTGCCACTAAAGCGAATTAACAACCAACTGCCATCTTCTAAACGGAACTTATAACCGTCCATAGGATTACAATCAGTCACTTGTTTACCGGCAATTTCCCTTAAGGGTTCCTTATCCAAAGCAGTAATTAACTGAGTGCGAGCTTCCATATTAGCTAGGGGTAAATCAATACGATCATACTGAGAATGAAACCCAGTTTTATCCTGTAATTGCGCGTAAAGATCGCTTAAATCTTGGCCCGATTCCACCACCGCTTCCAAAACGTATAAAGCTGATAATAAAGCATCCCGTTCGGGAATGTGAGTACCATAACCGACACCTCCCGATTCTTCCCCACCAATTAACACAGGAGTGGTCAACATTCGATCGGCGATATACTTATAACCGATCGGAGTTTCAAAGACCGATAAACCGTATAAACTGGCTAATTTGGGGATTAAATCGGAACCGCTCACCGTTTTCACAATTTCCCCTCTCATTCCCTTTTTGCCGGCTAAATGCTCGATTAAAATCGGGATGAGATTTTGGGTGCTTAAAAAATTCCCCCGACCATCGATCGCCGCCACTCGATCGCTATCGCCATCGAAGACCAAACCTACTCGCAAAGGAGCTAAATTTGCGCTCTGAGCCAGTTTATCGATGATTTCCCTCAAATTTCTCGGTAAAGGTTCCGGAGAGCCGCCACCGAACAAAGGATCGCGATTGCCGCGTAATTCCGTGATCCCCACCCCCAAAAGACGCTCTAAACCGGTAGCCGCCGCACCGTGCATGACATCGGAATAAACTTTTAGTTGTCCCGATTTGATCGCCTCGGCAATAGCGGCAATATTAACTTTTTGGCGTAAACCCTGACAATAACCTGACCACGGTTCAAAAGTGCTTAATTTACCCGCCTTGTCGTTAAATTGCGGCGGATTAGACAATAAAGCTTCAATTTGTTGGGTAATTTCTGGCGAGACAGAACCACCAAAATAACCTTTAACCTTCAAACCGAGATATTTAGCCGGGTTATGACTGGCGGTTAACACGATCGCACCGAGAGCATTTTCTGAGCGAGCTGCCCAACTAAAAGCGGGAGTGGGAGCGTAGGATTGGGAGAGAAGCACATCAAAACCTGCTTTTTGCAGCGATTCCGCCGCAGTTTGAGCAAAATCCTCCGCCATAAACCGCCGATCATAGCCGACGATAATCGTCCGCGAACCCGTGATCTGACCATAATTATCCGCTAAAACCTGAGCCGCCAAGGGAGCGAGCAGAGCGACTCGCTCGAAAGTAAAATCGGCGGCGATAATCCCGCGCCAGCCATCGGTTCCAAATTTAATCGGGTTCACGGTGGTCATGATTTACGAACTACCCCTAAAATATCCATTTTCCCAATACTGTAACCCGCTCCGTAACCTCTGGAAACTCATTTTTCCCGATCATCGGTTTTTGCCGCCGAATCGAGCGCGCCGACTTCACTGGCTAATAATTTTTCCATTAACATTTGTAACTTCATCCGTTCTATATAGGGCCATCCCCCAGTTTCCTCGATATCCCGGAGTAATCCGTATAAGTCCTGACGGGTATTGGGTAAAGATGGCTCGAACATCTGCTCGCGAATCTGCCGATGTAAATTTTCTAAAGTTCGCAGCAACATTAACAAACCGTTACAATCTCCCTGCTGTTCTTGGGCGATCGCTGTCACCGTCGTTACAAGGGAATCTAGTTGGCTATCTAATTGGCTGTTATCTCGCGGCAATCGGCTATTCATGTTCCTATTTGAAAACAGTCACACCAATCATATCAGTCATCAGCTATGAGTTTCTTAGAGCCTTCTGACTTGAAAGAGGGTGTGGGGTGTAGGGTGTAGGGTGTGGGGTGTAGGGTGTAGGGTGTAGGGTGTGGGGAAGTGGGGAGTGGGGAGAACAAAGCTGCCTATTGCCTATTGCCTATTGCCTATTGCCTATTGCCTTCTGTCTCTCCTCTCCCTGTCCCCCATCTTCTCAATGGTCACTGATCTTTGATAAACTGAGTTTCGATGAATTGGCCCGACCGATTCGATAATTCATCAGGCTATGGATCAAGGGTAGTAATTGTAAAGATTGACAAAGAGAGGTTGACATAGATGAGATTTCGTGCATTGTTAGTTGCCTTTTTAGCCTTGTGCTTAGGGGTGTTGACAGCTTGTAGCGACGCGCCTAGTGCCGTCCTGAATAGAAACGAGCTAACCTATGATGAAATTTTAAACACGGGATTAGCTAACAAATGTCCCCAGATTTCCGAGTTTACCCGGGGTACTCTCCCCTTAGAAAGCGGCGAAAGTTATGTGGTGACAGATTTATGCTTGGAACCCCAAGAATATTTTGTCAAGGGTGAACCCATTAATAAGCGGGAAGCAGCCACCTTTATCCCAGGTAAACTCTTAACCAGAGATACCACCAGTTTAGAACAGATGACAGCGACCTTAACCGTAGGCGAAGACGGTGTTTTAACCCTCAAGGAAGAAGACGGTATCGATTTCCAACCCATTACCGTACAATTACCCGGAGGTGAAAGAGTTCCCCTCTTCTTTACCATTAAAGGTTTCACTGGCAAAACCGAAGCTGGATTTAGCTCTATCAACAGTTCCACCGATTTTGTAGGCGACTTTAAAGTTCCCTCCTATCGTGGCGCTGGTTTCTTAGATCCCAAAGGTCGGGGTGTGGTGACGGGTTATGATAACGCTGTCGCTTTACCCGCTAGTGCTGATAGTCAAGATTTCCAGCGTGCTAACGTCAAAGCGACGGAACTGGGTAAAGGTACTATGTCTTTACAGGTAACTAAAGTTGACGCTTCTACTGGCGAGTTTGCTGGTGTTTTTGAAAGTGAGCAGCCTTCTGATACAGATTTAGGGGCAAAAGATGCTGAAGAAGTGAAAATTCGCGGCATTTTCTACGGTCGTCTCGAAGCTCGTGCCTAATTAATAAATTCAGAATTTCTGGAAATTAAGGCGAATTTCTCCCCAGAGAAGTTCGCTTTTTTTTGGCTCTCTTGGGGTTATTCAAGGGTTACAATAAAGATTGACCTCGCCCTGGAGGAAGAGTTGCTAATGCCCAAGAAAACGAACAAGAAAACGGAAGCCAAAAGTTACAACCATGGCGAGGAACATCCCCAGCGTCCCGATATTGGCACGGAACCCCACTTCAAGAAAAAGAAACCCCCTGTCACCTATCGTTATGATTCCTCTTTGTCCCCGGAGTTAAACTGGGATGAAAACCCCGCACGAGAACAAGCTGAGGCTTTAATTGAGCAAATTCTCGCGGCAGAAGATTTAGAAACCGCCAAAATAGCAGCGCGTAAACTCAAGGCAATCGGTGAACCGTTTTTAAATTGGACAGGAAAGGCCGAAAGGTTATCTTTTCAAGTGCCAACTTTACCCCTATTTGTCCATGAACGTTTATCCACTAGGGCAATTATTGAAACCCTGAAATCCCACAAGGTGGAAAAAGGGGAACAATTGAATCTATTTAATGACCCTAAATGGTCAATTACTGACCAGATTCTCCGAGCTTATGAGTATCACGATAAATGGGTAAACCGGATGATTCTCGGTGACTCGTTGGTGACGATGAACTCCCTACTGCAATACGAGGGGATGGGGGGTAAGGTGCAGATGATTTATATTGACCCTCCCTACGGGGTAAAATTTGGTTCTAATTTTCAGCCTTTTGTGAGAAAACGCGACGTTAAACACAACGATGACGATGATTTCACCCGCGAACCGGAGATGGTGCAAGCTTATCGAGATACTTGGGAATTAGGGTTACATTCTTATCTGAGTTATTTACGCGATCGTTTGTTGTTGGCCCGGGAGTTGTTGACTGATAGCGGTAGTGTTTTTGTGCAGATTTCCGATGAGAATGTGCATCATGTTCGGGAGTTGATGGATGAGGTTTTTGGTGGGGAGAATTTTGTTTCAACAATAGTTTGGAAAAAGGGAACACCAAATAGTAAAACGATTAGAAACGCCTTTAATTATTTATTATGGTACTCTAAAAATATAAATCAAGTAAAAGCTAACAAACTATTCTATCAAAGAACTGGAATAGAAGGAACGACAGAAGATGCCCAAAAATTAGCTTTATGGGGTGAATTTTTAAATGGAGAAATTAGAACTTTAACTACTGAAGAAAAAAGAAGTATTTTAACAACAAAAGATAAATGTAAAGTTTTTAGATTTGATAAAATTATTGAGAGTGTAAATGTCCAGAAAGACGATTTGAACTGTAAGGATTCAGGTCAGGGGATTGACAAAAACAGAAAAAAGTGTAGATTGAGAGGATGAAGCAAAAAGAACCGCAGCAGCTACTAGACAGGGAAAGCCTGAAAAACCTGACCCCAGAACAACTGGTGGAAATGGTGCTGAAATTACAGAAGTTAGTAGTCAAACAAGGCGAAACCATCGAGAAGCTGAAGGGTCATCTAGATAAGGATAGCAAAACCTCATCGAAACCCCCCTCCACAGACTGGCTAAGAAAGCCAGAAAAAGTCAAAGAAGGCGAAAAGAAAGAGGGACGCAGCCCCGTCCGGGCAAAAAGGGCATGAGGGAAAAACCCGCAAAGGATTTGGACGAATAGACCGCACTGAGAGCGTCAAAGCCGAAAAGTGCCCCCATTGTGGCAGTAGCCATCTCGCCCCGGGTGAACGCCGACAACGCACTTTGATAGTAGCCCAGCTAGTAGAAAGGCCAATAGAAATAGTAGAGTATAAGCAAGAATGTGCCTACTGTGCTGATTGTGGCGGGCCAGTTTTCGGGGTTTTGCCAGAAGACGTAGTACCCGGTCAAGATTTGGGAGTAAGCTTACAAGCCCTGTTGGGGTGGATGAGTCATTATGGGCATCTATCCTACGCTTGCACAGCAAGAATGGCTGGCGAGAAATTGGCAGAATAGAAGTAGGGATAGGGACATTACAAGCCACCACACAACGTTGAGCTTCTGCGGTAGAACCCTCAGTCAGAGAACTACAAGAGTGGGTCAGAGAACAACCCCAAGTCCACGTAGAGGAATCGCCATGGTTAGTTAAGGGCATCAAAGAATGGTTGTGGAATATTAGTGGTGTGGGCTTTTCCCTCTTCCAGGCGGGGGACACTCGCTCACGAAAAGAGTTAGAATATCTGTTGGGAAAAAGTTTTGCTGGGGTATTAATCTCCGATGATTTCAGTGTCTACAATGGCTATGGGGCGGCCGCCCAGCAGAAATGTCTGGCCCATTTACTGCGGCATTTTAAGCAGGTAGAAAAACTGAAAACTCCTCATCACTCACGGAAGCCTTTAGGCAACATCTGCAATATCGAGAAACCGGCGCTCGGTCTATCTATAACCACTGGGTCAGGGATTTTCGACTGCGGTTAGAGCAAGCTTTAGCAGTGTGGCGACCCCAGGCGGGTTATGCTGCGGGTTTATTGCTGAAATCCTTGCTGGACAAGTCCCATCAGTGCTGGTATTTTCTTGACGTACCAGAAGTTCCTCCCGACAATAACCGAGCGGAGCGTTCCCTACGCCTAGGAGTAACCAAGCGCAAGATAGCTGGTGGTTCTCGCTCCTTCAGTGGCTTTGTCGATACTGCTCGTTTGTTGACCGTGATTCAGTCTTGTCGCGCTCAAGGCCGTTCGGTTTTAACTTTCTTCCGTCAGGCTTTGGCCTCTGTCCATCACCCCTTGAATACGGTTGTCTCTCTTATCCCCACTGCTGATTTTTCTCTCTTTGTCAACCCCTAGACCTGAATATTTACCGAAATTTTGGGTTAAAGCCCCGTCCTTTTAGGACGGCTTTTTAAACTATATCTTGTTAACTTAACTTTTATTGTGCTATACTGATTTTGTCTAAGTCCCCCCTGCGTAAAATGTTTGTCTTAGAGTTTAAAGTTAAAGCTAAAACTCAACAGTATCAAGCCATAGACGATGCTATTCGTACTGCTCAATTCATCCGTCACAAATGTGTAAGGTTATGGATGGATACAAAAGGTACGGGTAAGAACGATTTATACCGATATTCTCAAGAATTAGCTCAGGACTTTAAATTTGCCGATGAACTTAATTCAACTGCTAGACAGGCAAGTGCTGAACGTGCTTGGAGTTCAATTAGTCGTTTTTACGACAACTGTAAACGTAAAGTATCAGGCAAAAAGGGGTATCCTCAATTTAAAAAATCTCGCTCTGTTGAATACAAACAATCAGGATGGAAGCTTCTTAGCCCTAAAACTGTTAAGTTCACTGACAAGAAAAACATTGGTGTTCTTAAGTTGGTAGGAACTTGGGATTTAGGGTACTTTCAAGAATCCGATATTAAACGGGTTAGGTTGATTCGGAGAGCGGACGGTTATTATTGTCAATTTGTCCTTTCTTGTGACGTTAAAGAAGATGTTAAACCATCAGGTAAGTGTATTGGCTTAGATGTAGGTTTGGCTTCTTTCTATACAGATCACAATGGCGACAAGGTTGATAATCCTCAATTCTTGAGAAAGTCTGAGAAACGATTAAAACGACTTCAAAGGCGATTATCTAAAAAGAAAAAGGGAAGTAAAAATCGTCAAAAAGCTAGACAAAGATTAGCTAAAGCTCACCTTAAAGTAAGTAGGCAACGTAAAGACTTTGCTGTGAAATTAGCAAGGCTTCGGCCGTGAGCTCAGCCGAACGGTGCGTAGTTCACTCTAGCGATGTGATAGCCTACGAGGATTTAAGAGTTAAGAACTTAGTCAAGAATCATTGTCTAGCTAAATCGATCAATGATGCGGCCTGGTATCAGTTTCGGGAATGGATAGAGTATTTTGGGGTTAAATTCGGCAAGATAACGATTGCTGTCTCACCGAATTATACAAGCCAAAACTGTTCAAACTGTGGTGAAACTGTCAAAAAATCTTTATCGACTAGAACCCATCAGTGCAAATGTGGATGTGTTTTGGATAGGGATGAAAACGCCGCAATCAACATCCTTAAAAGGGGACTAAGTACGGTAGGGCATACCGGAACCTTTGGGCTCGATCCAATAAACGCTTGGGGAGAGAATACCTCTACTTTTTCAGAAGCAATTCTGTCTAAGCAAGTAATCTCTGTGAACCAAGAATCCCCGTCTCTTTAGAGCGGGGAGTGTCAAGAGCCAGTCAAGAATCTCTCAGTCACGAAACCATCTATCAAATGATCTATCAGAACTATCAAGGATGTGGGGAGTACTGGAAATATTTACGCCGGGGGCTTTGTCAAAGAAAGAGTCGAGACGGAGCAAAAAGTAAGCGTGGAGGGATTCCGGGTCGTGTGGATATCTCCGAGCGACCAGCAATTGCTGAACAGAAGACCGAAATCGGTCATTGGGAAAGTGACACAATGATTGGAGGAAATCATCTAGGGGTTCTCGTTACATATATGGACAAAGCCTCGAAATTTCTAGTAGCAGGATTGGCCAAAAACAAAACCGCATCGGAAATCAACCCTTGTCACAGAAAAACTTTTCCAAGAGATTCACCCTGACAAAAGAAAAACCTTTACTTGTGACCAGGTCAAAGAATTTTGTGGACATCAAGAGTTGAGTCAGAAACTAGGAGCAGATTTTTATTTTGCTACTCCTTACCATTCTTGGGAGAGGGGATTAAACGAGCCTACCAATGGACTGTTAAGACAATTTTTTGCCAAGGGAACGAATTTCAAAATTGTTAAGCCAGAGCAGGTAGAAAGAGCCGTAAACTTGATTAACAATCGTCCTCGAAAATGTCTTGACTATCGTACCCCGAATGAGGTATTCTATGAAGCTAGATCAGACAGTGATGCAATTCAGACTTGAATCGGCCAAGCTTTGTCTAATCGTCTCAATCGACACTTGTTCAACTACTTTTAGTTCTACCATTTTATCCGCCAGCATTTGAAGAGTCCAACTCCTTTTTTCCCTTGGGGTTTCACTACAAGCAATCGCCATTAGATCGGCTTCTTTTTCCCCATCAATTATTCTCGGACGACGTTTTTTTTGCTCTCGTCGATTTAGGGCTGATTCTATCCCTTCTTCAACAAACCTTTTTCTGATCCTTTCAATAGTCGCATGACCAATATTTAATGATTCACTAATCTTACTATCTGTCCATCCTCCTCCTTCTTGATTAATATCTGCCTTCAGTAAAATTCGGGCATGATTTATTTTATAAGCTGCCGTTTTCCCTTTGTTAGTTATTTTTGACCGATCGCTTCTTTCTGATGGGGTTAAATCCACAATATATTTTTTAGATGGCATTTTTTGGTCGCTCAGTTTTAGTTAACAATACAGGGAGCATCTCATTTATGCAAGTGAGTAATTATACTTGTCCCTAAAACTGGTTTCTAGCAAGACTTTCAAAATAGCTTGACATAAAACCTGATTTAGGGGTTACAAAGGTGAGATGCTCCCAACAATACAGCTTAATCATCATCTACTAACGTCTTCTTAGAGCGGTCTCGCAGAGCGAGTGCGGCGGCAACGCCGCTATCGTGACCGGCTGAAGTCTTTTTTCAATATTACCTCTTTTTCGTTCCTCAATACAAACTTGATGACTTAGTAGGCAATAGTCCCTGAATATAACCTCGTGTCAGTCCTTTTCCTGTAGCTTTATAGGTTTCTTGGCATAAATTCAATGAATAATTCCAAAACCAACGACAACAACCAAAGCTTTTTGCTAAGGCTATTTCTTGCTCGGTATTAGGCTTAAGTCTGAATTTGTACGCTTTGTACATAGTTGTTATCAAGAAACTATATTTATGATCAGATGGTTTTTGAGGAATTGTCTATATACTGGTCAGCATTCAGTTAAAAAACGAAGATTAAACGTAAATGCCAATTATTAGCCGTTTCTCTCTCGATTTCGATGCGACGGATAAACTCGCGAAAATAAAAACGGCGCTCGATTTCCGATAAATCTCGCCAAAATTGCGGAAAAGCAACGGCACGAGCGATAATAGTCAGGTTATCGGGGGGTAATTGGTCTAAACGTCCTTGTATCTGCGCGATCTCGTTTTTCAGTTTATAGGCCCGTAGATTAGCCGTTTCTTGATCTAAAATTCCCGCCGCTTCTAGGGAGGGCAATTGCGACAAAATATCGTTTTTTTGCCCTATTTCCTCGCTCATTCCCCGTTTGATCGCCTCTAAATCTGGTAAAGATATCTGAGCGATCGTCGGTGGTAGGTCTTGACAAATGCGCTCGATTGTGATATCAAGAATTTTTTCATAAGCGATCGCCGAACATTTTTTTGTCCGGGGACATTGCAAAGGTCGCAAATAGAGGTATTCTAGGCTTTTTCCTCGCGCTGTGACTTTGGTAATCGTCATCCCCGATTGACATTGACTACAGACGACTAAACCCGCTAAGGAACGCGGGGCGCTGGCACTGCGGGGGGGTAATTTGCGATTATTTCTCAGGATGCGATCGATCTGGGCTGCTTCTTCCCGGGAGATCATCGGGGTGTGGGTATCGGGGATAATATCTTGACCTAGATAGCACAAATCACCGCGATAAACGGGATTAGTTAGCCATTTATGGGCAGTAGCTACCGATATCTTTTTGCCGTAGCGTTTTTCTAGATACCGCACCGTGGAACGCAGGGAAGCGGAAATCAAAAAGCGATCAAAAAAGTCTTTGACTACTGGTGCGGTACTGCGATCGAGTATATAACGCTCCTTGCCACGACGATAACCGTAGGGTGCTTTTCCGGGGGGAGGCAAAGCTTGCAGACGATTGTGAGCGTGACCTGCTTTTAAACGGTTACTTAGTTCGTTTTTTGATATTTCTTGCAGAATCTTGGCAAAATTCAGCTTATAATCTGGTTCTTCTAGGGCAATTATATCTATGTCGAGGGCTTCTAAGGATTGTAAAATTTTGCTAACTTCCGTGCCATTGTCTCCCAATTCTGCTAGACGACGCAGGATCAGCAGTCGGGGGGGAGTACCTTGACAATCGCGGAGAAGTTGCTGCCGTTGTGAGCGATCGCCAAAATCTTGATATACTTGTTCGGGAGAATAGGCCCAAATCGAGGTATCGGGGGGACTATCGAGCAGGGGGTTAGTATAGGTGTAGGCGATAATTTTCATGCTTTCCCAAAATTCTTGTCTAGATAAGCTGTTAAGCATCGATAACAGTTATCTTAATGGTGAGATAGGAATTTTTCGTTTTGGGAAGTTGGTTGTAGATACCTGTTTGTACGATAAGTTACGGTGTCGCGATTATAACTCGTCTAGAGATGTGAGTAAAACCGTTTATTCGTGATAGTATGTAGTTAGACTTCGACCATTTGGGAGAGGCAAACTATGATAGATTATAATTTAGATGCGGCGCATAGCATTCTCTATATGCAACCTAAGTCTGCGCTCGCGGCGGAAGATTTTGTTAAAATTGCGGCGGCAGTCGACCCCCACATTGAAGCCACTGGCGGCCTTGCTGGCGTAATCATCGAAGTTCCTAAGTTCACTGGTTGGGAAAGTTTTGGCGCCTTGGTCGCTCATTTCCGGCTGATACGCGACCATCACAAGTACGTCAGTAAAGTTGCCGTGGTGACTGATTCCACTTTGGTTAAACTGATTGAAAGTCTGGCTTCCCACTTTGTCGCGGCTGAAGTCAGGCAGTTCCCTTGGGGGGAAACTGAGGTAGCGACCCAATGGATATTGGGAGGCTCTACACTACCCCTAGTGGTCTCCTGACTTTTCAAACATCCTCTGAATCTTGAACTGCTATACTATCTGGGGACTTAACAAAATTAGGTCCCTATTGTGTTGTTTTGAGCAACTGAGTTGAAGAGAAAAATGCCGATCACTTCCCTTACCAATCTGGACTACTATGACCGGGTGAATCCTGACCTATTGCGCTTACTACCGCCGGATGCCTCAGTGATTGTGGAAGTGGGTTGTGGCACAGGCGCGTTGGGGCAGTATTATAAGAAAATTAATCCAAATGCTAATTATATTGGCATAGAACTGAATGCGCAAGCGGCCGAAATTGCGAAAACTCGGTTGGATCAAGTCATTGTGGGCAATGTCGAGGCATTGGATTTAGGGACTATCATTCTGCCCAATAGCGTAGATTGTTTGATTTATGGTGACGTTTTAGAACATTTACAAGACCCCTGGCGAGTATTAAATCAGCAAATTACTTGGCTTCAACCCGCCGGCCAAGTCTTAGCCTGTATTCCCAATATTCAACATTGGAGTATTCTAATTAATCTGTTAAGAGGGGTCTGGGAATATGAAGATGAAGGGTTATTAGACCGCACTCATTTGCGTTTTTTTACGTTATTGAGTATTAAAAAATGGTTTGCTGAAGCAGGATTACAAATCTATGAGATTCAGACACGAGGACAGAAAAATGAGAATTTTCAAACTGCTCAAAAACTATTGGCTCCCACCCTTCAATCCCTTGGCATTAATGCCGAACAATTTGCCATTCAAACAGGAGCCGTTCAATATGTAGTCAGAGCCTTAAAATCTACCCAACCACCTCGCCCTTTACTGATACAAACCATGATTATGGCTCCCCTCGCCTGCGATCGCGTCCGGGTCTTAGAACCGGATCAGTTCAGTGCCACCATTCCAGGTGTAAGAACCGTTTCCAGTGTTAAATCGGCGGATTTAGGCATTGCCCGACCGGAGGAGGAAAAAATCTTTATTTGGCAACGGGGATCTTTACAACCGGATGAACTGGCCAAAATTCAGACCCTTTTAGGCAAAGATTATTTAATTATTGCCGAAATGGATGATGATCCCCGTTGTTGGCCAGAACATGAACAAAATCAATTTTTAACCTATCGGGCTTGTCATGGTATTCAAACCACCACAGAGCCGTTAGCAGCATTTTTTCGCACTATTAATCCCAATGTGGCTGTTTTTCCCAATCAATTAGCCTATCTTCCCCCCCAAAGGGAATATCCCCAAAATAATACCGTTAAGCTCTTTTTTGGGGCCTTAAATCGTCAAGCAGACTGGCAGGCTATTTTACCCACCCTCAATCAAGTCTTAGCCGACTACGGAGAGCAAATCTCTGCCCAGGTGATTCATGATCGAGAATTTTTTGAGGCATTAGCCATTACCAATAAAGTTTTTGAACCCTTTTGTGATTATGAGCGCTATCAAGCCCTATTAAGAACCTGTGATATTGCCTTGTTGCCCCTCAATCCGACAGCCTTTAATAGTATGAAATCTGATTTAAAGTTTATTGAATGTGCGGGTCATGGCGTGACCGTTTTAGCTAGTCCTACGGTGTATAAAGCGTCTATTCAATCCGGTGAAACGGGTTTAATTTATGATTCTTTAACTGAATTTTCTGCACAATTACGACAATTAATTGAAAATCCTTCTTTTCGGCAACAACTGGCTAACAATGCCTATCAATGGGTCAAGCAAAATCGCTTACTGGCTCAACATTACCGCCGGCGATGGGATTGGTATTGTCAGATGCGGGACGAATTACCCCGTTTAACCCAAGAATTATGGCAACGGGTTCCGGAGTTACGTCAGAATGTTAACTAATCTTCTTTCATTCATAGGTAAGCAGGACAAAGACCCTAGCCAAATGGCAGCCAAAGGAATAGAGTGGTTATGGCAATGGCAGCGAGAGAGGAAATTATATCATCATTCATTTATTGATTGGTTAATGCTTCGATTTCTCTGATTGCTTCGTCAATTCCTTCTTTAACTTTGCTCAATCCAGTTAAAAAGTATTGCCAATGACCGTGTTTGCCGTCGGCATTAATGGCATTACACCAGCGTTTAGCGGCTGCTTGCTTGACTTCCCTCAGTTCGTCCCATCCTTTAGTTTCTAGGATTAAATAGTTAGATTTAGCTGTCTTCAGACGGATAATAAAGTCTGGGATATAATCATGGTCTTCCCCATTATGAAAATAGGGAATACTAAACCCTAAGCGTTCATTTTTAACAAAGGCTGCAGTGGCGGGATGATTGTCAATAATATAGGCGGCTGCCTGTTCCCATTGATCGGTATCAGCCACCACACAGTTAAGGTGAGACTTGACTACCTCTCTCACAGGTTTGCCGGTGAAGAAGTTAATATCATCGGTTGAACCGTTGCCTCGATGTGTCTCATATTTGGGTATTTCTGGGGTTTCTCCGGCGCCGGTATCGGGATAAATGGACTCCGAGAGTTTTTCAATTACCCAACCGTAATAGGGGGAAAGAAACAGATCGAGAATGTGAGCGGGTTCTACTACTTTAACCTTTTCCGTTAGGTAGCGATCGCATATTTTTCTTAATTGGGGAAACAAGACATGAGGGGGTGCTTGACATTGCTCGGTTTGGCAGTAAGTGCGAGTTAAATCGGCCGCTAATTCAAAGACTAATTCTTGTAATCTTTTTCCCTGACGGTAAGGGTTGAGATCAAGGCTTTCTAGTTTGCCCGGACCAGATAGGCTATGACGACCTTGGTTATTAGCCAGAGTAGCTTTAACTTGGACTTCGGGGGCAATTTTGAAGGGGTTGATTTCTAAAGCGGCGATGGCTGTCCAATCAACGGTGACTCGGTTTTGTACGGCTTGGGTATAGCCTTTAACTCTGGGAAATTCTAGGCGATATTGGGATTTTTGCGGCACTGAGTAAACATGATAGCGTTTTTCTGGCTGAGGTTTTGCTCCTTGGGGATTAGCTTTAAAGGGAACAACTTCAAAGGGAACTCCGAAAATTGTTGAGGTTTCTTCGGCAAATTTGTTATCCTCGGTGAGGTCATAACTGCGCCTTCTTAACCCCCTACCTACCACCTGCTCACAGAGTAATTGGGATTGAAAGGGACGAATCCCAATAATATGTTTTACGGTCGAACAGTCCCAACCCTCCGTAAGCATTCCTACAGAAATTACACATTTTATATCGCGACCGGGGGGGTGAAACGGTCTAGCTAATTTCTCGGCTAGTTGGGCAAATCCTTCGGGATAAATATCGCGTCCTTGGTCATCTTTTGTCCATTGAGTTTTACCAATGGTGTCTAAAGTAAAGCGCATCCATTTACTTTCATCGGATTTACTTTCACCCGATTCTAATTCTTCAACTACCTTAGAATCGACTCTAATCGTGTTAGTTTCTCCCTCGGTATTACGAAGCGATCGCAGGTTAGAGGAGGGTAAATCATCTGGTTTGATATCTTCTGCTATCCATTCATAGAGACATTTAGCAATCTTGGTATTCTTACAGACAATAATAAATACAGGCGGTCTGGGATCATCGGAGGCTGCCCATTCTTGTTTGATTTGTTCCCACTGTCCCCCTAATAAGGTGATGGGATGTTGCACATATTTGAGGATAGCTTCCGGTGTAGGATTTATTCCTTTACCCCGTTCAGATCGGGTCATTTTCTTCATTAACCATTCCCAGATATTAAAGTAAGCTAAATCTGAAACGGCTGCGCCGGTGGTATCTCTAACGGGTAATTGAGGAATTTTAACTAAACCTGCTTCAATGGCATCCATTAAACTAAAATCACTGACGACCCACTCAAAGGGTTTATTAGTATTCTGTTTAGAAGATTTTAAGTAATAGGGAGTAGCGGATAGATCCACACAGAAATTAATGCCTCGATATTTGTTAATTCTATCTAAACCCTCAAGCCAAATCGTGGCTTCTTTTTCTTGATATTTTTCCGATTCTTGCTCATCGCCAGCATCATTTTTATCTGGAGATATCCGAGATATCCGATAAGCATGATGCGCCTCATCATTAAAAACTAAAATGTTACCTTTATTCCCCACTTCTTGGGTTAATATTCGTTTAATCCAAGCGGCATCACTTTCTAAATAGCGGGTAATTTCTACCTTGACTTCTTTAAGATTTCCCTGTGTATCGTATTTCTCCCCTCCCTCAGCGACTTTTAACCGACCTAATGCGATTTGTTGTCCTAAAGTTTCTTGGGTTAGATATCTTGTTCCCCTAGCAGTTTCGTTTTTAGCGGCAATCTTAATCACTTCGGCGGCGGTGGTTTTGACTCCCACTTTCACCACTTTGGCAGTGTCATTACCGGCAGTGGCAGGCGCTCGCTTTTCAAAAATATGCCAATTTGTCACCAAGACTTTACCCTGTCTCAGTTTGTCCATCAGGTGAGAGGGTACGAGGTCACGGGTGCGATATAAAGAAGCTTCGCCGTTGTCGGGGTTGAGTTCCTGCAATCTGCTTTTAATGGTGATATTGGGACAGACAATCAGGACAACATCGGAGAATTTAGCGTTACTGCGATCTGCTACTTTGTTGAGGATGGACCATGCTGTTAACATCCCCATCACTGTTGTTTTACCGCTTCCAGTTGCCATCTTACAGGCGTAGCGGATGAAAGCTTTCAGGGTGGTGTCAATGGGGGTGTCTTGGGGAATGTGAATCCCTTGGCGAAAGTCGGCCCGTGATTCAATCAGGAAAATGATGGTTTCTACTGCTTCTTTTTGAGCAAAAAATAGGCGATGTTCTCTTCCTTCTCGGTTCCAATAGTCCAATAGTTCTAAGGTAGTACGACTGACCCCGGGATAGTTTTCTTTTCTCCATTCTTTGACTTTGTTCCTGATGCGGTTAACCAAGGTCATTTCATAACCAGGAAAAAATTCATCGGGGGGTGAAAGTTTGAGAACTTTTCCTAATTCCCATTCGCTGTCACCTTCCCGGGGGGGATAGACAATAGCCGGTCTTCTCCCTTCTTTTAATTCCGGTTCATAACCTTCTCGGATGAACCAATAACGGGAGGGTTCATCAAAGGGGGAATTAAGGATAGGTTCGTTGACTTCGTAGGACATAGGGTTATTTAGGATTTTTTTCTTATGTATTAACTCAAGGCAAACTCGGTTAAACTACGTTTATAGGGAGCCTGAAAACCTAAGACTATATCTTGTTTGGGAACACCAGCCGCGATTAATTGATTGGCAATGCCGATTTCTGTTCCATCTCTTTGAATCCAGATTTTGTCATCTTTTATGTCAAGATGAATAATCACACCATAGATTCGCTTTTGCTCTTTCCACCCAATATTTAAGACTTGGTAATGATGGCGTTTTGTGTCAAAAATAAGTTGAGTTTCTCTGTCATTTTTGCTGTCATTAACTGAATGTTGGGTGAGAATGTCTTGAATCAGTTGAGAGTAGTTTATTCTTTCCATAATACCGCCTCTTGTTTGAGAGAATTAAAGATTAAAAGTTTAATTTTATATTCGGCTACAGCGTCTTGAATAAATTGACGAGAGAAAAAGTCCTCATAGGTATCTTGAGGAATTGCTAGATAAAGAATCCTTTCGGGTTGTTCCTGTTTTAATGCTAACCGATAATTGAGGATTTGTCCTAATGCAAGATGAAATTCGGTGACTTCAGATGCGCCTAAAAAAGATTTAATCTCTAGGGCAATTTTTTGACCTGCCTTTTCGGCGGCAATTAATCTTTCCGCGCCTAAGTCGATGTAAAATTCTACGTCATTGACTTTCAGATAAAGGGGATCATGGGTGATATTCCAGCCATCTTTTTCGAGGGCAATACACACGGATTGATGAAAAATATCTTTGGCTGACATAGAATTTTCTAAGTATAAGCAAGCTCGATAAACGGCTGATTTAACTTCATCAAGGGTTCATCAAAAGGTGAGTTGAGGATGGGTTCGTTGACTTCGTAGGGTAGGACATTTCGATTTTGGATTTTGGATTTTGGATTTTGGATTGATTAGTTTTCTAGCAGGTTTTGAGGTTGTCTCATATTAACTCCTTTTTAAGCAGCTCGAAAAGGAATATTCTCAAGGATGACTTGGGGTACATTTCCTGTTCCTAAAACATCTTTAGCGTCGAGAATTTCAATGCCAACTAAAAGATCATTATCACCAAGGTTTAAGGTGATTTCATCGTTTAACTGAAGATTTCGACATTCATGTTTTCCCTCTACAAGTCTAATATAAAGGGCATCAATTTCTGCATCGTAGGTAATTTTCATTTTGTCTCCTTTAAAAATAGTAGGTGTAAACAGTAATGACAATCAATTCTTGTTCTGTTTCTGTAACAATGGAAACAACTTTTTTTAGAGGGTAAAATTTTCCTTGCCAATAGGAATTAGTCTGAATTATAGTCTGATATTTATCCCTTCCTTGTTTGGCACTTTGTCGAGTCCCATAACGAATTGCTCCAATAATTTCTTGTTCATTTGTTCCTCGTTCAATACATTGTTCTCGAGCGTGTTTTGTTAATCTAATTGGTTTCATTGTTGATTTTTAAGCAACTCTCTAACCACTAATATTTAAGCTATGAGTATCCAATAGTAATCTCATTAGATATAATCCTTAAAGTCCTCTAATGGTTCATCAAAGTCATCACCAATGGAAATTATATTTTTGTCACTACCAAATAAAGGAGGACGTTTAGGTATGGTTTGAGGTGATACTAATTTTACCATTGGTTGATTATTTCTGGTAATAATTATTTCTTCTCCTGTGGCTGCTTTTTCTAGGAGTTGATTGATTTGCGGTAAGGCTTTATTTATGTCGATCGTTTCCATTTTGGGTACACTTCATCAAGGTTGTTCATCAAAGGGTGAGTTGAGAATCGGTTCGTTGACTTCGTAGGTCATTTTCTAATCAAATATCTTTCGTCTAGTTTAGTTATGCCATTGGGAAGTGTTTCTATAGGCCATTTATCTGGGGGCAAGTGTGCAGTTTTTTCTAAATATTCCTTAAAAATCGTATTAGCTGAGTCACTGCACAGAATAAAGAATAATGTAAATTTTTGTTCTGTAGATTTTTTTAATCCTATGTATAGATTCTCCTGTATCCACCTCTTATTTTTATCAGGGAATATTTCAGATGATCCAGGATACCAACCAGTATAGCCTACCGGATTCACCACCAACCATAGATGTTCATCGGAGTTTATTTTTCTGGATATTGTTCCCTTTACTGTTATTTTGTGATTAATAAGTTTTTGGTCTTTGGGAGGATCAGTAATTGTTCCTGATATATCTTTTTTGTGTGAAAGCCATATACCAAAACTCACCCCCACCCCAAATGCAGTACCAAGCATCGTTAAAAAAGTGATAAGGATAGTTAAAAATTTTTGCCCATCATCTAAAGCATTTAGCCACTCAAATATTTTAGCTACAAATTCTGTTTTACCTGGAGGAGGAGCAGTCATAATAAATCATCCTACAAACTTTTAACCACTAACAACTCATTCCCCCGGTCATCAATCACCTTAACGGCAATTTGCCGATGTTCTCCCACGGCAAAAGGTGCGCTGGTTGTTCCTGCTAGATGTTCCCAGACTGATTCCTCATAGGTTCCCTTTAAAGCTTTCTTAATCGAATCCCAAGCGCCGGTACGGGGAAAAAATGCCTGATTGACGTGGAAACATAGGCCGTTGTAGTCAGTATCGAGAAACCAAGCGGGGACATTCTTACCCGGTTCCGAGTCCACTTTCATTGTAACCGGGTCAAACACATCCAACCCCAATAACTCCACTTGATATTTACCCTCAGGGATGGGATTAATCCTAATCTCTGGCAGTCCACAGACGCTGAATATCTGGGAACTCCTCATGTTTTTGAGTAAATCCCCCATCAGCAGGTCTGGAGTTGCTTGGATGTAAGTCGCGGGAATCCCCACCGTATCCTGACAGTTTTCTACAAACTGACGAGCGCTAGGAGCGATCGCAAAGCCAAGGACGAACAGATGAGCGTATTGTTTATGATAGGCTTCCCCAGCCGCTCTGTAAACGGGCTGTTCTGCGATCGCTCCGTTCTCCGGTCCGAATAGAAACGCCACCGGTTTCTGGGAGAGGGGAAGCTGATTCAGGTTTACTTCTAGGGCCTCATCTACCACCTCCCCCAAGGTAGCACCTTCTAAATCACTAGCTTTGACCATTGCTTCGGCCGATAGATTCTGGGTTCTTGTCGGCTGTCGCACGTTGTTTAGGGTGATGGTGCGGTTCCCAGACAGACGTAACACGGGAGATTTCCGCAGAATTTCCAACATCCGTTCTTCATAGGGACCGCTATTGTCGATTACCACCGCTGCGCTTTCCGGTTCGTCTTCCATCTCCACCGGAGGCGGTATGGTTCCCTCGATGGTGAAGGGACTACACACCCGCACAATACTGTTATCTACTTCGGGACGGTCAACTAAGATTTCCGATTCGGGGGGTTCATTGTTAGCGATACTTTTCAGGGTGATGTGTGGGACTATTCCCCCAATTTCTTCCCCTTTACTGTTCTGTTTTCTCTTGTAGATAAAACCCCCCGTCGGTGAGTTATTATCTTTCAGTTGATACCAAGGAAAGGTGGCGGTTAATAGTCTCTGTCTGGCTAAGGCTAAGGGTACTCTACTGACATCACAGGTTATCCATCTTCTCCCCCATTGTTCCGCAACGTAGGCGGTTGTCCCACTTCCACAATTATGAACGGTACAAACTTCAGTAATAAAAGAGTGGACAGTTTCAATCTCTAAATCATAGACTGTTTCCGTCGTTATTTCCGATTCTAAATCTTTAATTTCACAGGGTATTTGTTCCCTGCCAAAATAAACAATATCGCCGATTTTTAAAGTATCAGCCCGTCGCCATTCTTTGTAATGATCTTCTGAAGGTTCAACCGCAGCCAATGGGGCTTTAATTGTCTCTAATACTCCCGTCAAATTATGATAAATTTCTTGATTATTGAATCGCAAAATATTTAATCCCAAAGAGTTTAAATAAGTATCTCTTTCTTGGTCATAAACTGTCGCATCTGGCCTATAATGGCTATCTCCATCTACTTCAACAATACAACCTTTTTCTCTTGCATAAAAGTCGTTAATATAACGTCCAATAGGATGTTGACGGCGGAATTTAACTCCTAATTGATTTCCTTTGATTTCTTGCCATAATTTAGCTTCGGCTGGAGTCGCTTCTTTTCTCATTTCTCTAGCTAAAGCAAAATTATTTTTAGGAATATGTTCCCAATTGCGATCGCATCCATAACCGGTTGTCCGTTTTTGACATAAGACTCGATGATCTCCCGTTACCCAGAGGATTTGCTGACAAAGGTGGTGACGAATCCCGATCATTTTCCCTTGATGGGTTTTGCTGATAGTACGAAGAATCCGATGAGGTTGCAGATCGTGTCCGATGACATAATCTCCCGGTTGTAATTTTTCTATTTCTAAAGCCTCTAAAGCCCCCCCTTGCCCTCCTAAAGCCCCCCCGATGTCGGGGGGGTTGGGGGGGTAGCTCCCCGGTATCTGAGAGTTTACCCCCCCCTGCCCTACCTTCAAAGGGGGGGAGTTAGTTGGTTGGTGGGGAATAAGGATTTTTGTACCTTTTCTTAGACAGGTGATATCTAATACTAAATCGCCGGGGTCGGTGGTCATTAATAGACAGCGTTGGATGACTTTATTTGATGTTTGAACTACATAACTAGCTTGATATGCACCTTCTGTATCATTCCAAAAATTAGTAATTCTTGAAACTGGATAATCATCATGATACAAAACATAAGTCAAGGCTTTACTTGTTTCATAAAGACGATTATATTTAGCTAAATTATCCATTCCTTCTTTATTAGTGCGCCAGCTTTTTCCTGTACCAGGCGAATATTTAGTTCCGTTAAATTCAAAAACAAAATCACCAGTAGTAAAATAACCACTTGGCCTTAAATCTAAAGGGATAAAAACTTTACTACCTTCAGGTATTGTATCAGGAGTATTTCTTTCTTCTGTTGTCATTGTGCGTCTTTCTCCATTAGGTAACTCGATATATCTCCAATGATGATCTTCTCGCCAGTCTTTAAAAGCAAATAAAGAATGACATTTTAAATTTTTAATACATTTTGCATAGAAAATAATATGATCCCCTACTGTTTCAATAGTAGATGTATTACCCATTGTCATTTTTTTTGTTTTATAAGTAATATTTGCTACAAAATTCTCCCCACCAAAAACCTCATCCATCAATTCCCGAACATGATGAACATTCTCATCGGAAATCTGGACAAAAACACTACCGCTATCAGTCAACAACTCCCGGGACAACAACAAACGATCGCGTAAATAACTCAGATAAGAATGTAACCCTAATTCCCAAGTATCTCGATAAGCTTGCACCATCTCCGGTTCGCGGGTGAAATCATCGTCATCGTTGTGTTTAACGTCGCGTTTTCTCACAAAAGGTTGAAAATTAGAACCAAATTTTACCCCGTAGGGAGGGTCAATATAAATCATCTGCACTTTACCCCCCATCCCCTCGTATTGCAGTAGGGAGTTCATCGTCACCAACGAGTCACCGAGAATCATCCGGTTTACCCATTTATCGTGGTACTCGTAAGCTCGGAGAATCTGGTCAGTAATTGACCATTTAGGGTCATTAAATAGATTCAATTGTTCCCCTTTTTCCACCTTGTGGGATTTCAGGGTTTCAATAATTGCCCTAGTGGATAAACGTTCATGGACAAATAGGGGTAAAGTTGGCACTTGAAAAGATAACCTTTCGGCCTTTCCTGTCCAATTTAAAAACGGTTCACCGATTGCCTTGAGTTTACGCGCTGCTATTTTGGCGGTTTCTAAATCTTCTGCCGCGAGAATTTGCTCAATTAAAGCCTCAGCTTGTTCTCGTGCGGGGTTTTCATCCCAGTTCAACTCCGGGGACAAGGAGGAATCATAACGATAGGTGACAGGGGGTTTCTTTTTCTTGAAGTGGGGTTCCGTGCCAATATCGGGACGCTGGGGATGTTCCTCGCCATGGTTGTAACTTTTGGCTTCCGTTTTCTTGTTCGTCTTCTTGGGCATTAGCAACTCTTCCTCCAGGGCGAGGTCAATCTTTATTGTAACCCTTTAACTTAGTGTCAGATCCTAAAAACTAGGTTATCATAAATATAGATGTGCGATAACAACTATGTACAAAGCATACAAATTCAGGATATACCCCAATACCGAGCAAGAAATAGCCTTAGCTAAAAGCTTTGGTTGTTGTCGTTGGTTTTGGAATTATTCCCTGAATTTGTGTCAAGAAACCTATAAAGCCACAGGAAAAGGGCTGACACGAAACTATATTCAGGGACTATTGCCTAGTCTCAAAAAAGCTTATGAGTGGCTTTGAACTTATCGCAAGCTTATCAGAATTTTTTTGAGAAACGGGCTAGATTGCCGAGATTCAAATCTAAACATGGTAAACAATCAATTAGCTATGCTGCTAAGGTCAAATTTGAAGGAGACTACCTAAAACTCCCTAAGATTGGCTTGGTTTATTGTGTTCGTCATCGGGAATTTGAAGGAACAATTAAAACCGTTACTATTTCAAAAAACCCAGACGGTAAATACTGCGCTTCTATTTTAGTCGAGCGAAGTCGAGACGTTGATGACGGACAATCCTCCCTTGCCCCCCTTGATAAGGGGGGTGCCGAAGGCGGGGGGATAGATGGTAAAGCTATAGGAATTGATTTAGGATTAACTCATTTTTGTATTACCAGCAATGGCAGTAAATATGATAATCCTAGACATTTAGCCAAACATCAACGTAATCTAAAAAGGAAACAACAGAGGCTATCCCGTAAAAAGAAGGGAAGTAACAACCGTCAAAAAGCTAGATGTAAAGTAGCTAAAGTTCACTCTAAAATCTCAAGATGTCGTGAGGATTTTCTCCACAAGCTATCCCGTAAGATAGTTAACGAAAACCAAGTTATTGCAGTAGAGAATCTCAATGTCAAAGGCATGGTACGCAATCATAATTTAGCTAAGGCTATTAGTGATTGTGGTTGGGGAATGTTTTGTACAATACTTAAATACAAGGCAGAATGGGAAGGAAAAACTTATACCGAAGTTGATAGGTTTTTCCCTAGTTCTAAAACTTGTCATGTCTGTCTAAATCAAGTGGGTAGTTTGCCGCTTGATGTTAGAATATGGACTTGTGAACATTGTCAGACAACTCATGACCGGGACATTAATGCGGCGATAAATATTAAAAATGAAGCCTTACGGATATTATCGTTAGGAAAAGCGCGATACTGCCTATAGAGGGGATGTAAGACCAAAAGCTGGGCGTAAGTCCGTCTTGAGGCAATCCCCCGTGAAATAGGAAGCTCTCAACGACCTTGAGAGTAGTTCACCAGTCTGGGCTAATCTTAAAGTTAGATAAAAATTGCGGCATTTTTGAGCAATCAATGCTAAGAAAAAGGCCAACAGCGATCGATCTCAACTATGAGCAATAACAAAAGATTAACTAGGTATAAAAAAGGGCGAAAATCCTCCCGGACAAAACCCCACCTTTACGATTATCACTATAACCAACCCGGGACGATGCCAGGGTTAATCACCATCGATGAAAATGCCGTTGCTACGGAGATATTTTTAATTAATTATAATTCTCAACAAGCCACTAGAGTTAATAATCTCTTACCTCAAGACTGTCTTAAATATTTATCCAATGATTCCATCTCTTGGATTGATATTGTCGGTTTGGGTAATGAAGATAAACTGCAAGAGTTGGGGGAAATTTTTCATTTACATCCCTTAACCCTTGAGGATATAGTCAGTATTCCCCAAAGACCAAAAGTGGAAGAATGCGAGAATTATATTTTAATTATAGTGCCAATGGCTATCCTAATCGATCATCAGGGTTTTTTGTTAGAACAAATCAGTTTAATAGTCGGGAAGAATTATGTTTTAACCGTGCAGGAAGAAGGACAATACGATTCTTTAGAGGGAGTTAGGGAAAGAATCCGTTTAAATAAAGGTTCCATCCGGCAGCAAAAATCGGGTTATTTAGCCTACGCAATTTGGGATGCCATTATTGACGGTTATTTTCCTGTTTTAGAGTCCTACGGAGAAAGAATCGAGGAGTTAGAAAACAAAATTTTAGCTAGTCCCACGGAACAGACTTTATCAAAAATTTACCAACTACGTCAGGAATTACTCTCCCTGCGACGGGCAATTTGGCCGCAAAGAGACATCCTCAATGCCCTTTTACGCGATGAGTATATCGTCATCGATACAACGATTAAACCCTATCTACGCGACTGTTATGACCATCTGGTACAAATCCTCGATGTTATCGAAAATTACCGAGAATTTGCCAATGGTTTAATGGATTTTTACCTGTCTTCCGTGAGTAATAAAATGAACGAGATTATGAAAACTTTAACGGTAATCTCGACGATTTTTATCCCTCTCACCTTCATTGTCGGTATTTATGGCATGAACTTTAATACTGATAAATCCCCCTATAATATGCCGGAATTAGAATGGTATTGGGGCTATGTGTTCGTCTGGGTATTGATGCTAACCGTTGCTTTCAGTTTAATCATTTTCTTTTGGCGACGCGGCTGGTTTAAGAACCTATCGACAGCGAAGAAAAGATAAACTGTTAAGCAGATTAGGCGGACCGGACCTCATTGCCGGCATCTAGCAAGAGAAAAGGGCTATTGCAGAGAAATCAATAATTTAGTGTCTGCGGTATTTTTTAACACTTTCAGTTGATGGCTTCTAATTTTGTCCAACCAACTATAGTGCTGGTTGCGACATTGATAGACGATATCGATGTCACCAATCTCTGACTTAACCTGAGCCAAGTAGTTTTCTAGTTCGCTAATTTTCATAACCAATCTCGCTTGCACTGAAGGACATCAACCCTAAACCAAGAATTATCCCTAAAGGATAGGGGTGACTACAGTTATTATTATAGGCCGATCATAATTCTTAAAAAAGTTCTTATCTAACAAAGTTAGCTAATGTCAGGGTTAGATGATATCGGCGAAGTTTTTTTCTAGTCGTCGAAAATACCAAATACCACTGACTAGCAAGAGAACGACTAGGGCCAAGGATAGCAGGAATCCGGGCCAATAGATGCCGGCATCACCTCCGATAATCGCCCAACGAAAACCATCAATGACTCCCACCATGGGATTGAGAGAGTACAACCAACGCCATTTTTCTGGAACTATATTACTACTAAATCCTACGGGAGAAATATATAGCCCAAACTGAATGATAAAGGGAACGATATAACGAAAATCTCGAAATTGAACATTTAACGCTGATAACCATAAACCCCCACCCATAGAGGTAGCAAAAGCCATGAGAATGAATAAAGGTAGGGTTAAAATGCGCCAACTAGGTAAAAAATTATACCAAGCCATTAACCCTAACAGAATCATTCCTGAAAGCAAAAAATCAACGAAACTGACAATAACGGCACTGGTGGGAACAATTAACCGGGGAAAATATACCTTAGAAATTAGATTAGCATTATCAATTAAACTATTACTAGCTTCAGCAAGAGAACTGGCGAAAAATTGCCAGGGTAAGACCGCCGCAAAGACCAAAATTGGATAGGGGGCAGCGCCATCACTAGGCAAACGGGCTAATTTACCGAAGACAAAGGTAAATACTAACATGGTTAAAAATGGCCGCAGTAATGCCCAAGCAATGCCGATAAAAGTTTGTTTATAACGAACTAAAATATCGCGCCAAGCCAGGAAATAAAATAATTCTCGGTATTGCCATAAATCCCGCCAATATTGTCTTTCACTTCGCCCAGCTTCAATAATTAATTCTTTTTTCATTACTTTTGAGGTTCTGGAGGTTTCTGTTTAGAAGCTTCTGCGATTGCTTGATTTAAACGAGTTAATTCTTCTTTAAACTTCGGTTCTTGGGGATAGGTTTTGACTAATTTTTCCAGGAGACTTTTAGCTCCAGAAACGTCTTGAGTTTGTAATCTTGTTCCATAAAGAACTAGCATAACTTCGAGATTTTCGGGATATTTTTGATATAACTTTTCTAAAGGTTCTCTGGCTCCGATAAAATCTTTTAACTGTAAACGAGCTTGGGCCAGTCCTTGCAAAGCAGTGGGGTTATCCGGTTCGCGTTCGAGAATTTTCTCATACCCTTTGACCATTTCTGCTAATTTTTCGGGGGGAATAGTTGCCTCTTGCCCGGGTTGATTGCCTTGGGGGGAATTAGAATTATTATTTTTCAATAAACCTAAAGTTGGCACAATCATTAAAGCCAGAAATACTAAACCGGAGGAAACAATTAAGACTCGTTTGAGGGTATCGTTATTTTTTTTGGGCATACTTTTTAAAGATTAGAGATAAGATTAATCAGTAGTAACTTGATGAAATTCGTGACCCCAAAGATTATAAGCCCAAATTCCCAAGCCAAAACTACCTAAGCAGAGAATGGTGATCATCAGGAAAACTTGCCACCTATTGTAACCTGCTTCCTGAAGTTCTAGACGACCGAGGATAGCAGCAGCTAACAGAATTAAAACTCGACTAAATACCGCCCACTTGTGGAAGATAAAGACTACCGCCAAAGACCAGCCGAGAATTGATAATACAGCGCTAATATCGTTTTTAAACCAACTGCGGAAAAATACCGGCATTAAGTCACTAAACAGAGTTAATCCTAGGGCAATTGAGAGGATAACCCCTACCGCTAGGATATAGATGATGATTTCTAGCCATTCGCTGGTGAGAGTCCAATTCATCTCATCACCGCGGGCAAGTAACCAATCACTCCATGATAAACGCTCATGGGCGATCGACCAGCCAAACAGCCCATAGACCGATGGTATTAGAAAAGTAAGTAGTATAATGCGCCAAAACATAATCAGTTATCAGTTATCAGTTATCAGCACTGAAAAAAGTCAAGCCTGAACCCTGAAAGAGACGAAAATTGCCCCTTTTCAGACTTCAGGCCCCTGGGATTGTCCCGATCGCTTAGGACATATACTGGATGATAAAGTCGAAGTAGGGGGCTGCTGCCACGGCATCTTCTTGAGTCAAAAGAGCTAAAGCGGCCTCTTTGAGACAACGAATCGCTTCCACCATGCCGGGGATGGGAACATTAAGAGAGTTATACATCTCTTTGACCCCAATCAGGCCGGTTTGTTCGATCGGTCCTTTGTCTCCAGCTAATACCCCATAGGTAACTAGACGCAGATACCAACCATAATCGCGCAAGCATTGATTATATTGACGCTGACCGTAGGCGTTACCCCCCGGCGCTCTATAATCAGGACGTTTCTTGAACAGTTGTTTTTGAGCCTGATCGACGATTTTTTTCTCATTTTCAGCGAGAGTCTCGGCAATGCGAATTCTCTGCTCACCGGTTTTTAAAAATTGCCCGATACCCTGTAGTTCACCACTACTAGGATAACGAAGTTCGTCGTCGGCTTTGAGGATGACTTGGCTAACTACGCTCATAATATCAAGGTAAATTCTGATAACATTCTGTAGTTTATCTCAGGTCGGGGTCTGGAAGTCGAGTCATCCCTGCTGGTTAGGCAATTCCTAAAAATTGTAATATTTCGTTATGAGTTTCCCCGACAGCCCGGTTACTCTCTAGAATGAATGTATTAGTGGTCAGGAGCGAGGAGATGGCAATTGAGATGTCACCGCACACTGATTAACTTGAACCCGATAAGTGGTAATTAATATGGAATTTTTAGCACCCTTGCTATTGATAGCGGGCATTCTGGGATTAAATGGCTTTAAAATCGATCGAGAATACCAGCGTGGTGTTATCTTTCGCCTAGGTCGTTATCAAGACACCAAAGGCCCCGGACTGTACTGGATCATTCCCCTAGTTGACCAAAAAATGCAGCTGGATATTCGCACCAAAACCGTCGATATCGCCCCGCAAGAAACTGTCACCGCCGATAATGTCACAATTAAGGTTAATGCGGTTCTCTACTATCGCATTATCGACCCTAGCAAAGCGATTAATAAAGTCGAATCCTATCCCGCGGCCGTTTATCAAGCGGCCATGACCACTTTAAGAAATGTCGTCGGTCAAAATCATCTCGATGATGTCTTGCAAAAACGGGACAAAATCAATCAAGCGGTCCAACAAATTGTCGATGAAATTAGCGAACCCTGGGGCATTGATATCGAACGGGTGGAGATGAAAGATGTGGAAATTCCCACCGGTATGCAGCGGGCCATGGCCAAGGAAGCGGAAGCATTGCGAGAAAAACGGGCCCGTTTGATTAAAGCTGCCGCAGAACAGGAAGCCTCCTTAAAATTAGCGGAAGCTTCCCAATTAATCATGGAAAACCCCGCCGCCTTGGAATTACGCCGCCTACAAATGTTAACGGAAATTGGAGCGGAAAATAACACCAGTACCGTGATTATGCTCCCCTCTGATATCTTAAATCTCGCTCAAAAATTAACCGAAAAACCATCACAAAATGGCTCAGTTGTCAATAGCCAAAAAGGTTGATTTTTAATCATAAAGATTGGGTGTGTTAGGTTGGTTTAAGTAAGTGGTTATAATTAAATTGAAGATAGATTTTGTCTTTGATCCCCCCTGCCCCCCTTAATAAGGGGGGTAGCTGACAATTTTTAACACCTATCTAACACACCTAAAATTGTTAATTAACGCATGGTGACGAATTCCTCGGCAGCACTGGGATGAATGCCGACAGTGGCATCAAAATCGGCTTTTGTCGCCCCCATTTTTACGGCAATGGCTACTCCTTGAATAATTTCGGCGGCGTGATCTCCCACCATGTGCGCGCCAAGGATTTTACCACTTTCCTGATGGACAACTAATTTCATCAAAGTTTTGTCCTCTCGGCCTGGTAAAACATTGTAACCGGGGCGGAATTTAGACCGATAAACTTTAATTACCGTGTCACCATATTGTTTTTTTGCTTGCAATTCCGTTAATCCCACCGTCGCCGCTTCAGGAGTAGAAAATACTGCCGAAGGAACGTTTTCATAACTCATTAACCGGGGTTTATTACCAAAGACTGTATCGGCAAAAGCTCGCCCCTCATTAATCGCCACGGGAGTTAAATTAATTTTATCGGTACAATCGCCCACGGCGTAGATATTATCTTCACTGGTTTGGCTATACTCGTTGACGACAATTGCCCCTTTTTTTACCTCGACATTGACATTCTCTAAGCCCAATTTTTCCAGCTTAGGAATTCTTCCAGTAGCGGCTAATCCTAGGGCATCAACAAAGAGCATTTCTGAGGTTTCTTTCCCCTGAATATGTACCTTTAACCCCTCTTCAGTTTTCTCGATCGAAGTGGGGAAAGTTTCGGGCATAATTTTAATTCCCTGACGGATCATTTCCCCTTGAATCTCATCGCGGATATCCTCATCAAACCCTCTTAAAATCTTGTCTTTACGGATTAACTGCACCACTTCTGTCCCTAATCCGTGCATAATACCGGCAAATTCTACCCCAATATATCCCGCCCCTAAAACTATAATTCTTTTCGGTTGTTCTGGCAGTTGAAACATGGCATCAGAAACTACTGTATGTTCGATCCCCGGAATATCAGGTTTAACGGGATGTCCCCCCACGGCAATTAAAATTTTATCGGCAGTAATTTTCTGATCTCCCACCTCTAGGGTATGGGTATCAATAAACTTGGCATAATTAGGAAAAAGCGTCACTTGAGAATTATCGAGCATCTTTTGATAAATGCCATTTAAACGGATAGTTTCCTGATTAACGGCACTAATTAATTTTTGCCAATTTAACTGACTCTCTACCGGACTCCAACCGTAACCTTCCGCATCCTTAAATAGTTGCGGAAAACGACTAGAATAAACCATTAATTTTTTGGGAATACAACCGCGATTAACACAGGTTCCTCCCAAACGATCGTATTCTGCTAATCCCACTTTTGCCCCGTATTCGGCTGCCCGTCTAGCGGTGGCAATACCACCAGAACCACCACCAATCACCAATAAATCAAAATCATAACTCATAAAAATATCCTCGCGAATAAATAGAAATTTGACGGCATCAAAAAACTTTCTGGGCAAAAAAGGATAGAGAATATCTCGGATCAATCCCTAACTGAATCTATCGAGTAACTAGGACAATATAGTCACTAATGCTGCTAAATTAGAGCCAATTTGACTACTGCCAAGACTTAATTCTATGCTAACACGCCGCTCGAAATTATCTTTTCTCTTGGGAACTTGTTCCCTATTTCTCTGGGTAAACCATCCCGTCACCCTCGCAACCCCCATCAGTCAAGACAATTCCCCCCCTTCCCAGTTTATCTGTCCCGCAGACTTAGCCACCAGGATCGATCGCATTTTGGCCCGACCCGATTATCAAGGCGCTTATTGGGGAATTTTCGTAAAATCCCTTAATTCTCAGGAAAATCTCTATAGTCTCCACGAAAATAACTTTTTTACTCCCGCTTCTACTGCGAAATTATTAACCACTGCCGCCGCTTTCAGCAAATTTAACCGCGATTATCGTCTGAAAACCCCCATTTTAGCCCAGGGCAACCCCCCCGATTTAGAAACTTTAACCTTAGTCGGGAGGGGAGATGCAACCATAACCACAGAAAAGTTAGAAAAATTAGCAGAAAAGTTAAGAGCAAGGGGAATTAACTCAATTTCTCGCTTAATTGTCGTTGCTAGTCCTTTTGTCGTCTCCGATAGTCAAAAAACCTGGGAATGGGAAGATGTCTTTTTTGACTATGCTGTACCCGCTTCTAGCTTGGTTTTAAACGAAAATTCCGTCACTTTAAAGCTTTTACCGCGACAATTGGGGCAAAGCTTAGATTTACAATGGTCTGATCCCATTGCCGCTAAACAATGGCTAATTGAGAATCAAACCAGCACCGCAGGGCAAGGAAGCCCGAATACTCTGGCAATTAAGGGCAATTTAGCCAATAATCGCCTAATTATCACTGGTTCTCTGGCTATTGATAGTCAAGATGATTTTAATTTAGCTATTCCCCAACCCTCGGAATATTTCCTGGCTCGCTGGCGTAATATCCTTGAAAAAGCGGGAATTACCGTTAAAAACGCAGAAATTAGTTCACAGATTCTCGGCCATGAGATCACCAATTTAGAATCAGAACCCCTAGCATATTTGGTGGAAAAAGTCAATAAAAATAGCGATAATTTACTAGCCGAAACCCTACTACAAATGCTCGGCGGTGTGTCGGGATTGCAAGAAACTTTAACAAAACTGGGAATTAACAGCGATAGTTATAAAATCGGCGATGGTTCGGGGCTATCACGACAAAACCTGATTAAACCTAAGACTTTAGGGCAAATTTTACAACTAATGGCAGAAAACCCTGATTATCGTCGTTCTTTAGCCATTGGCGGCATTGATGGCACTTTAACCAATAGATTTCGCCAGACTCCCCTAGAAGGACGATTACAGGCAAAAACCGGGACATTAACCGGAGTTGTCGCCCTCGCTGGTTATCTAGAAACCGCCGACAATCAACCCCTAATCTTTAGCATAACCGTCAATAACAGCGATCAACCCGCCACTACTCTCAGAAACGGCATCGATGAGGTGATTTTGCTCCTAGGACAGTTAAAACGCTGTTAATCTTTAGGAGATAGGGAGATAGGGAGATAGGGATTTAGGGAAATTTCAGCTAAATTCCCCACTCCCCAATTCATAATTCATAATTCATAATTCATAATTCCCACTTCCCCAACCCGCAACTAATTCGATTGATCGAGTCATTTAATCACAGAAGCTTGTATACTTTTGTAAAAATTGCTTCTAGCTGACCTGTAGATTAATCGAGGGAGTTATTGATATATGTATATAGTTCAGGTTGCCTCTGAGTGCGCCCCGGTGATTAAAGCTGGGGGATTGGGGGATGTGGTATATGGATTGAGTCGAGAATTGGAAATTCGCGGTCATTGCGTGGAGCTAATCCTACCCATGTATGATTGTATGCGCTACGACCAAATTTGGGGCTTACACGAGGCTTATCGCGATCTGTGGGTGCCTTGGTACGATGGGGCAATTCACTGTAACGTTTTTTGTGGTTGGGTACACGGGCGCTTGTGTTTCTTTATTCAACCCAATTCGGGGGATAATTTCTTTAATCGCGGTACTTACTACGGTTGTAAGGACGATAATATGCGTTTTGCCTTCTTCTCTAAAGCCGCTTTAGAATTTTTGCTCAGAAGTAATAAACGTCCCGATATAATTCATTGTCACGACTGGCAAACCGGTTTAATTCCGCCCTTACTTTTTGAAATTTATAAATATCATGGTATGGGCAATCAGCGCGTTCTCTATACCATCCATAACTTTAAACATCAAGGATTTGGCGGTGCGGAAATTCTCCGGGCAACAGGATTAAATAACGATACTTACTACTTTAGCTATGCCCGAATGCGCGATAACTTCAATCCTTTTGTGATTAATTTTATGAAAGGTGGCATCGTCTTTTCCAACTATTTCAACACCGTCTCACCTCACCATGCTTGGGAAGCACACCACACCGATGTTAGTTACGGTTTAGGTCATACAATTCACCTGCATCAACACAAATTTACCGGCATTCTCAACGGTTTAGATTACAATATCTGGAACCCGGAAGTGGATAAATTTATTGCTGCACCCTACGGTATTGATAGCTTCTCCGAGAAGGCAGGCAATAAAAAGGCACTGCGAGAAAGACTCTGGTTAAGAGATGAGGCAGAAAAGCCCTTAATTTGTTATGTTGGTCGTTTAGATGACCAAAAAGGCGTACATTTAGTTCACCATGCCATGTATTATGCCTTAGCTCGCGGGGCGCAATTTGTCCTCTTAGGTTCCGCCACCGAATCGTTAATTAATAACTGGTTCTGGCACGAGAAAAATCACCTAAATAATAACCCTGATGTCCATATTGAATTGGGCTTTAATGAGGAATTATCTCACCTCATTTATGCGGGGGCCGATATGATTCTGGTTCCCAGTAATTTTGAACCTTGCGGACTGACACAAGTAATCGGCTTAAAATACGGAACCGTTCCCATCGTCCGGGGAGTTGGTGGTTTAGTTAATACGGTTTTTGATCGCGATTATGACACCCATCACCAACCGGAAGAACGCAATGGTTTTGTCTTTTTTGATCCCGATAATAATGCCCTCGAATCAGCCATGTCCCGGGCATTAGAATTGTGGTACACTCAACCGGAAGAATTCCAAAAATTAGCGATTCAAGGTATGGAATGCGATTACTCTTGGAATGGTCCCGGGGAAGAATACGTTGCCCTCTATGAAATGATTCGCCACAAATAAACTGCATCTTGTCCCTAGCAATTCCCTGGCATTTGTCAACAGAAATTCAAGGAATAGATTTGTTGAAATTACCCGGGGAATTGCTAGACTTTTGACCGATTCCTGACTCCTGATGACCGACTCCGTTCGGACCTCGGCGTGAGCTCGGTCGAACGCTGAGCTCACGGCCGAAGCCTAACACCACCAACAAACTTTTTGCCGCAAACCCTACCTAGTAGAGCAGAAATGTTAACTTTGCTTGGTATTCTTGGGTGAGGGGATGACTAACTCCTAAAATCTGAAATATGGCTAACATGGCTTTTCTTGCCCCATCCTGACGATATTTTCTACTTTCTCCCACCACGCTGATCAGTTTATCTAAAGCGGCGGCATAATCTTCTTTTAATGCGGAATTAATCCCAGTAAAAAATATCGGATCGAGGGGATTATTTTCTGGTTTTAACTGTTGAAATTCTAGGAGAGTTTTCCAACCTTTGATCGGTGGATTTTCTTCTTTAATAGCACTGATTAATCGGTAAGCATCTGACCATTTTTCTAGACGCATGAGAAATTTTACCGCCATAATAACTAATTGCGGTTCGTCGGGATATTTGGGAAAAAGACGATCGAATAATTGTTTAGCTGCGGGCAAATCATCGAGGGCGATCGCTTCTTGTATTTCTGCTAATCCTGTTGCTAATTCCGATTGTAAATCGAGACGGTAAAATAAGTCTCTAATTTGTTCTTCTGGCAAAGCACCGACAAAACAGGGTAACACTTCTCCCTTGCTGACAATTCGCACATCTGGAACTCCTTCTACATCGTATTGTTCGGCTAATTCGGGACTTTTATCTATATCTATTTTGGCCAGGATAAAATTATATTCACTTGCCAGTTTTTCCAGCATCGGTTTTACCAATTTACATGGTCCACACCACAGGGCATAAAAGTCTAAAATCACTGTATTTAGATAGGACTTCTCGATCACTTCACTGTCAAAATTTGTCCCATCTACATCGATAGAATATCCCATCTATTTCTCCTCTAATAACTTATTTTTCAGATAGTTTTGTCTCACTTACCTCTTTTACCCAAAGGGCTAATCCTCCCCCTCGTCCCCGGGCTGCCATCATTGTTTCTGTGATCAGGAAATAGGCAAAAAATGCCTGTTTTTTGATACTTTCCTGATAAAAATTAGCTTCACTTACCTGCCCATTTCTAATAAAACCTGAATAGAGAGAGCGATTAAATAGGGTTAGGTTGAGCCGGGTAAAATCAAAGGCGAGAAGACGGGTTTTAGGAAAAAACTTAACTGGACCGCTTACGGATAGTTTTACCGCCCCTAAAACTATCTGATTGCTGACGCTTCCAGAGATAAATTCTCCCGGTTCTAAGCTCTCATTTCTTTGGTAAGAGATGGTAATTTTTAACCAGGACGGTAGATAGCGACCCTTACCCAAAACAATTCCCGCTCTCTTTTTCGCTTTTTGAGTTCCTGTGATAAAGTATAATCGCCAAGTACCGACTAAAGCCTCAAAAGTAAGATTTTCTTTAGTTTTTTTAGTGTTTTTTTCTTTGGTTAAGAGAAATTCCAGCAATTGAGAGACGGGGGGGCGATGATTGTCCTCAAGTATTAGGGGTGAGTCGAGATTTCTAACCATGATTTCAGACAGTGCCAAGATATTTAGCTGAAGCTACCGAACTCGAAAAAGCGAGCGATAAACTGGTTGACCCTTATTATAAGTGGACTTTTCCCTTTCCGTCGGTACGGGGAAAATATTTTCCTCTAACCAGGGGGTTTCATGTTGCCGAACAAAATTGGGATGTGCTTGAAATCTCTCGGTCATTTCCAGGGCGATCGATTCCACATCCGACTGTAAAAAAACCCAGCCCCCAGCTACCATATACTTAGCCAAAGCTATTACTAATTCTGGCTGCACAACTCGACGCTTACTGTGACGCTGTTTAAACCAAGGATCGGGAAATTGAATCGACACCCAAAATAACTTATCTGCGGGCAAAGATTGCAGTAAAATTTCTGGGGAAACATTCATATTGCCAAAAACAAAAGCGAGATTACTTAATCCTAACCTTTCCCGTTCCTGATTCGCTTCAATTACCAAAGGTTGACGAATTTCAATCCCCAAAAAATTAATTTCTGGATATACTTGGGCCATTTGTAACAAAAATTTACCCCGCGCACAACCAATGTCAAGATGGAGAGGTTGCGTCATATCCTGATAAACTTGATTCCAATCGGGGGGAGCGATCGGATGGCGATATTTATGACTTAAGGGATTGACGTGCTGACGAACGCGAACTTTAGCCAAAGATATTTTCTCCTCATTTCTCCTCGATCGATCTAGTTTACCGATATTTAGCCCAATTCAATGCGATGAATTTCCGTTTCGCCATTCTCAGCGATCCTCATATCGCTTTACCCACAACCATTTTAAACCATTCTAATCGCTTTCATCTGGTGGAAGTGAGTATTCCCGCTTTAAAAATTGTTTTAGACCATCTCATCACCCTTAACCTCGATTTTCTGCTGATTGCTGGCGATTTAACCCAAGATGGTGAACCAGAAAATCATCGTTGGTTAGCCGATTGTTTAGCCACTTTACCCTTTCCCGTCTATGTTGTGCCGGGTAATCATGATGTTTTGAGTTTAACCGCAACAGAAAACCAGATCGGTTTAGCAGATTTTCCCTTTTATTATCAACAATTTGGTTACAGCGACCCCGAACAAATATACTACCAAAAAGAAATTTTACCCGGAGTGCAATTAATCGGTCTTAATTCTAATCAATTCGATGACCAAGGTAAACAAATTGGCAGTTTAGATGCAGAACAATTGCATTGGTTAAAACAGATTTTACCAGCGCTAAAAAACGATCTAGTGATGGTGATGATCCATCATAACGTTATCGAGCATTTACCCGGACAAAGCAATCATGAATTAGGTAAACGCTATATGTTGGCTAATGCGGTAGAACTACTCGATATACTACAGGAAAACGGCGTAAAATTGTTGATTACTGGCCATCTCCACGTGCAGGATCTGGCTTTTGCTAGAGGTATCTATGAAATTACCACCGGTTCCCTCGTCAGTTATCCCCATCCCTACCGGGTGCTAGAATATTGCGAAAACACGGTTGAATTAGCCATAGAATCCTTTCATCTGCAAAATATACCCGGATGGGAGAATTTACCCGCTATTTCTCGGCAATGGTTAGGCGATCGCTCTTATCCTTTTATGATGCGTTTGTTAACCTGCCATCCCCTCAATCTTCCCGTGAGTCTAGCGGAGGAATTAGCCCCGAAATTACGAAATTTTTGGGCAGATGTGGCCCAAGGTGACACAATCTTCGATTTTAGCGATTTTCCGCCCCTAGTACGCCGTTATTTCTACGCTTTCAGTGCCATCGATCCCCTCGGCAATCCTCATTTTATCGACAATCAAGCTGTAATTAGGGTTTGCTGAAAAAGCTTTTCCTAGGGGCAGGGTGTGGGGTGTGGGGTGTGGGGTGTGGGGTTTTACCGATTTTCAGGTGGTCAATTACCTAATTTTCAGGGAAAAAGTCCAGGAATTTTCCCCCTAATCACTCCAAAGGTCGGCACTTTTTGAGGGAAAACAAGTCTAAAAGTCTTATACAACAAGGTTTTTAGATTTATTCATCAAGCCGTAATTAGTTTCAAGCATCAGTTCAGTTATCAGCGATCAAACTTGCTGGTGGAGATGAGAGAATAGCTGCAACAAATAATTAACTATAGCTTATAGTTATAGGACTATCCGGCAGCGCAGCCGCTATATTGGCAGAAAATGTCAAAAAAAATCAATGGAAGCAATTAAAAAGGAATTGAAAAAAATCGGTTCTCTTACCCTCTTTTTTTTCTTGGCTTTCGGTTATATTCTTCTGATCATGAAATTATTTCTGGAAGAGTATTCGATTACCACCTACGTTTTGGGTAAAGCGATCTTAGGGGCGATCATTGCCGCAAAAACCGTGGCCATTCTCGACGTGGCCCTGAAGCTAGAATGGTTAGAAAATCGACCCCGTTACCTTAGCGTTCTGTATCGAACCTTTGTTTACACCCTAGCAGCACTGATTCTCGGCTCGATCGAGGGTTTTCTGGAAGCTTATCGGATAACGCGGGTAATTTCGGAGGCAATGGCCAAATTTTGGCAAAGGGAAAGTTTCTCTCAAATCCTTGCGGTTACTCTCTGTCTCGCAGTGGTTTTTTGTCTCCACAATCTCTGGCACGAAATCGATCGCTCTTGGGGTAAAGGCAAATTGAGAAAATTTTTTCTCGGTCGCCCCTAGAGTACAGCAGTTATCCTAATGGTGAAGTTTTTGGGGAGTTGGTCGTCAGGAGACAGGGATTTAGGGAGATAGGGAGATAGGGATTTAGGGAAATTTCAGCTAAATTCCCCACTACCCCCCGCAACGCGCACGCAGTGACCACCCCACTACCCCAACACCCCACACCCTGCCCCCACGAAAAACTTTTTGCCGCAAACCCTACTTATGATACTTGACCAATTTTTGAACTTAGAAGGAATCTCTATTCAAGGCTATCGACACCAACATTCCCTACATTTGCGAGAATAGCCAAGGGTTGCTGATTTTTTTCTTAACCACAAAGACACAAAGGACACAAAGAGAGGGAGTGAGGGATTTTCACTACTCTAAGAGCGCCCAGATAGCCGAATAATCTAAGCGTGAATATGAATTTGACTAAGAATATAACGCAAGCGATCGTAATCATCTTTGAGTAAAACACTTAACTGTCTGCCCACATTTACTAACCACTGTCGATCGGCTTGACGTAATTGATACATCTGACGGATAGAAGCGGCTGCCAAAGCTTCCACGGGAGTATTCTTGACCTGTAATAAAATTCTTAAAAAGTCTAATTGTTCGCTAAAATAAACCACTTCTAACGACTCACATTGATAAACTGCCTGATGAATTTGTGGAGGCCGGGGAGGAATATATTGATAGATATAACCTCGCCCGGCACCATTGCCATTAACTTGTCCAGGCAGGGTTTCAAAACCGACAATAGTTGCCCGAAATTCCGTTTTTAACATAGCAAAAATCTGCGGCTGTTGTTCCCGCAATTCAGCCAAAGACAACCCCAAAGCTCTAGCGCGATGTACCGAATCGATGGGGGCAGTGGTGGCAAAGGTGACAATCCCAAAAATCTTATTACCCGTTTCTTCATCGTAGGCTTTCACCCAACTACCAAAAGCGGGCATAAAAGGAAAGTTTAACTCCTCTGGTTCCAAACATTGCGCTAAAAACTCGGTCGTCGTCGTCTCGATAACTTCGGCGATATGATCGGGATGGCGGTTATCCGTAGCCAATTGCGGTAAGGGTGGACGCATGGTTATTTTTTGCCTTTAGCCGGGGCAATAATTACTTCTTCTAATTCCGAGAGATTAAAGGTAACTAACTTATCCCAGTTGCCCCCCTCAAAAAGAACGGCCACTTTCCCATCGCTTAAACGCTGGGCTAAACCTTCAAATTTATAGTAGGTATCATCGGGATTGGTGACTCGAACGGTACTACCTGGCAAAATCATAGGATTGACGACGAAATTATAATATTAGGGGTCGAGAAGGTCGTCACCGACCTCCCCTCCCATTCAGAACCGTGCGTGAGATTTTCACCTCACACGGCTCCTAGTTTGACTGTTCCCTTGTTAAGGATACAGCTTGACTTCTTTTGGTTAACCCTATGTTATCCTGTTTAACAGATGATGTCAAACTAGATGATTTTAGGCTTCCATCAGATGCCGATTTATCATCGTGACAGTGGCGGTGTAGCAATTGAAGGTTTTTATATTCATCCTTTCCGCCTAAGCTGAGAGGGTGAATGTGGTCAACTTCAATTAAATCCGATGGGGTGAAATACTGCCTACATCGGCTACACTTGCCTTGTTGCTTCTTAAGTAGTTTGGCTACTCTTGTCGGTGTGTCGATTGCTTGTCCTCGTCTGGTCGCCCAGTAAGTCCAATTTCCGTCGTAAGGTGATGCGTCGGGGCGTACTAGGGTATGTCTGACGATTGAGGTCCAATTGTGTTTCCATAGTTGGAGACCGTCTTTGGTTTTAAATAACCAAGATTCTTGTCTTTCTTTCCCATTGCTGAGTTTAACTGTACCCGGTCTAAAGTAGTTTCTCAGCTTTTCGTAGTTCGCTTTATCGCATCTTGATACTGTCCATGCCCTTAACATTAACCAGATTGTATTGTCTAGTTTATTGAAGGTATCCATAGATACTACTCCTGAGTAGTAGTTAGCCCAACCTCTAATGATTGGGTTTAAGTGACTAATCAGGGCTGATTGAGGTGCTGTTTTGTGTTTTTTGATTACACCTTTAATCGCTTCTGTGTGGGCTTTAACTGCTTTTTGGTTGGGTTTGATGTGGGTTTTGTGACCAATTAATTGGCTTCCTCTCCCTCCTGTTTTCCCAGATTTGTACTGGGAGCATCCCACTTTTGCAATAAGCAATTGTACTTAGATACGAAATACTTATATGGCAAGCCTTTTCGGGAGTTCATAGATTTTCAACGGTTCTCTAAATTGTGTGATTGGAACCAGAATCGTTACTACAAAAGCCTTCTTACCCTTCTGAGCATTTATACTCATTACATAATTGGGATGCTCCCGGTGTCGATAGCCTTGAATAGAGGTTCCTTCTAGGTTCAAAAATTTGTCAAGTATCATAAGTAAAATACTCTGGTTTTTGGCTATTATATCAAATCTTAACTCGATTGTCTATCTTTTGGTATTAACCTGTTTGTGTCTAAAATCTCTCCCTGTATAAATTTCAGCTATTTTTGAGCGTAGGCACTATCATCGAATTTTATTTTAAGTTAATTATTTGCATAACAATTACCGAAGAGCCTGAAGTTTCAAGAAGTGCCTATTCCTTACTGATTCATAGCTTAATTCAGCAACGTCAATAACCCAACGGTTTTCATCTGATAGTTTTCCGCCAAAGGGCAGTTCAAATGATTCGGGTTCTGATGGAGTTGCTGTCGAGATACGATACATCCGTACTGAATAAAAAAAAGTGCCTGGCTTTTAGGGGATTTTACCTTTTTTTGGGCCTTTTTTCTCGACTTTATTGAGTCGAAACCTTTTTCCTATCGGCATTTTAGGCTTTTTCAGCAAGCCCTAATTAATGCTGCCAATGCCACCCTAAATGGTAAGGCGGGCGCACCCTTGTTTTCGGAGAAGCATGCGCGCGTATTCTTCTTCAAATTTTTGCCAGGGAATTAAGTTGGTCATAATAACCCAACGGTTTTCATCTGATAGTTTTCCGCCAAAGGGGAGTTGAAATGATTCGGGTTCTGATGGAGTTGCGGTGGCTATTCGATACTTATGTACTAAAAAGTGCTAGGCTTTTAGGGGATTTTACCTTTTTTGCTGCCTTTTTTCTCGACTTTATTGAGTCGAAACCTTTTTCCTATCGGCATTTCAGACTTTTTCGGCAAACCCTAGGTACTTACAAAAGTTTTACCCTTGCCTAGATATGGCATAGAACGAGTTAGTTAGGACAGATGCCTGAAGGCTTTACTCACAGCATCCACAAGGTTTTCACTATCATTGATAATCTGACTAACATAGTTTTTCAATCTAGCCCAGAACTTTTCAATTTTGTTGATATCTGGAGAATAGGCGGGTAAAAATAGCACTTCACATCCCGCTTTAGCTAACAATTTTTTGATTCTCTCTTTGGGATGAAAACTGGCGTTATCAATGATGATAATTTGACCGGGTAGTAGTTCGGGTAATAGCAATTGTTCTATCCACTCACACACCAACTCTGTATTACAGTACCCCTCAAACACCATTGGCGCGATCGTGGAACCACGCCACCAACCGCTGATCACACTAACTCTTTCGCTACAGTGACCTAACTTTAAAGCCTCAAATCTTTCTGATTTGTGACAATATCCATAAGGGTAATCGATGGTGTTATCTATTCCAGCTTCATCAATATAGACAAATCTTTCCGGGGCATAACCTCTGATTTTTTGGAGAAACTCTTTTCGGGCTTCTTCATCTCTTTCTCTGTAGCCATAAGTTTTTTTTTTCTAGTAAATCCAATTCTTTTGAGCGCTTGACCAATTCTCATCCTACTGACTGGGTTAGCCCATTTTTGCGCCATTTTTTCTTGGGTCAAATGCCCATATTGTTCGGCCAACTTTTGAAAGGCTTCTAAATCGTCAATTTTGGGCTTCGGCCCTCGACGATAGTTAGTTTTAGCGGCCACCGTCCCAGTTTGTTTCTTCCGTTTCAGCCATAGGTCTAATGTATTACGACTAATATTGAGGGTGCGACAGACATGGCTTTTTTTCTCCCCTCGCTCTACGGCACTCACTGCTTTCTGTCTTAAATCATCACTATAGGGTGCTGCCATGAAAGCTTCTCCTCATTTCTTTTTCTCTATTATGTCCTAACTATCCCGCTCTTTGCTATACTATCCAGAGTCTGGGACAGGGGAAATCTTAAAAAAGATACGGGAAAAAAGCTGTTCTTGAGGGCAATAGTCCAGAATGGCAGGTAAGACCAAGTAAAAAGGATAACCTTTGATTACGTTTTCCTTTTGGGGAGCCAGTCGTCGGGAGTCAATACCAAATTAGCTTATACTTCATCTTTATGAGAAGGGCTGTCAGTTGATATTACTGCAATCTCTAGCCCAAAAATCGGCGCATAATTAACAAAAACTAGATTTAAGGTAAAAACTATGTGTTTAGGCATACCGGGACAAATTACGGCAATTATTGATGAAAACCATCATCTTGCTCTCGTCGATGTGGGGGGTGTAAAAAGAGAAGTAAATATCGCTTGCATTGTTGATGAAGACCATCCTGCTAATACTTGTGTAGGGGATTGGGTATTAGTTCATGTGGGTTTTGCCATGAATCGAATCGATGAAGATGAGGCGCAAGAAACCTTAAATTTATTAACACAATTAGCGGAATTAGAGGAAGAATTTAATCATAATTAATGTTCTTAAAGTAGTCACCCATAAATTAATGCTGTTGTCTATCTTAAGAAATGTAAGTTACGGCAATTATTACTGACGACCGGCGACCGAATCCAGTAAGCTAAGACGCATTTAAACCGCTTATTCTTAGATTAGCCGAACCTCCCCCAATCCCTTTACTGTTGCAAGAGTGCAAGAGTGCCTTTTGCCTCGTCTCAACAAGCAATTTAAATTACGAACAGCTTATTAACTTTACTTTTGTCCAACCACTTATAGAGAGAAAGCTTGTTATGAAATACGTTGATGAATTTCGTGATCCCGTCAAAGCGGCAGGATTAATTCAACAAATTGAACAATTATCGATAAGAATCTCTGAAAAACGGCAAAAAGTTACTAAAATTATGGAGGTTTGTGGAGGTCATACCCACTCAATTTTTAGATACGGTATCGAGGCAATACTTCCAGAAACTATCGAATTAATTCATGGTCCTGGATGTCCCGTTTGTGTGATGCCGCGAGGTCGTTTAGATGATGCCATTTTTCTCGCACAACAACCGAACGTAATTCTGACAACTTTTGGCGATACTATGCGTGTCCCCGGTTCCCATTTGAGTCTGCTGCAAGCACGAGCAAAAGGTGATGATATTCGCATGGTTTATTCTCCTCGCGATGCCTTAAAAATTGCCAGAGAAAATCTCGATAAAGAAGTAATATTTCTAGCCTTAGGTTTTGAAACAACCGTTCCTAGCACAGCTTTAACCGTTTTAGAAGCACAAAGAGATGGCATCAATAATTTTAGTTTATTTTCTAATCATCTGGTGATTATTCCCGCTCTGAAAGCCTTGTTAGATAACCCAGATTTACAGTTAGACGGTTTTGTTGGTCCTGGTCATGTCAGCATGGTAATTGGCACAGAACCCTATCAAGTTATTGCCCAAGAATATCATAAACCTGTGGTAGTTTCTGGGTTTGAACCTTTGGATATTCTCCAATCAATTTGGATGGTATTAAAACAATTAGATGAGCGGAGATGTGAGATCGAAAATCAGTACGATCGAGTGGTACAAAATCAAGGAAATAGAGTCGCTTTATCGGCAATCGACCAAGTTTTTGAACTGCGGGATCAGTTTGAATGGCGAGGTTTAGGAGAAATTGCTCAAGGAGGGTTAAAACTGCGAGATGAGTACAGTAATTTTGATGCGGAGAAGAAATTTACTTTACCCAATCAGCGCGTTAAAGATCACAAAGCTTGTCAGTGTGGCGAAATTCTTAAAGGTGTTTTAAAACCCTGGGAATGTAAAGTATTTGGGACTGCTTGTACTCCTGAACATCCCATCGGTACTTGTATGGTTTCTAGTGAAGGTGCTTGTGCCGCTTATTATAAGTATGGTAGAAATTAGTAAATTTTTTTACTGATTAAGGTTCCTTTCCGGTGAGGAAACGCTAGAATTCTCACCAGAAGAAATTAACAATCTCTCGGTGATAAAAAAGATGAAGATCAAAAATAATCTGGGTTTATTTGGCTTAACTACCTCTCTGCTGCTAATTATCGCTTCGGAAATCGTTCTTGCTTCCCAAGAACAAACCCTAGAACTGCAACCAAGTCAACCCCCCAGCGCCGATTTTTTCAAACCCGTCACCAATCTAATTAAAGATTTAAACCATCAGGGAGTAACTATCACCGATCCCAATGATCCCATGGCGGTGCGCTACCGAGTCAATTCCCCCTGTCGCGGTTGTTCAGTTTATCTAGGCACGGGAGTTGCCAATCCTCGCACCCAGACTAATAATAATGGCATGGGAATCAATTTTGGTCTTGGTTTCACCATGCCCTTCTCACCCTAAATGCCGATGACATATTTACGCCATTCGTGATTGTGATTCTCCCTGGTGTGCTTTAATAGCTCAAAGTGGAGACTGCTGTAGGGACGACGGGGTTGGGCGTGCAGGGACATATTGGCCTCTTTTGGTGTACGATTGCCTTTATGCACATTACAACGCACACAAGCCGCCACTAAATTCTCCCAGGTATCACCCCCTCCGCGAGAACGGGGAATCACATGATCGATGGTTAATTGTTCACCTCGGTAGAGACAGTATTGACAGGTGTGATGATCTCGTTCGAGAATATTACGACGGGTTAAAGGAATTTCCTTGTAGGGAACACGGACGTATTGCCTAAGACGGATAACAGAAGGTAGCGGTAAGTCACGACAAACCACTTTTCCGTTATGTTCTAGGGATTCAGCTTTTCCTTTCAACAATAAAACGATCGCGCGCCGCCAACTGGTAATATTTAGCGGTTCGTAGGAGGCATTCAACACGAGAACCTTGCTCATAGGTGTCTGGAGATCGCTTGAATTTACCCCGAATGGTAACACAGATCACTGAGATGGGAACCTATTATTCAGTGTTGGGGAAGTGGGGAGCTTTTTTCATTGCGATCGCCGATATTGTAGCTGTAACGCACCAACTTGATTATTAAATTGTATCCCCTCAATATATCGGGGTCAGGAGTTATTCTGGTATTCATGAACAAGCAAAGTGATTGAGAGAAGACTGCTCACGAATAATATAGCAAAGAGCGGGATAGTTAGGACATATGGCATAGAACGAGTTAGTTAGGACAGATGCCTGAAGGCTTTACTCACAGCATCCACAAGGTTTTCACTATCATTGATAATCTGACTATGGCATAGAACGAGTTAGTTAGGACAGATGCCTGAAGGCTTTACTCACAGCATCCACAAGGTTTTCACTATCATTGATAATCTGACTAACATAGTTTTTCAATCTAGCCCAGAACTTTTCAATTTTGTTGAGGTCTGGAGAATAGGCGGGTAAAAATAGCACTTCACATCCCGCTTTAGCTAACAATTTTTTGATTCTCTCTTTGGGATGAAAACTGGCGTTATCAATGATGATAATTTGACCGGGTAGTAGTTCGGGTAATATGGCATAGAACGAGTTAGTTAGGACAGATACCTGAAGGCTTTACTCACAGCATCCACAAGGTTTTCACTATCATTGATAATCTGACTAACATAGTTTTTCAATCTAGCCCAGAACTTTTCAATTTTGTTGAGGTCTGGAGAATAGGCGGGTAAAAATAGCACTTCACATCCCGCTTTAGCTAACAATTTTTTGATTCTCTCTTTGGGATGAAAACTGGCGTTATCAATGATGATAATTTGACCGGGTAGTAGTTCGGGTAATATGGCATAGAACGAGTTAGTTAGGACAGATACCTGAAGGCTTTACTCACAGCATCCACAAGGTTTTCACTATCATTGATAATCTGACTAACATAGTTTTTCAATCTAGCCCAGAACTTTTCAATTTTGTTGAGGTCTGGAGAATAGGCGGGTAAAAATAGCACTTCACATCCCGCTTTAGCTAACAATTTTTTGATTCTCTCTTTGGGATGAAAACTGGCGTTATCAATGATGATAATTTGACCGGGTAGTAGTTCGGGTAATATGGCATAGAACGAGTTAGTTAGGACAGATGCCTGAAGGCTTTACTCACAGCATCCACAAGGTTTTCACTATCATTGATAATCTGACTAACATAGTTTTTCAATCTAGCCCAGAACTTTTCAATTTTGTTGAGGTCTGGAGAATAGGCGGGTAAAAATAGCACTTCACATCCCGCTTTAGCTAACAATTTTTTGATTCTCTCTTTGGGATGAAAACTGGCGTTATCAATGATGATAATTTGACCGGGTAGTAGTTCGGGTAATAGCAATTGTTCTATCCACTCACACACCAACTCTGTATTACAGTACCCCTCAAACACCATTGGCGCGATCGTGGAACCACGCCACCAACCGCTGATCACACTAACTCGTTCGCTACAGTAGTTGCCAAAGAGGGAATATTACCAAGTTGGGAAATGCGGTCACGAACATACTCAAAAAAGCTGATTCCTAATTTCCGAGTAGTAGCAACAAGGGACATAAAAGTATCCCAAGCCTGAGTCCCCTGTCAGAGTTTGAGTAGCATAACTAATATTACGTCGCTGCACCATCGTCCTAGCAGCTAACTCCGCCGGATTATTATGCAAGGGCAATTCGGGATGATCTAAGACTAAAAGCAACTCCGAAATTTTCAGCAGGGTTAATTGTTTTCGCTCATCCAACTGTTGATAACCGCTTTGAGTATCGAAAAGTTTCCAAAACTCAGATCGGAGTTTTTCTGCCATCTGTTGACTGGGTGCATCTTTGTAAGCCAGCAAGTCTCGGTAGTAATCCCAGAAATCATCCAGGAATTTATCAAGAGCTTTTTGGTGACAAGCAACATAAGGAGTCAACTTCTTATAATGTCGTCCCTCATGTACCCAACACAAAGTAATATTATCAGTCAGTAAGGCTCTTCGTTACTCTTTATGCTAAATCAACAGACAAGATGCCAAGACAACATACTTCTAACCCAAAAATTCCGAAAGTTTCTCAAGCCATAGCCTCTTCGTTTTATTAGTTTAAGTTTATTGTTGATTCCCTCGACTAATCCATTCGTTGTCCTTCGCTCGAAATAACTAATGATTTCTCCAAACCAGTTTCGGATTGTTTGACAACTCTTGGTAAAAACACTGGAGGATTTTGCCAACCATTCCGAGATAGATAGCAGTCCTTCTGTCGGATTCTCTGAGGTTTCATAAATCTTTCTGAATTCTTCCTTTAATTCCTGCATCTTTTTCAAATTTGGCCAATTTTCTTTGATAGCTTCTCGTTTAATTTTTTGGGGTTCCGTTCAATCTTCTTCATTTTTTAATAGGCTATATTTACTTCGCTTTAAAACTTCTAGCTTCGCTTCTTCTTCCGCTTTCTGTTTTTTATTTTTCTGCGCTTCTACGGCTCTTTTTTCTGCTCTTCTCTGTTCGTCTAACTCTTGATTAATTTGTTTCATTACATGGAATCTATCGGCGACTAATTCAACCGATGACATCAATTCTTTCACCAAATTTTTATAGGGCAACCAAAGGTCTATGCTCACTTCTTCAATTGGCTCTAACACCTCTTTTCCCCAGCCTGTAAGGGTTTTCCTCAACTCTTCTTGTGTTCGCTTCTCTAGAATAGCTATTAGTTTTCCCGTATCTAAATTTACTAAAACCGCACAGTAATTTTTTTGTCCTTTGACTAGAGCGATTTCATCAATTCCTAGTCTTTTTAATTCCGATAGGTCTGGCTCGGTAATTTCTTCAGCAATGTCCTCTAGCATTCTTTGAATCTCTTCTTCCGTTACGTCATTTCTTCGGCTAACATTTAAAATATCTCCTTCTTTTAATTGTTCAAGTATATTCTCGGCTAGTCTTTTCGTATAGGTTCGTTTACTGGCGACAAAATCTAACTCTTCGCTCAAGGGGTTTCGACAATTATCGCACTTAAATTGACGACGATTAACTTGTAGGTACACTGGTTGGCCTGAGAGCGGTAAATCTTTGACTAAATGTCGATGATTTTGGTGTAGTTTATCGCTCTCTAACCCACAACGAGGACAGGACGTTCGGCGAGATCAGTCGAGCCGTTGCTTTTTTATTTTTCGATTCGATTCGGAAAACTATACCGATATTTTCTAGGTGTCGATAGCCTTGAATAGAGGTTCCTTTTAGGTTCAAAAATTTGTCAAGTATCATAAGTAAAATACTCTCGTTTTTGGCGATTATATCAAATCTTAACTCGATTGTCTATCTTTTGGTATTAACCTGTTTGTGCCTTAAATCCTTCCCTATATGAATTTCAGCTACTTTTGCGCGTAGGTACTCTCATCGAATTTTATTTTAAGTTAATTATTTGCATAATAATTCCCGAAGAGCCGTCAGTAATTTGAATTGGGGAGCATCATCACAGACCAGAGTTTGCACTACTGGCCAATCAGTTTGTTGATGATAGAAAGCAATCGATGCTGCTTCTATAATTCGAGTCCGGTGCTGAGAACCTAGTTTGGGTAGATATGTATCAAGTAGGGCATTAAACTCTGCTTCACTCAACACAGTTTCTTGAGGTAATAGTTTCAGAGCATTTTTCCATTTAGTTGGGATTTGGAAAGTCTCCAGTAAGTTGTCTGTAAGTTGATTGAGAATCAACTCCAGTTCTCTGGCATTTTGCAATACTTTGACTACACTCAATCTGTCTTTTTTGGCAGTGGTCAAGTAGATTGTATAGAAAGGGTTGCATATTACATTAGTGGTAAGTACCTGAGCAAAATTAATTACACATCCAAGCCGTCAGCAGTTACTCCGTCAGCTTTTTGCTGTGATCAGTAAACAGTGAGCTAAAAACTCAAATCTGATCCCTGATAACTGTCTCCCGTCTCCCGTCTCCTGTCTCCCGTCTCCTGTCTCCTGTCTCCTGTCTCGACTAGGAAATTAATTTTGCATGACTACTTATAGTTCACCCCACCCACCCGCGCACCAGTTTGGTCGAAGTGTTGCCAATGACTGCTCTCTAGTCCTGACGCATATACTTCATTTTTCTCGCTTTCAAACTCCACTTGGTTTTTAATCCGTAGGTTTGATAGATATCCGGCTGATATGGATATGCCAATATCTTCTAAAAACTCTAATAATTTCAGTAGATGGAAAAGTTTGAATAACCAGAGTATTTAGTAACATCTGATACAAAATACTTAGAGAAATTAATTAAGAAAACTTATGTTTAAGAAAAAAGACTATTGCTAAGTAGTCGTGCAAAATTAATTTCCTAGTGAAGATAGGCAAGAGGCACTCTTGCAAGAGGCAAGAGGTGTTTAGATATGTGTAATTAATTTTGCTTAGGTACTTATAGCAAAGAGCGGGATAGTTAGGACATAATAGAGAAAAAGAAATGAGGAGAAGCTTTCATGGCAGCACCCTATAGTGATGATTTAAGACAGAAAGCAGTGAGTGCCGTAGAGCGAGGGGAGAAAAAAAGCCATGTCTGTCGCACCCTCAATATTAGTCGTAATACATTAGACCTATGGCTGAAACGGAAGAAACAAACTGGGACGGTGGCCGCTAAAACTAACTATCGTCGAGGGCCGAAGCCCAAAATTGACGATTTAGAAGCCTTTCAAAAGTTGGCCGAACAATATGGGCATTTGACCCAAGAAAAAATGGCGCAAAAATGGGCTAACCCAGTCAGTAGGATGAGAATTGGTCAAGCGCTCAAAAGAATTGGATTTACTAGAAAAAAAAAACTTATGGCTACAGAGAAAGAGATGAAGAAGCCCGAAAAGAGTTTCTCCAAAAAATCAGAGGTTATGCCCCGGAAAGATTTGTCTATATTGATGAAGCTGGAATAGATAACACCATCGATTATCCTTATGGATATTGTCACAAATCAGAAAGATTTGAGGCTTTAAAGTTAGGTCACTGTAGCGAACGAGTTAGTGTGATCAGCGGTTGGTGGCGTGGTTCCACGATCGCGCCAATGGTGTTTGAGGGGTACTGTAATACAGAGTTGGTGTGTGAGTGGATAGAACAATTGCTATTACCCGAACTACTACCCGGTCAAATTATCATCATTGATAACGCCAGTTTTCATCCCAAAGAGAGAATCAAAAAATTGTTAGCTAAAGCGGGATGTGAAGTGCTATTTTTACCCGCCTATTCTCCAGACCTCAACAAAATTGAAAAGTTCTGGGCTAGATTGAAAAACTATGTTAGTCAGATTATCAATGATAGTGAAAACCTTGTGGATGCTGTGAGTAAAGCCTTCAGGCATCTGTCCTAACTAACTCGTTCTATGCCATATTAGCCAGAAGGCAAATAGATGGTATCAACAACTTGATAGATTTTATCAACGGCTTGCCTTAAAAACGAGAGCATTTGTTGAAAAGTAAATAACTCTCGATAAATTAAGCGTCCCCCACGTCTCGGAAAACAAACTTTTCGCCATAATAAATTAACCCAAATATTAACAAGAAGAAAGGAAATTCCGATAAATAATAAGCGAATAACTGGCTTTTTATTGGGAGTTTTAAGGCAACAAATATTTTTAATTCTATAGCTAGTCTCAATGCCAAAACGTTGACGATAAGCAGTATGAATATAATCTAGTTTAATAGATGGCAAATAAACTACATAAGCAAAATATTCAATTCCATGCTGGTTTCTTTTGCCTTTTTTGTACTTACAAACTATCCATAAATCAAAAGTTACACAATTATTTTGGTCTTGCCCCATAGTATAAGTAGTTTGATAACTTTTATTTCCTTGAATCAATTGCTTAATTCCCCCTGTTTTACCTCGAATAATTGCTGGCATAATGAAAGGTATTTTCAAAGCTTGTAGCCAACGAATAACAGCAATACTAAAAAAGCCTCGGTCTAAATAAAGAGTTTTAAAATCTATCTTTAGAAGAGAGCCTAATGCTAATAAATAGGTAATAATGGCGACAGTTGTGTCCGTATTCCGAATTCCTCTAATAGCTAAAGTTAATCTTTTTCCTTTTTTAATAAGATATGGCATAGAACGAGTTAGTTAGGACAGATGCCTGAAGGCTTTACTCACAGCATCCACAAGGTTTTCACTATCATTGATAATCTGACTAACATAGTTTTTCAATCTAGCCCAGAACTTTTCAATTTTGTTGATATCTGGAGAATAGGCGGGTAAAAATAGCACTTCACATCCCGCTTTAGCTAACAATTTTTTGATTCTCTCTTTGGGATGAAAACTGGCGTTATCAATGATGATAATTTGACCGGGTAGTAGTTCGGGTAATAGCAATTGTTCTATCCACTCACACACCAACTCTGTATTACAGTACCCCTCAAACACCATTGGCGCGATCGTGGAACCACGCCACCAACCGCTGATCACACTAACTCTTTCGCTACAGTGACCTAACTTTAAAGCCTCAAATCTTTCTGATTTGTGACAATATCCATAAGGGCAGAAGTGTTGAACGTTGAGAAAAGTCAGAAAAAAAATGCTATTATAGATAGAATCTAGACAACTTATTCCCCTCACAATAGGGAGTTTGCCCTGATGACGAATTTTTCAAAACTCATAAAAGAGCTTCTCAAACCACTGCCTAAAAATGACTACCCCGCTTTAGATACTTTTACATTTTTGTCCTGTTGGATTGGTTTTGCTTTAGATAAAAGCATCGTCAGTATGAGGGACTTATGCAGTAGAATGGTACTTCAAGGAATTAATGTAAATTTATCCACATTTTCTAAGGCAAGCAAAATTAGAGAAACAAGTCCATTTGAGAAAGTCATTGTCGAATTAAATAAGCGTTTAGTTGCCAAAAAAGGAATAGAGAATGCGCGAGCTTTATTTCCTATTGACTCAACAATAATTAGCTTAACCAGTAAATTACTATGGTCCCAGGGATGGCATCAAGTAAAACTATTCTCTGGTCTTAATAGTATCACAACAGAGGTGGTCGGAATACTCATCCATTTTGGTCAAGGTCATGACTCAAAAGAAGGAGGAAAAACGATAGAAGCAATTCCTGTAAATGGAGTTGGAGCAATGGATAGAGGATTTGCGTCTAATCAAAGAATCACCGAATTATTAGAGAGTAGTGACAAGCATTTTGTCTTGAGAGTGAAAAATAATATTAGCCTAGAGATGCTCGAAAATGGCAAGTGTAAACTCGGAAAAGATAAAAGACAAATAGAAGTAAGAGTAGTCGCTTTTTGCGACCTAGAAAGTCAAACAGAATTTCGGCTGGCGACAGATTTACCTCTAGAAGGAGAAGGAGCAGTTAGTAATGAAGAAGTTGCCGAAATTTACATCCAAAGATGGCAAATAGAACTGCTGTGGAAATTTTTAAAAATGCATCTAAAGTTGGATAATCTAATCACTAAAAACGAGAACGGAATCCGCCTACATATCTATAGTTGCATTATCGCTTATCTGATTCTACAGCTAATAGATATTGAAGAAGGATTTGGGAAAAGCTTATTAGACAAACTGCGCTATTTACAGAGTTTCATGTGTCAACATATTAGCTATGTACACTGGTTCCGGAGGATTGTCTATTCAATTTAAAATTTGATGTTATAGGGGTATTATGCTTGTCAATGTAAAGTTTTATTACAGGATTCAACGTTTCTGCCATAAGGGTAATCGATGGTGTTAAGTAGTCGTGCAAAATTAATTTCCTAGTGAAGATAGGCAAGAGGCAAGAGTGCCTCTTGCAAGAGGTGTTTAGATATGTGTAATTAATTTTGCTTAGGTACTTATCTATTCCAGCTTCATCAATATAGACAAATCTTTCCGGGGCATAACCTCTGATTTTTTGGAGAAACTCTTTTCGGGCTTCTTCATCTCTTTCTCTGTAGCCATAAGTTTTTTTTTCTAGTAAATCCAATTCTTTTGAGGGCTTGACCAATTCTCATCCTACTGACTGGGTTAGCCCATTTTTGGGCCATTTTTTCTTGGGTCAAATGCCCATATTGTTCGGCCAACTTTTGAAAGGCTTCTAAATCGTCAATTTGGGGCTTCGGCCCTCGACGATAGTTAGTTTTAGCGGCCACCGTCCCAGTTTGTTTCTTCCGTTTCAGCCAGATGTCTAATGTATTACGACTAATATTGAGGGTGCGACAGACATGGCTTTTTTTCTCCCCTCGCTCTACGGCACTCACTGCTTTCTGTCTTAAATCATCACTATAGGGTGCTGCCATGAAAGCTTCTCCTCATTTCTTTTTCTCTATTATGTCCTAACTATCCCGCTCTTTGCTATATAAGGTCGCATAAGCATAAAATGAGCAAGTTCCCTGTTTAGCCTGACTTCGGTAAATATAAGGTTTTTCGCTATCAGATGGTTCACCATAATAAGGAATTAAATTTAGGTCAATTGCCAACTTAAGCTGGCTCTTCGGTAATTGTTATGCAAATAATTAACTTAAAATAAAATTCGATGATAGTGCTTACGCTCAAAAATAGCTGAAATTTATACAGGGAGAGATTTTAGACACAAACAGGTTAATACCAAAAGATAGACAATCGAGTTAAGATTTGATATAATAGCCAAAAACCAGAGTATTTTACTTATGATACTTGACAAATTTTTGAACCTAGAAGGAACCTCTATTCAAGGCTATCGACACCTAGAAAATGTCGGTATAGTTTGACCAGTCGAATCGAAAAAGAAAAAAGCAATCTGTCCTCGTTGTGGGTTAGAGAGCGATAAACTACACCAAAATCATCGATATTTAGTCAAAGATTTACCAATCTCAGGACAACCAGTGTACCTACAAGTTAATCGTCGTCAATTTAAGTGCGATAATTGTCGAAACCCCTTGAGCGAAGAGTTAGATTTTGTCGCCAGTAAACGAACCTATACGAAAAGACTAGCCGAAAATATACTCGAACAATTAAAATCAGGAGATATTTTAAATGTTAGTCGAAGAAATGACGTAACGGAAGAAGAGATTCAAAGAATGCTAGAGGACATTGCTGAAGAAATTACCGAGCCAGACCTATCGGAATTAAAAAGACTAGGAATTGATGAAATCGCTCTAGTCAAAGGACAAAAAAATTACTGTGCGGTTTTAGTAAATTTAGATACGGGAAAACTAATAGCTATTCTAGAGAAGCGAACACAAGAAGAGTTTAAGAAAACCCTTACGGGCTGGGGAAAAGAGGTGTTAGAGCCAATTGAAGAAGTAAGCATAGATCTTTGGTTGTCCTATAAAAATCTGGTAAAAGAATTGATGCCGTCGGCCGAGGTAGTCGCTGATAGATTCCATGTAATGAAACAAATTAATCAAGAGTTAGACGAACAGAGAAGAGCGGAAAAAAGAGCCGTAGAAGCGCGGAAAAATAAAAAACAGAAAGCGGAAAAAGAAGCGAAGCTAGAAGTTTTAAAGCGAAGTAAATATAGCCTGTTAAAAAATGAAGAAGATTTAACGGAACCCCAAAAAATCAAACTAGAAGCTATCAAAAAAACTTGGCTAAATTTGAAAGAGATGCACGAATTAAAGGAAGAATTCAGAAGGATTTACGAAACCTCAAAGAATCCGACAGAGGGAATGCTATCCATCTCGGAATGGTTGGCAAAATCCTCCAGTGTTTTTACCAAGAGTTGTCAAACAATCCGAAACTGGTTTGGAGAAATCATTAGTTATTTCGAGCGAAGGACAACGAATGGATTAGTCGAGGGAATCAACAATAAACTTAAACTAATAAAACGAAGAGGCTATGGCTTTAGAAACTTTCGGAATTTTTGGGTTAGAAGTATGTTGCCTTGGCATCTTGTCTGTTGATTTAGCATAAAGAGTAACGAAGAGCCAATTAAATTAAAAAGATTGTATCCGTCAATAACATCTTGACAGACCACTAGTTTATTGCTAAACAGGCTCTTAAATCTTCTAGCAGTTATCTTAATGGTGAGGTACGAGGTTTTCCTTTTGGGGAGTCGGTCGTCGGCCGGCGATGCCAAATCAGGTTATACTTCGTCTTTATCGGCAACGCTATAATTCTGACCGAGTAAGACTAGAAATTGGTGCTACCATGCGAAGATAAATATTCAGGGATACGGTCACGAAGCTACCAGACAATTTTAGGATAAAAATACCGACACTTATGGGGAAATCAATCAATAAAGTCCGAGGAACGGCACTGATTTTAGGGATTCTAGCGATCGCCTTCGCCTTTTTCACCAGGATTGTCAGTATTTTTGAATACGTTACCTTCGATATCGGACCGGATCCCGATCAGATTAGCGGTGCTTATCTTTGGATGGATATGTGGAAGGGAAACTTTCCTCAATTGGGACCACCAGGGGGGGGTGGAAAATATGGATTCACAATTCCCCCCCTCTATTTTTATTTAGGGTTTCCTCTAACAATTTTCGGTACTGCCCCCGAATTTCAAGTCCTTACCAATGGTCTATTTTCTTTTCTATCGATTCCCCTCTTAATCTACTTTGTTTATCAACTTTTAGAAAATGTAGAACAAGATAAACGTCTTCTCCTGTCCAGTTTGGCAGGATTTTGGTATAGCACGATTTATGCGGACTATTTTATTAATAATTTTTCATGGTGTCCTAGCCCAATACCCTTTTTCCTGCTCGTTTTTGCTTTACTCTATCGGTTCCAGATGGAAACGAGTAAGCCGCTGCTCTATCAGGCTATAGCTTGGATATTCTTCGGGATTACTGTCGCTATATTGGTGAGTTTACACAGCACCACGATGTTAATTATCCCAGTGACTTCTGTTATCGCCTCTCTATGGTTTGTTTATCGCAATCGCAAGAACACTCGTAAATGTCTTTTGCCTTTTCTATCGATTCTCTCGGCAAATCTCGCCTTAGTTATGTATTGGCATAGTGAGATAGTTGGGAGATTCGCAAATACGAGGGGAATCGTGAGAGCGCTCACGGAGAAGGGAGCAAGCGGTGAACCATCGAGCAATCTGTTCACTCGTCTATTTAAAGCGATTTGGGAAACAGTTTATCTGGGCAATCAAGTATTTTTTTTGAATGACAATATATCGATTTTCAATGTTGTAGTTTCGGTGATTTTTTTCGGCATTTCTCTATACATAGTCATCAAAAAATATCGAGGCAATAAAACACTGATCGGCTTTTTTGCAATTACTTGGATAATTTTTATCTACGCTTCCTCTAATTATCCTAATGAGCATTTTTATTCTCATCGTAAAATCTTACTCTGGTTTGCTCCTATTCTTCTGGCGATCGCTAGTCTTGCCTATCTAAACTTTACTAAGACTTTCCACAGGATCCTCGCTCTAGTTTTAGCAATTATCATCGGCTATTCTATCGCAACTAATCTCTATTTCAATCAACGTTATCTTGCTAGTAAATACGGTTCCGAAAGACTCCTATCCGTGGCCGATACAGTGGAAATTATCAATCAGATTCCAGTCGGTTCAACCCTTTGCGATCCGGCTAAGAAAGGCAAAAGAAAAGAGCATGGTCAGTACGATTATATCGATACCTTTATGACCAAAAGAGAGCTAACGATAACCAATGCCTGCCCATCGGGTAGTTATTACATCCAGCCGAAATTTAAAATGGCTATGCAAATGAACGATTTATTTCCAATTTTTACCCTCGTCAAAACTCCCCCTCTCGATCGCCCGATGACTTCCCTTCTGGAAACCCCGGAAGCCTATCTCTATAAAATCGAGTAGAAATACCTCAACCGTGATAGCGGAATTGGATCGGGATATTCTTAGGAAGTTTTCCTTTTGGGGAGTCGATCGTCAGCAATAAGCTGTACTGCATTTGAACTGGGTATGGAAAATTTTAGTACAAATGCTCAGACCGACTCTCCCTGCTCATAGACAGTCTTAACGAGCAATTTAGCTAGTCAAAAGCTTATTACCGGTGATTACCTCATCTTGGCGGCGTATTATTGACAATATTGAGCGCATAGAGGCGAAAACGCTCTAGATCAGCTTGCAGGGTTGATTCCACCACTCGACCGAGGAAAAGATTATCCATCAATTTTCCTAACCAACCGGGTATAGCATAGGCTGCTGTCAGTCGCACAATACTCCTACCATGACGGTCATAAAAACGAATTGCCCCGCGGTTAGGTAAACCGTCCACGGATTCCCATTGAATTATCTGGTGGGGGACAATTTTCAGTATCCGTGACAACCAAGTAAATTCTAGACCACCACTGGCTAACTTCCAACGGGAAAGCTCTGGCTCCTCCTCGAGAATTTTCACCGATTCGATCCATTTCATCCACCGGGGCATTTGTTCTAAATCTGACCAGAGCTCCCAAACCAGATCGATCGGTGCGTCCACTTCTACCTGTACACTATGTTCTAACCAAGTCATTCGTTAATTCTGGCGATGCTGAATATTTCTATGATAACGGCTATTAGTCTTTAGCTTTTCACTCAATGATAAAATAAAAACAATCTTCCAGGTTTAATTTTACTATGTTAATCAGAAAACTGCTCGAATGTGAGGAATTCATCGCCGGTGATCATACCCGATTGCGTGAGTTATTGCATCCCGATAAACAGCCGTTAAATCTACGTTATAGTTTAGCCCACGCGTGGGTAGATGTGGGGGAAACTTCTACTCCCCACGCTTTAAAAACTGCGGAAGTTTATTATATTCTGCAAGGACAAGGGGAAATGCACATCGATGAGGAAGTGCAATTAGTGACTGTCGGTGCCGCCATTTATATACCTCCTCTAGCTAAACAATATATTCATAATTGTGGGGAGGAACCCTTAGTTTTCTTGTGCATTGTCGATCCTGCTTGGCGAGTGGAAGACGAAATTATCTTTGAGTAAAACTAATGAATATTGGCATTATTGGACTGGGTTTAATTGGTGGTTCCTTGGGGTTAGATTTTCGATCGCAAGGTTATAAGGTTTTGGGAGTTTCTCGTCAACAATCCACCTGTGATATCGCTGTACAAAAAGGAGTGGTAAACGAATCTAGCACCAGTTTAGAATTATTAGCTACTGCCGATTTAATCTTTATTTGTACTCCCATACATTTAATTGTGCCAACTTTGGAAAAATTAACTCCCTATTTAAAACCTCAAGCCATTGTCACCGATGTGGGATCGGTTAAAGGGGCAATTGTGGCCAATTGTAGTCAATTGTGGCCGAATTTTGTCGGTAGTCATCCTATGGCCGGGACAGCCGAACAGGGAATTAATGCAGCACAATTGGGATTATTTGTCGATGCCCCATATCTGATTACTACCCTTGAATCTACTCCTAATTTTGCCGTGGAAATCTTAACCGAAATAGTACAAAAATTAGGCTGTAAAATTTATTATTCTTCTCCCGAAGAACACGATCGAGCCGTGGCCTGGATTTCCCATCTGCCAGTAATGATTAGTACCAGTTTAATCCAAGCTTGTGCGGAAGAACAAGACCTGAATATTCGCGAATTAGCGGAAAATTTAGCTAGTTCTGGTTTTCGCGATACCAGTCGCGTCGGTGGCGGTAATCCCGAATTAGGTTTAATGATGGCTAAATACAATCGTCAAGCTTTATTGATATCCTTGGGGAATTATCGGCAAAATCTTGATAAAATTATTGACTATATTGCAGGAGAAAAATGGCAGGAACTAGAGGAAATTCTCATCTCTAGTCATCAAGATCGAGCCGATTTTATTCAATAAAAATACCATTTTTCCCCAGCAATTATCCCACGGCACTGTATCATAGATTTATCCTCAGTAAACTAATGAAATGATATGACCACCTTTTTCGACTTTGAAGCCGAATTTGTTGACTCCTTACGTTGTATCCCGATGACCGTGAGAATGAAACTAGATACCTGTGGAGTTAAATTAAAATTATCCCATTGGATGCAGTTAACTCAACCAGAAAGAATGGTATTAGTTAATATGGCTTGTACGACGGCAGCAGATGCCAAAATCTATCGAGATTTTCTGCAAAAATTAATCGCCGAAAAAACTGGCAATCCCCCAGGAGAACTAGCAATAGATTCCCATCCCGCTTGGCTAGATGATAGCCAGATTCCCGATACAGTCCTAGAAAAAGCCAAAGAATTCCAGATTGAAATTAGTTTAGAACAATGGCAAAAACTAGAGCCATCCCAACGGTTTGCCCTGATTAAACTCAGTCGTCCCAGTCACGAAAATCTTAACTTTTATCCTGCCCTCAAAGAGTTCCATATAGTCGATGCCTAACTCAAGAACTTATGCCAGATTAATTAAGTTTCTTTCTACCTTACTGTCATGACAAGTAATACTAAATCCTGTTTAAAAGGTATAGGAGACTGGGGAGTGCTGGAGCAGGGAAAAACAATTCATAACTTGGGAGTTAATCACACTATTAAAAACGTATTTGGTATTAGTATTTTAGACCAGATAAATCTCGAATTAAACCGGTTGGAATAGCGGATGATAGCTGGTTTAATTAGTACCAGTAAAGGGTAGGTTTTCTACTATGGTAAACGTTAACGGGACTTAATCCAGGCGTATAAATTAAATAAATTGCAGTAACTTGCTGCTCTCTTAATAAAAATGATAATTAATGAGCCTATTCTTGGAAAATAATTATACAGTTTCCATCCAGTCAAAAACTTGATTCAATTGCGACAAATCGATTAAACCGTACTGCCATAAAACCATCGGCAAAGAACCCACCGATGCTTCACAGAGACGCACAGCCATATCGAAGGAACGGGGGGAAATGGCTAATTTTTCCAAGAGGAAAGTGCGGAGTTGTTTTTGTTGATGAGCTTCCATGATGCAAGGATCATTCGTAACGATAATCGGATTATTGAATAACTTATCCTCTATTAAAAAGAGATACTTCCCTCACGGGGATCACCCAATTGGGTGATTTTGTCCACGGATCAGAATAATTGAAGAACTTATCCAGAATATGTCCTACTATCCCGAAATTTCTAGTAGGGATATCAACACTTCCTTTAAGTAGAAAAACGAGAAAGGGGAACTTTTGGGATAAGCTATTGATAGCCTAGTTTTTGCTCAAGTAGGAGAGAATTGCCCTCAATGAGTCCTGTTCCTCAAGTTTCCGTGATTATTCCTTGCTATAATCAAGGTCGCTATCTTGATCATGCGATCGCATCTGTTTTAGTGCAAACATACCAAAACTTTGAAATCCTTGTCATTGATGATGGCTCCACAGAACCGGAAACCATCGAGATTTTACAAGATTATCAACAGCCAAAAACCCGGATCATCCGCACAGAAAATCAAGGGGTTGCCACGGCCAGAAATCTAGGAATTGCCCAAGGGCAAGGAACCTATATTCTTCCTCTTGATGCCGATGATAAAATTGCCGATTCCTATCTAGAAAAAGCGGTTACTTTGCTAGAAAGTAATGAGCAATTAGGTATAGTTTATTGCGAAGCGGAATATTTTGGCGATAGACAAGGAATTTGGCCGCTGCCTGAGTATAAATTTCCCGATATATTAGTAGATAATATGATATTTTGCTCCGGTTTATTTCGGAAATCCGATTGGGAAACTGTGGGCGGCTATAATACTAATTTAATTTATGGTTGGGAAGATCACGATTTTTGGTTATCTTTGATCGAATTAGGTCGAGAAGTCTATCGTATCCCAGAAGTGTTATTTTTCTATCGGCAAAAAGCTGATTCTATGAGTCGCTCAATGACCGCAGAAAACTATATCTATTCCTACACCCAACTTTTTTATAATCATCCCCAACTTTACTCCCAAAATATCCAAACCATTTTTGCCGCTTTAGTCACCTTAAAAGTCGATATATTCGCTCAGTTGGAACAGGCTAGAGAACGAATTAAACAATTAGAAATTCATGAACAAGAATTGCAACAAGAATTGCAAAAAAACCAATTTGATTATCGAGAAAGAGACGAGGAATTACAAAAAGCTGACAGTAAAATAGCCGCCATGGAAAAAAGTAAATTCTGGCAAATGAGAAGGGCTTGGATTAAAATGCAAAAACTGCTAGGGTTGCTGGAAAAAGACCCAATTTATTCCTAAAAGTCAGGTAAAAATGGCGATGGATCAAGACGGGGGTTGGGTTGCGCTTCCCTAAACCACCCGACTTTTTAATCGACGGCAATTAAGGAACGATTGCGAAGATAAGCCAAATCTTTTAATAACTGTCCGCTATCACCACCGTTATTAAGATTAATCCCCAAAGCCGCTAAATCCGCATCTACCATTAATTTTACCAGTCCCTCGAACGTTACCGACGGCTGCCAGCCTAATTTCTCCCTGGCTTTTGTGGAATCTCCTATTAATAAATCCACTTCCGCTGGACGCAAATAACGTTCATCAAACTCCACATAATCCTGCCAATTTAAATTAACGTATTGGAAAGAAATATCGAGAAACTCCCGGATAGAATAGGTTTCATTGGTCGCCACCACATAATCATCCGGTTCTTCCTGTTGTAACATTAACCACATCGCCCGCACATAATCCTTAGCATAACCCCAATCCCGTTTAGAATCAAGATTTCCTAAATAGAGTTTTTTCTGTTGTCCGGCAATAATTCGGGCCAAGGCGCGGGTAATTTTGCGCGTGACAAAAGTTTCTCCACGCCGGGGGGATTCATGGTTAAATAAAATGCCGTTACAGGCAAATAAGTCGTAGGATTCCCGATAGTTGATTGTTTGCCAGTGACCGTAAACTTTCGCACAAGCGTAGGGACTGCGGGGATAAAATGGCGTGGTTTCTTTTTGGGGAACTTCCATGACTTTCCCGAACATTTCCGAGGAACCTGCTTGATAGAAACGCACTTCGATGCCGGTTCTTTTTTGGTAATCCCGAATTGCTTCTAGTAATCTTAAGACCCCCACCCCCACAGCATCAACGGTGTATTCCGGGGCATCAAAACTAACCCGCACATGGGATTGGGCCCCTAAATTATACACTTCTACCGGTTGCACTTGTTCAAGGATACGCCGCAGGGTCGTCCCGTCGGTGAGGTCGCCATAATGAAGAAATAATTTAGTATCGGGCTGGTGGGGGTCAGTGTAGATATGATCAATGCGATCGGTGTTAAAAGTTGAAGTACGACGGATGATACCGTGGACTTCGTAACCTTTTTCTAATAATAATTCGCTCAGATAGGAACCATCTTGACCGGTGATGCCAGTAATCAGGGCGCGTTTCGGTTGAGTCATCAGTAATTTACCTAATCGGGAAGAATAAAGACCAGGGCAGGGTCTGACTGCTTATAGCACACTTTAGCCCCTTAGGACAAGTTTGGCGATTAGTTAGGGTTTGCTGAATAAATCTGAAAACCTTGTTGGGTAACACTTTTAGACCTTTTGTCAATCAAAAAGTACCAGATATGGGAGTGATCGGGGGGAAAATTCCGGGACTTTTTCCCTGAAAATTAGGTAATTGACCTCCTCAAAATCGGTAAAACCCTACACCCTACACCCCACCCCCCCGATGTCGGGGGGGTTGGGGGGGCCACACCCTGTCCCCACGAAAAACTTTTTGCCGCAAACCCTAGTTATCGGCACGGTCATGGCAAAATCGCCTTAACCTGAATTCAGGTGTGGCAGTCCCTTTAACCCGCAATCCTTCCCCGTCTCTGGGGTTGCCCCAATCTTGTCCTGAAAACTCTTGCAACAAATAGCACAAATCTGTTATTATGGTTTGTCTGTGTCCCGATTAACCATACCAGTATTGAGAACAAGAAACGACTGTGGCTAATACAAAGTCTGCACTCAAACGAGTCCAAATCTCCGAAAGAAATCGTCTCCGCAACAAAGCGTACAAGTCAGCCGTAAGAACCCTGATCAAAAAATGTCTTGTCGCTGTCTCGGCCTACGGAGCCAACCCCAGCCCAGAAGGGCTAGAAAGCGCCCAACAAGCTCTATCGGAAGCTTACAGTAAAATCGATAAAGCCGTCAAGCGCAACGTCTTGCACCGGAACAACGGCGCTAGAAAAAAAGCTGGTTTAGCCAAAGCTTTGCAAAAAGTTAGCCAAGCTTCCTAAGAAACAAGTAAGCTGTAATCAGGACAGACGCAACAAGCGATCGGGGGTCGATGCAATTAATAGATACGCACGTTCATTTGAACTTTGACGTTTTGCAAGCCGACTTGCCCGCTATCTCCGAACGTTGGCGAAGTGTGGGAGTCGTTCATCTGGTTCACTCCTGTGTCGAACCGGAGGAGTTTGCATCGATTAAAGCCATTGCTGATCAATTCGAGGAAATTTCCTTCGCCGTCGGTTTACATCCCCTAGATGCCCAAAAATGGCGAGACAATAGTGCCGATCAGATCGAATCCCTAGCCCGATCTGATCGGCGCGTCGTGGCGATCGGGGAAATGGGTTTAGACTTCTATAAAGCGGATAATCAAGAGCAGCAAAAACAGGTCTTTTGGACGCAATTAGAAATCGCCCATCGTCTCGATAAACCCGTGATTATCCATTGTCGAGATGCGGCCCTGGTCATGCGGGAGGAAATCAGCGCCTTTCGGCAACAAGTGGGCAAAATTCGCGGCGTGATGCACTGCTGGACGGGCAACCCCGAAGAAACTCAATGGTTTTTAGATTTGGGTTTTTACATCAGCTTTAGCGGCATCGTCACCTTCAAAAACAGTAAAACCGTGCAAGCTGCCGCCCAAATCGTCCCCAGCGATCGCCTACTGATCGAAACCGATTGCCCCTTTCTCTCCCCCAATCCCCACCGCGGTAAACCCTGTGAACCCTCCTTCGTCTTCCACGTGGCCGAAACCGTCGCCCGTCTGCGCGGCTATCCGGTCGAAACCCTAGCCGAACAAACCACCCACAACGCCCGCCACTTATTTCAACTCCCCAGTTAAAAAACATAGTTTATTAGACAGGAGAAAGGAGAAAGGAGACAGCTTTTATTTATTCTCCCCGCTCTGGCACTCCCCTACTCCCCCACACCGTTCGGCTGAGCTCACGGCCGAAGCCCAACCCCTCACCGCTCACTGATATCCGACCGTCGCTATCGTGTCATCAGCCCTTGTAACCATTATGAACAATCTTACCTTTAACCTCTTACCCGACCTCATCGAAATCCAACACTCCAGTTTTCGGTGGTTTTTGGAAGAAGGACTAATCGAGGAACTGAACAGCTTTTCCCCCATCAGCGACTATACAGGTAAATTAGAACTACATTTCCTCGGCCAGGACTACAGACTCAAAGAACCGAAATACAACGTCGATGAGGCCAAACGACGCGATAGCAGCTATTCCGTTCAGATGTACGTTCCCACCCGTTTAATCAACAAAGAAACCGGAGAAAACATCGAACAGGAAGTCTTTATCGGCGATTTACCCCTGATGACCGAACGGGGAACCTTTATCATTAACGGGGCCGAACGGGTCATCGTCAATCAGATCGTCCGTTCTCCCGGTGTTTACTACAAAGCCGAAATCGACAAAAACGGTCGCCGCACCTACTCCGCTTCCCTGATTCCCAATCGAGGAGCTTGGTTAAAATTTGAAACCGACAAAAACGGCTTAGTCTGGGTCAGAATCGACAAAACCCGCAAATTATCCGCCCAAGTTCTCCTGAAAGCGATCGGATTGAGCGATAACGAAATCTTTGACTCCCTACGCCATCCCGAATTCTACCAAAAAACCCTCGACAAAGAAGGCAATCCCAGCGAAGAAGAGGCACTCCTCGACCTGTACCGCAAACTACGACCCGGGGAACCTCCCACCGTCACTGGCGGACAACAACTGCTCGAATCGCGTTTTTTTGACAATAAACGCTACGATCTCGGGCGCGTTGGTCGTTATAAACTCAACAAAAAACTACGCCTCAACGTCCCCGATAACCAGCGCGTTCTCACCACCATCGACATCTTAGCGGCGATCGACTACCTAATTAACCTCGAATTTGACATCGGCAACACCGACGACATCGACCACCTCGGCAACCGTCGCGTCCGTTCCGTGGGTGAACTGCTACAAAACCAAGTGCGAGTGGGTTTAAACCGCTTAGAAAGAATCATTCGGGAACGGATGACCGTCAGCGAATCCCAAAACCTCACCCCCGCTTCCCTAGTCAACCCGAAACCCCTAGTAGCGGCGATTAAAGAATTCTTTGGTTCCTCGCAACTCTCCCAGTTTATGGATCAAACCAACCCCCTAGCGGAATTGACCCATAAACGCCGCATTTCCGCCCTTGGACCCGGCGGTCTCACCCGGGAACGGGCCGGTTTTGCCGTGCGCGACATCCACCCCTCCCACCACGGTCGCATTTGTCCGGTGGAAACCCCAGAAGGTCCCAACGCCGGCTTAATCGGGTCCCTCGCCACCTACGCTCGCGTCAACGACTACGGTTTTATTGAAACCCCCTGTTACGCGGTGGAAAATGGCCGAGTCCGCTACGATCTCCCCGTTAAATACCTCACCGCCGACGAAGAAGACGATCTGCGGGTAGCACCGGGAGACGTGGCCACCGATGAAAATGGTTATATCCTCGGCGAAACTATCCCCGTGCGCTATCGGCAGGAATTCTCCACCACTTCCCCCGAACAAGTGGACTACGTTTGCGTTTCCCCCGTCCAAATTGTCTCGGTGGCCACTTCCCTGATTCCCTTCCTCGAACACGACGACGCTAACCGCGCCCTCATGGGTTCTAATATGCAACGACAAGCGGTTCCCCTGCTGCGTCCCGAACGTCCCCTTGTGGGTACCGGATTGGAAGCACAGGCCGCTCGCGACTCCGGTATGGTCATCGTTTCCCGTACCAATGGGGTCGTTTCCTACGTCGATGCTAACCGGATTCGCATCAAAGTGGCGGATGAAGACAAAGAGATTTTTGGCAAGAGCGAGATCGAGTACGAAATTCAGAAATATCAACGCTCTAACCAAGATACCTGCTTAAATCAGCGTCCTTTAGTCTATCAAGGTGAACAGGTTGTCCCCGGACAGATCCTCGCCGATGGTTCCGCCACCGAAGGAGGAGAAATCGCCCTCGGACAGAATATCCTCGTCGCCTATATGCCTTGGGAAGGCTATAACTACGAAGATGCGATTTTAATCAGTGAAAGACTGGTGGCACAAGACACCTACACCAGCATCCACATCGAAAAATACGAAATCGAAGCCCGTCAAACTAAGCTAGGACCAGAGGAAATCACCAGGGAAATTCCCAACGTCGGTGAAGATGCCCTGCGAAACCTCGATGAACGCGGTATTATTCGCATCGGTGCCTGGGTAGAAGCCAGCGATATCCTTGTGGGGAAAGTCACCCCGAAAGGCGAATCAGACCAACCCCCCGAAGAAAAACTACTGCGGGCAATTTTCGGCGAAAAGGCACGGGATGTACGGGATAACTCCCTGCGCGTTCCCAACGGCGAAAAAGGCCGGGTAGTCGATGTGCGGGTATTTACTCGCGAACAGGGGGATGAATTACCCCCTGGGGCCAATATGGTGGTGCGGGTCTACGTTGCCCAAAAACGCAAAATCCAAGTAGGCGATAAAATGGCGGGTCGTCACGGCAATAAAGGGATTATTTCTCGGATTCTGCCCCTAGAAGATATGCCCTACCTCCCCGATGGTCGCCCCGTCGATATCGTTCTCAATCCCCTAGGGGTTCCCAGTCGCATGAACGTCGGTCAGGTGTTTGAATGTTTACTGGGTTGGGCCGGGGAAAATCTGGGCGTGCGCTTTAAGATTACTCCCTTTGACGAAATGTACGGGGAGGAAGCCAGCCGTTTAACCGTCCACGGATTGCTAGAAAGTGCCTCGAAAAAACCCAATCGCGATTGGGTGTTCAAGGAAGAACACGCCGGTAAAGTCACCGTCTACGATGGTCGCACCGGCGAACCCTTTGACCGTCCCGTTACCGTCGGTATGGCCTATATGTTAAAACTGGTTCACCTGGTTGATGATAAGATTCACGCCCGTTCTACCGGTCCCTACTCCTTGGTTACTCAGCAACCCTTGGGCGGTAAAGCTCAACAGGGGGGTCAGCGCTTCGGAGAAATGGAAGTCTGGGCCCTAGAGGCCTACGGGGCGGCCTATACCTTGCAGGAATTGCTAACGGTAAAATCCGATGATATGCAAGGACGGAATGAGGCTTTAAATGCGATCGTAAAAGGCAAGCCGATTCCCCGCCCGGGTACGCCAGAATCCTTTAAGGTTTTGATGCGAGAATTGCAATCCCTCGGCCTCGATATCGCCGTTCATAAGGTGGAAAATGCCCCCGATGGTACTTCCCGCGATGTGGAGGTGGATCTGATGGTCGATGTCGGTCGTCGCGCCCCCTCTCGCCCCACCTACGAATCCTTAACCACGGAAGACCTTGAGGAAGAAGAATCGGAAGTGTAATTTCAGTTATCAGTAATCAGTGAGAAGTCAGGAGTCAGTAGTCAGGAGACAGGAGAGAATTTTCAAGGAAAAAGCAAAAAAAAGGACAGTAAAGTAAAAATTTGCCTATTCCCCGTTCCCTATTCCCTGTTTCCTGTTCCCTTTTCTAACTGATAGCTGATGGCTGATGGCTGATAGCTAATAGCTGTTTACTTGTTACCCGGATCGAGATGTTTTATAACCAAACTGTTGACAAAGGAAAACTGAAAAAACTGATCGCTTGGGCCTACCAAAACTACGGTTCGGCGCGCTGTTCACAAATGGCCGATGAATTGAAAAACCTCGGTTTTCGTTTCGCTACCAAAGCAGGGGTTTCCATTAGTGTGGATGATTTAACCGTACCGGCAGCTAAACGACAAATGATCGAAAGTGCCGAACAGGAAATCCGGCAAACCGAACAGCGTTATGTGCGCGGGGAAATCACCGAAGTGGAACGCTTCCAAAAAGTAATTGACACTTGGAATAGTACATCTGAATCGCTTAAAGATGAAGTAATTCGCAACTTCCAAGTTACCGATCCCCTCAACTCCGTCTATATGATGGCTTTCTCCGGGGCGCGGGGTAATATGAGCCAAGTGCGTCAGTTAGTCGGAATGCGGGGATTAATGGCCAATCCCCAGGGGGAAATTATTGACCTCCCGATTAAGACTAACTTCCGGGAAGGATTGACCGTTACCGAATACGTTATTTCCTCCTACGGGGCGCGCAAAGGTTTAGTCGATACAGCCCTACGGACGGCAGATTCCGGTTATCTGACCCGTCGTCTCGTCGATGTGTCCCAAGATGTCATCGTCCGCGAGGCCGATTGTGGCACCAATCGTTACATCGAATTAACCGCCATGACCGATGGCGATCGCGTGTTAATTCCCTTAAGCGATCGCCTATTAGGTCGTTCCCTGGCCGAAGATGTGGTGGTCAATGGAGAAGTGATCGCCAAACGCAACCAGATTATCGATGACGAAACCGCCGAAAAACTAGGGCTACTCGTCGATAAAATCAAAGTCCGCAGCCCCTTAACCTGTGAAGCAGCCCGCTCGGTTTGTCAAACCTGTTACGGTTGGAGTCTGGCCCACGGTCATCCGGTAGATATGGGGGAAGCAGTGGGAATTATTGCCGCCCAATCGATCGGGGAACCGGGGACTCAGTTAACCATGCGTACCTTCCACACTGGTGGCGTATTTACCGGAGAAGTGGCCCGGCAAGTGCGGAGTCCCTTCGAGGGAACCGTGCGTTTTCTGCCGGGGTTAAGTATCCGTAACGTGCGAACTCGCCACGGGGATGAACGGGATCAGGTGGAGGCCCCGGGGGAAATTAAATTAACACCCAAGGATAAAACTAAAGAAACTGTCACCTACTCTTTGACTCCGGGTTCGCTGCTATTCGTCACCGATGGCGCAACAGTAAGCGAGGAACAGTTACTAGCGGAAATTACCTCCGATAAAGTCCAAAAATCCACGGAAAAAGCCACAAAAGACGTAACCAGTGACTTAGCCGGCGAGGTGCTATTCTCCCAATTAGTCCCAGAAGAAAAAACCGATCGCCAAGGCAACACCACCCGCATCGCCCAACGGGGGGGATTACTATGGATTCTCTCCGGAGAAGTGTATAACTTGCCCCCAGGGGCCGAACCCGTGGTCAGTAACGGCGATCAAGTACAAGTGGGGGATGTTCTGGCGGAAACTAAGTTGGTATCCACTAACGGCGGTTTGGTGCGTTTAGCCCCCAATAGCCGGGAAATCGATATCGTCACCGCTTCCGTGTCTTTGGATCAGGCCGAAGTAAAGGTAGAAAGTAGTGCCGGTCGGGAACAATTTATTATTCATACGGTCGATGGTCAACGCTTCCTGCTGAAAACCACTCCGGGGACAAAAGTACAGAATCATGCCATTGTCGCCGAGTTAATCGATGATCGCTATCAAACCCACACCGGCGGCATGATTAAATACGTCGATATCGAAGTCTCCAAAGGCAGCCGCAAACAGGGTTATGAAATCACCAAAGGCGGCACGATCCTCTGGATTCCCGAAGAAACCCACGAAGTCAATAAAGATATCTCCCTCTTACAGGTGGAAGATGGGCAGTATGTGGAAGCAGGGGAAGAAGTGGTTAAAGACATCTTCTGTAACTCTAGCGGTGTGGTGGAAGTGATCCAGAAAAATGACATCCTCCGGGAGATCATTGTCAAACCGGGGCTGTTATTTATGGATCTCGAACCGGAATCCTCCGGAATTGCCCAAGAACAGTTAATTTACCCCGGGACACAGTTGACTCCCGAAGTCACGATCGAGGAGTTACGGCAAGCGGAATGGGTGGAAACTAACGAGGGCTTGGGGTTACTACTGCGACCGGTACAGGAGTTCACCGTACAGGACCAATCCACTTCTCCCACCCAAGGTTCGGCTAACCAAGAAGGAGGACGACATATCGAACTGCGATCGGTGCAGCGCATTTTCTTTAAAGACGGGGAAAGAGTTAAATCCGTCGAGGGTTGTCAACTGATCAGCACCCAATTAGTCCTAGAAATTTCTAGCGAAGAACCGGAATCGGTCTCCCATCTGACGGCCGATATCGAGTTAGAACCGATCCCGCAGGGATCCGCGAAGCGGTGCGAGGACAGCGATTGTCAGCGTTTACAGTTAGTTATTCTCGAATCTCTGGTGCTGCGTCGGGATAGTGATAGTGATCCTTTAGGGGGTAATACTCATACTCGCGTTCTCGTCCAAGATGGCGATGAAATTCCACCGGGGGCAGTGGTGGCCCGAACCGAGATTCAGTGTAAGGAAACTGGAGAAATTCGCGGGATTCGCAAGGGTAGCGAAGCGGTGCGCCGTCTTTTAATCGTGCGTACCAGTGACGAGTTTATTCTCCCGCTCCCCTTCGACGTAGCTCAGGGCAAGGCTGTTGCTCCCACCGTCAAGGCTGGGGATCTGGTGATCGCCGAAACCGAGATCGCTGCCGGGGTTTTAGCCCCCAATTCTGGTCAAGTGCTGGCCGTTGAAAAAACCGCCACCGGCTACGAAATCCGTCTGCGTAGCGCCCGACCCTACCGAGTATCGGCGGGGGCCATTCTGCACATCGATGAGGGGGATTTAGTCCAACGGGGCGATAATTTGGTGCTGTTGGTGTTTGAGCGCTCGAAAACCGGGGATATCATTCAAGGTTTACCCAGAATCGAAGAACTGCTCGAAGCCCGCAAACCAAAAGAGGCTTGTGTCCTGGCACGCAAACCGGGAGTTTGTCAAGTGGAGTACCAAGATTCTGAGATTGTCGATATTAAGGTGGTCGAGGATGACGGTACGATCAGTGAATATCCGCTTTTAGGCAGTCAAAACCCTCTGGTGAGCGATAATCAGCGTATTGATGTGGGTCAGGCGTTAACCGATGGTCAGGCTAATCCCCACGAGATTTTAGAGGTGTTCTTTAATTATTATGTGGATAGCCTGGGCAGTTACGAGGCGGCCCTGAAAGCCTTGGAAAAAACCCAGATGTTCCTCGTCGATCAGGTACAGTCGGTTTATCAATCCCAAGGGATCGATATTGCCGATAAACATATTGAAGTGATCGTGCGTCAGATGACCTCTAAGGTGCGGATCGATGACGGCGGCGATACCAGTATGTTACCTGGGGAATTGTTGGAACTGCGACAGGTGGAGACGGTCAACGAAGCCATGTCGATCACCGGTGGGGCGGCAGCTAAATATACGCCTGTACTACTGGGGATAACCAAAGCTTCCTTGAATACCGATAGCTTTATCAGTGCCGCCTCCTTCCAAGAAACCACCCGCGTCCTCACCGAAGCGGCGATCGAAGGCAAGTCCGACTGGTTACGGGGTCTCAAGGAAAACGTGATTATCGGTCGTCTGATTCCGGCGGGTACTGGCTTCAATTCCCACGAAAACACGGCGGGGATCAGCGATTACACCCCCCCAGAGGAGGAATATAACTACAACAATCGTAGCTATTACGCTCCCCCCGGCGGCCTCGGCTTGCCCCCTCGTCCCGGTTTCGGCGATAGTAGTGACGATAGCGATATGATTCTTGACGATCAAACCGCTCGCGCCTACGCTGAGGGTGATGTGGTCGATTTAGAGGATGATGAGATGGCTTTCCTCTCCTCCCGCGGCAGCAGTCGCTTTAGTCGCCAACCCATCAGCGATCGCTGGTCAGAAGCTGATGAGGAAGGGGAGGAGGACGATTTCGAGGAGGATTACGAAGAAGAAGAATAATCGTCTGTCGAGATATTACAAGGAGCAACGGGAGACACGGGGAGGCAAGGGCAATTTTTCTAGAGAAAAACCCTTGTTATCCCCCAAAAATCTCCTGCTTCTCTCCCCAAACTCCCTAATTTTCTGGCTAATTCACACTAAATCCGGTTATTAAAGACTGATTATCTATTGCCCCTTTTGCCGTTCGGCTGATCTCACGGCCTTTTGCCTTTTGCCTTTTGCCTTTTGCCTGTCCTAATATGTAGCCTATACTCAACGGATTTAGTATCACCTGAGTTTGGCAATAAAAGACGGCTGCCTTTTTTGTCAACCAGAAAGGAGACAAAGTAAGGATTTTCTGAATTTTCTCTCAAGTCGGGATGACAGGATTTGAACCTGCGGCATCCTGCTCCCAAAGCAGGCGCGCTACCAAGCTGCGCTACATCCCGAAGTAAACTCCTTTTTTAGTATAGCCTAAGAGCCGCATTATTAATCGGGATACCAAAACATCCCTTTGATACCTTCGGGATCGAGAACAAAACCGAGACGACGATAGAAATCCACCACCTGCGGATCGGCGAAAAGAGTTATATTACTGATGTCCTCACCCCGCAACTTCCTAATCATAAATTTCATTAATGCTTTACCAAAGCCTTTACTTTGATAGTGAGGATGAACAACCACATCCCAGACCGTAGCATTAAAAGCGTGATCGGAAGTGGCACGAGCAAAACCCACTAAACGACGGCGATTACCTCGCACTTCCCACATCGACACCACTAAAAAACTACATTCGATCGCCTTTTTAACTTTGCGTAAAGGACGACGGGCCCAACCTACCGAGTCACAAAGTTCTTCTAACTCATACAGATCTAGCTCTCGATCGGTACTAAAAAACACTCGCGTCTGTCCGAGGTCGTTCTGGGCAACCTCTACCAAGTCTCCCGAATAGTCAGGTGGTGCAGTGACTTCCGAGCTATTAAACAATCTTTTCCAAAAAACCATGCCGGGGGGCTACTGCCTCAATATTGTCCTTTTAGCCTAGTATATTTTATTTTCCCCTCTCTAAGAACAATCGGGCAACCTGAGTCCAAATTTGATTGGTTGAGTACGGAGAGGGTGGGATTTGAACCCACGAACCATTGCTGGTTACTCGATTTCAAGTCGAGCGCGATCGACCACTCTGCCACCTCTCCAAGGCAGTCAGACCTATATCCTATCATTACATCTCTTGCATAAATCAAAAAATTTTCCGCAAATGTAGGGAAAAGGGCTGCATATTATCGGGTTAAGGGTTAAGGATTAAAGGTTAAAATTTCCCCCTTCCCCCTTCCCCGACTTCTGCAAGAAGTCTATTCTAGTCAATTAGAGGCGTAATTAGGGCTTTCTGAGCAGGATTTTGGGCGGGCCTATCGGCCAGACCAGGATCACTTCCCCTTACCCCCCCACCGAGATGACCGACTTATTTCTTTAATTTCTGTAATTTTCGGCTTTCACGGGGGAAAACTCAAATTAGAATAGGGAGGAGTGCCTTGAAATTGCTGTTTTGACGTATAATCACCTCAATAAAATTTAGAAGCTTCTAGAGTTGATAGTTTTAAACCGTTCTGTGAGGAAAATGTATTTATTATGAGTTCAATTATTGAAATCGGCGACCAAAAAATTAGCGAGTCAGAGGTCTTGCCTCTTTTGGCAAAATATGGTATGTTGCCGCAGTTAATCCGGGAAGTAATTATCGAGCAAGCGATCGCCAATATCGCCTGCAATCCCGAAGAAAGAAACGCGGCCTATTCCCGTTTCTATCAAAATAATCAAATTGCCAACGATGAACAAATGAAATCTTGGTTACAACAAAACGGGATGAATTCCGAACAACTAGAATATCTAATTCTTCGGGACATTAAATTGGAAAAATTTAAACAGGAGACTTGGGATAACAAAGTAGAATCCTACTTCTTGCAAGTTAAAAATCAATTGGATAAGGTGGTTTATTCCCTGATTCGGACAAAAAATATCGGCATTGCCCAAGAACTATTTTTCCGGATACAGGATCGAGAAACTAGCTTCGCTGAACTAGCCAAAAAATACTCCCAAGGAGCAGAAGCAGAAACCGGAGGACTAATCGGACCGGTGGAACTGAGCAGCCCCCATCCCCAGATTGGGCAAATTCTCAAAGCTAGTAAACCGGGGCAACTGTGGCCACCGACGCAAGTGGGAGAATGGGTCGTAATTGTCCGGTTAGAAAAATACTTATCCTGTGAACTGGATACTCCCACCCGTCAACGCTTACGCAATGATTTATTCCAACAATGGTTAATGACTCAAATGCAAACAGTGAAATTTATCCCCGAATCAACCCTTCGACAAAGCTCAGGGCAAGCCCCAGTTAATAGCGAGCAGTTATCGGTTATATAGCATTCCTTGGAAAACCGGGTAAACCCAGTCTTTTCGCCTAATTATTTGCCAACCTAGTCAATTTTCGCCTAGCTAATGAGTTATACCACCTTAGATTTTACCGCCTTTCTGGAGACTGTACAGCCCTTCGATCGCCTGCCCGTCGAGGTTAGACGTTCTCTGGGCCAGAAATTACAACCCTTTCGCTATGAGATGGGCAATGCGATGCTCAAGTGCGATCGCTTACCCTCTCACCTCGTCCTTCTCTACGAGGGAGAGGCCAGACTTTTGGGTTACGATGCTAGGGTAAACAATCCGCTGCCGGTCACTTTGGCTAAATTGCAGCCCGGGGATTTATTCGGGTGGATCAGTCTCCTGCGCGGTACCCCCTGTGAAACGGTGATCGCTTCTTCGGAAGTCACGATCTGTTTAACCTTAAAAGAAGAGGATTTTTGGTCTTTAATCAACAATTACCCAGAATTTAAGGAACATTTCTTTAAAGAAACCTCGATCGCTGAAGTTTATGCTCTCCTAGGCTCCTATCTCAATCAACAGGCCTGGGGTGGGGGAGACCTCAAAGAAATTGCACAGGCTCTTTTAAACAAAGCTTGTGTGTCCTACGACCAAATTAACGATGATTATCTCTGGTTAGTCAGCGAAAATAGCGATAATTATCCTATCGGCACAGTTATCACCCAAAATAATCCGACTAAGACCCGCTTATTAGGTCTTTCCTCCGCTCAGTTAGACAAGTTCTTGACAGTTGCAACCGAAGCAGCCGCGGAAACAGAAACGGATGATATCTGGGAAACCCAAGTCATTAGAGGAAATAAACCCACCCAAGTATTAGATATCCCCCAGGGACAAATAAGCGACATCACCAGCGATCTCCCCGTTGAAAAAACTGTCCAGAAAAACCGCAAGTCATATCCTTTTTTCGGGGGAAAAACGGAATTAGAGGCGGTGAGTGCCTGTTTTCAGATGCTCTGCAAATATTTTAATATCCCCTTTCGCAAGGACGTGATCCAACGCATCCTAGCGGATCAACTGCAAAGAACCGGCAGCCTTTCCCTACCTCTGTGTGGGGCTGTAGCCGAGGTAGTGGGACTCCATAGCCAATTAGTACCCCTAAATGCCTCTTCCTTGCCCAATATTAACCCTCCTGCCCTAATTCGCTGGCAAGACAGCATCGTTATCCTCTACGAAATTAATCAACGGGAAACCACGATCGCTGTTCCCCAAAGGGGGATAATTAAACGCAAAACCAGCGAATTTCTGGAATCTTGGGGCGAAAAAGGGGAAGTAATTCTGCTCAAACCCACCAAACACACCCAGCAACAGCGTTTTGGCCTATCATGGTTTTGGCCTTCTGTCAAGAAACATAAACGAGTCTTAATAGAAGTTTTTATCGCTTCTTTCTTCGTGCAGTTATTTGCCCTGGCCAATCCCTTGATGATTCAGGTGATCATCGATAAAGTGATTGTGCAGAATAGCCCGGAAACCTTGAATACCCTGGGGGTTTTCCTGTTAGTAATTGCCGTTTTCGAGGGAATTTTAACCTTTTTGAGAACATCTCTTTTTGTCGATACCACTAACCGCATCGACATGACCCTCGGTTCGGAAATTATCGATCACCTGCTGCGCTTACCCCTAAAATACTTTGAACGGCGGCCGGTGGGGGAAATTTCGACAAGAATCAACGAATTAGAGAATATTCGGCAGTTTTTAACAGGTACAGCCCTAACGGTGGTGTTAGATGCCATTTTCTCGGTTATCTATATCGTGGTTATGTTGATCTATAGCCCGATCCTAACCTTTTGGGCCCTGGGAGTCGTGCCGATTTTAGTTCTCTCCACAGCTATTTTCGCACCGATCGTGCGGCGACAACTGCGAGCAAAAGCCGAACGAAACGCCGAAACCCAATCCTATCTCGTGGAGGTAATGACGGGAATTCAAACGGTGAAAGCACAGAATATCGAATTGCGTTCCCGTTGGCAGTGGCAAGAGCGTTATGCGCGCTATGTGGCCGAAGGTTTTCAAACGGTAATGACCTCAACTTTGGCCGGTTCCTTTAGTCACTTCTTTAACCAATTATCGGGTTTATTAGTGCTGTGGGTGGGAGCAGCCTTAGTTTTAGACGGAAAACTCACTCTTGGTCAATTAATCGCCTTCCGGATTATCGCTTCCTACGTTACCTCGCCGATTCTGCGTTTGACCCAACTCTGGCAAAACTTCCAAGAAACCGGCTTATCGCTGGAAAGATTAGCCGATATCGTCGATACTCCCCAAGAAGCGGAACTTGATCGCCAAAATATCCCCATGCCCTTAATTAAAGGCCATGTCACCTACGAAAACCTCGCTTTCCGCTTCAATCCCCACGGCGCCCTGCAACTATACAACGTCAATTTAGAATTCCCCTCTGGCACTTTTGTCGCTTTGGTGGGAGAAAGTGGCGCCGGGAAAAGTACCATCACTAAACTATTAGCCCGTCTCTACGAACCAGAATCGGGACGGATTCTCATCGATGGCTACGATATCAACAAAGTGGAACTCTATTCCCTGCGTCGTCAAATCGGCATGGTTCCCCAAGAAACCCTATTATTTGACGGTACGGTACAGGAAAATATCGCCCTGACTAACCCCGATGCTACTGTGGAGGAAATTGTCTCGGCAGCAAAAGCAGCCGCAGCCCACGAATTTATTATGACCCTGCCCAATGGCTATAATACCCGCGTCGGTGAACGGGGGGCATCCCTATCGGGGGGACAACGACAACGGGTTGCGATCGCTCGTTCCGTCCTGCAAAGACCGCAAATTCTCATTCTTGATGAGGCCACCAGCGCCCTCGACTATAACACCGAACGGCAAGTGTGTCTGAATCTCAAAGAAGCTTTCAAGGATCATACGGTCTTTTTTATTACCCATCGTTTAGCTTCGATCAAATCCGCCGATATTATTGTCATGATGGATAAAGGGACAGTAGCGGAGGAAGGCACCCACGAGGAATTAATGGCCAAAAAAGGCCTTTACTATACCCTCTATAAACAACAGGATTCGCAAATCTAGTCAGTCGGGAGACAGGAGACAGGAGACAGGAGCCGGTAGTCAGGAGATTGCCTTTATTTATGATCCCCACTACCCCACTACCCTCTCCCCAATTCATAATTCATAATTGATAATTTCCTCTCCCCGCCCTCATCTCCCCACTTCCCTAACACCCAACAAATATAGGAGAATCCCTATGAACGGTAATTCTAACAACGGTCAAAACGGCAACGGCAACGGTAAAAGCGATGAACTTACCCAAGCGGGTAAAAACGTGGCCACTACCACGAAAAATAAAAGTATTACCCCTTCTTTACCCACTTTCAGCCCACCAGAACAATCGGTGATCCTGAAACAATCGCCCATTTGGTCGCGGACGATTATCTGGACATTAATGAGTGTCACCACTGCCGCTTTAATTTGGTCAGCGTTCGCCAAAATCGAGCAGGTGGTGGGCGCCCAAGGACAACTTAAACCCCAGGGCAAAGTGCAAGAAGTACAAGCACCGGTGAATGGGGTAGTACAGGAAGTTAAAGTTAAAGACGGCGATCGAGTTAACAAAGGTGATTTACTGGTTTTAATGGATTCCAGTGCCTCGAAAGTGCAGTTAGAATCGTTGAGAACAATTCGCACCACTGCCGAGAAGGAAAATCAATTCTATCGTCTCCTAATGGCGCAGGATCTGACACCGGCACAAGTGGAGAGTTCGATCGCTCAATTAAAATTACCGAGTGAAATCGCCGATTTAGCCCGTAATCGTGCCGCTTTAGTGGCGGAAAATCAACTTTATCAAGCACAGGTCAGTGAAGGGGCTTCTAGCTCTGCTTTACAAGGGGATCAATTAGCCCGTTTAGGGGCTGCCCGACGGGAGGCCAATTCTCGACAAGCGGCCGCTAGATTGGAAATGGAACAATTAGAAAAACAATTGGCCCAAACCAGAGTACAGTTGGCCGATGCCCGCTCGCAATTAATCAAAGATCGTCTCGTCCTTGAAGAAATTAAAACTCGTAATGGCAATGCGATGAAACAGGGCCAAGAAAGCTTGGATATCGAGCGTAATATTCTCAAAGATATTGAACCCTTGGGGGATGAAGGTGCGATCGCCCGTTATCAGATTAATAAACAAAAACAATCAGTCACCGACCGTCAAAATGAACTGCAGCAGCAAGAGGCTAACGGCAAAATCGATCGAGAAAAACAAGAGAAAGAAGTACAAACCCGCATCGCCGAAATTTCCCGTTTGGAACAGGAAGAAAAGCGTTATTCCTTGTTGATCTCCCAAGCGCGAGAAAAGCTGATTAATACCACGGTAATCACGGAAAAAGATGTGCGCGATAAAATGGCGGACAATCACAAACGGATCGCTGAAATCGATAGTCAGATCAGTCGCATTATCATTGATAACAACAAGCGCATTGCTGAACTAGACAGTCAAATTAGTCAAGCACAACAGACGATTAAATATCAAAAAATTACCGCCCCGATTGATGGTGTGGTCTTCGATCTCAAGGCCCGGCCCGGGTTTGTTCCCCAACCAAGTCAAGCGGAAGCATTATTAAAACTTGTTCCCGATGGCTGTCCCACCCAAGTCAAAGATGCTGCTAAAGGTTGTTTAGTGGCAGAGGTGGACGTGACTAACCAAGACATCGGTTTTGTGCGCGAGGGACAAAAAGCCGATATTCGTATTGATTCCTTTTCTTACAGTGAATACGGCGATATTAAAGGAGAAGTAATCTCTATCGGTTCCGATGCTTTACCTCCCGATGAAAATCACCGTTTTTATCGGTTCCCAGTCCGGGTACGCTTGAACAGTCAAGAGTTAGTTTTGAAAGATAAATCCACTCTGCCGCTGCAATCGGGGATGTCCGTGAGCGTGAACATCAAAGTCAATGAAAATCGCACCGTTTTGGGACTATTTACCGATATGTTCAATAAACAGGTGGATACTCTCAAACAAGTCCGTTAAGCGAAAAAATTCGGGGGTAGATCCTGCCAACGGCCCGATCCGATGGCGCTAATCGCTTCCGAGAGGTTAACTGCACCGGTATAAAGAGCGCGGCCCACGATTACTCCCGTTACTCCCAAAGGTTCCAAAGACAATAAACTCAGTAAGTCCGTCAGAGAACTAATGCCCCCAGAGGCGATCACGGGAATTTCGACGGATTCGGCTAATTCTCGCAAAGCCGCCAGATTAGGGCCAGAAAGCGTGCCATCTCGATGAATATCAGTGTAGATAATCGTGCTGGCTCCTCTTTTTGCCATATCTTGACCGAGAGCGATCGCATCTACCGCAGAAGTTTCTAACCAACCCCGGGTGGCTACTTTGCCATCGCGAGCATCAATACCGACAATTATTTGCCCCGGAAAGCTTTGACAAAGTTCGCTGACCAATTCTGGCTTTTCTACGGCTACTGTCCCTAAAATCGCCTTTTCTACCCCGATTTTTAGGAGATTACTCACCGTTTCTAGATCTCGCAGTCCACCCCCCACCTGTACGGGAATGGCAATATCATTAAGAATTGTTTCAATAGTTGACAAATTAACCGATTTACCCTCTTTGGCTCCATCCAAGTCAACTAAATGTAATCTGGTTGCCCCTTGATTGACCCATTCTCGCGCCACTATTGCGGGATTATCGTTAAAAACCTGCGATTGTTGGTAATCTCCCTGATAAAGTCGCACACATTTGCCATCGAGAATATCAATAGCGGGGATAACTTCCATGTTTTTCTCAATATCTAACTAAGGAGCGTTTTTTATTATATAGTACCAGCCGTCAGAATTCAGGAGTCAGGAGTCGGTCGTCAGGAGACAGGAGACTCCGAGACAGGAGATTGCCTTTATTTATTCTCCCCTCTCCCCGCTCCCAATTCATAATTTATAATTTATAATTCATAATTCCCTCTCCCCACTTCCCACTTTCCTATACCTTTTAAACAGGATTTAGTATGAGGGGTCCCTTGGCCAGCTATTTTAGCTATTTCTGGTTGTTTATAGATAATCTTCAGAATATTAATCGATTCCTAGGGGAAAAAATTCTTCTAGAATGATAAGTACATATACGAGAGGAATTATACTCATGTCTGCTGGGAAGTTTCAAACAGCCGCTTCATTATCCTATCGAGAGCTAGAAATACTCGATTTAGTGGCTAATGGTTTAACTAATCAAGAAATCTCGGAAAAGCTAGAGATTAGTAAGCGTACCGTTGATAATCATATTAGTAATATCTTGACAAAAACAAAAACCGATAATCGGGTGGAATTGGTGCGTTGGGCATTGCATTGGGGTAAAGTTTGTCTGGATGATATTAATTGTTGTATTCTTCCTTCCCCAGCGCCGACCGATGATCAGGTTTCCTAAACTTCTGGGACTTTTGCTTGCGGTTAATATCATCAGTCTGGGGGGATGTAGTGATGCGGGTTTTGTCACCCCTCCCCAACAGCTTTTAGGAAATACTTTAAATACCCCTTCCTCTGAAGATAATCCCCGTTTTAACTACGATGGTCGTTATCTGGTTTTTGCCTCCGATCGCAGGGGTCAACGAACGATTTATTTATTCGATCGAGTGGCTAATCGTTTAGTTCCCCTACCGGGGTTAAATCAAGCAAAAACCTATCAAGATCAACCGGATATTAGTGCTGATGGTCGTTATATTGTTTATGTATCGGAACAGTCCGGTAAACCCGATATATATATTTATGATCGACAAACTCTGCAAGCAAAAAATCTCACCGACAATATTTTAGGAGAAGTGCGTCGTCCGACGATTAGTGGTAACGGTCGTTTCATTGCTTTTGAAAGTAATCGTTTCGGTCAATGGAATCTGGAAATATTCGATCGAGGTGGCGAAATTTCTCCTTCTTTACCCCCGATCAATTCTTCCCCGTCTCGATGATCACTGATCAGTAAACAGTAATCAGTAATCAGTGAAAAGACAGCGCTGTTACTGCCATTTGATGATGCACACTTAACCTGAATTATTCACCAATTGCCAAAACCCTGATTATGAGAGGGTCTCAAAAAACAGTCTGTTTTTTAGCTAGATCCCTGAATGATTTTCCGAGCAAGGCTTTTGAGTATTTTCCCAAATTTTCATGAATAATACAGGTTAATACTCAAAACTGATAACTGATAACTGATGACTGATAACTGATAACTGACAAGGCCGACAGCTTTCTTTTGCCTTTGGCCTTTTTACTTGGTATAAAGTAGGTTTATTGAAGAAGTGGAGGGAATCATCATCCTATGGCGATAATGACAAAATCATTTAGACAAAGACTGGCAGAGATTTTCGGGTTTGACCTGCGATCGCTGGCTTTATTTCGCATTGCCTTGGCGTTAGTGGTTTTAGTAGATTTATCGGTTCGTTTTAGCCAATTAACCGCCCATTACAGCGAATTAGGGGTTTTACCACTAGGAAGCTTATCGAAAGTCTCTGCTAGTCCTTTTTACTGGTCTATTTTTGCTCTCAGTGACTCGGTGCTGGTGCAGAGTATCCTGTTTATCGTCGCTATAGCGATCGCATTATTGCTTTTAATTGGCTATCATACCCGTTTAGCCACGATCGCCACTTGGGCGCTAATCGTCTCTTTACATCATCGCAACCCCCTGTTACTATTTGCCGCCGATGACGTAATCCGGGCAGTATTATTCTGGGCGATGTTTTTACCCCTCGGTGCCTGTTATTCCGTGGAAAGTGCCTTAAACACCAATCCCAACCCCCTACCCAAGGGTGTGGTTTCGGCTGCCACGGTCGCTTTTATGATACAGGTGTGTTACATCTATATGTGGTCAGCGGCCTTTAAAACCAAAAGTGAGACTTGGTGGCCCGACGGTACAGCCGTTTATTACTCTCTCAGTTACGATCAATACGGTACTGCTTTTGCCGGTTTTTTACTATCTTTACCGCCACAATTACTAGAAATCCTCACCTTTTCAGCGTTAATCTTTGAATGGGTGGGTCCACTGCTAATTTTTATTCCCTTTCGCAATAGTCTCTTTAAAATAGTCGCTATTCTCTCGTTTATTCTCTTACATATCGGTTTTGGTCTCAGTTTTCATCTGGGAATTTTCCCGTTTTTGAGTGTTACCCATTGGTTGCCGATCATCCCTAGCTTAGTCTGGGATTGGGGACAAAAACGGATGAGAAACCCAGAAAGAGAAGGTTTAAGGATTAATTATGATCGAGATTGTGGATTTTGCAAAAAAGTTGTTCATCTTCTCCGCACTTTTCTGATTTTACCCGGCACTCCCCTGTTAGTCGCTCAGGATAACCCCTCAATATACGAGGATATGGTGGCCCAAAATTCTTGGGTGGTGGAAGATTGGCAGGGAAAACGTCAGTTTAAATGGTCAGCAGTGGTTTATATTGTCAGTCTTTCGCCAATTTTCTGGTTTTTAGCGCCAATTTTGCGTTTACCGCCCCTTATGGCCGTGGGAACGAGAATTTATGAGTGGATTGCCTCCCATCGTCGTTTTATGGGCAATTTCACCAAACCTCTCAAGTTTCGTCCCCTGACGATTAAATCCTCTTTACCTTTAAATATTTTGGTAGTTTTCTTCTTATTGTTGACCAGTATCTGGAATTTACGCAGTTTTGTCCGGCAATCGGTCGATAGGGGCGATTTAAATACACCTTTAGTTCAATCCCTCGATCGCTTGCTCACCCGTCGTACTTTTAATACAATTGATATTTTGGCAAGAGTTACCCGTTTAGACCAATATTGGACTATTTTTGCCCCTGGTCCGCCCCGGGATGATGCTTGGTTTGTGGCAGTCAGTCAATTAGCCGATGGTTCCACGGTAGATATATTTAGGGAAGGACAGCCGGTAATTTGGGATAAACCCACGGAAAGCGATCGCAATCGTTTATATAAAACCATGCAGTGGCGACAATATTTTATTAATCTTAATCGAGCTATTGGTCGGTCAGTTTATGAAGAGTTTGGTCAGTATCTCTGTCAAAACTGGAATCAGCAGCACGGTAGGGATCAACAGATTAAATCCCTGCAACTTTATATTATGCGGGAAAGGACAGTCCCCCCCGGAGAAAAACAAGGAATCGAAAAAGAACTACTCTGGCAGCAAAATTGTCTTTAATCAGTTATCAGTTATCAGTTATCAGTTATCAGTTATTAGTCAGATCAAAGTTATCTTGTCATGTTTGTCAGAAAAATGGCTAATTAATGAAACAACAAATAACTAAAATCTGATTGCCTCTTTTTCCCTTTCCCACTAACTACCGCTCAACTTTAAACATCGCTAGAACCGCTCTGGAGAGTAGCGAAGGATTTTTCAAAATTCATTCTCTGTTCAGCATTGCGGAGAAAGTAACCACTCATCATTGCCGAGGCCAATAACCGTCCCAGATGTTCGCGACTGGTACTGATAGTGACCCCGAAATGTTCAGAGGGAAGGTTGCCCAAAAGTCCGATAATGTTGCGTTCCATCACCTGGAAAACCTCTTGGGACTCCGGTTTCGAGAGTTGGGCGATTGTTTCTGGACTTAAGGTCTGGACATACTGCCACAAACTCTCAGAAAATTCACTATCGGTACCGAATAAATTGTGAGGGCGATCGTTTTCTCTATACACCTTTGATCTCCTTAACTCAATTTTTTTATAAACTATCCTTTTGGTTCTTCCAATTTAACAGTTTTTTGAGATAGTGGGAGTCGGTAGAACCGAACCTGAAGGGGATGGTCATCCCAAGCAGAAAATCCATCTGCGGCAAAAATCAAAAACTGTCCCAAGAAGCGGATAACCGATCACTGTTCACTGATAACTTTTATTTACCCATACCTAACTGTTGGGCCTTTTGATAGACTTTCCCCTCCGTCAGCAGCGAGGGGGCAATCACCACTTCCACCTGTTGCATTTCCTTTAAGTTCTTAGCGCCTAAAGTTCCCATACTGGTTTTCAGCGCCCCCAAGAGGTTATGAGTACCATCATCTAATTTTGCAGGTCCAACGAGGATTTCGGCAATAGTTCCCGTACTGCCCACACTAATTCGGGTTCCCCGGGGTAGAACCGGGCTAGGTGTGGCCATACCCCAGTGAAAACCGCGGCCAGGGGCCTCCACGGACCGGGCAATGGGAGAACCAATCATCACCGCGTCGGCGCCACAGGCGATACATTTGCAGATATCACCGCCGGTAATAATGCCGCCATCGGCAATAACGGGGACGTATTTACCGGTTTCTTGGAAAAAATCGTCCCTAGCGGCGGCACAATCGGCCACGGCAGTGGCTTGGGGAACTCCCACTCCTAAAACGCCGCGAGAAGTACAGGCGGCCCCCGGACCGATACCGACCAAAACCCCGGCTGCCCCGGTTTTCATCAGGTTAAGGGCGACTTCGTAGGTGACGCAGTTACCCAAAACCACGGGAATGGGCATTTCTTGGCACAGTTGCACTAAATCGAGGGGGGTGATAGCTTCCGGGGATAAATGGGCAGTGGAAACAACGGTTGCTTGGACAAAGAGAATATCGGCCGCTGCTTGGGCGACGATGGCACCGTATTTGACGGCACCGGCAGGGGTGAGGCTAACTGCCGCAATACCGCCTTTTTCTTGAATTTCTTGGATACGAAGCTCGATTAGTTGCGGTTTAATCGGTTCTGCGTAGAGTTCCTGCATTAAACCGACGAATTCTGCTTTGCCGACCGCCGCAATGCGATCGAGAATCGGGTTAGGATCCTCGTAACGGGTTTGAATACCTTCGAGGTTTAGTACCCCTAGCGCCCCCAACTCGGAGAGGAGGACGGCCATTTTAGTATCGACCACCCCATCCATAGCGCTGGCGATAATCGGGATTTCCCGCTCGATATTGCCGAGAGACCAACGGGTATCGGCTAAACTAGGATCGAGGGTTCGCACTCCGGGTACAAGTGCGATTTCATCGATACCGTAAGCTCTACGGGCTGTTTTGCCCCGACCAATAATTGTATCCACGTTTCTATACTATTTCAGACCTATTTAGCCTAGACTAGCAAATTTCGCACCATCTCGAAAAACTTTTCGGTATTATGGCTGACTAGGCCCTGGGAAAATAATCGCCGCAGTCGATCGCTTGTTCGGTGTTGGCGCTCCTGGGTTGTACACTACATTTGAGGCGATAATCGTTGGTAAAGTAGCGGCAGTGGGAGCAAGGGATCGAGTGCATCCGTCGGGCAACTTGCCAACTATCGCGCACGGCACTGGCTAAAGACCAGCAAACTAAAGCGATAATGGCAGCGGCGATTGAAAAACGTAAAATAATCCAGATTTCCATAGCGAGCAACTAAAATTACCTGATGTGGATGGGAATCAACCGAGGCAATTGGCAGATGGTTAGATACTGAACAGTTTACTGACATCCAGACTAACCATTAGCAATCACCAGACTTTTAAGAACATTTTCGGTCATGGCCGCTAGTTGATCCAATTGTTCCTGATGGCGTTTTGCCTGTTTTTTGGCTTCTACCTTGCGTTTCAGGGCTTCCCGGGCTAAATCATCGCGATTTCTGCTTAAAGCTTCGATCGCTACTCGATTCCATGTTTCTGCTTCTTGAATGGCTTTTTTGTACTGGGGTTGAATTTCATCCCAACTGACCTTAAGACTGCTTAAAGCCCCTTTTAACAGGGTTTGGGCATTGTTGGGGTCGGCTCCGATGAGGGATTTTTTCAGAGGTTCGTAGAGTCCCACCGCTTGTAAATGGGTAATAATCGGGATAAATTCTTCTATCTGTTGACTTTTGCTAATACCGGTCTTACACCAAGTGGCAAAATGTTCGCAGTTGTTAAAAAGAAGATTATATTTCTGTTCCCCCAGACGACTTAGAGCCCTTTCTACCACCACATCGGGGATAAAGGAAAATCCCACCTCTACATGGCGCACCACATAGATTTTACCGCCCCTAGCAAAGGTTTCTAGGGAAGTTCGTTCCACAATCTCGCTCGGTTTTCGGTAATGAATGACGCTACCATCACCGCAATCGATGCCATGATGAGCATAAACACCCTGAAGATTGAGCAATTCTCGATAGGCGTATATTTGATCCCCTCTAGCCATGTTTTTTTAGTGATAAAGTAAACAAGGAGATTGTCTATTGAGCCAGTTTTTCTGGTTATTAATCTTAATTTTAATCAAAATATCCCAGATTGCGATCAAAAGTATAGAAGCCAATAAAATGTAATTTGCTGGGTAACTTTGCTTAAGGAGTAATTTAGATAGTCAACAGCTTGGCTCTTAATTGGTTGGACTGGCAGCGCATTTGATTAAGTTCAGCTGCCGACATTCGATCGAGATGACCTAAAATCATATTAACTCGACCTTGGCACTTTAATTTTTCTCGATGTCGTGCCAAAAAATCCCAGTAAAGAAAGTTAAAAGGACAGGCGAAATCCCCGACTCGTTCATTTTTTTTATACACACAACCCCGACAATAATCACTCATTTTATCAATATAGTTGGCAGAGGAAGCGTAGGGTTTAGAGGCGAGAATTCCCCCATCGGCAAATTGTCCCATTCCCAGTACATTAGTCTGCATTACCCAATCGTAGGCATCGATAAAAACACTATGAAACCAGTTTTCAATCTCTTGGGGAGAGCAACCAAAAATTAGGGCAAAATTGCTCAAAATCATTAATCTTTGAATATGATGGGCATAACCAGTATTTTCCACCTGTGATAATACTTGTTTGAGGCAATTCATCTCGGTTTGGTTACTATCCCAAAAGAAAGCCGGTAAGGGTTGTTGATGCTCAAACCAATTACGATTAGCGTAATCTTCTCCCAAATAATGATAAATTCCCTGCATATATTCCCGCCATCCCAACACCTGACGGATAAATCCTTCGATGCTATTCAGGGCTAAATTATCTTTTTTATAGGCAATTTCTGCCGATTGAATCACTTGCAACGGCGTTAGTAATCCTAGATTAAGATAGGGAGATAATAGGGAATGCCAGAGGGTTTCTTCTTCCGTTACCATCGCATCTTGGTAGGGTCCAAAGTTGGGCAGACAATTAGTAATAAAATGCTCCAAAACCTGTAAAGCTTGTCTGCGGTTTACTGCCCAGCGAAAAGGTTTGATTTTTCCATATTTAGGAATATCTAAAGCTTCCACATCAGCGATAACCTGAAGGGTAATTTCATCGGGTTCAAACCAAAGAGGAGCAGCAGTTTTTAAGCCATCTTTGGGCGGTTTACGGTTTTGTTTATCAAAGTTCCATTGTCCTCCTATGGGTTGATTATCCTCCATTAAAATCTGCCATTTTTTGCGACTTTCTCGATAGAAATCCTCTAGTAATAGTCTTTTACGAGATTTAGCCCAATTATTAAAATCTGTCCTTGTCCAGAGAAAGTGATTATTATCAATTAGGGTTATAGCACAGTCTAAATTGAGATTTTTAATTAATCTAAGAAAGGGCAAATCATTAGGCATCATGATCTGTAATTCTTTAATGCCTAATCGTTTAATCCAAGCAGATAAAATCGGTTCAAAATCTTCAGCAACTTCGTAGGTGACAGACCATCCTAAAGTTTTTAATTCTTCGGCAAAATGACGCATCGCCGACCAGATTAAAACTAATTTTTGCTGATGATAGGGTCTTTGTCGAATATGAGTGTGGGATTCAATTAAAATAACCGGCGTTTCCTGTGAATAGCCTTGACGATTAGCTAAGGCAGCTTGTCCTGTCCATAATTGATCCCCTAAAATCCAAATACCAATGGTCATAATTATCTCATGGCCTCTACTATTCCCCCGTATTTTTTAGCCATAATATCCGCCATTTCCCGAGCAGAAAATTTACTGGCTTTGTCCATGGTAGGTGTAAATGTTCCAGTAGAGGTTAAATAATGGGTAAATACCCCGACTTTTTTGCTAATAATCCACATATTTCTTGAAGTCAAAAATCAAAAAGGGGATGGGTTGTGGGGTGTGGGTTGTGGGGTGTGGGGTGTGGGGTGTGGGGTGTGGGTAGTTTTCTCAGTGAACTGATAACTGATAACTGATAACTGATAACTGATAACTGATAACTGATAACTGATAACTGATAACTGATAACTGATAACTGATAACTGATAACTGATAACTGATAACTGATAACTGATAACTGATAACTGATAACTGATAACTGATTAGGTTTTTGTCCTGAGACTTTGGGCGCTTAGATAAAGTTTCGTCCATTCTTTGACCACTTGCGTGCGTTTACAGTTTAATTCCCCGGCGATTTCCTCAAGGGTTTTACCCGCTTTTAAGCCATCGATAACGCTTTTACCCGTGGGAGAAAGGCCAGCATAGTAACTTTGCCATTGACTGAGAGTTAAGCCAAAATTATGCTCTTTCGGGCTGATTTGTAACCATTCACTGATTAATTCTGTCCCTTCCTTGAGGGCAAAAACCTTAATCGCATGATAGCCAACTTTTTCCCGGATACGATAAATCCGTTGAATGGGAATATTCATCGCTTTGGCGATCGCATCTTGGCTTTCGCCCCCTAGATAGAGGTTAAACCAAGTCACCGCCTCCGGACTAACATTTTCCTCTAGATACCTAGCAAAACTCTCTTGAACTTTTGCCCGGAGAATTTGCGCTTCTTGACAAGTGCGTTGATCTTCGTCGGTAGCGATCGCATTTTGATCCAGTAAACTTAAGCTATTTTCCCCCTCATCGCCACTAATTTCATCGGAGAGAATCCGGATCATTTCTTGCCGCGGCACATTAGTGATACCGCTTCTCGATTGACGACGGAGATAATTAACAAAACGATAGGCTAACAGGGGTTGATTGCGGATCGGACGCAGGGCGTATTCCTCTAGGGTGGCTAACAGCAGCTGATCACGAGTAGCTTGATCATTGGTACAACGAGCGATCCATGCTAACTGGGATTGTAGATAGCGATCGCTATTTAACATCTCTTGAATAATTTCTTGCAAGACATCGGCCACCGCTTGCTGACGATCGCGACTTAGGGAAACCCAAGTGCGAATTTGTTGCCGGAGAGTGACACAAGCGCCGAGACGATCAATCAGGTTACGATAGGCGCGGGTGGGACTAACTTTCAGATAGCGTTGCCGCAGAATTTGCCAAAGATAGACTAATCCCCGTTTAGCGATTTCTAAATCTCTCTGGTCCAAAGTTTCCCAACGTTGGCTATCTTCACCGAGTAACCAATTGATAATGGTATCCCGTTGGCGATCGGTTAAGGAATCCTCTGTTTGAGAGAGGCGATCTTGCCACTGTTGCCTTAACTCGTCGATTATTGTCGTCATCGAAAAATTGAGTCCCAAACCCCGTCTTTTGAGGACGGCTTTAGTTTGAATATTAGCGCATTTACACGATATATGCTAGAACCTGAACCATGGAGAAAGCCGATCGCCACCGATTTTACCCCACACCCGACTAGAACGAACTAATCAATTAAGTCTTTTGCCGGATAAGGATTTAGTCGATTTATGCCCCCCGATCAAACCATACCAAGTAACGAAGAACAAAAAAAAATAAGCTGTGGACATAAGGTTTCGACTGCCTGTTTTTTATTTATTTACAGGCAGTCAAAACTTTATTTTGAAGACACCACATAATGTGGGTCTAAGCATACTCCAAAGTTATCGTGACCGAAGGGAGATTATCAAATACCTTAATAAAGCTAATATTAATGGTTGGGTTATAATACCAAGCATTCAAACTAGCCCCATTGAGGGCATTATAATCTCCATTGCCTAATTTCTGGATTTCTTGATTGTTGAGAATAACTTTATTCAAAGAACCAGAGCTTCCCTGAGTTTCAGAAGGATCGTGCAAAATAGCAACAAAGAAAAACGTCTCGTACTTAGGCGTATATTTATCATGAATACGCTCTATCTTAATCTCACGATTTTTCGGTGCTATGTATTGATGGGTAATCTGAGTTTGGCGATATTCACTCTTCGCTAGTGGATCACCCCCTTGCTCTTCCGGTTTGTCCACTGCTGAAGAACGACTCACCCCATCATCTAAATACATTGTATATTCACCACTTTGACCGGGGTAAATATTCAAAGTAATAGGATTGGGTTTACCTTGCTGATTCAGTTCTCCTACATATTGTTCAAGCTCAATCATGGGAATAATTGCACCTGAACGAACATAGATAGGAACGATGAAATTAATGTGTTTCCCCTCAAGATTAAGATTCGCATCAAAATCTCGAATCGTCGTTCCTCCTTCAACTAAACTGGCTAAAGGTAGTTGGTTGTTCATAAAACAATACCAATTACTACCTTGGGGTAGATAAACATCCCATTTACCTCCATTCGTCTCCGCTTGAGGTTTGGTAACAGGAGAAATGAGAAGATCCTTTCCAACAAAAAACTGGTTGTCAAGGAAATATTCTTTATCATTATAAAGAGACTGGTCTTGAGGATCATTAAGAAACATAGGACGGCAAATCGGCATTCCATCCAAACAATTCTCGAAAAGGCAGTCATAGAAAAGCTGCATCAACCGATAGCGCAATTCAATATAATGTTTGCAAATCGGCAATACCATTGCATACAAATCTTGGGGTTGAGGAATAGGCAGATTCCTTTCTTGGAAGTATTCTAAATACATAAATGGTTCTTGAAATTCCTTGCGTCCTTTTCGGACATAATGATTTCTGAACCAAGGTAAGAAAGCACCTGCCACTGTCCAACGAATTAAAAGCTCAGGACTTGCCCATTTTCCATCATCTATAGATGAGGTTTCAAAACCACCGATATCTTGACCGCAGATAGCAAGTCCACACATTCCCAAGCAAAGAACCTGAGAAACATTCATCCGCAGAAAATCCCAATCCGAAGCATTATCTCCCGTCCATAATCCTGAAAAGCGATGAGAGCCAGTAAAACTACCTCGCCCAATGATAAAGTTGCGTTTATTATCCCGTCCAGGTAGATAATTTAGTCCATGATAAGTCGCTTTATGGAGATTGTAAGCATAAAGGTTCCAGACTTTAATTGCAGGGGTTAATTGAGGCGTGACACCAGAAATAAAATCACTGGTCACATAGAGTTGAAAAGGAAACCCTTTCATGTCCCCACGAGTCTCACGAATAGCAGGGGTTGTCATATCTTGCCAGACCATTTCTAACCCCATATCAAAGAGATATTGATATTGGGTTCCCCACCATTTTCGCACTTCGCCTCGCCCAAAATCAGGATAATGACCTGGCGTTCCTAACTCATTGCCATAGGCATCATTGCCATAATAAACTTCTCCGATATAAGGTTGACCACTGTTAAATCCTTGTATTTTATCGGGATCATTGGGACGATATTCGTTGCCTCCACCATAGCACTGATAGGAGCGACTAGCAGGATTATCGGGGTCATAACGTTTATCTAAGACGAAATAACTATTGCTTAATCCTTCCTGATAGGTCTGATAATTGATATCTTTGTTACTAATAACAGGAGTTATATTTGTACTGCATTTTAACCCCTTTTTTCGCAAATTATCAAACATTGATAAAGGGTCAGGAAACTTATTAGTATCAATGGTAAAAGTTTGGTAGTTATGTTGAATATCTACATCAATATGAAGACCATCCAAAGGAATCTGATAATCTCGATATTTTCCAACAGCCCATTCGACACTACCTCGACTATCATAACCATAACATCCCTGATGATAGCCTAAAATGTAGCGAGGTTTTAAACGGGGACGACCGACAATTGAGGTAAAATCGTCTAAGACATGACGGGGTTCACTATTTAAAAAGAAAAAGTAATCTAAGATACCAAAGCGAGTTCCAAACATATAGCGACCAGAATTCATATAACCCACATCAACCAAGATTTGACCGGGGTTATCAATAAAAATGGCATTAACACTCTTTTGATCGGGAACACCATTAAATTCAAAAAAGAAAGGATCAGAATGGTAAAGGGGTTCTCTGTCATCTAAAGGACCTCGATTATAAACCTGTCGATAGCGCATATTATCAAAGTTGAAATAATTCAACTGGGCTGTATTTTTGGTTAAACCCTGTCCTCCTTGTTCCCCAAAGCCAATATATTTGGCAGTAGCTGGTTTATTTACCGCTTGGATAATGGCATAATCTTCTGCTCCATTAGAAGTATAGTAGATTCCAGGATTAGCGGTTTGCCAAACTCTGAAATAGTCATTAGTTTCGGTAGAGAAGCCAAACACTTCAATCACAAAAGGATTAAACTTGACAACCATTTTTAAGCTAGGATGGTCATCTGTCCCTTGTGTTTTCAGTTCAACTTGTTCATTATTTTCCTGAATACTTACTTGGAAATTTTCACTAGCTTTGAGAACTGTTCTAAGTTCTTCAATGCTATCCATAACAACCGAGCGAGTATTTTCTGTAGGATATTGTTCACCAGATTCGTAACTGGGATTGAATCGCACACGAAAAGTATCTTTTTGAATAAATTGAATTAACAGACAGCAGTTTCTCCCGTCGGCTTTGGTAAATTTAAGACTGAGACGCTCGCTATCTTGGTCAAAAGAATGAGAAGTGACTTTTTCTAATTTTTCCCATTCTTTATAACGATAAAAATAGTCTTCTACTTTCAGGAATTTATAGGCATCATTAGCCGCAAAAATTTCATTTAACATGATTGACTCCAATTAAGTTACAAAGATTAAATTGAGTATTTAGCTGATGGGATGAAATTCATTCGCCATCCAAATACAATCAGTATCAGCATAATATTGATGCCAAGGATAGAAAAATCTTCCTTCTTCATCGACACTAGCAAAGGGAATATGGGTATCTCCCGGACTCATTAATACATCTTCGTAAAGGGTATTAAAGTCGTTGGCATGAAATTTTTGCATTCTCCCTGTGCCATAAATCTGCGTGTGAAATTCTAGAAATTCCCGAACTGCGTGATAAGATTTTAGCAATTTGTTCATGGCTTCCTAAAGTAGGTGGGTGGAATAAAAATCCAATCCTTTCAAGTACGAGCAATTGCGATATGAACAGAGGATGTGTTGAGCCTCGTGGTCTCCTATAGCTTGGATGTACGCCTAACTATGGATTATACGGAAACTTTCGGCATATCACCCCATTTTAGCGCAATTAACTAAATTTCTGACAATAAGCTAAAATAACAGGATTTTTCTGGAGTTATAGCGATGATTCTTCGATCTGACCGCACCTCTTGACAAAAATTTACAATTATTCGATTCGCTTAATGGTTTGTCCCCATTGCAATAAGCTGTTGACTATCTAATACTAAATCCGTTGAGTATAGGCTACATATCAGGACAGGCACTCATGGGAATAAACAATCAGTCTTTAATAACTGGATTTAGTATAAATTACTCGTTAAGATTGCAGGGGAGCGGCGATCGCCTGTTCCCGATCGCCGGCGGTTTCGTAGGCGATCAGGAGGGTAAGGATATTTTCTTGCAGGGCGCTCGCATTCTTTCCTAGGGTGTCCTCCCTGAAAACATGACAATTTCAAGGTTAACCAATATTTGGGAACGCACCACCCCTACCATTTATAATTCGGGAACATTCTCCTGTTCATAATTTTTTATTAATATTCCCAAAATTTCCATTAAAGAAGCAAGAGGATTATTTTCATTTTCTCCTATTTCATCTATCAAATTATCTAACATAATTACTAATTGTTCATATTCTGATTCGCTACGAGGAATAAAGAGTATTGGCTTTAAGTTTGTCCAAGCTTGCTGTGTTTTCTCTAAATCTATCGTCGGCATTTTTTTACTCCTTCCATTTGTTTTTGTCCTATTCAGCATGAGTTAAAACTTCTCGAATATATAGCGTTTTTCAGTCTGCTGAGGTACAAAAGTTATGGGTTTTAGGCAAAAGGCAAGAGGCTTCGGCCGTGAGCTCAGCCGAACGGCAAAAGGCAAAAGGGAAGAAAATAGATGTACCTCACTAGCTTAGGAAGCGCTATAAATTTTTTGTCGATGTAATGAATCGCTGCTATGAGTCTAATCTTATTTCCGCCTATGTTAAATACAGTCAGTTTTCCTACTTCGTCAGCATTGGGGAAAATGGTTCTTAATTCTGCTATGGACTGAAATTGTCCTGTCTTCATTTTTTGATACCATTCTTTTAATGCTGATTTTGTTTCGGGATACCTTTCGGCAAATTCATTTAATTTCTTACGACTGATAACGGGCATTTTATTAATAAATCCCGAAAATATTGCCCTTAATTAGCTTTAACTTTCTGCCCGATCGTATCGGCAGTGGTAGTGGAAACCATGGCCGCCATAACTTGTTCGGGGGAAACCGTAAAAGGTAAACGATGAATGTCCGAATTAGGCTGACAGGCAATTGCGGCCGCGTGGCGCAATTGGGCAAGGGAAACATCTCTTAATCCTAAATCCTCTAGGGATTTCGGTAAACCAATTTGTTCATAAAACTGGATTAGTTGCCCCCGGGCCGATACTGCCAATTGATTACCCAAAACTATTTCCTCTAGACGCAATTGGGCGAGAATTCCGTAGGCGACTTTTTCCCCGTGCAGGGCATGATGGCAAGCGGGAATATGGGTTAAACCATTATGAATTGCATGGGCGGCCACGGTACGACAATTAGCACCCCCTAAACCACCAATTACTCCGGCTAATAAAACGGTGGCATCTACCACCTGTTTCCAGTCCTCCCCGCCGATATTTTCCAGGGCTGCCGGGGATTTTTGGAAAAGAATGTCCCGCAAAACCCGGGCCTGTTGGACAGCGGCAATGATCAGGGTTTCTGTGGAATGACCGCTACTGACGGAGGCCTCGTACCATTTAGCGATCGCATCGCCAATACCGGCGATTAAGGTTCTTTTCGGGGCAGTTTGGATAATACCGTAATCGAGAATTAATAAATCCGGACAACGGGCTAGGGACAGATCGTAAAGAAACGCCCCCGCGTCGGAATAGACGTTAGATAGGGCTGTCCAAGCGGCACAGGTAGCGGCGGAGGTGGGAATCGTGGCGATCGGCAAATGGCACTGATGGGCGAGTAATTTGGCCGTATCGAGGGCTTTGCCGCCACCCACACCGATGATAAAATCTGCCTCATGACTCTTGACAGATGCCTTTAAATATGCTAGGGAATTTTCCGAACAATCGGGGGCATAACTGTGATAGCTAGGAGTGAGATTTTTCAGGGGAGATGACAAAAAAGCTAAATTGCGATCGCCGCCCACCACGAGGGGACGTTTACCCAAATCCGCTAACTTGCCGGTGGATTCTTCTAGGGCATTGTCACCCCGAATCACTTGTGCGGGGGCGATTAACAGGGGCAAAACAGCGACAGCATTGGACATTTTTTGACAACCTCAAGGATTATTGGCTAATTTTAGCGAAACTTTCGGGAAAAAGCTGTAGTTCAGGTGTATTATCCCCCGGGGCGGAGAAGGATTTTTTAATCTGTCCTAAGTACAAAGGAGCAGATAAACCGGGCTGAGGATGAATGAGAGTGCGAGCGCTAATGATAAATTGATTATTACCGCCAGCACCGGCGCGACCGGAGGAAAACAAGTCACTAGCGGCTTGTTTTAGGGTTGCTTCCACCTGCTCGGCAGTAACAGTATTGGGCAGGGAGATAACAGCTTGATTAGCTCCGTTATCATAGACAAGGGAGAATCTCACCGCTCCCGGAATTTCTGTACGGGTAAATAATCCTAACCCAAGACCGAAAATCCCCACCGTCAACACGGCCATAAAGCTAGTGACACCGACGAGACGAAAGCGGATTCCCCAACCGACGAGAAAAGCGATAATCGTAAGTACCAAAAAAACCAGCGTGGCAATACCAGACCATTGGATGTATTTGGCAAAGTTCAGGGGAATGTCCATATTTTCTATAATACTGATTCTATGAAAACGGTTAGCATAAACCATTGTACCTATCCTGTGGTCGAAACTTTCCATTCTGTGCAGGGCGAGGGCTTTTGGACGGGAAGCAATGCTTTTTTCCTCCGTTTGGGAGGTTGCGATGTCTATTGTCCCTGGTGCGACCAAAAAGAGTCTTGGAATGCCCACCGTTATCCCCAACAATCGGTGCGGGAATTGGTTGAGATGGCAAAAGGGGCTAACCCCGCTATGGTGGTGATTACCGGGGGTGAACCTTTGATGCACAATCTTGATCCTTTGACCAAGGAATTAAAAAATCAGGGTTTACGGGTACATTTAGAAACTTCTGGCGCTCATCCTTTTACTGGGGTTTTCGATTGGGTGACTTTTTCTCCTAAAACTTATAAAATGCCCGATCCTACTATTTATGCACAGGTGAATGAGTTAAAAATTGTCGTGGCTAATCCAGAGGATTTAGACTGGGCAGCCATCCAGGAAAGTAAGTTATCGGAAGGGGTGATCAAATATCTGCAACCCGAATGGAATACAGTGGAAAGCAAAGAGTTAGTCTTTAATTATGTTCTCCGACATCCCCAATGGCGTCTCAGTCTCCAAACCCATAAGTTTTTAGGTGTCCGCTAGTCAGTTATCAGTTATCAGTTATCAGTTATCAGTTATCAGTTATCAGTTATCAGGAGTCAGGAGTCAGTAGTCAGGAGTCAGTAGTCAGTAGTCAGGAGTCAGTAGTCAGTAGTCAGGAGATTACTTTTTATTTATTCTCCCCACTCCCCAATTCATAATTCATAATTCCCAAACCCTAATTTACTAACAAGAGGTTAAATACTATGTCTAACAACAATTCTGAACGAGTAGTGCGTCGTGGTCGAGTTTTTCCAGAGATTCAATCTACAGAGGAAGAAAAGGCCAAACATCGCGCCCGACAATTAGAATTTTATCATCGTTGTTGGCCGATTTTTCAGAGTTTACAGACCCGGTTAATGAAACATTATTATGGTTGGTACATTGCGATCGAACCCGATAGCGGCGATTATTTTATCGATCCCGATCAAGAAGTGGCCAGTAAAAAAGCAAGGGCAAAATATCCCGACAAAATTCATCACATCTTTGGCATTAATGAAACTGGAGTTAGTGGCAGAATATGATTGAAGGGAGATTTGGAACCAAAGGACAAATTTATTTTGATATCGATTTAGTTGGCGATGATGGATTGATTCTACCCACAGAAGTCATGCTGGATACGGGTTTTACCGAGTTTTTAGCCATAAATAGTCAAGATGCTGACAGTCTTGATTGGCGTTTTTTGCGACAAAATAAATTGATAACCGCTCAAGGAGAAGCATTTTTTGATATATATTTAGGCAGAGTAATAATTGATGGTCAAGAATACGAAATTCCCGTCTTTGCAGGGGAGGCAATTCAGGAGATTTTGTTAGGTTCGCGGTGGCTAAAACAATTTATCTTAGTAGCTAATTATCAACAAGCACAGGTGACATTAGGGTAATGACAAAAAAGGCGATTATTTTACTTTCCGGGGGATTAGATTCAGCGACAACAGCAGCGATCGCTCTAGCGGCTGGTTATCAATTAATCGCCCTTTCCTTTCGTTATGGACAAAGACACGACCGGGAATTAGCGGCGGCGAAAAAAATTGCTAATTTCCTCGAAATTAAAGAACATCATCTGATCGAAGTCAATCTATCTTTGTGGGGAGGTTCCGCTTTAACCGATCAATCTATTGCTATTCCCCAAGAGGGAATTAACCCGAATATTATCCCGATTACCTATGTGCCGGGGAGAAATACAGTTTTTATTTCGATCGCTCTTTCTTTAGCAGAAGCAAGGGAAGCGGAGGCGATATATTTAGGAATTAATGCGGTGGATTATTCCGGTTATCCCGATTGTCGTCCCCAGTATTTAGAGGCCTTTCAAACTTTAGCTAATTTATCATCGAAAGCGGGTTTAGAAGGGAAAGCACCCCAATTAATTGCCCCTTTGGTGATGGATAGTAAGGTAGATATCGTCCGTCGTGCCGTTAGTTTAGGGGTTCCCATTGCTGATACTTGGTCTTGTTATCAAGGAGAAGTTGAACCCTGCGGTTTATGCGATTCCTGTCGCATCAGAGATCAGGCTTTAATTGAGGCCGGTTATCCCGAATTAGCTACTTCCTTCTTAAAACAGTCAGGAAAAGGAGTCCGATAGTGAAAAATGGGGATAATCTAGGCGATTAAATGTTCAATGAGGATTTTACCGCCGATTAATATTAAAACTAAACCGCCGAGAATTTCCACCTTTTGACTAAATAAATTACCGAATTTATGCCCGATAAAAACAGCTATAAAACATAAAGCAAAGGTAATAAAACCAATGACAGTGCAAGCTAAAAGTAAGGGAGTTTTAATCATCGATAAACCCAAACCAACTACTAAAGCATCAATGCTAGTAGCGATCGCTAATCCGATTAAAGTATAGCAATCTAGAGGATTAAATTTTTTTTCCTCGTCATCATTTTGAACAGCTTCGTAGATCATTTTACTGCCGATCGCCCCTAAAATAATAAAAGCGATCCAGTGGTCAAAAGAGGCAAGAAAATCGCGACAGGTTAGACCGATACCCCAACCAATCATCGGCATAATCGCTTGAAATCCCCCAAAAAACAAAGCAATTTTCAAAGCCTTATTAACATGAATATGGCGAATCATCAGGCCACTGGTCAGAGAAACGGCCACGGCATCGGCGGCTAATCCCACAGCAACAAAGGAAGTGGTTAAAAGTTCGAGTGAAGTAAACATCTATAGTTGTTTATCCTTTAATTTCCCCTTATCTTAACTAATTTTTACCCAAAAAACTTTCATATTTATCTCATGATCCTCTCATTTATCTATCATTTCTCTAACCTAAAAATTAACTGCTCGATTAGTGAGAGGATCGAATTGAAAACGTTTAAAACCATATTACTGGTTTCTAACCGATCGCTTGCACCTGATGGATTGCTTTTGGGGTAAAATTGATAATATCCTCAGCTTCTAGGACTTTTTCAGCCGCTACTGCGATTTTATGGGGAAATTCAGCCTTATGAGTCCGAGGAACCAATCCTGCTGTTTCATAAATTCCCCCGAATTTTTTCTAGGACAAAGTTGAGGAAGATACCTTTTCCCATCATCGATCATCCCGTCTGCTTTTAAGGTGGCGAACGCTACGATATAGGAAAAGTGCCAAGTAAAAAATTATGATAATTTCGAGAATTACCGGAGAATGAGGTGGGAGAGAACGGTGATAAAATTAGCTAATTGACTCCCCTAACTTAAGCACCCAATAACCGCTCACTGAAAATATGGCTGATTTTTTTAACACCTATGGTTTTTTAATTGTTTCAATGATCTTTGGGTCCATCTTAGGCATTTCAATTTATCTGCCCTTAATGGCCGGTCAATTATCCTTAGCAACCCCCGGTTTTTACGCTTTAGGTGGTTATGTGGCCGCCATTCTTTCCACGAAAGTTTTTACTAATACCGGTGGCAATTATCCCCTGGCTTTGGTCTTTTTAGAAATGTTAATTGCTGGCATTATTGCGGGAATATTAGCCATAGTTTTAGGTATTCCTGTTCTCCGTTTGCGAGGGATTTATTTAGCTATTGCCACGATCGCCTGGGTAGAAATTTTGAGAATTATTGCCCTTAATCTCGAGATAACTGGCGGTGCGGTTGGTATTTTCGCCATTCCCCAACCCTTCACCACTCAATTAGCCTACCTTTGGCTGGCTTTGCCCCTCTTATTGCTAACTATGCTGTTTCTCTACCGGTTAGAAAACATCAAAATTGGTCGGGCATTTAATGCCATTCGTGCCGATGAATTGGCGGCCGCGGCCATGGGAATTAATCCCACCTATCACAAAGTTTTATCCTTCACTTTCGGGGCAGTTTTAGCGGCAGTTGTGGGAGCGGTAAGCGCCCATTTTCTCAATACTTGGAATTCCCGTCAAGGAACTTTTGATGCCAGTATTATTTTCCTGGCTTTTGTTTTAATTGGTGGTTCCAGAACTTTTGTCGGGCCCGTGGTGGGCGGCATTGTTTTAACTGCTTTGCCCGAAGTTTTACGCGCCCTCGGCGGCGTGAATGGTTTACCAATTTGGTTAGGGAATTTCTTGCGCGATGGTCGTTTGATTATTTTTGGAATTTTAATTGTTTTGGGAACAATTTTTTATCCTCAAGGCTTAATTACACCTGAATTAATCAAAAAAATAATTCCTTTTAAAAGACGTTCCTCTCTTAGTCAAGTTGATTCCTAGTTATGGATCAATGTTGTCGATTGGATTCCTTTTTAATTAATGATATAATAGGATAGTTTATCCCCCTTTATATTCTCAGTCATCTCCGAGAATGACCCGCCAAATTCACGACCAATTTGCCAAGGAATATTTAGAGGAACTGTTAGCGCCTCTAGGAACCATAAAAAAGAGTAAGAAAGTGAAAAGTGAGGTTCAAGAAATAGATGTCTGGTTTGAACCGGCCAGTTCACCATCAAGGACCGAACTCCCTTTAGGTTTACTCGGAAAAATGGCGGCGACTTCCTGTTTGTTTGAACCTTTCCGTAACCCGCCCTCAGAAATAGAGATTCGCAGTTGTATATCAAAGTTATATACTGTTCATAATGACCTGTTAAGAAAGGCGAAACGGGCAAACAAAACTCTGACGGTCGCAGAATTGCCAGTTTTATGGATTCTCACCCCCACCTTTTCAGCTAGAATGATTCAAGGATTCAGGGCTGACAGCGATGAGAGGAATTGGTTAAAAGGGGTTTACTTTTTAGCTGACTTCCTCAAAGTGGCAATCGTTGCCATCCACCAGTTACCAGTGAGTGAAGACACTTTATGGTTGAGGGTTTTAGGAAAAGGAGAAACACAAAAAAGAGCCGTAGAAGAGTTAGTTCAATTGCCAGAAGATAACTCTTTTAAAGAAAATTTGTTAGAAATTCTAGCCAACTGGCGTAAGAATTTGGAATTGAGAGATAATTTAAGTAGCGAGGAACAGGAGGACATCATGAACCTATCACCAGCCTATCTAAAACAGCGAGAAGATTGGAAAATAGAAGGAAAACAGGAAGGCACTTTAGAGGGACAACTCTCGCTGATAGCTAGTCTTCTGGAAGGGCGGTTTGGAACCCTAGATTCGGAATTGTCTGGTCTAGTTGAACAGATTGCCCAACTTCCCATCTCAGAACGCACCGGGTTACTTCTTTCTTTAGTGAATTTATCCCGCTCTGAACTGTTAGAAAGATTGGGAGACAATTAAACTTTCAGTCCGCCTAAACCATGCGGTTGGGAGTCTCTAAAGACAGCATCGACTACGCTAATAACAAACTTTGGACAAATTACCTGTCCAGTTCTACTTCTTTCGGTGGCAGCGTGCTGGACATTATAAATCCCTTTGCCTTTTGACTTTTGACTTCGAGCGAAGCGAGTGGCTGGGCATGGGCGAATGAGAAGTACAATTCTCAAGAGCTATCTTTCGGGCACTTAACCGCTGGGTTAAGGTGATTTCCTCTAAAGAAATTACCAGAGGATCAATTATCTGCTATCAGAGCTTGGCATTGTTAAACTCTGCCGAAGGTAAGTTTATTCTCGGAAATCACCTAAGCACTGAGTGATTAAGGTTTCGACACTAATGAGCGAACGTACAGTTTTTACGCCATTTTATGCTGCAAGTCACATTGAACCACGCCCATTTTTTCTGTTTAGCAATAAACATCCTGCGCCTAAAAGTATGACACCCAAAACATTATTTGGCTCTGGGATAGAAGCAGGAGAGCCAGTAAATTCTACCTCACGAATCTCGATTCTATTAAATACACCAATATTAGAGCTTAATACAACCAGATCGACTCGACTAACATTAGGTACAGCTTGACTGAAATTATATGTTGCGGGGGCTACTTGACCTATGGGTGCTAAGAAAGTATTGGTAAAGCTAACAGGTATCAGATTATTAGAACTGTCAAAAAAATCTAGTCTAAATTGACTAATTCCTTCAGCAAGAACATTAATATCATTCCATAAGATGAAGCTAGTCAAATTATAGTCACCTACCAAATCTAGGGTAATTGTTCCTGATGGACTATTAGATGCAAATCCATTAAAAGGTGGAGCATCTGATGTGATACCGTCATTAATCTGATTGAGAGAGAAAGGTGCCACAGGAATTAGAGTCGTGCTAGGAATGATAGATGTTCCAGCAATTGTAGCGGCTTCTGCTACCATTGGTGCAAGCAGAATGGCGCAAGTAATGGAAAACGGTACTATTTTTTTCATGGCCTATTTAATCCTTATGAGAAAAGAGTGCGACCGCCCTCCCTCGTAGCTAGATCAAGCAGCACCCCAACCCAACACCAAAGGGAGATAGCAGAAGCATACACACTCCCCCCCCCACAACTGTAGCAAAAGCTACAATTTAATAAATCTTTATATTCTTCTCCCTCGCTTAGGGATTCACAGGGGAAAGAGTTTCAGGTATTTTCCCCTGTTTTACTGCTTCTCAAGCGACCTATCGCCTTCCGTGAGGGATTGTGGCGCGGTGTGTCAGATTCGGTAATAGGGTTCAAAATTTCGCTAACCGCTACTTGAGCCATAGCGTTTTCCCTTAAGCAGAATTTACGCCGCCTCCAGTTCATAATGCAAGACCAGAAGCTCATCGCCTGGCAGAATAGCCATCGCATATTCCCGCCCCTGACTGTCAGAAAATTCCACTAAATATTGATAGCGCGAACCTTTTTCATACACCTCAACCACTGTTCCCACCTGTCCGCTTGGCAAGCTGGGGACAGCTTCATAATCTAATTCAACTAAAGTCAATCGCTCCCGAGGGACGGAGTTGAGGATGGCAACCGTATCTAAGAGTTTGATGTCTTTCATGGTACTTCACTTGATAAAGGCAGAAATTAGGCGAGGGTTGGGATTAATTAAGCTGATTTCCCAGATAGTTCGCAGTTGTGTTCCTTCCCGTTTTGGTATCGTCCAATCCACTTTAAACTGCTGGCCGAATTCCGTGACCGCTTGTTGCACAACTTCCCCCTCCAGGGCAGCCTGTGAGATGAGCGATCGCAAAACCTCAGCGTTCTCGGCAGTTATTCCCAGACGAGAGCGAAAGACTCTGGCTTGATTTTTTCCTCTGGAATGTTCTGGATTTAAGCAATAGCCAATCAGTTTTTCCATCGAGATTTCTGCCAGTTCCCCGTTGGGTAATTTCATCTGCGGCACTCCGAACTTTCTGACTTCCCTCAGAGCAACTCGATTCGCAATTGGCGGCCCACCACAGAAGCCGCCCGTTGGATAGTATCGAGAGAAACGCCCGTCTTTTCCGGGTCGAGGAGGCGGTCAAGTTGCGCTCGACTGGTCTGCATCCGCGCCGCCATCTCCGTTTTCGTCAGAGAGAGCCGTTTCATCTCCTCAGCCAACTGCCGCAACCGCACCCGTTTGAGTGCCACCGCACTACAGTCCTCCTCAAGACCTTCTTCTTTGAGAAAAGCATCGAAATCGGAGCCAGTATGGGGGTTAGCGGTCATATTTTTCCTGTTCCTTCTTGCGCTAGTAGGGGCGAACGGCCGTTCGCCCCTACTAGATTTCCCGTTTTGGGGTTTTTGGGACTTCGCCGATGTTGCCGTGCGGCAGAATCATCTCCCCTCGGCTGATGTAAAAGATGACCCGCGTGATGCGTCTGCCCGTAGGGGCAATTCATGAATTGCCCCTACTCCGCACCTCCCATAAGTCTTGATAACCGGAAAGTGAACGGCACAGGGGCAGCCGATGGGAAAGCTAAACTCTACGTCCTTGATATCGCTGCCAATAATCCGGCAATCTTCACGGCTGAGAGTTTTCCACCAATCTTTGACTGGCTCCGACCCACCTTCGGCTCGAAAAAACTTGGCTGGCAGCCTTTTCAATCCTTACCTTCTCAGTTATATGGTACATCAATCGGATTAACGAGATCGTCAACGGTCGCCCAGAAATCACTGGGAGTACCGCCCTTCGATTGGCGAAATATTGGCAAGTTTCCCCATATTTCCGGCTGAACCTGCAAATTCGTTACCATCATCTCCCCCCGCAAGGCGCACGAAGTGGTCTCCCCACCTCCCCCCGCAACGCGCACGAAGTGGTCTCCCCACTCCCCCATCACCCCACTTCATAATTCATAATTCATAATTCATAATTCCCACTCCCTACTCCTGTCCCCTAACCCACCCTGCTGATACGGATATCCCCCTTCCGGCTAATGTAAAGAAAACGTTACAGTAACAGGTAAAGCCCAGTAGCCAGGAAGCCGTCGATCATGTTTGAATACTTTAACCAGAAAGCTATCAAAGCGGTGATGTTCGCCCAAGAAGAAGCCCGTCGTACCGGTCACAGTGTCGTGGGTACGGAGCATTTACTGTTAGGATTGATAGGAGAAGCCACCGCCACCGCAGCCTCAATTCTCAAGGATTTAAAAGTCACCCTGCACGAAAGTCGCCGCCTGATTGAAGGAATGACCGGCCGCGGCACCGGTTACAGTCCCGTTAATATCCCTTTTACCCCGAAAGCGAAAAAGATGTTCGAGCAAGCATTTCAGGAAGCTCGACAATTAGGGGAACAGGCGATCGCACCTGAACATCTATTACTCGCTATCACCGCCGATCCCGAATCCCTAGCCGCTAAAATTTTAATTATGCAGGGTGTTGATTTGATCAAACTTCGCAGCCTTTTAATTAAAAATGCCGGGGAAAAAGTCGCTAGTGGTCGCTTCACGGCAAAGAGTGACTATGAAGACCAGAAAAATGCTCCCCAAGGCGGTATTTTAGCCCAATATAGTCGCAATTTAAGCCAAGAGGTCAAAAACGGCAAAATTGACCCTGTAATCGGTAGAGAGGCAGAAATCGAGCGAGTTATCCAAATTTTGGGCCGTCGCGGCAAGAATAACCCGATTTTACTCGGTGAGCCGGGGGTGGGGAAAACAGCGATCGCTGAAGGTTTAGCACAACTCATCCATAATGGCGATATTCCCGAACTTTTGCGGGATAAACAGGTAATTGCCCTCGATATGGGGTCTTTACTGGCGGGAACCCGTTTTCGCGGCGATTTTGAGGAACGTTTAAAGGGTGTTGTGGAGGAAGTTCGCAAATCGGGCAGTATTATCCTGTTTATCGATGAAATTCACACTCTTGTGGGTGCTGGTAGCATGGGAGGAGCCATGGATGCTTCTAACTTGCTTAAACCTGCTTTAGCTCGCGGGGAGTTACAGTGTTTAGGAGCCACCACTCTCGATGAGTATAAACAGCATATTGAGCGAGATGCGGCTCTAGAAAGACGTTTTCAGCCAGTTATGGTGGGAGAACCGACTAAAGAGCAAGCGATCGAGATTTTACGCGGTTTAAAAGCCACCTACGAGGATTTCCATCAGGTAAAATACGATCAAAAAGCGATCGAAGCTGCCGTTAATCTATCCTCTCGCTATATCAATGATCGCTTTTTACCGGACAAAGCGATCGATCTTCTCGATGAAGCGGGATCCCGCACCCATCTGCGCTATTCCCTGCAAAGTAAAAGTCCCGCAGAGGTTAGCGAAGAATCACCCCTAATTAACCCCGAATCTTTAATTCCAGTGGTGGATGCGGAGGAAATCGCCCAAATTGTCGCCGCTTGGACTGGTATTCCCGTTACCCAATTAACTGAAACTGAGTCGGAATCGCTCTTAAATCTGGAATATCAACTGCACGAGCGGATTATTGGTCAACAGGAGGCAGTAAATGCCGTTTCTCGTGCTATTCGTCGAGCGCGAGTAAATTTAAAGAATCCTAACCGTCCGATTGCCTCGTTTATTTTTGCCGGTCCCACGGGAGTGGGTAAAACTGAATTAACGAAAGCCTTAGCTAAGTTGCTCTTTGGCTCAGAATCCAGTATGATTCGCCTAGATATGTCGGAATTTATGGAATCCCACACGGTTTCTAAGTTAATTGGTGCGCCTCCCGGATACATCGGTTACAATGAAGGCGGTCAGTTAACGGAAGCAGTGCGTCGTCAACCCTATAGAGTGGTCTTGTTTGACGAAATCGAGAAAGCACATCCCGATGTTTTTAATCTTCTCCTGCAACTGTTAGAAGATGGTCATTTGACCGATTCCCAAGGTCGTCGGGTGGACTTTAAGAATACCCTAATTATCATGACCTCGAATATTGGCTCAAAAGTCATCGAAAAAGGCGGTAATAGCTTAGGATTCGAGATTGCTGACGATTTTGCTCAATCCCGTTACCAACAGATTTCTAATCGGGTGACAGAGGAGTTAAAACAATATTTCCGTCCCGAATTTCTCAACCGTCTCGATGAAATCATTGTTTTCCGACAGTTAACTCGCGAAGAAGTTACCCAGATTGCCGATATTCTGATCGCAGATCTAGCCAAACAATTGACAGAAAAAGGCATTTCTGTGGAGGTTACCGCCGCTTTCAAGGATTTGGTCATCAATGAGGGTTATGATCCTAGCTACGGTGCGCGGCCTTTACGTCGTGCCTTAACTCGACGCTTAGAGGATAGTTTAGCCGAGGCGATGTTATCGGGAAAAGTCAATTCTGGAGACCATGCGATATTAGATGTAACTGCTGAAGCTGTGGTGACAGTCTCTAGTCATCAGCGCTCTGAGCAGAGCGATATTCTCTCGCAATTACAGTTACAATCGGTGGGTTAATCCGCTCAAAAATTGCTTTTTTCGGGGTTGAAAATTTTTCAACCCCGATTTTTATCATCCTGGAAAAATAACTTCTAGGGGAGCGGGAATCATCTCGCTACGAAAGTCAAGAATCTGAACTAGGATTAAATAGGCAACGGCGATTAAAATCGAAATCGCTCCCGTGATAATAGCGATAATTTTAGCAGAATTCATATAGTTAACCGATAATTTCCTGAGATTGCCGCAAAAGCTACCGAAATTTATTCTCATCTACGATTGCGAGCCTAAACAATTGAAACTGAAGATATCTTACAGCACAATTCTCCCGGACGGTTGCGAGAAGGGAGTGCGTCTCAGTAAAGCTGTCCCTTGAAAATTTGACAGGAGATAGTCCTTGCGGCTCAATGTATAGATTAAAATCTATGGTAAAGCTTACAATTATTTGTTAATTGAATCTATACAACCAGCAAAACCCTTGCTATAATCGACAATATATGGTAACAGACCAATTCCATGCACTGCATCCGCGTAGGCATCTTCAAAGTTGATCAACCTCGCTTTGTTTTAAGGTAGGCTAAGGCCTGCCTTACTTTTTATCAGTGATCAGTGATCAGTAACCAGTAAGCAGAAAATTGCCATTTAATACCAATCACCGCTCAGACTGTCCACGGAAAACTCACATCTGATCACTGGTAACTGATAACTGATAACTGATCTGATCCCCTAGCGTGATAAGCTGAGTATTGGCTAATTTTACAAAAAATTAAGACTTTCCCCTTGTGGGAGTTATCAGCTAAAACCCAGAGTAGACATAAACAATGGTAGCGACAACAGAAACTAACGTTGGTAAAATCGTCCAGATCATCGGTCCTGTCATCGATGCCGAATTTCCCAGTGGCAAACTGCCCCGTATTTATAATGCCTTAACCGTAAAAGGAACCAACTCCGCCGGTCAAAATCTATCGGTTACTTGTGAAGTGCAACAGTTACTCGGTGATAACCAAGTGCGCGCCGTTGCCATGAGTACCACCGATGGTTTAGTGCGCGGTATGGATATCGTGGACACCGGCGCAGCGATTAGCGTTCCCGTGGGTAAATGCACCCTCGGTCGGATTTTTAACGTTCTTGGTGAACCCGTGGACGAAAAAGGACCGGTTAACGTCACCGAAACCTCTCCTATTCACCGTCCCGCTCCCAAATTAGTCGATCTTGAAGTAACACCGACGGTTTTTGAAACCGGTATCAAGGTGATTGACCTGCTCACCCCCTACCGTCAAGGGGGCAAAATCGGCCTCTTTGGGGGTGCTGGTGTGGGCAAAACCGTCATTATGATGGAATTAATCAACAATATCGCCATTCAACACGGTGGTGTCTCGGTTTTTGGCGGTGTGGGTGAAAGAACCCGCGAGGGAAACGACCTCTACAACGAGATGATCGAATCGAAGGTAATCAACGCTGATAACCCCGAAGAATCGAAAATCGCCCTCGTTTACGGTCAGATGAACGAACCCCCCGGAGCGAGAATGCGCGTCGGTCTCTCCGCTTTGACCATGGCCGAATATTTCCGCGATGTCAACAAGCAAGACGTACTCTTATTTGTCGATAATATCTTCCGTTTCGTGCAAGCTGGTTCGGAAGTATCGGCGCTCCTCGGTCGGATGCCTTCTGCGGTAGGATACCAACCCACCCTCGGCACTGACGTAGGCGACCTGCAAGAGCGGATTACCTCCACCAAAGAAGGATCGATCACTTCCATCCAAGCGGTCTATGTACCGGCGGATGACTTGACTGACCCCGCTCCCGCTACTACCTTCGCTCACTTGGATGGAACTACTGTACTATCCCGTGGTCTGGCTTCCAAAGGTATCTATCCGGCGGTAGATCCCCTCGGTTCCACCAGCACCATGCTCCAAGCTGATATCGTCGGTGATGAACACTACGGCACCGCTCGCGCCGTCCAATCTACCCTGCAGCGCTATAAGGAGTTACAGGACATCATCGCTATTCTCGGTTTAGACGAATTATCGGAAGAAGATCGTCTCACCGTTGACCGCGCTCGCAAAATTGAGCGTTTCCTCTCGCAACCTTTCTTCGTGGCCGAAGTGTTCACCGGTTCCCCGGGTAAATACGTTACCCTCGCTGATACGATCAAAGGCTTCCAGATGATCCTCAAAGGTGAACTCGATAGCTTACCCGAACAAGCGTTCTATATGGTCGGCAATATCGATGAAGCGATCGCTAAAGGCGAAAAACTCAAAAAAGGCTAATGAAAAGTCAGTAGTAACCGCTAAACGCGGTTACTTAACCCAGAAATCTGCCAAAATTATCGTTATTATCACCAATGAGCATTACAGTACGGGTTATTACACCCGATCGCATTGTCTGGGATAACGTGGCTGAAGAAGTAATCCTACCCAGTTCCACGGGACAATTAGGTATTCTTAGTGGTCACGCTCCTTTATTAACTGCCCTGAATATTGGCGTAATGCGAATTCGACCGGGGAAAGACTGGGAAAATATCGCAGTTTTGGGCGGTTTTGCCGAAGTCGAAAATAATGAGATCAAAGTCCTCGTTAATGGGGCGGAATTAGGCTCAAAAATCGATAAAGAAAAAGCTCGCGCCGAATACGAACGGGCCCAAACTCGTCTCGATGAAGTCAGTAAAGGGGATGACCGTCGCAAAACTATCCAAGCGCAACAATCATGGCGCAAAGCTCGCGCTAGATACCAGGCCGCCGGCGGTTTAGTATCGGTTTAAACCCAACCAAATTAAATTAAAGCAAAATCGGGCGGGTTTATATAAACCTACCCGATTCTTTTTCAGTTATCAGTTATCAGATTTGAGGTTTCAGTGAATACTGTTAAGTAGTCGTGCAAAATTAATTTCCTAGTGAAGATAGGCAAGAGGCAAGAGGCAAGAGGTGTTTAGATATGTGTAATTAATTTTGCTTAGGTACTTATTGAGAAGTTGCTGTTCTCCTGCTGATCGGTGATTACTGGAAAAGTTTCCTGTTTTCCGTTGCCTAAAACTGGAGATTTTGTCGCTCCCCATTAAGATAACTGCTAAGCTAAGACGCATTTAAAACGCTTATTCTTAGATTAGCCGAACCTTCCCCAATCCCTTTACTGTTGCCTTTTGACTCTTGCCTCTTGCCTCGTCTCAACAAGCAATTTAAATTACGAACAGCTTATAAATTAATTGCTACCACTAAAAACAACTTCGGGGAATTTTAACTGTGCATCGGCCATGGGGATTTGTCGGCCTTGATTGCGTAACTCTTGCCAAAAATTAATTACTTCTGTGGCTTTGTTGAGAACATCAACGCGATCGGACTCATCAATCCAGTGTTTTGCTTCTAACTCCTCTTGGAGTTGTTGCCAAGCATCATTGCGCGGCCAGAAAAAATAAGCGGTCAGGGGGCTAGTTCCTTTGCCGACCACCTGATCTACAGCGATCGCTACGTTCTGATCTAACCACAATACTTTTAAAATAAACTTTGATTCGGAACTGACTGTCATTGTTAATCGTTAATCGTACAATTCTCGATCATATCATCTTTTGACTCAATTTTCCGCAGTCAGTTTTTAACTATTTTTTCCTATTTTTTCGCCAATAACCGCTATGATTCCCGAAACAGACTCTTTAGCTTCTAAACAAATCGGTGTGGCCGTAATTAGAGATGATCGAGATTTAATTTTAATCGATCGCCGTCTAGCCAAGGGACTCTTGGGCGGTTTTTGGGAATTCCCCGGGGGCAAAATCGAAGGCAATGAAACGGTACAGGAATGTATTAAACGGGAGATATTAGAAGAAATTGGCATTGAAATCGCAGTTGATAGTCATTTAATCACTATCGATCACACCTATAGTCATTTTCGGGTGAATCTACAAGTATATAACTGTCGTTATCTCAGCGGCCAAGCGAGAGCGATCGAATGTGAAGAAATCCGCTGGGTAACTATCCAGGAACTAGATAATTACACTTTCCCCGCGGCCAATCAAGAGATTATCAGAGCCTTAAAAGACATGGTAAACTCGAAATGATTGCTGTTAATCGTCGAGTGATTATGCTTAATCCTTCTATTCGTCAAGAACCCCGCTACGAACCGGCCGCGGTTATTCCCCTAAAAAAAGACGCTTCCATTGTCGAGTGGTTAGAAAAAAATAATCGCATGATTCCCCGGGATAAAATCGCCGAACCGGATCTGACTCTCGAAGAAGATGTGGAACTATCTGAACTGATGGATGTCGATGATATCGGTTATGATGACGACGAGGATGAATTAGTCTTAGATGAAGATTAATCCCGTCTTCTTTGGCAAATTTTCCCCTTATCTGGCGCTTTAGTCGTGAACGCTAACATTTTTTCCGCCCCTATCTTTAAAAAACCCACTGGAACCCATCTCCTGATTCTACTAACGGGACTACTATTTCTGTTAGTAGTTTTTTTTCAGTCCACTAATTCCCTGTTACTCCCCCTGATGGCCACAACGTTAATCAGTGGTGGTCTTGGTTGTCAAGTAGTACCGGTGCTGCGACGCTTGAAAATGGGTCAGATTATGCGCGAAGATGGACCACAGGCTCATTTAAAGAAAGCAGGAACCCCGACAATGGGAGGCAGCTTTTTTGTGCCAGTAGCCCTTATTTTCGCTTTAATCTGGTCTAAATTCACTCCTAATGTGGTGGCGGTTGCTTTGCTGACTTTTGCTTACATGGGTATCGGTTGGTTAGATGATTGGCAAATTCTGCGTTATAAGTCGAATAAAGGCCTATCCCCCCGGATGAAGTTAATTTTACAGATAACGGGGGCGGTGCTTTTTTGTCTCTGGATGTTGGTCAATCAGGTGAGTACCGATATCACCCTTTGGGGTCGATTAGTGATTCCTTTGGGCTTTTTCTTCTGGATTTTGGCGGGATTTGTCCTTGTGGCTGAAAGTAACGCCACTAATCTCACCGATGGGGTGGATGGATTAGCGGGGGGAACAGGTGCGATCGCTTTTTTGGGTTTAGGTCTTATTATCGCCCCTAGTCATCCGGATTTAGCGATTTTCTGCACTTGTTTTGCTGGTGCTTGTCTAGGCTTCATTTTTCATAACCGCAACCCCGCTAAAGTGTTCATGGGTGATACGGGTTCCCTCGCTTTGGGAGGTGCTTTAGCTGCGGTGGGTTTAATTACTGGACATCTCTGGGGATTATTTTTAATTAGTGGTCTGTTCTTTCTGGAATCTCTTTCGGTAATCGCTCAGGTTATCTATTATAAAGCCACAAAAGGACCCGATGGCCAGGGCAAAAGATTATTAAAAATGGCTCCTTTTCATCATCATTTAGAATTAAGTGGTTGGACGGAAACCAAGATTGTGGGAGCATTTTATCTGGTTAATGCGCTTTTAGTTGTCTTGGCTATTTGGAGTAGTTAATTAAGCACTAAAGGAAAGACCACAACCGCAGGTATTTTTGGTGTTGGCATTGGTAAAACGGAAACCACCACCCATGAGATCTTCTGAATAGTCTAATTTTAAAATTTGTAGGTAGCGATCGCTGTCAGGATCGACTAAAATATTAATACCCTGACTTTGATAAAAGCGATCGTTTTCTGCCGGAATATCGGTTAATTCGAGATGGTAGTGAAGTCCCGAACAACCTCCGTTTTTTACTGCCAAACGCAGATAGGAACCGCTCAGGCGACGGCTTTGACTCCAACGTTCAATTTCTCTAGCGGCGGCGGGACTTAATTCGATCATTGTTTTTGAGACTATTGTGATAATAATATCAAGTTATTGTGAACTTATACCTAACAGTTGACCATTCTTGATGCCAACCCATCCCTTATGGGGAACAGTTTTGATATCATAACCTGTAAACTCCCTTGATACCAGCAATTGACGCAGAGGATTGGAAAAAAGCAGGTTGGGAAAAATCTACGGTTCAATCAAATTCTGGGATTCTTGGCGGCGGTGTTGGGCTTTTAATCTTACCAGTTTCAACGGTGGATAAATTAACATTCCTGCTAGGGGTAAAGCAGCAGCAGTTAAACCAGCAAGCAGATAAGAATTAAAGCCAATTACTGCACCAATTCCTGTTAAAATACCTGTAGCTGCCGTCAAAACAGACAAAGCGATAGCCCGCCCCCCATTCCAGGGAATTGCCCTAATTGCTCTTTCAATCGCCCAGCTAATCGCCAGCACCACGCCAAACCCCAGTGAAATCGCCAGCGGTATCTTAATTGAGTCGATAATCTCAAAAGTGTCAATCACTCCCGTACTCGCCCAGCGAATCACCCCGCCAATCACCACTACAATCATCCAGCCAATCGGCCCCAAGACTCCTGAAAACATAAACAAAAGCAGGTAACCCGAAAGCGGATCATTCTCATAGTCAAACCAATGCCTATTCTTTGACGAGTAAATCCCCAGGGCAATCGCCGTGAAAATCCCCACGGCAATCCACCTGCCAATCACAATTTCCAACAGCCCAACCTGTAACCCAATACCTGAAATGAGCGCTAAAACTAAACCAAAAGCTAATATAAACCCATAAGGCGGAAGAGAAACATTGGGTTGGAGGGGGGCAGTTTTAACCTTAACTTTTAAATAATACTTTTCCTGTCTTGCATTACTGTTTAAAACAATCTCCCTTTCATAATTTTTATTGGCTTTTAACTTGCTGGTATCAACCCTAAGCAAACAATTAACCTGATTACTCTCAAATTTTCGTGGCGAAAAACTAATCCAACTGTGACTATCGGGAGTATGCGGCGGATCTTTAGGATGAGGAGAAACTGACCATTCTCCTTGTAGCATAGTATCAGGAATAGTATTAGTAACTGTGATAGTTTTGCTCAGTTCTTGACCAACGGAATTGGCCACAAAATCTAATTCTAATTTATCTAAACTAACCTCTGGAATGCGGATTAAATCTAGAGATTTTAACGCTTCCAAAGCTAACCGGGCATTTTGGTAACGGTTAGCTGGATTAGGCTCAACCATTTTTTCTAACCATTGAATAAACCCTAAACTAAACTTAGATACTTTGTCTTTGAAAGTAATTTTGTTAGTAGAAAAATCAACCAAAGTACCAATATCAGCCGATTTAGTTTGAGTGATTAAACAGATTAAGGTCGCTCCTAATCCATATAAATCAGAAGCTTTAGTTAATTTTTGATTATGGACTTGTTCGGGAGGCATAAATCCAAGTGTACCCCCTATCAGACTGCTCAAAGCCATTGTACTATTGCCAATTCTCGCCAAGCCAAAATCAATTAAATAAGCTTTTATCTCTCCCCCATCTGCAAGAGACGAGACAGAAGAAATCTCATCAACTAAAACATTTTCTGGTTTAATATCGCGGTGGAAAATGCTCGGCTTTCTCTTTTGCAAATAAATCAAAATTTCTAAGACTTGTGTGGCAATACTTTTGATCTCTTCAGGACTAAAACCACGAAGTTTTGATAAAGGTTGAGCCTCTTTATATTCCTGGACTAAACATAAACCATTACTTGGATCAAATTGCGCCAAATATCGGGGAATACCAGGATGATTTAACCCTTGTAAAACCTCAATTTCTCTTTCAATTGCCTTGTAACTATCCCAATCACTCCTAGTAGCAAAGCGAAACTGTTTAATCACCACTGGCTTTTCGTTGGCGATTTCAAGAGCCTTATAGGTAATTATACCTCCTTGAAGATTCTGATTGAGTTGCTCAGTAACTTGATAACCGTAGGCACTAAAATCAGGCAGGGTAGTCATGGCTGTCAGAGAAAAACAATATAAGTAGGTAGGTGCAATTAATTTTCTGGGGAATTGAGTCACAGCAAGCCTTTCAAGGCTATCCATCTTATATCTAATTCCAACTACCTACTTAGTAACCGTTCAGAGCGGGTCAAGTAGCCAGTGGTCTTGACTCTGTGGAAGGACTCTCTTGGGGCAGCAGAGTCAGCATTAATTGTTGGTATCGACCGTAGGTACTTTTCATCGATGTCTCTCAGATTACCAGATTTCGTCCCCCCCTGAACGATTATTAAGTTTCTAACCTTCTTTTTAGGTAGGAGAATTGCCAGATTCTTTCTGGGGGCCTCTTGCCTTCAGAAGCTGATTACTGAATATCTGCTTCTCCCCCCACCACCACATCGCGGATACGGAGACTGGGGCCACCGCAGCCAACCGGTAAACCACTTTGACCCCCTTTTCCGCAGCCCCCCGACTCATCCCAGTAGAAATCATCACCAATTGCCTCAATATTGGCTAGGGTTTTAAAGACATTACCGGAGAGAGTCACATCTTTAACGGGTTCAGCAATTTCTCCATCGCGAATCATCCAAGCTTCCCCGGCGCTAAAAGTGAACATTTCGCCGTTAGTCATGCCTCCCTGCCAATTTTGGGCATAAACTCCCGTTTTTATCCCCGAAAATAACTCTTTAACGGGAGTGGTTCCCCGTTCAATCCAAGTGTTGGTCATGCGGACAATGGGCGGATAATGATAATTGAGACAACGGGCGTTACCGGTCGGTTTTTCGCCTAATTTGCCCGCCGTTTCCCGCGAATGCAGTCTTCCCACCAAAACCCCATCTTTAATTAACTGAGTCGTCGTCGCGGGGGTTCCCTCATCGTCATAAAAATAACTGCCCCGATGACCTTCTGGACCTGCCCCGTCAAAGATTTGCAGGTTATCTGGTCCAAAACGTTTGCCCATACTCATCACTTCCAAAAGGTCGGGATTTTCGTATAACATATCTGCCTCGGAAAGGTGGCCAAAAGCCTCATGGACGAACAGACCGGTTAAAATGGGATCGATGACGACGGTGTAGGTATCGCCCTTGACAGGGGGCAAAACTAGGGCTTGTACGGCCCGTTTAGCCGACCCTTGCACCTGTTCTTCTAAATTGACCAGATCCTCGAAAGCTTTTCGGGATCCCGTGGTTTCCCGGCCCGTTTGTACGCTGTCGCCATCCCTAGCGGTGGCCGAAAAACGCATTTCTAAGTCCGACCATTTTTGTTCGATTAAAGTCCCGTCAGAAGTGCCTAAAAGAATATGTTGACTGCTATCGCTGTAACGGACGGAAGTGGTGGCAATACTGGCATGGTGTTGACGCAGTAAGTTATTATAGCGATCGCAGAGGGCTTTTTTATCGGCTAATGGCACTAAACGGGGGTCCGTTCCCGTTAAAGGCAATTCACAGGAGATAATTACAGGTTCTACCGGAGCAATCAGGGTTTCTTCTTCCCCAATTAAACGGGCAGCAGCGATCGCATCTTCTAATCGTTCCTGTAAACTGGATAATTGATTAAAGCTGGCAAATCCCCAACCTCCTTTATAACAGGCGCGTACCTGACCACCGATAGCAATACCTTCGCTGAGGGTTTCTACTCGTTCGGAACGCAGTAGAATATTAGTCCCCCGCGCTTCTTCCAGACGAATTGTCAGGAAATCGACGCGGTTTTTATAACGGTTAATCAGTTCACTAATTAGGTTTTTATAGTCGGTGAGAGTATCGGTCATGGGAATTAGGAAGTGGGGTGTGGGGTGTGGGGTGTGGGGTGTGGGGTGTGGGGGAATTATGAATTATGAATTATGAATTGGGGAGCAGGGAGTGGGGTGTGGGGAGAATAAATAAAAATAATCTCCTGTCTCCTGACTACTGATAACTGATAACTGACTACTGATAACTGATAACTGATAACTGATAACTGATAACTGCTCACTGATAACTGATAACTGATAACTGATAACTGAAATTAGGCGAGATAATCCTGTAAAGCTTTCACCTCTAAAGGTTGGGATTGCAGGGATTTTAAGGCCGCTACTGTCGCTTTTGCCCCAGCGATAGTGGTGATAATTGGTAACTTATAATCGAGGGCAGTACGGCGAATTTGTCGGCCATCGTTTTGGGATTCTTCACCACTGGGAGTATTGACAATAAACTGAATCCAGTCATTTTTGATCCAATCGATAACGTGGGGACGGCCTTCGTGAATTTTTAGCACTAAATCGATATTTTCGCAACCGTTTTCTAACAAAACTTCACGAGTTCCCGAAGTGGCGACGACGCGAAAACCGAGGGATTGCAGATCCTTAACCACGGGAACCATGGGGGTTTTATCGCGATCATTCATCGAGACAAAAACCGTCCCACTGGTGGCTAAAATCACGCCGGCGGCCATTTCCGCTTTAGCGAAAGCTTTGCCAAAATCGCTGTCAATCCCCATTACTTCCCCTGTAGAACGCATTTCTGGCCCCAGGAGAGTATCAGCGCCGGGGAACTTCTGGAAGGGTAAAACCGCTTCTTTGACGGCAATATGACGGGGAATTGCTTCGCTGATGATACCCAATTCCGTCAGGGTTCGGCCCGACATGACGAGGGAGGCAACTTTTGCCAGAGGAACTCCCGTCGCTTTGGAAACGTAGGGAACGGTACGACTAGCCCGGGGATTCGCTTCTAAGATATAAACTGTCTCCCCCTGTACCGCATACTGGATATTCATCAAACCGATTACTTTTAAAGCTTTCGCTAGTTCCACCGTCCATTGTCGAATTGTGGTTAAAACCGGGGCGCTCAGGGACGTATGGGGGATAGAACAGGCAGAATCGCCCGAATGTACGCCCGCTTGTTCGATATGTTCCATTAATCCCCCGATAACTACCGTTCCCGTTGTATCTGACAGGGCATCCACATCCACTTCGATGGCATTTTCGAGGAATTTATCGATTAAAATCGGGTGATCCGGTTCTATCTGTACCGCGTACTTCATATAGCGTTCCAATTCGCTATCGGAATAGACTATTTCCATCGCCCGACCGCCCAAAACGTAGGACGGACGTACTACTACAGGATAACCGATGCGTTGAGCCACCGCTTGGGATTCTTGGAAATTGCGGGCAATACCGTTGGGGGGTTGTCGGATATCTAATTCTCGGAGGATTTTTTCAAACCGTTCTCGATCTTCGGCGGCATCGATCGAATCGGGTGAAGTTCCCCAAATTTTGGTATTTACGGGACAATTAGGCGATTCTAAATATTTTTGCAGGGGAACCGCCAGTTTTAAGGGAGTTTGCCCACCGAATTGAATAATTAAACCCTCTGGTTGTTCCGCTTCGATGATATTTAAGACATCTTCTTTAGTCAGGGGTTCAAAGTAAAGGCGATCGCTGGTATCGTAATCGGTGGAGACAGTTTCCGGGTTAGAGTTAACCATAATCGTCTCAAAACCGGCTTGACTGAGGGAAAAAGCGGCATGACAACAACAGTAGTCAAATTCTATCCCCTGGCCGATGCGATTGGGACCACCACCGAGGATCATCACTTTGCGTTTATCGGAGGGTAAAACTTCCGATTCTACCTGTTCGTAGGTGGAATAATAGTAGGGTGTCAGAGCCTCAAATTCCGCCGCGCAGGTATCCACCATTTTATAAACGGGAACAATACCTAAACCCTTGCGATAACTTCTCACTTCGTCCTCGCTGCTGTTGGTGGCGAAGGCGATTTGGCGATCGCTAAACCCCTGTTGTTTAATGGCGAATAGGTCCTCTTTGCTGAGACTTTTCAGGGGAGTTCGTTTGAGAAACTTCTCGGTTTCCATCAAATCGGCCAATTTATCGAGGAACCAGGGATCAATTCCGGTTAGTTCGTGGATTTCCTCCCCATTCATGCCCAATTTAAAAGCATGATAGATACTATAAACCCGTTCGGGGTTAGGTGTTCGCAAACTAGCCCGGACTTCCGAGAGAGGGGGGAGAGTTTCGACTTTATCGCAACCAAAGCCAAAACGCCCCGTTTCTAGGGATCGCAGGGCTTTTTGAAAGGATTCTTGGAAAGTTCGACCGATAGCCATGGCTTCCCCGACGGATTTCATCTGGGTGGTTAGAATCGGTTGGGAGCCGGGGAATTTCTCGAAGGCAAAGCGAGGAATTTTGGTGACGACGTAATCGATAGTCGGTTCAAAGGAAGCCGGGGTTTTTTTGGTGATATCGTTGGGAATTTCGTCTAAAGTGTAGCCTACGGCTAGTTTAGCGGCAAATTTAGCGATCGGGAATCCCGTGGCTTTTGATGCCAGGGCCGAAGAACGGGAAACCCGGGGATTCATCTCAATCACGATTACGTCGCCGTTAGTGGGATTAACGGAGAATTGGATGTTTGATCCGCCGGTTTCTACGCCAATTTCCCGAATAATTGCCTTAGAATAGTCCCGGAGGCGTTGGTATTCTTTATCGGTTAGGGTTTGGGCGGGCGCAACCGTAATCGAGTCGCCGGTATGGACTCCCATCGGGTCAAAGTTTTCGATCGAACAGATGATCACCACGTTATCGGCTAGATCGCGCATTACCTCTAATTCGTATTCTTTCCAGCCAATTAGGGATTTTTCGACGAGAATTTGCGATGTAGGCGAACAATCTAGCCCATACTGGGCCATCGGTTCAAATTCTTCTTGGTTATAGGCAATACCGCCCCCCGTTCCTCCTAAAGTGAAGGCTGGCCTGATAATGAGAGGATAGGAACCGATCTGATGGGCGATCGCTTTTGCTTCTTCTAAATTGTTGGCAATCCCCGAAGGACAGACGGGAACACCGATTTTCTCCATTGCTTTTTTGAATAGTTCCCTATCTTCGGCTTTTTCAATAGCGGGAAGTTTTGCCCCGATCAGTTCCACGTTATATTTTTCTAAAACGCCGCTTTTGGCCAAAGCTACGGCGGTATTGAGGGCAGTTTGACCACCCATGGTCGGGAGAATGGCATCAGGGCGTTCTTTAGCGATAATTTTTTCGACAATTTCCGGCAGAATTGGTTCAATGTAGGTGCGATCGGCCATTTCTGGATCGGTCATGATCGAGGCGGGGTTAGAATTGACTAAAATTACCTCATAACCTTCTTCTCGTAGGGCTTTACAGGCTTGAGTTCCCGAATAGTCGAATTCACAGGCTTGTCCGATGACAATCGGGCCAGCGCCCAAGATTAGGATTTTCTTTAAGTCATCACGGCGTGGCATAGGCTTAGGTTTGCTTGAGGATAAACCCCAATCATTGTATATGTTGTCACCCTCGATCCCGCAAAGCTTTATTTAGGTTTAATGACCTTGTTTGCTTGTGTCTTTTGCCTCTTGCCGTTCGGACCTCGGCGTGAGCTCGGTCGAACGCTGAGCTCACGGCCGAAGCCTGTTGCCTCTTGCCTTCAGAAGCTGATCACTGTTTACTGATCACTGATATCGCGTACAATGATAAGATTGTTTTCAAAGATACAATAGGCGTTTGTCTTCGCTAGAGAGTTTATGAAAGTTGGCGATCAAGTTCGTGTAATTGAGTCCGTGGTGGTTTATCATCATCCTGAACACAAATCAGAGCCTTTTGACGTGAAAGGACTAGAGGGAGAGGTGAAAGCGTTTGTCACCGAATGGCGTGGCAGACCGGTTAGCGCCAATCTACCTGTCCTCGTCGAGTTCAGTAAAAAGTTTAAAGCCCATTTTCGAGATTTTGAATTAGAAATCCTGGAAAAAGCCGCCGAATAGGGACTTTTTCGCTTATTTAAGCTACAAAGCGAATAAATTTATTTTTGCCCACCTGTAGGACTTTTCCCGTTAAAGCTTCGGCTGTCTCAAAACTTTTGTCCACATCGGTGATTTTCTCGCTATCGATCCTCACCGCGCCCCCCTGAATTTGTCTTCTCCCTTCGCCGCTACTTTTACACAAGCCGGTGGCCGAGAGAAGATAGAATAATTTCAGGGGAAAAGTGACCGCCGCGAGGGAAAATTCGGGTACAGAAGCCGCAGCCTCTGTATTTCCCTGTAGAACTATCTCCTGCGCCGTTTTTTGTGCTTTTAATGCCTCCTCTTCCCCGTGAAACTGGGCAACTACCTCGATCGCCAGTTGTTTTTGTGCCTCTCGCGGATTGCTCGGCATAGCATCTAATGGCAAATTTGTCAATAGTTCGTAATAATCTTTTAACAAAGCGTCGGGGGTTTTTTCCAGTTTCGAGTACATGGACAGGGCCGATTCCCGCAATCCCACATAATTATTCAGGGATTTGGACATTTTTTGACTGCCATCGGTTCCGATTAAAATCGGTAAAAGTAGCCCGAATTGCGGTTTTTTGCCGAAATATTTCTGCAAATCACGACCGACGGCAATATTAAATTTTTGATCGGTTCCTCCCAATTCGACATCGGCCTCGACAGCTACGGAATCATAACCCTGCATTAAGGGATAGAGAAATTCATGGAGAAAAATCGGGGTTTCCCGGTCGTAGCGTTCGGAAAAGCCTTCTTTTGCCAACATTTGCCCGACGGTCATGGTGGAGAGGAGTTCGAGAATTTGCGAGAGGTCTAATTTCCCCAACCATTCCGAGTTATAGCGAATTTCTAGGCGATTAGGGGTGTTAAAATCTAAAATTGGGCGTAATTGTGCCAGATAATTCTCGGCATTGGCTCTCACTTCTTCGATGGTTAATTGTTTTCTAACTTCCGATTTTCCCGTCGGATCGCCGATTCTAGCGGTAAAATCGCCAATAATCACCACTGCTACATGACCGGCATCCTGGAAAGCACGCAGTTTCCGAAAAGGGATACTATGACCTAGGTGAATATCGCTGCCGGTGGGGTCAATACCTAGTTTAATTCTTAAAGGGCGATCGGTAGTTTGCAGTAGTTGGGTTAAATTTTCCCTAGGCTCTTGGGAGTCGGGTTGATGGGGGAATAAATCACTGGTTCCACGGGTTAGCCAGTCTAGGGAGGAAGATACGGTCATCGTTGCTCATTTTCCACAGCCTTTCCATTATAGTTTTTTATTATGTCAAGTCACAAGCAAAAGGTAAATAAACTGGTATCTCCAATAAGAGTCGATAGTATCTTGACAATTCTCCCGATCAAATATAGATTCTTAAAATCTTACTCTCCCGAATTTCAAAAAATTTCCCTGTTCTGAATTGCGATAAGATAAGCTGATGAATCCTAGTTTTAATAACTCTATACCAGTGCAGAGGATCAAAGTTTCTGTCATTGTTTCTACCTATAAATCAGCGGAGTTTATCCAGGGTTGTCTAGAGGATTTGGTGGCTCAAACTCTTTATGAAAAGGGAGAAGTAGAAATTATTATTATCGATAGTGCTTCTCCGGAGAATGAAGGGGAGATTATCCAAGAGTTTCAAGAAAACTATCCTAATATTATTTACCAAAGAACTAAAGAACGAGAAACCCTCTACCGCGCTTGGAATCGCGCTATTAAACTAGCTAGGGGTTCCTATATCACCAATGGGAACACTGATGATCGTCACTGTTTCAATGCTCTGGAAATTATGGCTAATTATCTAGATAATAATAGAGAGATTAGTTTAGTTTATGCCGATCAATTAATTACCACCATTAAAAATGATACTTTTGCCACCACCCCAGCTTTAAAACATTGGAATTGGCCAAATTACTCCTATCAACAGATGCGTCAAGGTTGTTGTGTGGGTTCTCAACCAATGTGGCGAAAAACGCTGCACGATAAATATGGTTATTTTCAGGAAAAATTTTGCTGTGCTGGTGATTACGAATTTTGGTTAAGAATCGGCAGTCAAGGGGAAAAAATGGCTTTGATTCCTGAGATTTTAGGGTTATATTATTTAAATCTCCAAGGCTTAGAACATGGCAGTAATGGTCAAGCATTACAAGAACATTATCAAGTGTGTAAAATCTATGAAATTCCTCACCCTGACATTAAGGATCTAGAAGTTAAACCCAATCCAGTTAAGATGGAAGATTTAGGGACAATTTTAACTAAGGATGAGCGAGAAAAATTACAAACAATGCAAGCTATCTCCCAGAAGAAATGCCCAATTATTGTTATTGATGGCGTGATTTTTCAACTTGAGCAACGAAAATTAGCCAGGGTTTGGTCTTCAATTCTAGAGCATTGGAGTCAATTAGAATTTAGTCAACACATTGTTATTTTAGATAGAAATAACAGCGCACCAAGATGGGAAGAATTTAAATATTGGCCTGCAGAATCCTACGATTATAATTGTACGGGAAAGGATGCCAGAAAAATTCAAGCTATTTGCGATCGCCTACAGGCTAATTTATTTATTTCCACTTTTTATACCAGTCCCTTAACCACTCCTTCTCTACTTTTTCTTGCTTATGAATCCCCAGAAGAAAACGGCAAGTTACCGGTAGATTTAGAAAAACACTATGCAATTTTGTCCGCTTCTAGAATCATCGCTTTTTCCTCTGATATCGCCCAAGCTTTAAGAAAGTTATACCCCCAAATTTCCCCCGAACAAATTGATATTATCGAGCTTTTTGAAGTTAATCAAAAAATAGCTGAAGAAATCACTAATTTTCTCTGGTATGCGCTCAGTGAAACTAAGGAATTAAGCCAAAATCAAGTCTGGTTAGAGTTAAGAAAATTACAGGAATCACAACAGATGATGTATCTCAAACAACAGCAAGATTATCGTACTATGCAAGGTATGGAAATATACCTAAAAGAATTAGAAAATAATAAGAATCTCCAGACAAATAATCAGAAATTACAGGAAGAAATCAACTATTTGTCTTCCCGTAAGGGAATAGTAAAAACCCTGTGGAAGACTCCTATTTTACTTCTTGCTAAGATCAAGAAAAAACTCCCAATATTTTAGGGAATTAAGGGAAAGTTTTCTAACAATGATTCCAATCCTGGCAGGACAGCGCCTAAAAGTGGTAAACTAATGTTAAGAATTAGAGGAGAAAACACTGTGCCACATTCGATCGTCACTGGAATTTGTGAAGGGGTTGCCGATTGCGTTTCCGCTTGTCCCGTTGCTTGCATCCATCCCGGACCGGGTAAAAATGTTAAAGGAACCGATTGGTATTGGATTGATTTTGCCACTTGTATCGACTGTGGTATCTGTCTACAAGTATGTCCCGTCGAAGGTGCAATTCTGCCACAAGAACGTCCCGATTTACAAAAAACTCCCTAATTTATCAGTTATCAGTTATCAGTTATCAGATGTAAGTTTTAAGTGAGCAGTATGTATTAAGTGAGCAGTATTAAATAGCAGTTTCCTACTGTCTTTTCACTGTTTACTGATCAGTGATTACTGTTCACTGAAAATGCTCCCCAATTCATAGTTCATAATTCATATTACTCTCTCCTATCTCCTTTTTACCTTATTATGGATTATCTTTTAGAAGTTGAACAAGTTTATGCTGGTTATGTGCAGGATTTATACATATTGCAAGGGGTTAACTTTCGCATTGCACCGGGGGAATTAGTCACGGTTATCGGTCCCAATGGTGCGGGAAAATCTACCCTCGCTAAGACGATTTTTGGTTTATTAAAACCCAGTGCTGGAACTATCACTTTTAAGGGAAAAAATATCACTGGTTGGAAATCTAATCAAATCGTTCCCCTCGGTATGGGTTATGTTCCCCAAATTGCTAATGTTTTTCCATCCCTGAGCATCGAGGAAAATCTGGAAATGGGGGCTTTTACCAGTAAAGAAGCGATTAAACCGCTAAAAAAGCGTATTTATGCCATGTTTCCCCGTTTGCTTGAGCGCCGTCGTCAGAAAGCTGGCACTTTATCCGGAGGAGAAAGACAGATGTTAGCCATGGGAAGAGCGCTGATGTTGGAGCCGGAATTATTAATTCTCGATGAACCTTCGGCAGCTTTATCTCCTATCTTAGTAACCAGCGTTTTTGAACAGATAAAAGCGATTAATCAGAGGGGAACTGCCATTATTTTAGTGGAACAGAATGCCAAAAAAGCCCTAATGATGTCCGATCGAGGTTATGTTTTAGAAAGTGGTCAAGATCGTTTTCAGGGATCGGGTCAAGATTTACTCAATAACCCGAAAGTAGGGGAATTATACCTCGGTGCAGCCCACCATGGCGCACCAGGAAAGAATTAATTTTAAAAGGTATAGGAGAGGGGTGTGGGGTGTGGGGTGTGGGGTGTGGGGAGCATTTTCATTGAACAGTAAACAGTAAACAGTGAACTGAAAACTCACAACTAAAAACTCAAATCTGATAACTGATAAGTACCTAAGCAAAATTAATTACACATATCTAACCACCTCTTGCCTCTTGCAAGAGTGCCTCTTGCCTATCTTCACTAGGAAATTAATTTTGCACGACTACTTAACTGATAACTGATAACTGACGACTCTCACCATTAAGATAACTGCCGTAAGGGGAATAAAAAAGTGGGCATTGTTTCACTTTTTAGCATACCAGCGCCATAAAACTCGGGCTAAACGTTGGGGATCATGACTAACTTTGGCAGTAACTTCATCTTCTGCCATTACATTCGCTAAAACAATGCGATAACCCATTTTTCCCACTTCCTCGCGATCTAAAAACACAGGATGACTATGCTCTTGGGCGTATAATTGTAGGGATTGGGGTGATGGTGCAGTTCTTTGGGCTAAAACCGCATCAAAGATGCGTTCCTCGCAGACTTTTTCGATCGCCCGAATATGATCAGCCACCGAATAATTATCCGTTTCCCCCGGCTGGGTCATAATATTACAAACATAGACGCGGGGGACTGTCACCTGTGCTAGGGCCTGACGAATGGCGGGAACCAACAAATTAGGGATAATACTGGTATAAAGACTACCCGGCCCGATAATAATATAATCTGCCTCCTTGATCGCCGCTAAAGCAGCCGGTAAAGCTACCGGATCGGCAGGATGACAGCCAATCTGACGAATTTGCCCCATAGCTTCGGTTATCTTCGATTCTCCCTCAATAATGCGCCCATCGGCTAACTTAGCCCAGAGACTAACATCGGTAAGGGTAGCAGGTAGAACTTTCCCACGAATCGCCAAAACTTTGGCACTAGCATCGATCGCCTGTTCCAGATCGCCGGTAATCTCGGTCATAGCGCTGATAAATAAATTACCAAAACTGTGGCCCGATAAACCATCCCCGGCATGAAAGCGATATTGAAACAATTCCGTTAATAACTTTTCCTCATCGGCTAAAGCGGCGATACAATTGCGAATATCCCCCGGGGGTAAAATGCCCATTTCCCGGCGTAATCGGCCCGAAGAACCGCCATCATCAGCTACGGTGACAATAGCGGTGATATTGGAACTATACTGTTTTAAACCGCGTAAAAGCGTCGATAAACCCGTACCGCCACCGATCGCCACAATTTTCGGGCCGCGATGGAGACGACGATGGGCCCGTAGGCGATCGACTAATTCCTCCGATGCGTCCGGTTGTAGTGCTTCTGTAATCGTTTCGACGGTGCGACTCTGACCCCAGAATAACAAAAAGACACCCAACAAAACCGCCAGCGGCCCGGAAACAGAATTGGGGACCAAACGGGCGATCGTTTCTAATGCTTGGGAAACAAACTCTAAAAAGCGATTAACCGGGGTTAATTTTACCCAAATAGCCAAACCGAAGGAGGTGAGAAAAACGCCGCTTAAACTGATTAAAAGCCAGCGTTTGACAAAAAGACCGGGAGAAAGCCATTTAAACCAACGATTAACCCGTTTAGGCGTTTTTCTGCCCACAGAAGCGGCTATTTTCCCCTTCTGAGCGTTGAGTTCCCGTAGGGTCTGTTTAAATGGACTCATAGATGTGGCCTGGCAGCGAACGCATTGATTCTGGAGAGACTGTAGCCGAAAAAGGGAACAAACTCAAGCTTAATTAGGGTCTGCTGAAAAAGTTTTTTGTGGGGAGAGGGTGTGGGGTGTGGGGTGTGGGGTGTAGGGTTTTCCCGATTTTGAGGAGGTCAATTACCTAATTTTCAAGGAAAAAGTCCAGGGATTTTCCCCCCGATCACTCCCATATCTGGTACTTTTTGATTGCCAAAAAGTCTAAAAGTCTTACCCAACATGGTTTTTAGATTTATTCAGCCAGCCTGACCTAACCTCCCACCTGGGAATAGGCCGCATCGGAAATTGTGGGAATATCGGCGTATTTGCCGATAACCGACTGTATAATGCTGTAAACACAGGCGGCAAATGCTCCCAAAAAGACGACGTTAAAAAGAGTTTCTACCACTAAATTCGCCCCTAAACCCCTAGCGACGAAACCTAAGACCAATCCCAATAAATACACCAAAATATCGATTAAAATCGCCTGCATGGTGTTAAACCGGATAAAATGACTGATGCGGGGATTGCGTACCACGGCGAAAAAGAGGACGAAAAAGATAATTAAACTGCCAAAGCTTCCCAGAGAACTATAGAGAAAAGCTAAGGGAGCTAAAACTATTACTAAGGCCGCTCCTAAGAAAGGGATTTGCTGAAAGATAAAGATACCGAAGGCAAAAGCCGAATATAAGGGTAAAAGATATACTAAAGCTGCAAAAATGCGATCTTTTGTATCGGTTGAGCCGCGCCAAGTCATAATCTATTGTCTCCTGAGACTACTGCTAACTCCCTCCAAGATAACCCGGCAGCCCACCAGACTTCGCGTAACTGAAGAAATTGATCGAGGCCGAACATTCTTGAACCTCGATCGAGTTATTCTCAAACAGAGACGGGGTGCTTGATTTCCTCTAACAGAGCCAGATATTCCTCCTTAAAATACTTTAGGGTACTTAAAATCGGATTGGGAGCGCTTTGACCAAGACCGCAAAGACTGGTTTCCTTGACCATTTGACAGAGATGTTCTAGGTTTTCGAGGTCGTGAATATCGGCCTTTCGAGCGATAATTTTGGCCAATAATTCAAACATTTGTACTGTTCCCGTGCGACAGGGGATACATTTACCACAGGACTCCTCGCGACAGAATTCCATATAGAATTTCGCCACTTCCACCATACTGGTGGTATCATCCATGACCACCATCCCCCCAGATCCCATCATCGAACCGAGTTTGGCTAAGGATTCGTAATCTACGGGAGTATCGAGTAAATTAGCGGGAATACAACCCCCAGAGGGGCCGCCGGTTTGTACCGCTTTCACCTGACCATCGGGAATACCACCCCCCATCTCCTCGACAATTTCCCGGAGAGTAATACCCATCGGCACTTCAATCAGCCCATTATTGCGGATTTTTCCCGTTAAAGCGAAGATTTTTGTGCCTTTACTGCTGGCAGTACCGATATTGGCGTACCAAGCGGCCCCCTCGCGGATAATAGCGGCGATATTAGCGTAGGACTCGACGTTATTAATCAGGGTGGGACAACCATCGAGGCCCGATTGGGCCGGATAGGGGGGACGGGTGCGGGGAGTGCCGCGGCCGCCTTCGATGGAATGGATGAGAGCGGTTTCCTCTCCACAGACAAAAGCTCCCGCCCCGATGCGGATATCCAGCTTAAAATCGAAAGTGGACTCGAATACTTGGGAACCCATTAAACCGAATTTTTTGGCCTGATTAATCGCTTTTTGCAGACGATCGATCGCTAGGGGATATTCAGCCCTAACATAGATATAACCATGATCGGCCCCCACGGCATAGGCAGCGATCGCCATTCCTTCCAGGACTAAATGGGGGTCACTTTCCAAGACGCTGCGGTCCATAAACGCCCCGGGATCCCCTTCATCGGCATTACAGATAACGTATTTTTGTTTACCCGGTTGTTTAGCCACCGTCGCCCATTTTAAACCGGTGGGATAACCGGCACCGCCCCGGCCACGCAAACCGCTTTGGGTGATTTCCTCCACCACCTGGGCCGGAGTCATCTCGTAGAGGGCCTTGTAGAGAGATTGATAACCCCCGACGGCGATATATTCCTCAATGCGATCGGGATCGATTTTACCGCTATTTTCCCGGACAATTTTGACTTGATGGGAGAAAAAGGGATGTTTTGAGTCCCCTAATTGCACCTCGGTTTTGCCGCCGTTTAAGGCTGCAATAATGCTGGCCGCACTTTCCGGGGTGACTTCTTCGTATAAGAGGTCCTGGGGATCCACTTCCACCAACGGACCGCGACCACAAAAACCCATACAACCGACCCCCACCACTTCGACTTTATCCCCTAGGTCTGCTTCTTTGACGGCAGTGGCGAGGTTTTTTTCGATTTGGAGGGAGTTAGCAGCTTGGCAACCGGTGGAAGTGCAACAATGCACCCGGATGCTTTTTTGTCTAGCTTTTTCCTTCTCGGCCACTGCCAATAATTCTTGTAAGTCCATATTCTTCTCAATCCACTAGAGTGAAAAATTACTGGGAGAAACTCTGTAGTTTTGCTAAGACAGTTTCCGAATCTTGTTTAGGGGCCACGACTCCATCGAAGACCACGGCCGGCGCAATCCCACAGGCCCCGATACAACGGGCCGACACTAGGGAAATTTCTCCATCGGCGGTGGTTTCTCCCACTTTGACATCAAAGGCGTTTTCGATGTCTTCGAGGATTTTGCCGCTGCCTTTGACATAACAAGCAGTCCCCATACAGATGATACAGGTGTGTTTTCCCGCCGGTTTCAGGGAAAAGAGATGGTAGAAGGTTGCTACCCCATAGACGCGACTGAGGGGCAGTTTTAGCGCCCGGGCAACGTAGAGGAGAACATCTTCTTCTAGGAATCCAAAAGCTTCTTGCGCTTTGTGCAGGACTTCAATCAGGGCTGATTGATTATATCCTGCTCGCTTCATGGTAATTTCGACGACTTTGAAGCGTTTATCGCCACTGGGATGCTCTTTTTTCTCCGTTTGAGGAGGATTGGCAGTTTGCATAAATCTGAACCAAATAAATTTTAGGGGCGATGACGGGAAAAATATGGAGAGTTGTCGGTTTTCCTTAGTCATCTCCCTGCTTTTATTCTGACACTGGCTCCAGAGGGCGATCGATAACTTTATCTTTCCTTTAGTTATTGGGGGATATTCAGTTATCAGTGACCAGTAATCAGTCATCAGTCAGGGATTAGGAGATGGGGAATGGCGTAAAAAGCTGCCCCGTGCCAGAGTGCCTCTCTCAAAAATAGCAAAATTCTGCACGACTACTTAATTGATGAAGTGGTTCAAGGAAAGTTTGTCAACCCTGATCAAGTTAATTTTTGTTAAGCCCATTCCCTAACCTCTTGAAGATAAATTTAACCTCATTTGTCAAGAATTATCCATCGCCAATTCAAGAATGAAACGCATCAACCTCAAGGGTTGACAGAGAAAGACTCATCAGGTACTGTCTGATCATTAACAACAACAAATCAGACCCAAAAACGAAGCCCTCAACATCTTAACATAGAACAAAGAAACTTGCTCTACCAACTTAGTCAAGAGGGAAATTTATCTCATCTTCTCGTCACTGTCTTCACTTTCTTGATCATCTTTATTGATTTCTTCTTTAAATCCCCGTAAAGTTTTCCCCAAAGCTGCCCCAAATTCGGGTATTTTTTTCGGTCCAAATATCAGGAGAACAACCACAGCAATAATTACTATTTCTGGCCAACCTAATCCAAACATAATCTTGAAAGTAAAAAGTAAAAAAAGAGAAAGGAGTCAGAATTCAGGAGTCGGAAACTTAACGGTGATCACTGATAACTGATGACTGATAACTGACTCTATGCTGCCACTTCAGCGCGTTTATAAGCTTCGTCGAGGACTTCTGAGAGAGTTGGATGGGTGTGGATGCGGAAAGCGAGTTCATGGACAGATTTACGTTCAGCGATCGCATTGGCCGCTTCTTGAATTAAATCCGATGCGTGGATACCGATAATATGAACACCGAGTAATTCCCCCGTATCCTGACGATAAACGACTTTAGCGATGCCTTCCGTTTCTCCTTCCGCTAAAGCTTTAGAATTTCCCTTAAAATAGGTCTTGACAGCAGCGACCTTATACCCTTCTTGCTGTGCCAAAACTTCTGCTTGCGGTTCCGTTAAACCCACATAACTAATTTCGGGGTGGGTAAAAGCGGCGGCGGGAATACTGCGATAATCGATGGTTTTTGGGCGATTACAGATATTTTCAATGGCTATTACCCCTTGACCCGAAGCAGCGTGAGCTAACATCATTTTACCCGTAGCATCGCCCACGGCCCAGAGATGGGGAATCGGTTCACCGTCCTGAATTACCTGCATTTTGTCATTAACGGCAATAAAACCGCGTTTATCCAGTTCTACCCCCACAAATTCCAATCCGAGATTCTTGGTCGCCGGAATTCTTCCTGTAGCGACTAAACAAGCATCTACTTCTAAAATTTCGATCGCTTCTTTACTTTTTGCGTCCACCAGTTCAATGGCCACAGGAGTCCCCGGTTTAATACTTTTTGCCAAAACTCCCACATAAGTCTCGATGTCTCTAGGTTTAATCAGAACTCTTTCAGCGATTTTCGAGATTTCTGGGTCAAATCCAGGCATGAGACTATCTAAAGCTTCGATCATCGTCACTTCACAACCCAAAGCGGTGTATATATCCGAAAATTCCAGACCGATATAACCACTACCGATAATTGCGATCCACTTGGGTAAAGTTTCTAATCTAACGGCCTCATCGCTGGTAAAAACCGTTTTATGATCGATCTCGATCCCCGGTGGGACAAAGGGAACCGACCCCGGACAGAGCATAATATCCTTAGCGGTGTAGATTTTTTCGCCACTATCCCCGATGACGCTAACTTTTTGCGGGCCAGCGATTTTTCCCCAACCGTGGATAGTATCAACCTTGAGACGTTTAAGACTATTAGTGAGATCGCCTCTAATTTTACTGACAAGGTTGTTAGCATGATCGGCAATTGTTGGACGGTCAAAATTAACGCCACCGATGGCAATACCTAGACTTTTCAGATGGTCACTATCGGCTAATTCCCGCACTCGTCCCGAGGCTGCCAGTAAAGCTTTAGAGGGAATACAACCGCGATTGACACAGGTTCCTCCCATATCTTTGGCTTCGATAATAGCCGTTTTTAGCCCACATTTGACTGCGTGTAGGGCTGCCCCGTGGCCACCAACTCCAGCACCGATAATAATTAAATCGTAATCGAATTCACTCATAGTCTCTCTGACTCTCAAAGTTAGCATTATCCCATTTTACGATCCACTGTGATCAAGCGGTGCTATCCCGGTCAAAAACTGGAGCCAGTTTTTAGCCATCAGGCTATTTGTGCATTGAAACTGGCTATTGACAATTTTAGGACAAGACCTTACTTGACCTCTTGTCAAAATCAAAAATTGTTGTTGGGGTTAGGAACCGGTCGTCAGTAGTCAGGAGAATTAAGCATGAATAATAATCAATTAAATGGTCTAAGCTGTTCGTAATTTAAATTGCTTGTTGAGACGAGGCCCTCTTGCACTCTTGCAAAAGGCAACCCCCCCTTGCCCCCACCCCCCCCTGCCCCCCCCGACATCGGGGGGGGCGGGGGAGGTTCGCTAATCTAAGAATAAGCGGTTTAAATGCGTCTTAGCTTATTCACAGATTTTAGTCCATTTAATCCTTATTTTTGCGGTTTTTGAATCCTCAAAAATTAATTATGTAAGATGTTACTGAAGCAAGATATGAATACTAATCCTGCATCCTATCCATCTAAGTACAGGACAAAAAGCTTGAAAAGTAGGCGGGAGTGGGGTTTTATGAGAAATAGCACTAATCTCGAAACCCCTATGAACCAGTATAATGCGTTGAAACAAGCTCTCAAACCTCATTTGCGATGGCACGGAGCAAGACTCTCTTTCCTCGCTCTATTCTTACTGGCTCTGTTGAAAGTAAAAACCGTCAACCTCAAGGAATTAGCCCTAGGTTTTGAAGGTCGGGTATTGGTAGAGTCCCATTACAAACGATTACAACGCTTTTTTGGGGACTTCGAGATAGATTACCCTGAAATAGCTCGCATTGTAGTCCAGTGGCTCAATATCCCTCAACCCTGGGTATTGAGTATTGACCGCACCAATTGGTCATTTGGTAGTCATCACTACAACATCCTCACAGTCGGCATTGTCCATGAAGGGGTAGCTATTCCCATTCTCTGGTGGATGCTCAAGAAGAAAAAAGGCAACTCAAACAGCGATGAACGGATGCGTTTTATTGAGGAGATGCTGAAGATTTTTCCTTCTGCGGAGATTCGTTGCTTGTGTGGAGACCGTGAGTTTATTGGGCTGGCGTGGCTGAGGTATCTTTTGCTTGAACCGATGCTGGCTTTCTGTTTAAGAATTCGGGCGACAGACAAGATTGAGTACAATGGCAAGCGGTTGGCCGCCAAGGTTATTTTTGCCCATCTTGCCATTGGTGAATCTCAACGTCTGCAGGGGAGTTGTCTAATTTGGGGTTATCCCGTTTCTGTAGAGGCTCTTCGCTTACCCGATAATTCTTTGCTCATCGTCATTGGACAGCCCGATTGTCTGGGTCTGATTCAGGATTATGCCCAACGTTGGGGTATTGAAACTCTTTTTGGCATCTTTAAGACCCGTGGGTTTTGTCTAGAATCTACTCACTTTACTGACCCAAAACGTCTGCGTAAGCTTTTAGCCTTACTGACTTTAGCTTTGGTCTGCTCTCTCAAGACAGGATTGGAGATACATCATCTTAATCCAATTCCTATCAAGAAACATGGTCGCCGAGCAAAAAGCCTCTTTCGGCTAGGTTTAGACCACCTTCGTCATCTTATTCTCAATCCTTCATTACCTAACTTTTCTCTTTTTCTCCAGTCCTTACATTTTTTGTCCTGTACTTAGCCTATCCATAGGCTAGTCTAGTCCTAGGTTGGAAAAATTAGACCGGCTGCCAATACTTTGCCAGATGAAGGAACCATCTTTCTCTTACCATAATTTAGGCTTGAAACCAGAATCATTAATGATTTCTACCGTTTCTCCCGATGGTTTAATCACAAATAAACCTTGTTTATAGGCATAACGATCTACTCCTTCGTCTATTTCTATTCCCGCCACTGCACCATAAGCCTGATAGTTTTTATAATGGGGAAATGCTTGTTTAAATCGACTTAATTTTTCTAAAAACTCATTGACATCATCTTTCGATAAACGAGACTTACATTCTACTAAAACTACCTCGGTTTCATCGACGGCTAAAATGTCAATCTCCATGGCTATTCCTTGCCGTTTTACCCTGGCACGACTGTAGGTTTCTTTAACATCGATACCTTTGGCACGAAATAGGCTAATAACAGCAGGTTCGACTAATTCCTCGACAAATCTTCCCCAGCGAGTGGTTAAACTATCCACGGCACGACTGGTATTAGCCACTGTTTTCTCTAGCTCGGCTAAACGGCGATCGGCTTCGGCCTTGGCTTCAGCAGCCCGGCGATCGTATTCAGCGGCCCGGCGATCAGCTTCGGCCTTGGCTTCAGCAGCCCGGCGATCGTATTCAGCGGCCCGGCGATCGGCTTCGGCCTTAGCTTCAGCGGCCCGGCGATCGTATTCTTGGCGTGATTGTTCAAACTTTTCGTTAGTTTTCTCAAAAAGTTTATAGATATCTTCGATGGTAATCGGTTGAGACATGGTTATTTGTTTTAATCTTTCTTATTTTACTATAATTGTACTGGCAAAGTACAAGTCATTGTAGGGACGGGTGTTAATTGAGCAAGTCAATAGTTATACTAAATCCGTTGAGTAAAGCACAGAAAACGGGTTTCTCGGAGAAACCCGTTTTCTCTCGGAGAAACCCGTTTTCTCTCGGAGAAACCCGTTTTCTACTCATGCACTCATGCAAAACGGAGAATAAATAATCAGTTTTTAATAACTGGATTTAGTATGAGGACGATATAGCGGGGACGGGAACCACAGTTTCTTCGTTGATCATGGTTTCTAACTGTTCAGCCTGGGATTTGGCTCAATAAATTGATCATTGTAAATAATTGTTACAAATACTTGACTTAAGATATTTCTATGGTGACAGAAACACAAATCAAAGAAAAAGCTCTAGAGTTGGGCTTCCATGGGGTCGGTATTGCCTCTGTGGACAGCCAAGACTCGGCGGCATCCCATCTAAAAAGCTGGTTAGAGCGGGGTTATCACGCTGATATGGATTGGATGACTAACCCGAAACGACAGGATATCAAAACTCTTTGGCCAGAAGTGCGATCGCTAATTGGTCTCGCCCTTAACTACTACACCCCCCAGCAACACAGTCAAGAACAAAACCATGGCAAAATCTCCCGTTATGCTTGGGGAAGGGATTATCACAAAGTATTAAGTAAAAAATTAAAAGCCCTCAGTCAATGGTTAGAAAGTCAGGGGGAGCAAATTCAAACCCGTTACTATGTGGATACTGGACCTGTACAGGATAAAGTTTGGGCCCAAAGAGCAGGGATCGGCTGGATTGCCAAGAATGGTAACTTAATTACCCGTAATTACGGCAGTTGGGTCTTTTTAGGGGAAATATTAACTAATTTACCTTTAGAATCCGATCGACCCCATAGCGCCCATTGTGGCACCTGTAGCCGTTGTTTAAGCGCTTGTCCCACCCAAGCAATAGTTAGTCCCTCTGTGGTGGATGCTAATCGCTGTATTGCTTACCATACTATCGAAAATCGTGCTGTAACTTTGCCTACAGAAATTGCCAAGAATTTACAAGGTTGGGTAGCTGGCTGCGATATCTGTCAAGATGTCTGTCCTTGGAATCAACGTTTTGCCCAAGTTACCGACGTGGAGGATTTTCAACCTCGCCCAGAAAACCTCTCGCCAAGGTTGGAGGAATTAGCTAATCTAACTATAGAGGAGTGGGATCGTCGTTTCATCTCGTCAGCCCTACGTCGGATTAAACCCCAGCAGTGGCGACGTAATGCCCAAGCTAATTTAGCTCATTCCCCTAACCCCCCACAAGATGACAATTAAAGTAGTCCTGTTCGATTTTGATGGTACTATCGCCGATACCCACGATACTTTCGTGGAGATTGTCAATCGTTTGGCTAAAAATTTTGGTTATCAACCCGTCAACGAGGAAGATTTGGCCAGACTAAAAAACCTTAGTTCCCAAGAAATTATTAAACAATCCCAAGTTTCCCCCGTTAAAATCCCTTTTTTACTCTATCGAGTTAAACGGGAATTAAATAAACAAATTGAATGTCTGAAACCTTTCCATGGCTGGCATCACTGCCTCGCCACTCTTAAAGAAAGAGGCTATAGATTGGGAATAATAACTTCTAATACCAAAGAAAATGTCACCCTATTTTTAGGTAATAATCAACTATTAAATTTATTTGATTTTATCTATTCGGGAACGCCTTTATTCAGCAAACACAAAATTATCGATCGCCTGATCCGACAAAATAAATTCTGTCCCGATGAAATGATTTATGTCGGCGATGAAACTAGAGATATTACTGCTGCCCAAAAAAGTCAAGTGCAGGTGGTGGCAGTCGCTTGGGGCTTTAATTCCCCTCAAATTCTCACTCAATTTAACCCCGATCATCTCATTCATCATCCCCTAGAATTATTGGATATTTTAGATAGGGCCGGCTGAAAAAGTTTTTTCTGGGGACAGGGAGAGGGAGTATTGGGCATTTGTACTAAAATACCCAATACTCAGTTTGAATATAGACTTCGATCGATGGGGGCAGAGAGACTCGAACTCTCACGAGCTTATAAGGCTCAACGGATTTTAAGTCCGTAGCGTCTACCATTCCGCCACGCCCCCGTTATTTAACCGACAATTTCCTATCATATCACAAATAATTTAATTAGCAAGAGTATTTTCAGTAAATTATTTTAGCCCGCCAATTCGATCGCCACAAAGGGGGAAAGACAGGGTAAAATAATCAGCAGGTGAATTGCCGTTCACCGACAGCCATTGAGAAAAATCAATCCTTATGCAATCAATTCTGACGCAAGAAACCATTATCATCGCCCTGATCTACCTATCTCTCAGTGTCTTGTATTTGCTCGTCATTCCCGCCGTTGTCTACTACTACCTCAATACGCGCTGGTATGTGGCATCTTCTTGGGAAAGAGGGTTTATGTACTTTCTGATGAGCTTTTTCTTCCCCGGGATGCTGTTGTTAAGTCCTTTCCTTAACTTCCGTCCCCAACGTCGTACCCTAAAAGCCTAAGTTATCACCAAAAAAAACCCATGAGACGCATTGATGTCATCGGGATTGGTATAGGGATGTTTGCTATGGGCGGCATCCTCTACATTATCCTGCAAAAAACCGGTTTAGATAGTGCTTCGGCGGGAATTTGGAGTCAAGCGGTGTTGGTAGGTGGTGTCATCGGTTGGATTTTTACCTATCTGTTTCGAGTCGCCACCGATAATATGACCTACGGCAAACAGCGCAAGGATTACGAAGATGCCGTCTTTAAAAAACGTCTGGAAGCGATGACTCCCGAAGAAATCGCCCAAATGCAGCGGGAGATTGAAGAAGAAAAAACTAAATAGACGGATGAAACCCGATAAAATCATCATCGGTTGGCGAGAATGGCTCGATTTACCTGATTTAGGCATTACCAAAATTAAAGCCAAGATTGATACAGGCGCTCGCTCCTCGGCCCTACACGCTTTTCATCTTCATCCTTTTCGAGATGGCGATCGCAATTGGCTGCGCTTTCAAGTTCATCCCTACCAAAAAGATAGTCACCACACTGTCACCACTACCGCAGAAATCCTCGAATGGCGACGGGTAAAAAATTCCGGGGGTCAAAGTCAACTACGTCCTGTTATTAGAACAAGTGTATTGCTTGGCGGTCGTCAATGGGCGATCGAATTAACCTTGACTAATCGCGATGTCATGGGTTTTCGGATGTTATTAGGACGAGAGGCCCTGAAAAAGGGCTTTCTTGTCCATCCGAATAAGTCTTTTTTACTGAGTTAAGTTATAGCGTTTTTCAGTCTGCTGAGGTACAAAAGTTATGGGTTTTAGGCAAAAGGCAAGAGGCAGAAGGCAAAAGTTAAGAAAAATAGGTGTACCTCACTAGCTTAGGAAACGCTTTATATTCAGTTATCAATTATCAGTTATCAGATGTGAGTTTTTAGTTCACTGTTTACTGAGCACTAAAAAGGCTTTTCTGGGAAGTGGGGAATTAGGGAAGTAGGGAGTGGGTTTTTAAAGTTCGATTGGGAGTTATAGTCATTTCAATTAAGATTGAGAATATCAATCCCAGAGTTCATAAGGGTTTTGTCGGTCTAGACTGTATCAGACTTATCTGAAATGACTATAATCGCACTATTAAAAACAGATTTGGTATTATTATCTATCTAAATACTTGGAGATTGTTGCTGTATAATTGTGATGACTGCCCCCGCTCTTCCGCCGAACTATGCCCATTCCCGATTTTCAATCGATTATGTTGCCTCTATTAAAAATACTTGCAGATGGCAAAGTTTATAAATATCGAGAAATTCTTGAAGCCTTGGTCAGAGAGTTTCAAGTCACGGAAGCGGAAAGAAAAGAAATGCTTCCCAGTGGACAACAAGAAATTTTTGCTAATCGAGTCGGTTGGGCAAAAACCTATTTAAAGAAAGCGGGATTAATTGACTCACCCCAAAGGGCAACTTTTGTAATTTCTGAGAAAGGAAAAGAAATCTTATCTCAAAATCCTGCTGGAATTGATACCAAATTTCTCAGACAGTTTCCCGAATTTAAAGAATTCAATCGAGTCAATAAGCAAAATGAAACTATTACTCTTGAAAGCAATTTATCAACTTCTGATCAAGAACAAAATCCCGAGGAATTACTAGAAAACTCCTATCAAGAAATTCGTCAAGCATTAGCAACAGACTTACTTTTTATTCTGCGAAAATTATCCCCAGATGCTTTTGAAAAATTAGTAGTAAAATTACTGGTAAAAATGGGTTATGGTGGCTCGATTAGAGATGCTGGTAAAGCCGTGGGTAAGAGCGGTGATCAAGGGATTGATGGGATAATAAAAGAAGATAGACTCGGTTTAGATATAATCTATATTCAAGCCAAAAGATGGGCTGATAATAATGCCGTTGGTCGTCCAGAAATCCAGAAATTTGTCGGGGCATTAGCGGGACAAGGAGCCAAAAAAGGTATTTTTATTACTACTTACTATTTTACCAAAGAGGCTTTAGAATATGCCCCCAGAAATGAGATAAAAATAGTGCTGATTGATGGGGAAGAATTAGGTCAATTGATGATTGATTATAACTTAGGTGTATCGACCCAAAAAATCTATGAAATCAAGAGAATTGATCATGATTATTTTGGGGATGAATGAGAGAGAGGGGGACAAGGGTTACAGAAAACAACGATGGCGTTAAAATAGATGGAAAAAATAGAGGATAAAAACTATGGACGGGATGACCTTTTTTCAGAAAAGTGCGGGACAGTGGAAATCTCAGCGCACCACCCATCATTTACCCTTTCGACGCTCAGAAACTGGCGATTCCGAGATTTATGTGGAAGCTTTAAGCGCCGATAACCCGAAAATTATCGCTATCTGTGAAATGCACGAAGTCGATCCCGCTAAGACTGTGGGGGGTGCCTTTGTCAGTTGGGATGGTTCGATGCAGTGGGACAAAGAAAACGAAAATCATCAAGGAACCACCGTTTTTGCGCTAATTCCTGACGAAGATAATCCCCAAGCTGGTGTTCTGTTGCGGGAGCGAGGTTATGCGGAAATCGTTCCCGTGGCGGGCCGTTATCACATTGATGAACAGGAAGGTTTAGTCTTAATTACAGAATACGAAACTATGACCTCGATCGAGCGTTTTTGGTTTGCCGATGCCGATTTACGTCTCCGCACTAGCACAGTTCAACGTTTTGGCGGTTTTAATACGGCCACTTTTTGTGCTGAATCCCGCAATCAGTCATCGGAGTCAGTCTCTAGTGATTCCCCCGAACCATCATCCTATTCGATTAGTGGCTGGTAAATTCAGTTATCAGTTATCAGTTATCAGTTATCAGTTTTTTTCTGCCATCTCCCTGCTCCGGCGCTCCCCAACACCCTGGATGGTAAGCAAGTTTTCTTAACAATTGTAAGAATTTTTAATATTTCTTTTCTAGTTGGCACCTACTCCCTTATCATTAGGAGGAAAGTTTTTAAGCATTTCTAAGGATACGGAGGTTTACCCTTGGCCATTCCTCTTTTAAATTACGCCCCCAAGTCCCAAAACGTGCGGGTAGCTGGTTATGATGTCGGTGGAGACGAAAAACCGAAAGTTTACACGACGGAAAATGTCCTCTCCCCTGGCGACCTGGACGATTTAATCGAAGCCGCTTACCGTCAGATTTTCTTCCATGCCTTCAAATGGGATCGGGAACCCTTCCTCGAATCCCAATTACGCAATGGACAATTATCGGTGCGGGATTTCATTCGTGGTTTACTGTTATCGAAAACCTTCTATAACAGCTTCTACGAGAAAAACAGCAACTATCGCTTTGTCGAACAGGTAGTACAAAGAGTTCTCGGTCGCGATGTCTATAGCGAAAGAGAAAAAATTGCTTGGTCGATTGTCGTTGCCACCAAAGGGATTCAAGGTTTTGTTGATCAACTTCTCAACAGTGACGAGTATCTGCAAAGCTTTGGTTATGATACCGTTCCCTACCAACGTCGCCGCACCCTAGCCAGCCGCGAAATCGGTGAACGTCCATTCAACATCACCTCGCCTCGCTACGATGGCTACTATCGTGGTATTTTGGGCTTCCCTCAAATCGTTTGGCAGAATGCTGTCCGTCGCTATGTTCCCCAAGATCAAAAACCCAAAGCTGGCGATCCTTCCAGCTTCTTGGCTATGGCCCGGGGTCTCGGTAGCGCCAAAGGAAATCCTGTACCAAGAGTCTCCGCTATGAATATTAACATCGAGGCTTCTGTACCCCGTCGTTAATTTTTAGCTCAACTTGCCGGGGAGAGTCCCTAATTGGCAGAATGACCCCCGAACCATAATCAGGTTATTTTGTGAATTGGTGGCTCTCCCTATGGGGTTGCTCCTGAGATAATCCCCCCACCGAGAACGATTTCCCCTTCATAAATTACGGCTGCCTGGCCCGGGGTGATGCTAAATTGTGGTTCATCGAAAACCAGCTTCACTTGATTATTTTCTAGGGGAATAACATTGACGGGAACGGCCGGAGAACGATAACGGACCTGCACTTGTGCGCGGATAGGGGTGGTGGGTTCGGCAATAGAAACCCAGTTCATCCGTCCGACAAGACAAGCGGCACTAACGGCACTTTCGCGATTACCGACGATAACCCGATTCATGACGGGATCCAGTTTGACCACATAGAGGGGTTCGGCGGCGGCGATGCCGATGCCTTTGCGTTGTCCGATCGTATAATGATGGATACCGCTATGTTTACCCAAAACTTTGCCCTCGATATCGACGATATCGCCCTCACTAACGGCGATATACTTATCTAAGAACGATCGCATAGTTCCGTGAGCTTCAATCAAGCATAAATCCTGACTATCGGGTTTATCTGCCGTTTTTAAGCCGAATTCCTGGGCAATTCTGCGGGTTTCTGCCTTGGTTTGTTCTCCCAAGGGAAATAAAGTCCGACGCAGTACATCTTGAGTTAGATCATAGAGAAAATAGGATTGATCTTTATTGTTATCGACGGCGCGCAGCAGTTGATAACGGTTATTTTCCGGAGAAAAAAGAATTCTAGCGTAGTGACCGGTGGCAATAGTATCCGCTTCTAAGGTTTCCCTAGCATAATGCAGCATCGGTCCAAATTTTACCGCTTTATTGCACTGAGAACAGGGCAGCGGTGTGATTCCCGCTTCGTAACCGGAAACTAGATAATCAATAATTTCTTTTTGGAAAAGCTCGCGACTATCGACGATATGATGGGGAACCCCCAACTGCTCACAAATAAAGGCCGCATCTACCATACCCTCGGAGCAGCATTGACCTTTACCCTTCATTAACCACAGGGTCAAGCCAATAACATCATAACCTTGAGCGTGTAAGGCGGCAGCGGCGACAGAGCTATCTACTCCCCCCGATAGACCGACAACAACTTTTCCCATAAACCTTGTAATGATTTTTAACCAATATACTTTCTAGACTAGCATCTCCTCCTTTAAAATTTGGACATGGTGTACCCAAATCTTGTGTGAGGACAAGCTAGTATGATGAGAACAAACCTACTGTTTTTCTCGGCTTTATTTTGGTTAAAAGTCGGTATAATCGCTCAAGCAACGCTGCTGCTAAAAGCAAACTTATCTTTTGCCCAGAATGTTTATCCCAGTCGTCGTTTGCCCCCACCGCCGGCGGTGAGACAACCAACTAAACGTTCAGACAGTCCCAGTGCTGTTAATTGTTCCCGATGTCCACCCTTAAATTTGCTCCCGGTTAATTCTCCTTCAGTTCACCCCCCAGTGGCTGCCCCAGTTTCCAGTAATCAACCCCTGAGAGAATACGTTTTTCAAGCCCCCGCTCCCGTGCGTCCTGCCGATGCTACGGTGATTAATAATAATAATCGTCAAACTGTCAATCCACCGGCACCCACACCTGAAAATCGCGCCAATAAACCCCCTTCTCCCCCACCACAGCAGCGGGTTATTGCTACTAATCAACTCTTTCGGGTTGAAGTTCAGAGTAATAGTGCAGAAGCGTTGGCAAAAATTCAAGAAATTGAACCCCTCGCATTTATCCGCGCGGGAGAAAATGTTATTCAAGCGGGGTTATTTCAGCAACAATACCAAGCAAAGGAAAGAGTACAAGAGTTAACTAAACAGGGTTTTAGCGCCCAGATTATTACCCTCAATAATTAGTAAAGTTAGGGTTGAGAATATTAATAATAATCCGGGTTCAGGTCTGGGAATTATCCCTAAGTCTCCTTAACCCTTGCCCTGCTGCGGGTTAATAAAACCGCTTGTAATACTAAATCCTGTTTAAAAGGTATAGGAGAGTGGGGAGACACAATATTAATTAAAATTATCAAAAATTAATTTTGAGGGCAAGTTCTTAAGTAGCTAGACACAATTAATTACACATAAGTAGCTGGTTATAATTAAATTAAAAATGGATTTTAGGTTCGATCCCCCCTGCTCCCCTTGATAATACCAATTCTCTAAATACCGACTACAGATAAAGCCTCAAGAATATAAGCACGTCCTGTAATCGAAGCAATTACCTTCTGGGTCATAACTTTCAGTCTCTCGGTAATTAATTCTCTTAATTCATCTAAAGAAGCTGGTAATTTCCATCTCAATCCCTTCTTTAAGTATTGCCAAATCTGTTCAATTGGATTGGATTCAGGGCAGAAACGTTGAATCCTGTAATAAAACTTTACATTGACAAGCATAATACCCCTATAACATCAAATTTTAAATTGAATAGACAATCCTCCGGAACCAGTGTACATAGCTAATATGTTGACACATGAAACTCTGTAAATAGCGCAGTTTGTCTAATAAGCTTTTCCCAAATCCTTCTTCAATATCTATTAGCTGTAGAATCAGATAAGCGATAATGCAACTATAGATCTGTAGGCGGATTCCGTTCTCGTTTTTAGTGATTAGATTATCCAACTTTAGATGCATTTTTAAAAATTTCCACAGCAGTTCTATTTGCCATCTTTGGATGTAAATTTCGGCAACTTCTTCATTACTAACTGCTCCTTCTCCTTCTAGAGGTAAATCTGTCGCCAGCCGAAATTCTGTTTGACTTTCTAGGTCGCAAAAAGCGACTACTCTTACTTCTATTTGTCTTTTATCTTTTCCGAGTTTACACTTGCCATTTTCGAGCATCTCTAGGCTAATATTATTTTTCACTCTCAAGACAAAATGCTTGTCACTACTCTCTAATAATTCGGTGATTCTTTGATTAGACGCAAATCCTCTATCCATTGCTCCAACTCCATTTACAGGAATTGCTTCTATCGTTTTTCCTCCTTCTTTTGAGTCATGACCTTGACCAAAATGGATGAGTATTCCGACCACCTCTGTTGTGATACTATTAAGACCAGAGAATAGTTTTACTTGATGCCATCCCTGGGACCATAGTAATTTACTGGTTAAGCTAATTATTGTTGAGTCAATAGGAAATAAAGCTCGCGCATTCTCTATTCCTTTTTTGGCAACTAAACGCTTATTTAATTCGACAATGACTTTCTCAAATGGACTTGTTTCTCTAATTTTGCTTGCCTTAGAAAATGTGGATAAATTTACATTAATTCCTTGAAGTACCATTCTACTGCATAAGTCCCTCATACTGACGATGCTTTTATCTAAAGCAAAACCAATCCAACAGGACAAAAATGTAAAAGTATCTAAAGCGGGGTAGTCATTTTTAGGCAGTGGTTTGAGAAGCTCTTTTATGAGTTTTGAAAAATTCGTCATCAGGGCAAACTCCCTATTGTGAGGGGAATAAGTTGTCTAGATTCTATCTATAATAGCATTTTTTTTCTGACTTTTCTCAACGTTCAACACTTCTGGATTCAGGGCAATAGGGCGGTTGAAATATCAGTATAATGTTGTCGGGAATTTTTAACTTTTTCGCCTTATGAAATCGAGCATTATCTAACTGGATGATTAAAATACTATCGGCAAAATGTTCAGCAACTAACTCTAAAAATATCTGAAAACATTGACTGTTTAAATGAGTGAATTCGTAAAAAAAATGCTCTCCTGTCTTCGGCTCTACCACTCCATATATATAAGTTGCTTGAAATTTCCACTGCACCTTCCCATAAGGTTTTATCCCTTTTGCTGTGATTTTTCTGCCACTGATAGTCTTCAGTCCTATTCGAGTTTCATCTTCACATAAAAAGCGAATTTTTCCCTCTAATCCCATCATTATCATTGCCACCCAACTCAGCATTGCCAGGTTTTCTAAGAAGTTTTTTTAAAATACTCTAACCTTTCTTCTGACTGCTCTAGGCTTTTTGGTCTCGCTATTTTTGGTGACGCTTTTAGTCTATAATATACTAATTTATGAACGGTTTTATACTTTGCTTTTATCCCTATTTTTTTCTCTAACCATTCACAAATCTCGACCTGACTATCAAACCCTTGGTTTTCTTTTAATCTTTTTTCTAAGGCTTTTTCTGCCCATTGGGGAACTTTTCTTGGTCTTCCTGTACCCACTTTTTTCGACAATAATTTTTCTAATCCCCCTTGACGGTATTTTCCTACCCAATCTTGTACGGTGACTCTGTTTCTCCCGATCATTTCGGCGGCTTCTGTCACCGTTTTTGCCTTTTTTGTCTTTAATAAGTACAATACTTGTATTCTTTCTTTTCCTGAACCAGTTTTTTCTTGTCTGAGCAGTTCCTTGAGTTCTGCTTCGCTTTCTCTGATTTCTATCTTAGAAACTCCTGCCATATTTTTCCTTTAACTCTACTATGGCATAGAACGAGTTAGTTAGGACAGATGCCTGAAGGCTTTACTCACAGCATCCACAAGGTTTTCACTATCATTGATAATCTGACTAACATAGTTTTTCAATCTAGCCCAGAACTTTTCAATTTTGTTGAGGTCTGGAGAATAGGCGGGTAAAAATAGCACTTCACATCCCGCTTTAGCTAACAATTTTTTGATTCTCTCTTTGGGATGAAAACTGGCGTTATCAATGATGATAATTTGACCGGGTAGTAGTTCGGGTAATAGCAATTGTTCTATCCACTCACACACCAACTCTGTATTACAGTACCCCTCAAACACCATTGGCGCGATCGTGGAACCACGCCACCAACCGCTGATCACACTAACTCGTTCGCTACAGTGACCTAACTTTAAAGCCTCAAATCTTTCTGATTTGTGACAATATCCATAAGGATAATCGATGGTGTTATCTATTCCAGCTTCATCAATATAGACAAATCTTTCCGGGGCATAACCTCTGATTTTTTGGAGAAACTCTTTTCGGGCTTCTTCATCTCTTTCTCTGTAGCCATAAGTTTTTTTTTTCTAGTAAATCCAATTCTTTTGAGCGCTTGACCAATTCTCATCCTACTGACTGGGTTAGCCCATTTTTGCGCCATTTTTTCTTGGGTCAAATGCCCATATTGTTCGGCCAACTTTTGAAAGGCTTCTAAATCGTCAATTTTGGGCTTCGGCCCTCGACGATAGTTAGTTTTAGCGGCCACCGTCCCAGTTTGTTTCTTCCGTTTCAGCCATAGGTCTAATGTATTACGACTAATATTGAGGGTGCGACAGACATGGCTTTTTTTCTCCCCTCGCTCTACGGCACTCACTGCTTTCTGTCTTAAATCATCACTATAGGGTGCTGCCATGAAAGCTTCTCCTCATTTCTTTTTCTCTATTATGTCCTAACTATCCCGCTCTTTGCTATAAGATGATATTCTACACTATTTGTAGTCAGATTTTGGAGAATTGGTATAAGGTAGGGTTGATTCATGAATCAACCCTACCCTTGATAAGGGTGGTGTCTGATAATTTTTAACGCCTACCTACTTATCTAACTATCCTGACTGACGGACACATTTTTCAATACAAAGACAAGTACTGTTATGTGAAAGCCTCAAACTCCTGAATAAAAGAAAAGGTAATTTTGCCATAATAATCCTGACGAGCTTTGCGAGAAGCAAAACAGGGAAAAGGGTCAACAGAAAATAAGTGGTCAAGTCGCAAGAAGGGACGCGCCTTATGAACAACTCCCGCCAGCCAACGTAAACCAATTTTCAAATAACTCAAACCACGCCGAAAATGAGCATCAACCTGACGGCGAGAGCCAGATTGTTGAACCGCCATGCCAGTTAAAGTAGCAAAGAGAATAGAAATGGCAACAATGAGATAGAGACGTTCTAAACAAGCAGCAGAGCGAACACGAGAATGTTCCCAGTCAAAAACGCCCGATTTACTGTCGAGAAAGAGATGTTCAATGGGAAAACGAAGACCATACTGCCAGAAGGTGTCAAGGGTAGGAGGTTCATGGCTCAGAATTGCCCAATTATCCTTAACCCCTGGAACAGAGGCTAAAGCAAGATGAGCAGTGATTCTAGCCTCCTGCCAGACTTGAACGTTGCGATAAAAGCAGGCTTGCCGTTTGGGAGGATAGAGTTCTCTGACCTCATAGCCAAAACCCCGACGGCGAACACCGTAAATGAGGGTATCGCAAGGTAAGCGAAGACACCAATGCCAAGTATTTTTCCTGAGCCATTGAATTAATTGCTGATTGGCAAAGCCTCGGTCGGCTAACAGCATGACATTCTCAAAGCCCTGAAGATAGCCTTTGGCTCTGTCCAACAAGGGTTCGTATTTCTCAAAAGCTAGGCTGGCACTACCATGTTCTAATCCCATCCACATCAAGGGGACGGCTCTCCCCCCGCAGACCACCGCTAGATAGACAAAGCAGTATTGATTCCACAACAGAGTGGTATCTATTGCTAGATAAAGTCTTTCCCCCTTCTCCTTCCAAGTCTCGATGGCTTTCAATATTAAGGGGATGTATATCTTTTCCACCGCTACTCTTCCATTCTGGCAAAAGCGATTCCACCGTCTCTGATAACTATTGGCTTGTTCGGCTCTGCTTTGTACAAAGGGTTCCCATCTGGCTTGATTGAGACTTTGACTACTGAGTAGGGCTGTCACCATCCAACTGAGGACGGTTAAATGTCTTTTATCCACAAATCGGCTTCCTTGTTCTAGATAGGAATAAACTTGGGAGAAGATTCTGTTCTCGGTTTTCATCTTGTAGGGATTCTTGCTTTTTCCCTATCTACCCAGATATTTTTCTTTTTGGCAACCCTTGTCTTGTCAGGTTTTGACCCACTTGTGTCCGTCAGTCAGCTAACTATCTCTTGCCTGTTGCCTCTTGCCTATCCTAAGCAAGAAATTAATTTTACCCTATTACTTAGCACACAGAGTTAATTTTGTCAAGCAAAATTCTGATCGCATCGATCATCACATCCGGTTGATCCATCCAGACAAAATGGCAACTTTTATCCGCTTGTATTTCTATAAAATCTCCGGATAACTTGCCTAATTCTAGGTGCATCTCCTCCCGGAGCCTGTTGGCACTTTTGAGGGGAATAAACCGAGTCCAAAGGGAAGGTTTAAAAAAAGAATTAGCTTTAATACTAACTATCGGTAAATTACCGAAATTGTTAGCCTCACTCACCTGACGAGCGCTTTGGTCGAGATTAAGCATTTCTCTACTCATCGTCATCCAGTGTTTAGCGCGACAGAAAGAACGCTTAACTCGATGACAAGAATCTGGGGAAAAGCGACGTAATTCTGGTTTTAATAATTCAAAAACTCCTAGAACTTTCAAAACTCGGATAATGCCTAAAATTGAGCCGATAATCGACATCCAAAATCCCGAGATGAAAAATAATTTTAATGCCTTTAATGCTGGCGACATTTTCAGCATTCCCTTCTCGTGTAAACCATCGGTGAGTACCAAACCTACTACTTTTTCTGGGAACAGATGAGCATACAGTCGAACATTATAACTGCCAAAAGAATCACCAACTAAAATATAAGGCGGTTCTATTTTTGCTTGGGTTAGTAATTTATCTAATTCCTGAACAATTTGGTAGCTATTTCGTGGATGGGGACTAGGATCACTCCAACCATAACCCGCTCGATCATAAATACAAACCCTAGCTAATTGTGACAATTCTTCTATCAAAAAATATCCCTCAATTCCTCCTAAACTATGGTCAATAATAATAGTGGTACTAGCCTCTCCCGCTAGACAAAAATGTAGGCGATATTTACCCAGATTAATCAAATTACCTGGCGGTGCTTTTTGTTCTTCTAACCAAACAGATAACGTCTGATAAACTGTCGTCGCTACTAGGAGAATTACTCGAATTGATAAAGACATAACTACACCTCTTGTAAAAATAAAAAATTCTTGTGGTTGCTGGAGAAGTAATACCAATTCTCTAAATACCGACTACAGATAAAGCCTCAAGAATATAAGCACGTCCTGTAATCGAAGCAATTACCTTCTGGGTCATAACTTTCAGTCTCTCGGTAATTAATTCTCTTAATTCATCTAAAGAAGCTGGTAATTTCCATCTCAATCCCTTCTTTAAGTATTGCCAAATCTGTTCAATTGGATTGGATTCAGGGCAATAGGGCGGTTGAAATATCAGTATAATGTTGTCGGGAATTTTTAACTTTTTCGCCTTATGAAATCGAGCATTATCTAACTGGATGATTAAAATACTATCGGCAAAATGTTCAGCAACTAACTCTAAAAATATCTGAAAACATTGACTGTTTAAATGAGTGAATTCGTAAAAAAAATGCTCTCCTGTCTTCGGCTCTACCACTCCATATATATAAGTTGCTTGAAATTTCCACTGCACCTTCCCATAAGGTTTTATCCCTTTTGCTGTGATTTTTCTGCCACTGATAGTCTTCAGTCCTATTCGAGTTTCATCTTCACATAAAAAGCGAATTTTTCCCTCTAATCCCATCATTATCATTGCCACCCAACTCAGCATTGCCAGGTTTTCTAAGAAGTTTTTTTAAAATACTCTAACCTTTCTTCTGACTGCTCTAGGCTTTTTGGTCTCGCTATTTTTGGTGACGCTTTTAGTCTATAATATACTAATTTATGAACGGTTTTATACTTTGCTTTTATCCCTATTTTTTTCTCTAACCATTCACAAATCTCGACCTGACTATCAAACCCTTGGTTTTCTTTTAATCTTTTTTCTAAGGCTTTTTCTGCCCATTGGGGAACTTTTCTTGGTCTTCCTGTACCCACTTTTTTCGACAATAATTTTTCTAATCCCCCTTGACGGTATTTTCCTACCCAATCTTGTACGGTGACTCTGTTTCTCCCGATCATTTCGGCGGCTTCTGTCACCGTTTTTGCCTTTTTTGTCTTTAATAAGTACAATACTTGTATTCTTTCTTTTCCTGAACCAGTTTTTTCTTGTCTGAGCAGTTCCTTGAGTTCTGCTTCGCTTTCTCTGATTTCTATCTTAGAAACTCCTGCCATATTTTTCCTTTAACTCTACTAAGATGATATTCTACACTATTTGTAGTCAGATTTTGGAGAATTGGTATAAGAATGATTAAGTAGCTGGTTATAATTAAATTAAAAATGAATTTTAGGTTCGATCACCCCTGCCTCCCTTGATAAGGCTATCCATTAGTCACATCTTTCTTAACAAAAAGAGAAGAAACTTAAAAAAAGGGGAAACGATTGATAGGTATAGTTTTGAAAGAAGGAATCAAGGTGGAGGTAAGCAAAAAAATGGAGAAATGGGCAGCCCAAGAACTACAGTATGCAGACCTAGGAGACACCAGAAGAAAGAAAAGGTTAATCAGTATCGTGGAAAATTTGGCCAGTCAACCTAGTACAAGTGTGCCACAAGCTTCGGGAAATCTAGCCGCAGCGAGTGCCACCTACGACTTTTGGAATTCCCCCTATTTTCACCCCTCAGATCTAATTGCCGCCCAAGCCAAAAGTACAGTAGAAAGAATCAAAGAACATCCAATAGTTTTGGCAGTTCAAGACACAACAAGTTTAGACTTTACGACGCAAAAAGCCAAAAAAGGCATGGGTTATCTAGATTGTCAAACATCCTTTGGTCTCAAAGTTCATACCACATTAGGAGTGTCACCGCAAGGAATACCTTTAGGACTAATTAATCAATATGTCTGGGCAAGAGAAGAAAAGAATTTAGGGATGGCCAAGCAACGCAAAAAAAGAGAAACCCAAGAAAAAGAAAGTCAAAGATGGTTAGATTCTTGGTCAGAAACACAACAACAAATACCCGAAGAAATTCAAGTAGTAACAATCGGAGATTGTGAAGCAGACATATTTGATTTATTTGCCCAATCAAGAAGTCCTAACTCTCATTTATTAATCCGAGGAACTCATAACCGAAAAGTTAACTATCTCGAAGACAAGCAAAGGTCAGGGCATCCAGAGCCTAAATATTTACATCAATCCATCAGAGAAATAAAAGCCTGTGGTAGCCTAGATGTGCAAGTAAAACGCAATCCTAATCACGAGGCTAGACTAGCTAAACTAACAGTTAGATTGGCCAGTTTTGAAATACAAGTACCTAGCCATCACCCCAAGGCGAACCCTCGTCAACCTGTCAAATTACAGGTAATTTTAGCCGAAGAAGAAAATCCTCATCCCGGAGTTAATCCTATCAGTTGGCTCCTCTTAACTAGCCTAGACATTAGTAGCTTTGAATCGGCGATAACCTGCGTGCGCTGGTATAGTTATCGCTGGTTGATAGAACGCTATCATTTTGTTTTAAAAAGTGGTTGTGGATTAGAAAAACTGCAATTAGAAACGGGTCGGAGAATTGAGATGGCCTTAGCTACCTATTCAATTGTAGCTTGGAGATTACTCTGGTTAACCTATCAAGCACGCTTACACGGAGAGGAGAGTTGTGAAAGTTTTTTGGAAGAACATGAATGGCAATCTTTGTGTGCCACTATTCATAAAAAGAGTCCGCCACCTGAAAAGCCGCCCTCCTTTAGGGAAGCGGTCAGAATGATTGCTTCTCTTGGGGGGTTTTTAGGTAGAAAAGGTGACCCTTCGGCTTCTCTCAGGGTCAACGGTGAACCTGGTGTTAAAACTATTTGGTTGGGACTGCGAAGGTTACATGATATCAGCCAGACTTGGAAACTATCTCATCAAATTAGTTCCCCCATAGAACCCCCTTGAGCCATCTTGCACACTTTTCTCTTTTTGTCAAATTTTATGTTAAGAAAGATGTGACTAATGGATAGCTTGATAAGGGGGGTGTCTGACAACTTTCAACACCTACCTACTTAATCATCAATTAAATGGTGAGCAGCAGCAGTGATTAAAAGAGAGCGCCAGCATTGCAGCCAAAATATAATACAAATGAACGCTTGACACGATGATTTTGAGCCAAGTATTTCTAGTCAATTGAGCATAAATACTTAAAATAATCTCAAATGCGAGCTGCTACGCAGTGCCTTCGGCATCGCATTTACCTAAGAAAAAGCGCTTAATAAGTTGTTAAATTTCGGGAACAACATTAGCAGTATGCTGAAAATTGGCGAAAACCATTAAGATCATAGACCGAGTTTAATCTTATGCTAGAGAAAATACTATACGCTGATTCCGGCGCAGGTCAAACCCAAGAAATGCTACAAGCATTGATGGATCTCCCCGCTATCCGGAAAGCGTCGATTACCATTCTCCGGGTTGTTCCCCCTCAGATTACCACCGAAGCTCTGGCCAGTAAATGGGAAGAAGGGACCCAAATGCTGACTAAAATCCTGCAAGAAGTCAAAATTGAACCCAGCAAAGTCTCCACGATTCTGCGTCAAGGAGATCCCAAAGATACCGTCTGTCAAGTTGCCGACGAAATCGGTGCAGACTTGATCCTGATGGGTTCCCGAGGACTGAAGCGACTGGAGGCAATTCTAGAAAATTCCGTCAGTCAATACGTCTTTCAACTGACTAATCACCCGATGTTATTGGTAAAAGACGATATTTACGTCAAAAAAATCAAAAAGGTGATGGTAGCTCTCGATAAGTCTAGCTCGGCTGATTTAGCTCTCGATCTGGCTATTTATCTCCTGCGGGATTATCCTTCAGCAGAGTTAATTCTGGCCCGCGTCAACCCCGACTTAAAACCGGAATTTGCCCCCACTTCCCCCAAAGAAATGGAAGAAAACCCGATTATAGGGCCGGCAGTGGCAAAAGCGAAACGGATGAATATACCCTATCGCTGCGTGGTGACGGGGGGTAAACCGGGGGAACAACTCTGCAAACTCGTCGATGATTATAATGTGGATCTCTTACTGTTGGGTTCGCCCGATCGCCGTCCTTCCGTGGCCAAGAGTTTACCAGATCTCGATCGCCTTCTCGGTACTTCCCTCTCGGATTATGTGCGGGTTAATGTCAATTGTCCTGTCCTTTTAGCTAGAAAAGAAGGGATTTAGCCCCTATTGGGTGTAGGCAGGTAAGTCTTGACTCATTTGATTTAAGTTGCTGGCAATGGCTTTCATCGTCATAAAAGCCGAGCTAAAGGCGATTAGCTCATTTAAGGGATAACTTCGACTCTCAACCCGCAAGCTCAGTAATTGCTTCTCAAGAGATTCAATTTCTTCGATGAGCAATCCTAACTTTGGTGGGTTGAGAATTACCTGGGCAGCGATCGCAGTTTGTTGTGCGATCGCTAAAATCATCAGCCATTTTTACTTCTTTGGTGAGGACGGTGGGCAGGCGTTTGGAGCGTTTTGCCCGTAAATATGCACCGATATTACCCAGTTCAATTTTAAGAACTTCCCGATAAAGGAAGAGGATGGCGTTGAGGGCTTGGTTCTGGGTGGCGGCGGCAACGTTTTTATCAACGGCAAGATGGGTCAAAAAGGCTCTAATTTCTTCACCCCCCATTTCACGGGGATGTTTTTTCTGATGGAAGAGCAGATAACGCTTAATCCAGTCCAGATAGGTTTGTTCGGTGCGGTAGGAGTAATGCGGTAGGGCGGATCGTCTCTCGCACTACGTCTAGGAGTTTTCGGGGTGGGGGAGGGTTCATAAAAGAGTACGCTAATCGGCATAACACGCTTATCGTAATATTATACGGAAAACTTCTCGTGATCGCTCCATTTGAGCGTAATATACGGAAAGATTCTTAAAAAAATGCGTATTTGGCGTGATAACACGGAAAATTTCCGTATATAGCAAAGAGCGGGATAGTTAGGACATAATAGAGAAAAAGAAATGAGGAGAAGCTTTCATGGCAGCACCCTATAGTGATGATTTAAGACAGAAAGCAGTGAGTGCCGTAGAGCGAGGGGAGAAAAAAAGCCATGTCTGTCGCACCCTCAATATTAGTCGTAATACATTAGACCTATGGCTGAAACGGAAGAAACAAACTGGGACGGTGGCCGCTAAAACTAACTATCGTCGAGGGCCGAAGCCCAAAATTGACGATTTAGAAGCCTTTCAAAAGTTGGCCGAACAATATGGGCATTTGACCCAAGAAAAAATGGCGCAAAAATGGGCTAACCCAGTCAGTAGGATGAGAATTGGTCAAGCGCTCAAAAGAATTGGATTTACTAGAAAAAAAAAACTTATGGCTACAGAGAAAGAGATGAAGAAGCCCGAAAAGAGTTTCTCCAAAAAATCAGAGGTTATGCCCCGGAAAGATTTGTCTATATTGATGAAGCTGGAATAGATAACACCATCGATTATCCTTATGGATATTGTCACAAATCAGAAAGATTTGAGGCTTTAAAGTTAGGTCACTGTAGCGAACGAGTTAGTGTGATCAGCGGTTGGTGGCGTGGTTCCACGATCGCGCCAATGGTGTTTGAGGGGTACTGTAATACAGAGTTGGTGTGTGAGTGGATAGAACAATTGCTATTACCCGAACTACTACCCGGTCAAATTATCATCATTGATAACGCCAGTTTTCATCCCAAAGAGAGAATCAAAAAATTGTTAGCTAAAGCGGGATGTGAAGTGCTATTTTTACCCGCCTATTCTCCAGACCTCAACAAAATTGAAAAGTTCTGGGCTAGATTGAAAAACTATGTTAGTCAGATTATCAATGATAGTGAAAACCTTGTGGATGCTGTGAGTAAAGCCTTCAGGCATCTGTCCTAACTAACTCGTTCTATGCCATAATATGTAGTTAGCTGGGTTCGCAAACATTCCATTTAAGCCTGCTACAGCGGTGTTTGCGCTGGTGAGGGACAAATAAAATGGCTAAAACTCTTACCCAGTAGGGAGTTCATTATTCTCATTCGTCTGAATACCGCTATACATATGGAAATTTCTCAATTATTAACAACATGGGGTTTAACTTCAATTCTGACTATTGCTCAAATCATTGGTTTACCAAACAAAAACAATCAAGTCTTAGCAGAATGTAGTTTTCTTGGTGTCACTTGCAATTTAACCAAAGAAAAGACTGCTTTTATTGAGCCGAAAAACCTACATTTTGAAAATAACTTAAAGCAGAAGTTTGATATTGCTTCTAACCCTTTAAATGCTAGTAATTTTTATGTTTTTGCTTATAAAAGGAATGATAATACTGTAATTCTTAGCCCAGGATACCTCAACTGTATTTCTGTGGATTGTTACTTTCAGAGAGGACAGGGTATTGTTCTACAGGGTAGGTATATTGCGAATGTAAGAGATGGTTCATCAGGAAATAAAAAGATTGTGGAGGTAAAATTTGTCGATCCAGGTTATCAATTAAATCTAACAACTGAAGGTAGAGCTTTTACAATTTCCAATGAATTAAGTGCTTTTTTTATTATTTATACAGAAAGACCAACTAGCTTCTGGAATCAGATTGTCTCTACTACTTCAAGTTTTACAAATCCTCAATTAATCGGTTTTGCAATTAAAAATGATGCTCCTACTGTATTAAATTTCCTATCGGAAACTGACCGATTTCCCCAAAACTTACCTAGTGGTAGAAATGAGGGAGTTCCTTTATATATACCTGAAGGATCAGAAGGTAGAGCTATGTTAATTTGTTCACCGAAAGGTCAACCAAGCGTTCCTGGATCTATATACAGAATAGACTCAATTTGGCCAGGTTCATCCTACAATAGCTGTCAACGTTTTAATATTACATGGTGAAAAGCTCTACACTAGACTCCTCCGAAATATAAATTGTGAGCTAAAATAGGTTCAGAATTCTATTTTACGGAGCATAAGTCTAATGACAAATCCATTTGAACATATCCAACAAAAACCCGAAACTGCCAAGTCATTAATTGGAGTGCGATCGCCGATCTTGTAGGGTGCGTTAACGAAGTGAACGCACCTTATCTAATGTTCAAAATCCGTGCGTTACGCTAACGCTAACACAGGCTACATCATATCGATCGCCAAGATTAAGTGCGATCACCGATCTTGTAGGGTGCGTTAATGAAATGTAACGCACCTTATCTAACCCCAGTTCGGGTTAAGCAGCGGGGGGTAAAGCCCATTCCATCTTCAAGGAGGGTTTTTTCGGCTGGTGACAGTAAGCAATCAAACCACCCTTATTAGAAGCGGATAATTTCAATCGTGCATCGCGATCGTTGAAAACAGACATCAAATTCTCGAAAAAAGTTCGTTTGCCCAAGAATTAAGGGTATCTGAGAGGTTTTTGCCCAAGCAAAGGCTAGACGAACAGGTTCCAAATTCCCAATTTGAACATACACAAATAACCCTCGTGCTTCAACCCTTGCAAGATTTCCGGCCAATGGCAAGCGGACAGTTTGTTCCTCCCAAATTGCACCCAATTGCGGCCCGATGTGGTAAGGTAATAGATTGACCGTAGATCCGGTATCCAGCAGGGCATTCGCAGAAACAGAAAGGCCTGCATGACTCAGAGTGATGGGAATCGTGGGTAATGCTTCATCGTCGGAAAGGGGAAATTCGACTGTACTAGGCATGGGTAGATGCCTCTCGGTCATCCTGAATCATATGCCTCAGAATATTGGCGGCTTCCGTGGCATCGTAGGGCGACCAAATCGGATACTCTGATGCGGAAAAGATAACCTGTAGTTCAGCATCCGGGATTTGTGCAGCTAGGAGTTTGAAGAGTGATAATTTGTCTGTCTGGCTCAGATTGTTGACCAGAAGAATTAACTCAGTGAGTGACATGGCTTAAACTTCTAGATATGCGAGAATAAATTGATCATAAGCGATCTGTGAGGTACGGTCTAACAATCCCGTTGCACACCGACCGTATCAGGTTGGTCGGTGCTGAGTAACAAGAACCACATCATGTCCAGCATCAATTAGAAATCTCGCAGTGATTGCGTAAACGTCTTGATCGAGAAGAAATTTCATTATTAAGCCGACACGAGTTTAATGTCTTCAGCCGCTACTAAAGCGATAGCATATTGCAGACAAGCACGAATGTCTTCAATTTGTAAATCAGGGTAATAATCCTGAATAATTATACTGAAAGAGAGTCCCTCATTTAGCAACTCAAGAACACTCTGCACAGTGATGCGCGTCCCTTCTATGCAGGGCTTCCCAAAATGAATTTGAGGGTTAACAGAAATTTTATACATTGTTGTCACCTAGTCGTAAGATGCCCTTATTTTAGATCACATTGCACAAAAACAGCCGTATAACAAGTCGCTGCACCAGAACGCCGTCACTTGGTTGAGTGCGATCGCCGATCTTGTAGGGTGCGTTACGGCGAATTATTAATTTTAGTTTTTTGACTAAATTGATAGCCGCCTAACGCACCCTACTGGACTGTTTCAGCTAATTTGGTGTATTAGAAAAATGCTATAAATTCTATAATCTAAGACTTTAAGCCGAAATCTATTGCCCTATTTTAGTTGAAACAGTCCACTACACTCTACTGAATATACAGCCCTGAGAGCAGAAATCCTTCAGGCTGATAATATTTGCCTATTACCTATTGGGTGTAGGCAGGTAAGTCTTGACTCATTTGATTTAAGTTGCTGGCAATGGCTTTCATCGTCATAAAAGCCGAGCTAAAGGCGATTAGCTCATTTAAGGGATAACTTCGACTCTCAACCCGCAAGCTCAGTAACTGCTTCTCAAGAGATTCAATTTCTTGGATGAGCAATCCTAACTTTGGTGGGTTGAGAATGACCTGGGCAGCGATCGCCTCAGCCATTTCATCAAAAGCGATCGCGGTCTGTTGTGCGATCGCTTGTAATTCAGGTAAAAACTTTTGTCGTATCGGTTCAGGAAGCGGTTGCTGTAGCACATCTTGTAAAGCATCCAGTTGAGCCGAGAGTTTTTGTTCGTAGCCGATGGAGAAATTCCAAAAATTTTGGTGTTTGGTTGCTAAAACTGTGGAAATTTGTTCGAGACTGGCAATCTTAACCGAGGCTGGATGTTGAGCGATCGCCACTGTGATGGCCTGCTTCAGTTGGGCGATATCTGACGGTGGCATCGTATCCTGAAAATAGCCTGACAGCAGTTTTTGATATAGCTGTCCCATTTTCTTAAAAGTCACAGAAAAATCTGTTTCCAGTTGGTTTGTAGCCGATTTTGTCATAAATACAGTGGTCAGCAACACCCCCAGAAACGCACCTACGGGAACTGAAATCAGTGCAGCCCAAATTCCTTGCTCGAAAAAAGGAAAAATATCCTTCCCGATGGCATCGGCTGCTACAATCGCACCGATGCGAGCGATGGGCGTAAACCCCAGCCAAGCACAACTGAAGTAGGCGAAAAAATAAGCCAGACTGCTACTAAAAGGATTATAACCAAAGGACTTGACCAACAGGTAAATACAGAGAATCGTCAAACTCAAGGAAACAGTGGCCGCCCAACCGATTGCGATCGCTCGCCCCCTTGTCGGTTGAATGACAGTGACCACTGCACCTATGATCACAATATCTGCCACTTTTTCGTAAGCAGAAGGATAGGGAAACTCGATGTGACGAATAATAGCCAGTAACAAACCAATAACCACGCCAAGACTGACAATTTCTCTCAGGCGTTTTAGGGATATAGGGGCCCATTTGGGAAAGGTAATCAGGTGTCTTCGTCTGAAAGTTGCAGTTACTTTCGTTTTATCGATTATCCTGCCTCCTAATCCCTCGCATTGTTGGATAAATCGAGATACAAGTTCAATAAATTGATAAAACTGTAGTGATTCTTGAACATCATACTGGTCAATCTCTCCACTTGTTCGGAGATGATCAAGTTTACCCCCAATATTCCCTAAATCTTCTTCTAATTCTCTAAGGTAAGGGGTAGCTAAGATTTTTTTGGCGTTACTCAGATCCCTCAAGCTATCAAAGCTGTCGGTAAGATGAGTCGCCAATTGGTTTAATTCATCACTGAACTGATGCACTAAATTTTGTTCATGCTTTTCGCCCTTAAAAGCCATCAGATCAGCTAATTGTCGAGTCAATTGGTTCTGAATTGCCAAGATTTCACTCCAATTTTCTGCCACCAATCTCTCACTACCGAATTCATGGGTTGCTTTTGTGAGTATTGAAAGGCTAGTTTGTGTTGATTTTTTAATCTGATTGAGTAAGTTAAGCTCGTTCTGCTCAATAGAAAGAGGATAATCCCGCTCGTCGACCTCAGTTTTTAGGTAGCGATCGAGGATTTTTTGGAACAAGCGCGGTATATCTTGAAGGATTCCCATCAAGTTCCGGTTGAGATCGGATCGAGTATTCTGGGGCCAAAATAGTAAGGCCACAGCAATTCCCACAGCGATTCCGATCCAGTTATCGATCAGGCGCGACCGCAAATAGAGCCAGATATCTTGTTGTGCTGATGTTCCTACCACTCTCATGGCAATTAAAGCGCCCAGTAGTGTGGCTTGGGAATAAGCGGCTTGCCATCGGTAAGTTTCACAGATCAGGGCGGCTAAAATGTAGGTGAGAGAGGGAATGACAAAAAAACTTGAGCCTTGGATTCCGTAGGCGTTCACCAGGATAGCGGCAATGATTCCCCCCAAAGCACTTCCCCCCAAACGCCCCAAACCTGCCGCAATCGCACCTCCCATCGATGGCTCAATCAGTACAGAGACATACCCAAAGACGGGATAGACAAAGTTGTCTAATACATTTCCTCGGTGCCAAAAGAAACTCGTTAAGAGAGCAGCACCCAGGGAAAATTTCAATCCCTGTCTGATCATTAGCCCGTTTTTACTGTCCAAGGTATCTCTATATCCTTTTTCGACTACTCATTGTTACCCATTAATCGCTCGCTCAATCCCATATAAAATTAGTGCCAAAAACGTCACCAACCAAAACCAAAGCTGAGGAGGCTCACTATGGATCAAGATGACTAAAACAAAGGCTGCGGCGATAATCCACCACTTAAACCACCAAGTCCACCATTGAGAACGTCTTTTCGGATTTTCCATATTAGGTTTAACCGTTTATTCTAGTCGTTGTTTCTTTCAGCTACTTACGCTCGCAAGATTGTGGTTAACGATCGTACACCCCTGTAATCCAGCGAAAAGCAGGGGTTATATAACTCACCAAAGAACGCTCTTCTACCACGGCATGGACATCTGCGGTAGTCCCGTTGGTAATTGTTTGGGGCGCTCCCTTGGCTTGGGTCCAGTAAAAACCACTCGGTGTATTGCGATCGACCTTCAGGGCTAAAGTGGCTTTGATAACACTTGCATTGACGGGTATAGGCTTATCGCGATCGTCTTCATCTCTACCCAGAAACAGCTTGCTGGCGAGTTCATGACTTCCGACTATATTTGCCAGTTCTGCCACAGTTACCGGCTGCTGATCGACGGTAATTACCTTAGCGACGATACCCCCATAGCGTTCGCGATCATAGAGATCGGGAACGACTTCTACTTCCTTGCCCGGTTCTAATCGTTTGGCATCACCACTCTTAAACAATGCCACCACGTTGGTCTTGGCCTTTAGATTGGAGACTTCTAACGTACCTATGCGCCCCCCCGGAGCCAGGACTTCCCCCGGATTAACAGATAAGTCTAAAATCTTGCCGTTGTACAGACTCACTACATTTTTGTTGGCTTGAATAGTGGTTCTTAACGTATTAATCTCTCGTTGCTGGTCAGCGATCGCATTGTAACGAAGAATATCACTGGCTGTATCTTGCAGGTCTATTTGCCGTTTTTCTGTGTTTAGTATATTATTCTGTGCCGTCAATGCGTTCATCTGCGCTCGCAGGCTTTCATCAACCCCCTTCAGGCGGTCGAGTTCTATTTGGACGCGATTGATACTATTAGAAGCCTCTAGATTATTGAACTGAAACAAATAGGAGGGAAAATCTAGCTTGGCGACAGCCCCCTCTTCGATAAGTTTATCGTAGGCGGCTAGTCTTTCATCCGTTGAGTTCTGGAAATTTTTAAGGTATCGAGCATGGGAGAGATAGGCTTCTCGCTGTTTTTGATTACTGGATAATTGAACTTGAAGTGCTTTAATCTGAAGCTGATTCGCCTTTTGCTGGCGATCTATTGAGGCTGCATTCAATTGGCGACGACTCACTTCAATAGAGTCAACTCTTTTATCCTGCTGCTTGAGATCTGCTAACCTATCCTTTTTATCCTTTAATTCTGTTTCTAATTCAGGAAACTCTAAAGTTGCCAGTAATTGCCCTTTTTTGACAGAATCTCCCGGTTGAATCAGGAGGGTTAACACCCGCCCACCTTGACGGGGTTCGATATTAACAATAGAACGAGGAATCAAAATGACCGCTCGTCCTTGAACAGGAGTCGGAATCTTGCCAACTATCGCCCAATAACTCAGTCCTCCGAGCAAAAGACCCACCGGCATTAAGCGCAGGATTATCTCCCCTAATCTTCCTGTTGGCTCCGAATATTTAAACGGTTTTTCCGAATCAATTTTAGGATCAATTCCCGTTTTTATTTGCTTATTATCCTGACCTTCTATCCTAGCCTGCGTTGTTTTCTTCGCACCCATATCTGGCTGCTGATGATTCTGATCAGACATAGATTCGGCTTGATTTTTTGCCATTGTACTGAAATGAGTAAAAATCACTTAATTTGTAACATGATAAACATTCAGAGGATATTACTTTAGACTAGGAAAATCCCCTGAAAAAATCGCTCAAGCTATTTTTGAGATATGATAACTAGGCTACCTCGAAAGATTTACCGAAGGCTCAAACCTTTAAAATTTCCTGTAAGAAACCTAATAAAGTAGCAAACTTGATGTGACCTAAAACAACCTAATTAGGGATCAAGTGTTTGAGTCCAACACTCCGACTAGAGAGATAATCTATCGAAAGAGTTTACACCATTCCAGCTTTTAACTTACATAAGGCGTATAGTCTCATTGTAACCGTTCAGGGGGGGGGATGTCAAGCCGCCAGTGGCATTGACTCTGTGGAAGGACTCTCCTGGGGCAGCAGAGAAGGAGAAGCACTGCCTTTCCTAGGGGCGCAAATCGCTTCGGTCATGAATTCACAGGGCTACCTCCCCTGCGCCAATTCCTGGTATCAACCGTAGGTGCTTCTCATCCATGCCTCTTAGATTACCAGATTTCGTCCCCCCCCTGAACGGTTACAATTTATCAGCGTTTTCTACCTGTTTGTCGCCGGTGATACCGTTGATGAACTAGGCGATAGCTAACAAAATAGGTTATCGTAGCAAATACCGTCGCTGATAGTAAGCAACCAAAAAACAGGGTCAAAAGAAATTGGCCGCCAGAACTAGCTAACTTTTCGGTGAAGCTTTGATTAGTTTGAAAAATGTCGCCCAAATTCGCTCGCCCGCTTTGACCAAGAATAAACTCTCCTAATCTATAATTAAACAGGAAAATTGGCAGATCGGTCACGGGATTGCTGATATAAGTACCCGCAGCAGCGGCAATTTTGTTGGCACGAAATAGGGTAGCTAAAAAGATAGCGATGATGATTTGAAGGCCCATCCACGGGAAAAATCCCGAAAAAACTCCCAAGGCAAAACCCCTGGCAATTTCCCTAGGATGTCCTTGTAATCGCATTAAGCGAATATACCAATAGCGCAAAAATCGCAGTAAGCGATTACTCGAATATTTGCGGCTTTTTCTCGCTTTTAATGACCGTGAGCGCATATTTTCGGGCATAAATGCTGACAAAATTGATACCGACTTCAATTTTAGCAAGGAGTGATTAAGAGATGTTAAACACAGGGGATACGATCGCCGCCATCGCTACGGCGATCGTTCCAGAACAGGGTAGCATCGGTATTGTCCGTTTATCCGGTAGTGAGGCAGTGGCGATCGCTCGTTGCCTTTTTCATAGCCCCAATCGTCAAAAATGGCAAAGTCATCGTCTTCTCTACGGTTATATCCGACATCCCCAAAGTCAAGCAATTATCGATGAAGCTTTGCTGTTGCTCATGTTAGCGCCCCGCTCTTTCACCCGCGAGGATGTGGTGGAATTTCACTGTCATGGCGGCATTATGCCCGTACAACAGGTGTTACAGTTATGTCTAGAAAATGGGGCGCGTTTGGCCCAAGCGGGGGAATTTAGCCTGCGTGCCTTTCTTAACGGCAGAATTGACCTAACTCAAGCCGAAAGCGTCGTCGATCTCGTTGGGGCGCGTTCTCCCCAAGCGGCACAATTTGCCCTCGCCGGTTTACAGGGGAAACTCGCTCAACCGATCCGCCATTTGCGCGCCACCTGTCTCGATATTTTGGCTGAAATTGAGGCCCGTATTGACTTTGAAGAAGATTTACCGCCCTTGGATCATGAGGCAGTTCTCCATAGCATAGAACAGGTTTTTTGTCAAGTAAATTTAATTTTAGCTACTGCCGAGCGCGGGGAATTGCTGCGTAGTGGTCTGAAAGTGGCGATCGTGGGGCGGCCGAATGTGGGTAAATCCAGTTTGTTAAATGCTTGGAGTCGGAGCGATCGAGCGATTGTCACCGATTTACCCGGCACTACCCGCGATATCGTCGAATCTCAGCTAGTTGTGGCGGGAATTCCCGTACAAGTCCTCGATACGGCAGGAATTCGCTCGGCCAGCGATCGAGTCGAACAAATTGGGGTGGAACGTTCCCGTCAAACGGCCCGGTCTGCTGATTTAGTTCTCTTAACCGTCTCGGCAGAGTCCGGATGGACCGAGGAAGATGAGGAAATTTATCTCTCTGTCAGCGATCGCCGATTAATTTTAGTGATTAATAAAATTGATTTAGCCAATCCTGAAACAGTAATTTACCCAGCAGAAATTAAGCGAGTTGTCAAGCTGTCGGCCGCCCAAAATCAGGGTATTGAAGACTTAGAAAAAACTATTATTAATGCTGTCCAAAATCAAGAATTACAGGCGGCTAATTTGGATTTAGCCATTAATCAACGACAAGCGGCCGCTTTAACTACGGCGAAAATTGCTTTGCAACAGGTCAAAAAAACAATTGACCAAAATTTACCTTTTGATTTTTGGTCGATCGATCTGCGTACTGCCATTCAATCCTTAGGAGAAATTACCGGCGAAGAAGTGACTGAATCGGTACTCGATCGCATTTTTAGCCGTTTTTGTATTGGTAAATAAGCAATGAGGAAATCTGGTCAACCAGAAACAAGGTTTTATCCTTTTGTGTTGGGTTAACTGTAGTTTTGTTGAGGATTAGAGAGATCAGATATTACTGGAAAAAAATACTTTCCACCCAGCCGTAATAATGGCACTCCCCAAAAGGATAATCAATGTCCAGACCTGATTTTTTTGGGTTCCCTCTACCGATATTAGCCGATTGTCGATGCCTTCGATTTTCCCGTCTAACACTTTAATATCCCCTTTGAGATCAGCTATTCCTATTTCTACTTTTGTCAAGCGTTCATCAATCTTATCGAATTTTTGACTAACTTCCTTGATACTGTCTTTAATTTCTTTAAGGACGACATCCAGGGAATAAGTGACAGTTTCGTTAGACATTGGCTAAACTCCTATACTGCATCTGGTTGGATATAATTTTATCTTAGTCTAGGCTTTAAGAAAATTTTCTTTCAGGAGCGATTAACTGTAGTCTTGTTGAGAATTAGAGAACTCAGATATTACTGGAAAAAAATACTTTCCAAGCAGCCGTAATAATGGCACTTCCCAAAAGGATAATCAATGTCCAGACCTGATTTTTTTGGGTTCCCTCTACCGATATTAGCCGATTGTCGATGCCTTCGATTTTCTCGTCTAACACTTTAATATCACCTTTGAGATCGGTTAATCCTATTTCTAGTTTGGTTAACCGATCTTCTACCTTGTCAAATCTTTCGTTAACCCGCTTCTCAAGCGAGTCGATCTTTCCCTCAATCCTTGTGAGGACAGCTTCTAGGGAATAAGTAACAGTTTCGTTAGACATTGGGTCAACTCCTATACTGCATCCGGTTGGATATAATTTTATCTTAAGTCTAGGCTTTAAGAAAATTTTCTTTCAGGAGCGGTTAACTGTAGTCTTGTTGAGAATTAGAAAGATCAGATATTACTGGAAAAAAATACTTTCCATCCGGCCGTAAAAATGGCACTCCCCAAAAGGATGATCAATGTCCAGACCTGATTTTTTTGGGTTCCTTCCACTGATTTTAGCCGATTGTCGATGCCTTCGATTTTCTCGTCTAACACTTTAATATCCCCTTTGAGATCGGTTAATCCTATTTCTACTTTTGTCAAGCGCTCATCAATCTTGTCAATCTTCCCCTCAATCCTGGTTAGGACAGCTTCTAGGGAATAAGTAACAGTTTCGTTAGACATTGGGTCAACTCCTATACTGCATGTGGTTGGATATAATTTTATCTTAAGTCTAGGCTTTTTGGCATTCCTTACCCTATAGTTAACTTCACTTCTGTACAACCACTGAGATAGTGTTAGGTGAAAACTTCGCTACTTTCTTGTCACTCGATCGAATCTAAAACCTAATTGGTTAAGCTAAAAGCTTTTAGGTACTTAGTTTCTAGACTTTATAACCCTAACTGCCAATTTTTTCGGGAACTTCCTAACATCCCATTCATCTTAAAGCCTAGATTCCGCCTGGAAAAAGGAGGAAATCCAGAGGAGTTTCCGGCTTTTTTCCTAGCCCTCTCGGTTTTCTTTTGGTTTGACACTCCCATCGCACTCATGCGAGGGATTCTTCGTTCACGGGGAGATGCCTTGCAAAAGCAGTGCCTTTACTTGGTCTTACTCTCCCTCCAGAAGCAGTAGCGGTATGCCCTACCGCCAAAATTCGTAAACCTTCGTCTCGAATATTCTTAGCGGCATTGATATCTCTATCGTGGGTTTCTCCACACTTAGGACATTGCCAACTACGAATATCTAAGCTTAAACTATCCAGACGATTTAAACAGTTACTACAAGTCTTAGAGCTAGGAAAAAATCTGTCAACTTCTATATAGATTTTTCCTTCCCATTCAGCCTTGTATTTTAACATGGTACAGAATTGACCCCAACCAGCATCACTAATTGATTTGGCTAGTTTCTGGTTTTTGACCATGGTTCTGACTGCCAGATTTTCTACCACTATGACTTGGTTTTCGTCAACTAATTTACGACTTAGTTTGTGCAGAAAATCTTCACGACAACGAACAATTTTAGCGTGAACTTTAGCAACTTTAACTCTAGCTTTATTTCGGTTGTTAGACCCTTTTTGCTTGCGATTAAGTTTCTTCTGTCTCCTCGCTAATCTCTGTTCGTACTTACGATAGTATTGAGGATTCCCGTGTTTAGTCCCATCTGATGTAATAGCAAAATGGGTTAGTCCAACGTCTATCCCAACAGCTTTTCCTTCTGTTAATTTTTCGGGTAAATCCTGACCATCATCATAAAGACAAGATGCGAAATATTCTCCTGATGGATTAACTGAAACCGTAACAGACTTTAAGTCTCCCTCTGGTGGCCGTGAAACTTGGCAATAGACTTCACCAATTTTAGGTAATACCAGAACATCATTTTTTAACTTACAGTGCTGAGGAAATCTAATCGACTGCCTATTTTGCTTTTTCTTGAAGTTAGGATATTTAGCTCGACCTTCAAAAAAGTTAAGGAAAGCACTAGAAAGATTTAAAGCTGCTTGTTGTAATACCTGCGATGGTACTTCGCTTAACCACTCATACTCTTTTTTTAGGGAAGGCAGCTGCTTAATTATTTCGTTTCTGCTTAATCCTTTTCCAGTTTGCTTGTAAGTTTCGGATGTTAAGTTTAGAGCGTAATTGTAAAACCATCTAGCACAGCCAAACGACTTGGCGAGCAAAACTGATTGTTCGCTTGTCGGATAGATTCTGTACTTGAATGCTTTTAACATTTTGCTTATCAAACTATATTTACTATGGTAAGCTATGCAAGGCTAAACTGTCAAGGATTTAATCGTGCTTCGCTGTTTTATATTGGTCGGGGTTTCATCCCGTCAGTACGAGGGTCTTCACCCCGACATCTGTGATAAATTGGGTTATGCGTGCAAAGGAGTGAGCGAGTGACGTTTAGCATCGAACCAAAAATTATCAATCCGCCCAAAAACCGTCATGATTATCAATTGTCGGAAGTAATTCGCTATCGTGCTTGGGTAGAGATTGATCGATCGGCCTTACAACAAAACGTGCGAAAAGTCAAGGCCTTATTAGCCACAAAAACGGAATTAATGGCGGTAATTAAAGCCGATGCTTACGGACACGGGGCAGTTAAGGTGGCTAACAGCGTTTTAGAAGCTGGAGCGCAGTCTTTAGCCATCGCGACTATCGGGGAAGGTATCGAACTACGCGAAGCGGGAATCGTTGCCCCAATTATGATTTTAGGAGCAGTGAACACCCCGGAAGAAGTGGCAGCCTTAGCCCATTGGCAATTGCAACCCACCCTGGTGCAAATCGAACAGGTACAAATTTTTGCCACCGTGATGAGACGCTTAGAACAGCGGCTGCCGGTTCATATCAAACTAGATACGGGGATGTCTCGCTTAGGTACACCATGGCAAAACGGCACAAAATTCGTCGAACAGGTTTTAGAGGCTCCTAACCTGAAAATTGCCAGTATATACTCCCATTTTGCCACAGCTGACGATCCCAATCCCGAGATCATGCAGTTACAACGGCAAAGATTCCAACAAGCGATCGCCGAGTTAAGATCAAAAGGTTATCATCCCCCCTGTCTGCATTTAGCCAACTCTGCCGCTACCCTAAGCGATCGATCTCTGCACTACGATCGAGTTAGAGTCGGATTAGCTCTCTACGGTCTTTATCCCGCCGATCATCTCACCGATAAAGTCCCTTTGCAACCGGTGCTACAAGTAAAAGCGCGCATTGCCCAAGTCAAAACCATTGCCGCCGGCTCCGGAGTGAGTTATGGTCATCAGTACATAGCCGCAAAAGATACTCGTATTGCTGTGGTCGGTATCGGTTACGCCGATGGAATTCCCCGCAATCTCTCCAATCGTTTAAAAGTATCCCTGAGAGGACGTTTAGTACCCCAAATCGGCGCGATAACCATGGATCAGTTAATGATTGACGTGAGCGAGATTCCAGAGGTAAAAACAGGGGAAATCGTCACACTTATCGGTAAAGACGGCCCGCAGTGCATCACCGCCGACGATTGGGCGCGGGATTTAGGTACGATATCCTGGGAGATTCTCTGCGGTTTTAAGCATCGTTTGCCGCGAATTACTATTAGCAAAGGCTAATTAGGGTTTGCGGCAAAAAGTTTTTCGGTGGGGGCAGGGTGTGGGGTGTAGGGTGTAGGGTGTAGGGTTTTAGCGATTTTGAGGGGGTCAATTACCTAATTTTCAGGGAAAAAGTACCTAAATTTTCCCCCTGATCACTCCCATATATGCTACTTTTTGGTTTCTAAAAAGTCTAAAAGTTTTACCCAACAAGGTTTTCAGATTTATTGATCAAGCCCTAATTATGGCGGTGATCTTAAAAAATGTCAATTGGCGGCAATTCTTACTGTTGACTGACTGGTGAGATGTGTAATTAACTTTGCTTAGGTACTTACCGTTGCTGAGTGCGATCGCTAATTGCTAGGCTAGATTAGGGGATGAATTCTCCGGTGCTTTAGGTTAAAATAAACAGGGTTAATCGACGGCAACTGATTAGTTTTACCCTAGAGGCAGCGATGACTATAAGCAACGATTTACCCCTACCCCCCGGCAGTTTCGGATTACCCCTATTAGGAGAAACAATCGCTTTTTTGACCGATGGGGATTTTGCCAGTAAACGTCATAATAAATATGGTCAACTTTTCCGTACTCATATTTTTGGCAGTCCCACGATTATTTTATCCGGTACCGACGCTAACAGGTTTCTCCTCAGCAATGAGAATAAATACTTTGCGGCAACTTGGCCCAAAAGTACCAAAACTCTCCTCGGCAGCGCATCTTTAGCGGTGCATACAGGAGATGTCCACGCTTCCCGTCGTCGCTTAATCTATCAAGCTTTTCAACCCCGGTCCCTAGCAAGTTATATCCCTACGGTAGAAACAATTACCGCTCGCTATTTAGAGCGTTGGCAAACCGCAAAAACCCTGTCATGGTATCCTGAATTAAGAAACTATACCCTCGATATCGCCTGTAAATTATTTGTCGGTCTTGACCAGGGTTCTGCTACCAAATTAGGAGAAGCTTTTGATACTTGGTGTGCGGGACTATTTACTCTTCCCCTTCCCCTTCCCTGGACAGCTTTCGGCAAAGCATTACGCTGTCGAGAAGAATTACTGGAAGCCATAGAAACTATCATTTTAGAAAGACAAAAAAATGATGACTTAGGCCAGGATGCTCTGGCTATCCTTTTACAAGCTAAAGACGAAAACGGTCAAAGTTTATCCCTAGCGGAATTAAAGGATCAAGTGCTATTATTACTCTTTGCTGGTCATGAAACTTTAACCTCTGCTATCGCCACTTTCTGCCTACAAATGGCACTGCATCCCGATATTTTTCAGCTTGTCCTTGAGGAAATAACTAATTTTGATCTATCCACTCCTTTAAGCGTTGATACCCTCAAACAGATGACCTATTTAGATCGCGTTTTAAAGGAAGTTTTACGTTTTACTCCCCCCGTGGGAGGAGGATTCCGTCGGGTAATAGAAGACTGTCAATTTAACGGTTATCATTTGCCGAAAGGATGGATAGTGCAGTATCAAATCAGCAATACCCATAAAGATAATAATATTTATTCCCATCCTGAAACCTTTGATCCCGATCGCTTTTTAGCCGAAGAAAAACCCTACGGATATATCCCCTTTGGTGCGGGATTGCGCGAATGTATCGGCAAGGAATTCGCTCGTTTAGAGATGAAAATTTTAGCCGTCCGTTTAGTACAAAAATACGATTGGCAATTACTCCCCAATCAAGATCTCACCCTCACATCTATCCCCACTCCCCATCCTCGCGACGGTTTACAAGTCACCTTTAAACCCCGTTAACCGTTTAGGATAAAAAAACTTTTAAAAAAGTTTAACGTTTTTCTCTGAGCCGTGAAATTTATTCCACGGCCTTTATTATCGGAAATGCTCAGATTTTGAGCCGTCGGTGGAACTGACAGAGGTTAATCGGCAGCGGGTAAAGCTTTCGATAATTCTCCATTTTGCCGATGATTTGGTCTATCAAATTCGAGAACTAGGTAACGAATTAAACGCGCTAGGGATTTTTGTAGCAAACCTTCAGCAATTTTTTGTCCCATCTGTTGGGTTTCCGGTTTAGCGATTAGTTTAGTCATCACTGGCACCATAGCCATGGCATCGAATCCTTTCGTTTCCTGTAAAATACTAAAGATGTTGCGAAGATGCTCAAAACTCTTAGCATCACCTAATAATTCTGGGGGAGTTTCTTGCACCGCTAAACCCACCTGTTGCCGGAAATTAACCGTGAGATTAAACCAAGTTCGACGGCCGAAATTATCGAGAGTATTTACTAACTCATTAACTAATTTTTCGCGGATAAATATACCCCTGTCTGAAAGGAGAAAATCTAACGCTTGATCGGTGACTTTCTCGAAGTTAAAATCATTAGAATCTTTAGCATTTCGCAGGAGATTTTCTAAACGATTCCAGCGAAAAGTACCGTCTTTAAACAATAAATCCCGCAGGGAATCTCGCAACTCCGTAGAAGGATCGGTGAGCAGACGTTTAGCAATGTAAGGATAGGCTTTACTCAGTACCTTAAAATTAGGATCGATGCCAATCGCTATTCCCTCTAAAGTCACCATCGAGCGAATAATCAGGGCATAATAGGCAGGGACTCGAAAGGGAAACTCATACATCATCGCCGACATTTTATCGGTGATACTTTTAAAGTTTAATTCTGCCACACTCGCCCCTAAAGCATTACCGAAAACTTCCGAAAAAGCGGGAACAATTGGCTCTAAATTGGTAGTTGGTGACAGGAAGTCTAACTTAACGTAATCCTTGGCCAAAGACTCAAAATCCCGGTTGACTAAATGCACCACCGCTTCGATTAAACCGTAGCGTTGATAGGGTTCAATATTGCTCATCATGCCGAAATCAAGATAAGCTAATTTACCGTCGGGAGTCGCTAATAAATTACCCGGATGGGGATCCGCATGGAAAAATCCGTGTTCAAGTAATTGACGCAAAGAACACTGCACCCCCACATTAACTAAGTGGGTGGCATCAATACCCTGGGACTGAATTTCTTTGATATTAGTTAATTTTGTGCCGTCCACCCACTCCATGGTTAAAACCCGTCTCCCGGTATATTTCCAGTAGATTTTGGGGATGTAAATTTCGGCAATATGACCATAAAGTTGAGCGAATTTTTCGGCGTTTTGTCCTTCGTGAAGATAATTAATTTCTTCAAAAATGCGACTGGCTAATTCGTCGGTAATTGCCACTAAATCGGAGCGAAGTCTTTTAATATTACCTTTCACCCAAGTCGCCAAACTACGCATGATATACACATCTAAAGTTATACAGCGAATCAAATCGGGACGCTGTACTTTAACGGCGACTTTCTCTCCGGTTTTTAATTTACCTTTGTAAACTTGTCCTAGGGAAGCGGCCGCTATGGGATTGGGGGATAATTCTGCGTAAATTTCTTCGGGAGAATAACCTAATTCTTCTTCGATAAAACGATAGGCAATTTCATTAGGAAAAGAGGGAATTTGATCCTGGAGAGTGGTTAATTCTTCTAAATATAAAGGCGGTACTAAATCAGGCCGGGTAGAGAGAGCTTGACCGATCTTAATATAGGTTGGTCCCAATTTGGTCAACATTTCCCGCAATTGTACGGCCCGTCTAATTTCATTTTTCGGCGATTTTCCCCGCAGTTTATCCCACCAGATACCGATGACAAAAGATAAAACCGGCAGGGCAATTTCGATTAATCTCCCCACAACTTCTAGAGGTCGCCGACGGTAATAGTCGTTAATAACTTGGGGATTGTAGCGCCAACTCTCGGCTACGTTGTCATCCATGGGGCCAATATCTTCCCGATGTTCTTCGGGAATATGGACGGGCTGCACTTCAACAGTAATCGGTTCTGGGGTTTGCGTCTCTGGGGAGATCATCTGTTCGGACATAGTTCGGTGGCGGGGCAGGGTGATTTGTAAACTATTGTAACAAGTATCGGCTTTCTGCCCGATCTTGTTTCTGTCTCCCCGGTTCTCTGCTCAGGTTCGTCTTCAACTTTACCCGGGGGTTATTCGGTATTTTTGACGATTTCGAGGCTGATACTGCCCTGATTATCCCGAATGTGATTGTCAAAAAATAGCGCGGTAATTTGGCTGGTTTCTAGGACTTTGTTAAATAAACAAGGGACGGCTGACCGATAACTAAATTTACCGCTAAGTAGCTGGTTATAATTAAATTAAAAATGGATTTTAGGTTCGATCCCCCCTGCCCCCCTTGATAAGGGGGGTGCCGATAGGCGGGGGGATCCCCCCTCAATCCCCCCTTGATAAGGGGGGTGTCTGATAATTTTTAACGCCTACCTACTTAATAATCCGAGGTTAAATTGGCTAAGTTAATCATTACTATTGCCTCTCAAAGTATTCTACGATAGCTCTCGCTATCGATTCTGCACCATCTTTAGGCGGTTTAACCTTTAATCTGGGCGGTTGGGGGGCTTGGCGTAAAAAGTCCCAATTACCTTGAAAAAATTCTTTACTGCTAATAATTTGATGATCACTATAATCTTGGATTCCGGCTAATAAAATCGCTGATTCGGCGAAACCTTCTCGCATTAGGGAAACAATCGGCACCTCTAATTTTAAAGCCTCGGCAAAGGTACTATATCCCGGTTTGGAAATAATTTGATCGCACAGGGGCATAAAATCCACGGGACGATAGCTCCGATCTGGTTTATCCTGTAAGCGGACTAAATTCGGCAATTCGGGCGCGTTTTTTTCAAAAGTGATAAATTGCCAATCGGAAAAACTGGCGAGGTTATTATATGGAATTGCTTCTAATCCTAACCCCCCAAAACTCAATAAAATAGTTTTTTCTTTAGGGGCATTTAGCTTAAATTCCTGTCGTAATTGTTCTTCACTGTAGCGGGGTGTACCCCCGGTTAAACCTGCCTCGGTAACGAGAGGAAATGCTGTCATCGCTTCTGCTAAAGGCAGTTTGAACAAGCGATCGCATTGATTATAACAACGACTAATCCAATCACTAATACTGGCAAATTCTTCACCCCAATCACGATAGATAAAATCCCAGCCAAAGTTACCGATCATCCAACAAGGAAGCCCCGCACTTTTGGCAATTAGTGCCGCTAAAGGCGGTAAATCGGCCACAACTAAACCGACACGATTAGTTTTAATAAAATTAACTTCACTGGCAATAATTGACCTTGATTGAGCAATTATTTGTTCTAATTTTTCTTTAGTAGCTAATTTATCCATCGTTAAACTATCCGATTGGATTACTCCCACATCAAACCCCCGGGGTCTTTGAATATATTCTCCGGATATATAGGAATCTAATAACCAGCGCGGGGCCGTGGTGACTAATATCGGCAAAATTTCGGGATTAAGTTCAATAATATTAGCTACTACCGAAGCACTGCGGACAGCATGGCCAAAACCATGATTAGTAACGGCAAAATAAACAACAGGACGAGACATAAATATCAAGTAGGGTGAGAATAATAAGCGAGAAATTTTGTTTTTCAGACCGTAGATAATAATTACCCTTAGTTTTAGGGAGGCAAATGAGGCAGTATATAAATACTAGCAAAAGCATAATATTCCGCTCCCGGTTGACAAGCTTCTTGCAGTAAAGATAAAGCCTCCGAGTCTCCTTGTTTTGCGAAACGTAATAATGCTAACAACCTTTTAATATATTGACTACGATAGTTAATTAATTCTTTTCGTCCACGCATACCATTGAGATCGAACAAATCTTCAACAATTTGACCACGCCGATCCCGACCATAAACACTGGCCAATTTTGCCATTTCATCCCAAACAAATTCAAGATGTGTATTCGGATCGGTTACTCCATCCGTGGGGTCTATTAACAGAGGATTTCCTGTGATATCATCGAGAGGAAAATTTGTGCCTTTGTGATTGGCATCATTACATTTATCACAAGAAAGCAGTAAATTCTCCCAAGTAAAAGTCAGATCAGGATACTGGCTTTTTGGATAAAAATGTTCGATCGCTCCGTAAGTTACCACTGTAATCTTACTTTCACAGTAAGCGCATTTCCCATTAAACATTTTAACTAATGCGTCTTTAACTTGCGGATGACTGTATTTATTTTGTGCTTGGTTAATTTGAGCTTTAGTTGCCTTGTTGTTTGATTTTATTGATTCTAAAGCCTCTAGCCAACGAGCGGCATTTTTAGCTAATACGGGTGGCTCTGATATTCTGGTGACAGGAATCAAGATAAACGCTCCTCTAGTAAGGCATCAATTCGGGATTCTAAACTATTAGGTTGAATAATTTCGCTAAAGGGTTTAACTTCTCCAACAAATAATGACAGTTGTTCATATTCTTCCTTTTCTTCTGCTGCCAGATTTTTATTTTTACGATTTAGTTGGTGGTAACGCTTAATTTTATTTTCTGTCTCAGTGGGAAAGGTTGATTTCAAACCAAAAGCAGAACTTGTTAAAGTACGATCAACATTAGCCGCTAATTCTTTATAAGGAATTTCTACAATCTCTGATTCACCCGCTACCAGATCGATTCGTAGGGTTAAAGAATTTGGCCCTGCACCGGCAGCGATTAAAGGACTATGAGTAGCGACAAAGAATTGAAGCTTGGGAAAAACTTCCTGTAACCATCCAGCAATTTCCCTTTGCCAAGAAGGATGTAAATGAATATCTAACTCATCGATTAAGACGACTCCAGAAGCCTCTGTGGGGTTATCTAGATTGGGGAAGGATTGTAATAATCGCCAAATTAAATCCCCGGCTAAAGCAATCATACTCCGAAAACCATCGGATAAACTAATGGTTGGAACTTTTTGACCGTTAACTAGAAACTGAATCAAGCCATCGGCAGTTACTTCAGCAATTTCTACATTACCGGGTAACAGTTTAGTAATTGCTTCTTCGCCGATTTTTTTCATTTGTTTGGCTTGAATATCTTCAGGATTTTTGGCTATTCGATAATCTAAATACACCATCCATCTCTCAAAAGAACTTAAAGATGTATCCTCATTAAATTGGCTGAAAAAGTTGCTAGAGCGTTTCGGAGGTTCAAGACTAGGAATGATCACTTGACTCACTCGTGTCAAACGACGGAAAGCTCCATAACCGACGGCAAACCAACCATGATTATCGGAGGCAAAAGCATTGGCTCGCAACCAACTTAAAATTTTAGTATTTTCTTCGATTAATGCTGGTTCTGTATAGGTTTGTTTGTCCTTACTGCCTCCTAACTCTAACCTTTCCTTGCCTGTAACAAAATAGGAATAAGCAAAAGTTTTTCGAGTTTTATCCGTACCAAATTTTCCCGCATCCCCATCTTCCTGATGAAGCACTGCGGTTAATTTACCCGGTGTTTTAGGATTACATATCCAACCGGTCGGACGTGGTAATAATTCTTTGGCTGCTTCTGGTCCTGCGAGCAGCAAAGCTAAAGCCTGTAGAATCCTGCTTTTTCCTACTCCATTTTCTCCTAATAAAGTGATCCAATGGTAAGGTTTAGCGCGCCAATGACGTTGATTATTGGGATTACGAATAAATTTAATCTCTTGATTCTGGAAGCATTTAATGTTTTCGAGTGTTATACTTTCAACCCACATCGACATTCCCCCAGAGGATAACAGCAGTCGATAGAATTCTAGCTTATTTGGCCACATCTAGCCCTTTTTGGTCTTCATCTCTAAATCCAGTCAAAAACCCTCTCTTCGGGGAGAGGGTAAATTAGATTTAGGAATTTTCTTCTAATCCAAAGACGCGATTAAAAGCTTTCAAGACTTTATAACCAGAATCGATCGATTCTAAGGGATCTTTCCGCAAACGGTGACGTAAACAGAGAACAATTACCCGACGGATATCATCTACCGTCACAGTTGTCCGTCCTTCCAAAGCGGCCAGAGCTTTAGCGGCGCGATTGGTAACGATATCGCCGCGCAATCCATCCACGTCCAACTCGGAACAAACCTCGGAAATTTTCACCCGCAGATCATAATCAAGCTCCACAGAAGGCAAAAGATTTTGGGCCTCCACTAGCTTTCTTTGCAGTTCTTCCTGTTCTAAGTTGTATTTCTCTAAAAACGAGAGGGGATTGCCATCAAATTCCGCACGCTGTTCCACGATTTTGACCCGTAGAGGGGGTTCTTTGACGGTGTGAATCTCGGCGTGCATTCCAAAGCGATCGAGCAGTTGTGGGCGCAATTCTCCCTCTTCTGGGTTGCCCGATCCCACCAAAACAAACCGGGCCGGGTGACGGATGGAAATTCCTTCCCGTTCCACCGTATTCCAACCACTAGCGGCCGAATCCAATAGCACATCGACGAGGTGATCGTCAAGTAAATTGACTTCATCCACATAGAGAATGCCGCGGTTAGCTTTGGCCAGCAAACCGGGTTCAAAAGCTTTTACCCCTTCTGACAGGGCCTTTTCGATGTCAATCGTGCCACAGACCCGATCCTCCGTCGCACCGAGGGGCAGATCTACCATAGTGACTTTTTTCTTGGCAATGGTCAACGGGATGGCCTCGTCCACCTTTTGCCGCACCTCATCGCTCATTAAATCGGGATCATTGGGGTCAGAATTAAAGGGATCGTTAGCAACTACGTCAATCTCCGGTAAAAGGTCGGCTAAAGCCCTAATTGTGGTCGATTTTCCCGTACCTCGATCCCCCATAATCATCACCCCGCCAATTTTGGGGTCGATGACGTTGAGCATTAGGGATAATTTCATTTCTTCCTGGCCGACAATAGCGGTGAAGGGAAAAACCACGCGGCGAGTTTTCGGAGGAGCTTGGGGAGTCACGGTCATAAGTGGATTCAAAAGTCAAGAGTTGTTGCGTAAAGAATTATATCTAGTGGGGGTTCTAGCCGTCAGCTTTCAGCAAAGCTTTATCATTGTAAGTCTTTTTCCCTGCTTTTTAAGATCCAGCGCCAGAGGGGATGATGCGGCCCTTTGTCCCGAATTTTCTGCACCCGTTGCTCTAAGCGCAGTTTTTCTCTGGGGGAAAGTCCTAAAATAATGTTGCGACTTTGCCAGACTAATACTGCTCCTGTAATGGCAACACAAAAGGCTAGACCGATAGAAGGCCAGTAATTGAAAGCTAAAGCGTATCTTACGGCTGTCCAAGTAAAATACTGCCGCATTAAGGCTATATCATCGCGTAAAACCCATAAACTAGCCGAACCAATCCCTAACCAACAACCCAACACAAACAACCAACGACCCCATACCGTCAGTCGATGTAATCTTTGGACTTGTTGCTGTAGTTCAGAATCGGCCATTTCAGTTATCAGTGAGCAGTAATCAGTAATCAGTGGGGGCTCTCCCAGGTTTGGTGGGTAAAATGTATTCTAAGATACAGTCTTGCGGGCGAGTGAGTGGAAGGAATCACAGAGACACAAAGGACACAGAGATCGATCACTACTATATAAGTTAAACTTATCACACAAAGAATAAGAGAGCCCAGTGGGGAATTATGAATTATGAATTAGGAAGTGTTTTCAGTGAACAGTAATCAGTGAACTGAAAACTCAAATCTGATAACTGATAACTGATAACTGATAACTGATAACTGAATTATCCTTTGACAATTGCCCCAAAATCTGCTAGGACTCGGGCGTGATTTCGCAGTAAACCCAAAAGATTTAAACGATTGCGACGGACAGATTCTTTTTCTGCCATAACTAACACACTATTTTCGCCATCAAAAAAGTCAGCCACCACGGGAGAAATTGCCGTTAAAGCAGTGACAAGACGCTGATAATCCCTTTGCTCTCTTGCGCTGATAGTTTCGGGAATTAGGGCAATTAAAGCGTCATAAAATGCCTGTTCGGAGGATTGTTCAAATAACTCCGTATCGATGATTGCCTTGGCTTCTAGGGTAGTTGTATCTAAATCTCCTTTTTGTGCTAAACGGGTGGAGCGATTGACGGTTTCATAGATGTTGGCTAACTGACCATCCTGACGAATTTGGCATAAAAAGCGGGCGCGTTCACGGGTATCTAATAAATTTTCTAAAGCGCGAGACTTATACTCCGGATCGTTTTCCCCTAAAACTGCATTAACGAGATCATAATCTATCCTCAAATCATCAATTAAGAGAGTTTGCAGACGTTGTAAAAAGAAATCTTTAATCAGATTGGCCGGGTTAGCTTTATCGTGATGACTGGTGACAAAATCCTTAGCTATTTGCTCAATTAATGCCAAAAGATTGATATTAAAATTGGCTGACCAGATAATACTAATTATTGCATTGGCAGCCCGACGGAGAGCGAACGGATCTGAGGAACCAGTGGGCAGCATTCCCAGTCCAAAAATACCGACTAAAGTATCCAATCGATCGGCAATTCCCACCACTTGACCGGTTATTGTTTCCGGGAGTATATCCCCAGCATTGCGAGGCAGATAATGTTCAAAAATGCCCCGGGCAACTACGGCCGATTCACCACTAATTAAAGCATATTTTTCGGCCATTACTCCCTGTAATTCGGGAAATTCATAGACCATTTGGGTAACTAAATCCGCTTTACAAAGCATGGCAGTGGACTCTATATCACTGCGACTTTGTTCATCGAGATTTAACTGTTCGACAATCATCTGGGCAATTTCCATAATTCGATCGACTTTATCGCGCATGGTTCCCAATTCTTCTTGGAAAGTGACGGTTTCCAGTTGGGGAAGGAAACTATCTAAGGGTTCATCACAATCGGCAGTATAGAAAAATCTGGCATCGGCTAACCGTGCGCGGATAACCCTTTCATTTCCCGCGGAAATAATCTCAGATTTCTGGGGATCGCCATTGGAAATAGTAATAAAATAGGGTGACAAACCCTGGGGAGTTTTCACTGGGAAATAACGCTGATGTGTCACCATCACGGTAATAATTACTTCTGGGGGTAATTCCAGAAATTCATCGTCAAACTTGCCGACAATTGCCGTGGGATATTCGACTAAGTTAGTCACTTCTGCTAATAAATCTGCGGGAATTTCTGCCACTCCCTCCAGCTTTTTGGCTAGGGTGGTAATCTGATCAGTAATTATCTGTTGACGCACTTGCGGATCCGCTTCCACAAAAATCGATCGCAAACTGGTTAAATATGCTTGGGGATGACTAATGGCTAAGGATTGCGGGTGTAGAATGCGATGACCAAAAGTTAAGCGATCGCTGGTTAAAGTGGTAGAGCCATTAATTAATTCTAGGGGCAAAACTTCCCCATCCACTAAAGTTAATAACCAACGAATTGGCCGGGGAAATCTTAAATCTCCATCTCCCCAACGCATAAAACGTCTTCCTTCCAAACGGGTAATCCATTGGGGAATTAATTCAGTTAAAATCTCGGCTGTTTGACGACCTGGAATCGTTTTTTCAATATAGACAAATTCTCCTTTGTCTGTGGCACGAATGGAGAAAGCAGCGGTGCTAACTCCCTGTTTTCGAGCAAAACCCTCACCAGCGGGGGTAATTTGACCATTTTTGTAGGCGGCACTAACTGGCGGTCCTTTTATCTCCTCGCTGCGAGCCTCTTGCTCCCTCGGTAATCCTGTGATTAACACGGCCAAACGGCGCGGGGTTGCGTAAACTTGAATAGCAGTCGCGTCCAGAGATTCCGTCTCTAAACTCTTGCTAACTCTTTCCTGCAATTGTGCGATCGCGCTATCGACAAAATCTGCGGGTAGTTCTTCTGTACCGACTTCCAGTAAAAAATCCATCTGATTGATTGGCCGTGTTTATGCTTCACCAATCATCTAGGCTATCACAGAAGCCGTGTCCTTAGTTTTTGACTGGTGTTGTTCGACTTTTTGGGTTAGGGTAAAAGATGCAGCACATTGGAATCAGCGACGATGGGAAAGATTAATTTATTAGTCAGTGCCACCTCTGAGGATTGGATAGAACAGGCAATTAATAATTTAGAGATTATTCTGCTCGATCATTCCCATTGTGAGCGAAAAGCGGCAGGAGTGGCCTTAAATCTCATGTTTCGTTATCCTTCCTACGCTTCCCTCGTGCGGAAATTAACAGCGATCGCCCAAGAGGAATTAGAACATTTTGAACAGGTCAATCAATGGTTAGATAAATGGGGAATTCCCCTCGCTCCCTTGAATTCTCCCCCCTATGGTGCTAAATTAAAGGCCCAGATTCGTCACCAAGAACCCGATCGCCTTTTGGATTCTCTGTTAATATCAGCTTTAATTGAGGCGCGTTCCCACGAAAGATTAGGTTTATTGGGAGAATATTGTCCCGATCCTCAATTAGCTCAATTTTATCGCGGTTTAATGGCTTCCGAAGCCCGTCATTATGGTATTTATTGGCTATTAGCAGCGGATTATTTTGAACGGACAGTGATCGAGCAACGTTTAGCAACCCTAGGGGCGATCGAAAGTGAAATTCTCACTACTCTGCACCCGGAACCTCGTATTCATAGTTGATTGCACTAATAGAGACAATGGCTCCATCTCGCATTTGCAGAAATACGGACAATTAGCAATTATCAGTGACTCTTAAATTATTACAAATATATCAGCAGCTGCCTGTAAGCATCCCACCGAAAAACTAATGCGCTCCGGGGTTTGGGGACGGCGCTTGCGTCCCCAACGGGTAGGGTTGATTCATGAATCAACCCTACCATGAATCAACCCTAGGATTGAGTGATAAAATCGGAAGTAATGACCAATTTTAGAAGATAGTTTCCCTTTAAAAATCCCAACTCAGTAGATTTACAAAAATGAGAGGCACCCAGGGACAAACCCTATCTAAATTACTCGTTAAACTCAATTTCTCTCTTAGAAAAGGGTAAATCTTGATTGATTGCCTCAATTTCTTCCTGTTCCATTTGATTAATTTCCTGGATATAGTTGCGGATAATTTGAGTCATTTTGCCATGATAAAAACGGTGTAAACTATGATTAGCAGTGGCAGGAAAACCCCGTCTTTTTTTATGTTGTCCTCCCGCACCGGGGTCAAACATGGTAATACCTTGACTAATTGCCCAATCGATCGGTTGATAGTAACAAGCTTCAAAATGTAAACAGTCGTACTCCTGAAAACTGCCCCAGTAACGACCATAAAGATTAGTATCTTTGCGAATACAAAAAGATAAACCCACCGGTTTAGTATCTTTTTCATTTTGGTAGGCAGTAATCAAAACCACTCGCTGACGATAATTCGGATATAATTGTTCAAAAAATTTCTGTGTCAGGTATTTACTTCCCCAGTAAAATTTATCACAGGTACTGCTATAAAACCGATAAATTAACGGGAACAAATGATGGGGAATTTCTTCGGCGGCCAGAGTTTTAATAGTTAACCCCGCATTAGTCACCGCTTTCCGTTCCCGTTTAATATTGCGGCGTTGATTAGCATTAAAAACCGTCAGATAATCTTCAAAACTTTGAAAACCTTTGTTATTCCAGATATAACTATGGTGTAACCAGGGAGTAAAGCCAAAATTTTCCATTAAAATTCGCCATTGGGGATCCACAAAAAGAAAATGACAACCCGACAGATTATTTTGATCACAAAAATGATCAATTGCCGCTATCATTAAAGCAGTAATCTCCAGTTCATTTTCCCCCGGAGCAATTAAAAAACGATAACCCACCGCCGGAGTAAAAGGGGTCATTCCTAACAGTTTCGGATAGTATCTAATCCCCAAACGATGGGAAAGATCTGCCCATTGGTGGTCAAAGACAAATTCACCGTAACTATGACTTTTAATATACAAAGGAGCGGCGGCAATTAACTCAGCACCGCGCCAAACGGTTAGATGAGCAGGTTGCCACCCGGTGCGTCCCGTGGCGCTGCCGGAAGTTTCGATATTATGTAACCATTCCCACTCGAGAAAGGGAGTAGTTAGGGGTTGAGCGAGAGCATCCCATTTTTGTTGGGGAATCTCACTCATTTTATCAATCCAAGCGACAGAATATTGGGGTTTAAGCTGTTCTACCATGGGACAAGATAAGTCAACCTTTTTATTTAAGGTTTGCTGAATAAATCTAAAACCCTTGTTGGGTAAGACTTTTAGACTTTTTGTCAATCAAAAAGTACCGGACTGGGAGTGATTAGGGGTAAAATTCCGGGACTTTTTCCCTGAAAATTAGGTAACTGAGTACCTCAAAATCAGTAAAACCCTACACCCTACACCCTACACCCCACACCCTGCCCCCACCAACAAACTTTTTCAGCAGACCCTATTTAAGGTAATCTAGTTTTGAGATTTGTGGGAATCTCGTTCAAGGGAATAATGTAAGAAAATTTCTTCTTGTACGGTTTCCACGCTCAAAAGTTGTAATTTTCTGGCAGAATCAGCCATAAATCCAGTTCCCCCCAGGGGAGTTGCCGCTTTATTGCCTCCTAACAGCAACGGACAAATGGTTAGGTAGATTTCATCGATTAAATCTTCAGCTAAAAGAGAGGCAATTAATTCACCTCCTCCCAGAATCGCCAGCTTTTTAATACCTAAAACCGTAAATTGACTAAAAATAGCCTTCCAATCACCGCAGACTAAGACAAGCTCAAATAAACCCCGATTTTCCCATGCCGCCACTTTTTCCGCTGCCGTGATTAACCAGCGCGGGAAAGGCTGCTGAAAAAATTTCATCTGGGGATCAAGCTGCCCTGAATAAGAACAAACGATCTGTATCGGCTGCGGAGATAATCCCCGTTGTTGACGGTATGCGAGAAAATCGCCATGACGGATAGGAAGACTGGTGTGATAAGCGCGCAGGGTGTTAGCACCGAATAAAGCGGCATCCATGGGGGATAAATGTTGTTCTAGACGCATTTTATCGGTAGCAGAGGCAAACCTGGCCGCCGACTGGTAGGCGTCGGCAATTTTACCATCGGCACTCATGGCTAAAATAACGGTGGTGTGAGGACGATTCATGGCAAATGCTCGGGGATATCACCCGGTCCGATTGGTTAATAGGCTAGTATAGTCTGGAGTTTGATAGCAAGAATCAAACCAATTTCCGCCTATGCCTATCGGTCAATCCTCCTTTCGTCGTATTCTGCTCTCTCGCCTACTCCTAGTCAGTGTACCTGTACTACTAATGGGAGTTTATGTCACCTATCGTAAGGCGCGATCAGCTTTTTTGGAAACGGCCCGTCAAAATCTTACCGAAAGTGCCATCAGAAAGGCAGATAATATTGAGCAATCAATTCAACTTTTGCAGGCCAATCTTATCACTGCTGGCGAAAGTCTGGTTTTAAAACAGGGAAACTTAGCCGAAAAAGAAGCTTTTTTACAACAATTCACCGCGCCGCTTCCTAATCAGATTAACTGTGTGGAATTAATTGATATTAAGACCAAGAAATCTTTATTAAATCGAGCCTGTGAACCAGAAATGATCAAAGTTTTGCCTCTAGAAAGATGGGCAGAAAAACGGACTAGCTTTGCTGGTAATATCGAAAATATTTTAGTTAGAAGTTTACCCCGAAAATTTCTAATTAAATCTCTCAATAATAATCGTCAATTAGAATTAGTTTTTGCCGTTCCCATCTACGATAATCAAGGACAATTACAATCTAGTCTGATTCTGCAAACTTCTCTACTTTACGGTGAGAAGGTTTTACCCGGTTCTTTGTCAGGTTATCCCGTGGTTATTTCTGAAAATGGCATTATTCTCGCTCATCCCTATTTTCATCGCATTGGTAAGCATATCAGTCAAGAAGCTGATGCTGAACGCTTAAATAGTATTATCAGTAATGCTATCCGAGGAAAACAAAATTTCTTGCATTTATTTTCTTTCGAGAAAGATGGCAAAGAATTAGTCGCTGGTTATAGTTCCCTCCCCAGTCCAGTTACGGGAGAATCGTCCCAACAATGGGTAGTTTTAGCCATTAGTCCCCTCCCTCAAGCTCTCGCTCCTCTACAACAAATTTGGGAGGCAATTTTTTATCTGATTTCTGGTTTATTATTAGCTTATTTAGTAGCTATTGTACTGATTGCCAGGGATTTAGCTAGACCTTTAGAAAAACTGCGAGATTATGCCTTAAATATTCATAAAATTCCTTCGCAAAAGATTGGACTTCAAAACTTTAATATTCGAGAAATTAATCAGTTAGCCTCGGCCTTAGAGGAAATGCTCGAACGTTTACGCCTTTGGGGAGAGGAAATAGTTAAGAGTTGGCAAGAAGCAGAAAATGCTAATCAATTAAAAAACCAATTTTTGGCGAATACTTCCCACGAATTACGCACCCCTCTTAATGGTATTATTGGCTCAATTCGTTGCGTTATGGATGGATTTTGTAATAGTGAGGAGGAGGAAAAAGAATATCTGCAACAAGCGGATAATGCCGCCGTACATCTTTTAGGAATTATTGATGATATTCTCAGTATTGCTAAAATAGAAGCGGGCAAACTTTCCGTTAATCCTGAACCAGTAGATTTACACCAAATTATCAATGAAGTTATTAATTTACAAACAGCATCGCTGCAACGTAAGCGCTTAAAATTCAATCTACTTTTGTGTCCAGAAAATCCGATAGTTTATGCTGATCCCACTAAATTAAAACAGGTAATTTTGAATGTTATTTCTAACTCAATTAAATTTACTGATAGAGGCACAATTTCTTTGATAACTCACCTAGAACATCCACAGGCTATTATGACTATAATCGATACAGGAATCGGTATAGACCCCCGGCAGCAATCAAAATTATTCCGACCTTTTGTGATGATTGATGGTTCCACAACCAGAAAATTTAGCGGTACGGGTTTGGGATTAGCTATTTCTAAGAATTTGATGAAAATGATGGAGGGAGATATTACTATCTCTAGTCAAGGTCAAGGTTTAGGAACAACTGTGGAAATTATTCTTCCTCTAGTGGGGGAAAAAAAGCTTGATTCTACCCCAGAGGAAAACTCATCTTTGCCGATTCTTCCCTCTCTTAAAAGCTAAAATATCTCTATTTAACTACTGTAATTTCTGGGCAACTTAGTTTATAATTCCTCTAAACTTTCTACAGGCAAATTAACCACCTGATAAGCACCAAGAACATCGATCGCATCGGTATAATTGGTTAATTCTTCTAAAGTTTCTGCGATTAAATGCTGTTGATCTGGATTAATTTCTAGATCGATAAAAAATATGTATTCTCCTAAAGATCGTTTAGTTGGTCGCGATTCGATCCGAGATAAATTAAGCTGACGTTTGGCAAAAACTTCTAAAGGTTTGACTAAAGCACCGGGTTGATCTAAAACTTGAAAAGCGAGGGACATTCGCTCACCTTGGCGATGGGAAGTTAAAGCCATTACCCAAAAACGGGTACAATTATCGGGATAATCATTAATTGGTTGTATTAATATTGGTACATTATAGAGTTTTGCTGCCCGGGGGGAAGCAATAGCGGCCGAATTGGCCTCTCGATCGAGAATTTGAATCGCTTCTGTGGTAGAATTAGTGGGAATAATCGGCACGTTAGGTAAATTATTTTCTAGCCATTTTTGACATTGAGCTAAAGCTTGGGGATGGGAATAAACGGTTTTAATTTCTGTTAGCGATTGTCTGGGAGATAGAAGTGCATGGGAAATCGGTAAAACTAATTCTTGTTGAATCTGTAACCCGGGTAATTGCCATAAAGCATCAAGAGTCATTACCACACTTCCTTCGGTGGAATTTTCCACCGGGACCACTGCTAAATCGGCCTGATTTTGGACAACCGATCGCAGGGCTAGGGCAATGCTAGGATAGGGTATTAATTGATGAGGCTGGGGTGGTAAACTATTAGCAAATGCTAAAGCGGCTGTTTCTGAATAGGTTCCCACTGGCCCCAGATAAGCGATCTTTACAGTCATTTAGATTATCCCCGCAAGCAATTTTTTCTAGCTATTACAGCCTTTCTCATAAATATCAAGTATAACCCAATTTGGTCTTGACTCCTATCTCCTATCTGCTTAATTCTGCTGTAATCATGTCAAGTCAGCTTCATTTTGTTTGATGGTCAATTGACTAATTTTTTTGGGAGTTTCCTCGATGGTTAACCCTTGGGCTAAATCCCCTAATTCTTTGAGAAAATCATTAGTTAAGGAGAGAGATATTTGGCTATCCTGTCCCGATAAATAGACAAGGCTAATTCGGCCAGTTTAACTTTTTTGTTGGTGCGATTTTGGTAACTGACCGAAAACCCGTTAATCTCCGCAGCCTCTTGCTGGATAATTGCCGACTTTAAACGTTCCTTGAGATGTTCCATCTCTGGATCTAAAAGCTTCCATTGCTGGTAAATTTCCCAATAACGATTAGTTAATCTTTCCAGATTCTCACCGGCAGGATCAGGAGTAATTAAATGGGAGAGCTGCAAAAGACGATGATGGATTTGGTCCCTATATACGGGGTCTTTTTGTGCATATTCTAGCTGGTCCGCCGTTAAAGGTCTTTTGCCCCAATTACCCCCCTGTTCAGTCTGATCAATAGGGGGAAAATGACAAAGACATTCAGCCAGGGTTTTTAGTTGATAATTGGGTAAAGGAGCAATATAGTAGGGAACCTTTTTAGCTAACTCTAGGGTACAGGTAATCTTTTTAACTTTGCCCTTACCGCCCAAAAATTTACAATCATAACTAGCATTGTGAAAAACCTTTTCTATCCAGTCAACCAGCATGATTTTAGTGATAAAATAGTTAGTCAGATCGGGTCGATCGAGAACATCCAAAATTGTCACCCGCTCACCCGTTAGGTACGTGGAATCAGCAAGAATTTGAATCAGAGACAAACGGGGAGTCTTGCTATCGTAATCAGCTACTTCCGTATCTAACCAAAGAATGGGAAAATAACAAAAGTGATCGATCGCATTTCTAATAGCGTCGGATTCCGTTAAATAAGGCATGGTTGCAGAGGCTGAAAAATGTATCAAAAAATCTTGATAGCAATAGATTTGTCCGAGATGGGGGATAGTGTTTTTAAGGAGGCTGTATCCTTAGCCAGTAAGTACGAAGCTAACCTCCTACTACTGCACGTCCTTTCCCCTGAAGAAGATTATAGCCCTTTACCGATTCCACCCAATTTAGCCGATATTTACCCCGCCCAGGGTAATGATCTCACTCTCGATTTTTGGCGGCAACAATGGGAAGAATTTGAGCAGAAAGGGGTGGAAATGTTGCAAAAAAGAGCTAATCAGGCGGTAGAAATGGGTGTAAAGGGAGAATACCGGCAAATTTACGGTCATGCCGCCAAAACTATCTGTAAAGTGGCGCGAGAGGAAAATATTGATTTAATTGTCATCGGTCGGCGTGGGCGATCGGGTCTAGGAGAGTTATTCTTAGGTAGTGTGAGTAATTATGTTCTCCATCATGCCCCCTGTTCTGTGTTAATTGTTCAACATCATCACTTTACCAAATTAGCCGTTAAAACTTGATACAAAAGCCTAGTCTCGTAAAACAGCAAGCGACACAGTCCATCCTTACCTAATGCCTTAAAACTGGGTAATTCTTTCTTTTTCTCGATTCTTTGACCGTTTTCGGTTTCGTAATAGAGATAAATACGGGGATTAAGCCAAGAATGCTTAAGTTTACCAATAATCTCGGTTTTAGCGGGTTTATTCGGGCAAATAGTCACCAGTGCATGAGCCTACAAGTGAGAGCGCATTAAGTCGGAACCCTTCCAAGACTTTTTCACCTTGTCTTGTTTTGCTGAGGTATCCCCAGAAATCTGATAGGAATACCCTAAGCCTAGATAAGCCTGAAACTTTCTCAGGCTAATATCGTGATTCCCTCTAAAGTAAGGTTTACCGTTGACTAAAAATCTTTCGATAGGATAGCAGTGTAAAAGCAGTAAACTTTGAGTAACAGTACCGAAAAGAAATTGGTCAAATACTTGACAATAACCCTTAAACTGCTCTAATTCCAGAATTTATCTTCGGTTTTTTTCTTTAACCGCGATTCTATCCTGATAGGTGACAATATCCTTGGCCAATAACCGACTATATTCACTGATTCCAGTGCCAGCAGTGGTTTTAATGCGCGAGTTATTTCTCAATTCGGCGATATGTCCTAATGTAGGATTAAAGCCATTAACTCCGATATAATCGAGGTTTTTTTGAGCGATTTCTGGGTGTTCACAACATAATCGCTGTCTAAGTTGATTAATTAAGGAATTTTGATTCTTGTTAAGTTGTTCTCTTTCATCACTGTTCGAGTTTCCTTTTTTCGGGAGCATCCACCACAGTAAGGGAATGGCAACTCCCTCGTGAACTATGCCTACAGTCAAGATGTTGTAGCAATGCGGGACCTACTCCCAAGTTGTCCGGTCAAGACTCAATACTCAAGGTTGGGGGATATTCACCCAACCCACGACAGTTTTGGCACTCTCAAAGTAATCAAGCTCGAAATTTCGGAAAAAGCGTTGTAATCTTTTGTAGTTAGACTCTTTGAGGGCTTTACCTCCAAATCCTACTGCTAACTCGCTCAGGTTGACGGTTTTGACTTTGAGCAAGGCGAGTAAAAACAGTGCGAGAAAGGAAATTCTGGCACCATGCCATCCTAGATGGGGTTGGAGGGCTTGCTTTAAGGCACTATACTGATTTATATGGTTTTCGAGATTAGTGCTATTTCTCATCAAACCCTACTCCCGCCTACTTTTCAAGCTTTTTGTCCTGTACTTAGCTTTAAACATTTTAACGATCTGCAATTGCTTGTATTAATTGAAATGGGTTGTCGTAAACATCTCCATGACGGGGATATTTTAATTAGGGCTTCACTGATATTCAGCCAACCCTAAATAGCAGTTGCCTACTGTCTTTTCACTGTTTACTGATTACTGTTCACTGATTACTGTTTACCGATCACTGAAAAACCCCCATCACCCGATCGACACCATTTTGCTAGGATGATAGGATAAGCTGGAATTATCGAAACCGTCGAAATAATAGATAAAATGAGTAATCTCCTCTGGCCGCGTTTTCTCAAGAAAGCTTACCGTCAAGAACCAATAACTAGCTTTATCTTTACCGCAGCGGCAGTAGATGTCATCATCGGGGTTCTAGGACAAAGATGGACACTGCTATCTTTAGGGGCAACGGTTATGGCGATCGCTATCTTCGCCAGGTGGCAACAGAGCCAAAAAACCAAGCCAATCAACAGAGAAGAAACAGCGAGATACTATTTACCGCCCCAATCGGGTCAAGTAGCTTTACCAACCCTGAAAAACGAAAAAAATCGACCTTCTTAGCTCAAAAATCTCACCTTGCTTGGCAATCAATCCCCTCAAAGGCTAGAATCTATAGCACCGTTAATATTCAACTAAATTTATGAAATTCCGATTGATGGGTGGGGAGAAACTTGTCTGGACAATTGTGGTCAGTGTCTTAACCACGCTGACAATCGGAGAACATCAGCTTAGTCATGCCCAAAGTCCTATTGCCCCCCCTAAACCCGCAGCTGAAAGTGGCGAAAAAACCCCAGAAACTATCCTAGTAGAAGGTTTAGGCAGACTTACCCTCGCTAAAACCTTAGAAGGGCAACAATCCACCCCTAACGCTCTGATTTTCAGTCCCGATAACCAATTGGTTCTCGCTGGTGGTAGTGATAGCGATCCTCTCCTGAGAATTTGGTCGGTAAAAACAGGTCAGAAAGTTTCCCAAACTCGCGCCCAAAGGACCAGCGTCAAAGCTTTAGCCATTAGTCCCAACGAAAGATTATTAGTTAGTAGCGGTTTAGATGGTTCCATTAATTTTTGGAATCTGGTGGAAGGCAAGTATTTAGGAATTGCCCTCGAACACGGTAATACTGTCCTCGCCCTCACCGTTACTCCCGATGGTAAAACCTTAATTAGTGGTGGTTTGGAAGGAATTCGCCTCTGGACAGTGCAACCCCCCCGCCGTCCCCTCTATCGTTTAAATTGGGTGGGTAATTTTGTTTATTCCCTAGGGATGAAATCCGATGGTGTCACCCTGGCTAGTGGTCATGAAAACGGTGCGGTACATTTTTGGGACATCCGCGAGGGCAAATTTTTATCGAAATTTTCCGCCCATCCCCAAGCGGTTAGCAAGCTTTTATACACTCCCGACGGTAAAAATTTAATTACGGGTAGTTTAGACCGCACGATTAAAATCTGGGATACGAGCAATAATAAGTTATTATTTACCCTCATCGGTCATACGAACCGAATCCGTTCCCTGGCACTCCATCCTAACGGACAAATTCTCGCTAGTGCCAGTAATGACGGTGTGCGTTTATGGGATGTGACCACGGGTAAACAGTTAGCCTGGTTTGATAATAATTCCGACTGGGTGGAATCCCTGGCTTTTAGTCCCGATGGGCAGTATTTGGCTAGTGGTAATTATGATTTGAAAATTCGCCTCTGGCAATTCGTCCGTTAGGCAAAAATATCTCCATTTAGCCTTTAACCACTTCTAGAAAAGCCGATTTAGCCGCTGCCTGTTCCGCCGCTTTTTTGCTTCTGCCTATTCCCACTCCTAATTTCTGCTCATTTAACCACACTTCCGCACAAAAACGCTCCTGATCTAAACCATTGATTTCTTTTACTAAATATTGCGGCAGTTTTTTGTATTTTGCTTGTGTCCACTCCTGCAAGGCATCCTTATAATTCTGTCGGGCCGGATCTCGACGAATTTCGGCCGCTTTTTCGCGTAGTGGCTCATCTAACCAAGAACGCACTAAAACCATCGTCTGTGTACTAAGATATAAAGCCCCCAAGACCGCCTCAAAAGCGTCTGCTAGTCGGGAAATTCGCCCCGCCCGATCGATACTCGTACTACTTGATACCAACAAATAACGCTCGAAACCGTAGCGATCCGCAAATTCCGCCAGAGTGCGATCGCTAACCATCATCGATCGCAGGGCGGCAAATTCTCCCACTAGCGCCTCCGGATAGGTTTCTAACAATACCTCCGCCGCCACGAGTCTTACCACAGAATCGCCCACAAATTCTAATTGTTCATAATTCTGATCACGGGAAACACTGGGATGAGTTAGAGCCAAATCCAATAAATCCCACCTGACGGGGACATTAGCCGATAAACCCAGCTTTTCCACTAGGGTTTTTAATTGTTTTTGGCGACGCGGATCACTTAAGGACATGGGAGCGGGAAGAAGGGGGTGTGGGGTGTGGGGTGTGGGGTGTGGGGTGTAGGGTGTAGGGTGTAGGGTGTGGGGTGTGGGGTGTGGGGAGAATAAATAAAAGCAATCTCCTATCTCCTGAATACTGAATACTGACTCCTGATAACTGATAACTGATAAAGGAGAGAGTCAGACATAAGCCGAATTCTGTATTTCCCAACAGCAGTAAAATTGCTTTTACCTTTGTTGGAATAGAGGTTATCTATCTGGGATAATTGTCACCAATTACCTCAAGCGGTTCCTAAGAACGGGACAGGAAAAAGACCAACCTTTGTCCCTCCACCTTGCTCCCCACCGGGGTTTACCGAGCCAGTACCTCTCGATACTGCTGGTGCGCTCTTACCGCACCTTTGCACCCTTACCCCCAATCAGTTATCAGTTATCAGTTATCAGTGATCAGTTATCAGTGATCAGTTATCAGTGGAAAGTTATCAGTGAATTTACTTTCGTTACTGATTACTGTGTACTGATTACTGAAAAAAGGGGGCGGTATTTTTCTGTGGCACTATCCTCACGCTCGCGCGCACTGGACGTTATCCAGCAAGTGTGGTCTTTCGGGAGTTCGGACTTTCCTCGGAATCATTGATAAAATGATCCCGCAACCTCTAGACCAACTCTCTCCTATTCTCTAGTATGACTTACCAGAGACTCGATCGCTCATATATCCCGGTCAATAATCAGTGATCAGTAAACAGTAAACAGTGAAAAGACAGTAGGAAACTCCTATTTAGGGTCTGCTGAAAAAGTTTTTCCTGGGGGTAGGGTGTAGGGTGTGGGGTGTGGGGTGTAGGGTTTTACCCATTTTCAGGGGGTCAATTACCTAATTTTCAGGGAAAAAGAGCCTAAATTTCCCCCCCGATCCCCCCAAGGTCTGGCACTTTTTGATGGGAAAAAAGTCTAAAATTTTTATCCAACAAGGTTTTTAGATTTATTCAGCAGACCCTATTTAATACTGCTCGCTTAATACATACTGCTCACTTAAAACTCAAATCTGATAACTGATAACTGATAACTGATAACTGACTCCTGATAACTGCTCAATGTCGATCGCTCTAAACGTTAACATCAAAGGTAATGGCTATCCGATCCTCTGTCTGCACGGTCATCCCGGTTCGGCAGCCAGTATGTCTGTATTTACTGAGCATTTTTGCCAACGCTGGCAAACCCTGGCCCCGGATCTGCGCGGCTACGGTAAAAGTCGTTATCGCCGCGATTTTCAGCTAGAAGAACATCTAGAGGATTTAATCGGGCTGCTCGATCGCCAAAAAATCCCGCAATGTTTAATTCTCGGTTGGTCTTTGGGGGGTATAATCGCCCTGGAATTAGTATTGCGGTATCCCGATCGCTTTCCTGGTTTAATTCTCGTGGCCTCGGCCGGACGGCCTTGGGGTAGTCATCCTCCCGTCACCACCACAGATTTAGTTTTGACGGGGATAGCGGCAATTCTCAATCAGATCAAACCGGGGTGGCGTTGGAATATTGATACTTTTGCCCGTCGTTCCCTGTTTCAGTACCTTTTTTCACAACATCAAGCGATTGCCTATCAATATCTCGCTCAAGATGCTGTTCCTGCCTACTTAGGCACTTCTCCAGCTGCCGATCGCGCTTTAAATCGGGCTTTAAAAAAAGGTAACAATTGTTTAAAATCTCTTGACACAATTACAATTCCCTGCTTAGTTCTGGCAGGGGCAAATGATCGCCATATTACCAGTGCCTCGAGCCAAGAAACAGCCGAAAAACTGAAACTGTGTCAGTGGAAATGTTACCCGGATACGGCCCATCTGTTCCCCTGGGAAATCCCCGACTTAGTTTTAGGGGACATTGATAATTGGTTAGCGGAGCATTTTAGCGATAAACTGGCAGGGTGAAGTGAAAACTACTGCCGTGGTCAGGGACACTATCCACCCAAATTTGACCGTAGTGGGCGCGAATAATCTTGCGACAGACCGATAAACCGATGCCATAACCTTCTTTACCCTCATCCCGTTTGAGACGCACATGACCCTCAAAAATATGCTCTTGTTTTTCTTCGGGAATGCCGGGGCCGGTATCACTGATGCTCACCTGTACTTTTTGAGTAGTACGATGGAGGACAGAAAGGGTAATTGCGCCGCCGGGGGGGGTATATTTGATCCCATTCTCCAAGAGATTAATAATCACCTGTCGGATTAACTCCTCATCAGCATAGACGGGGGGCAAATCTTGGGGGATATCGCTTTGGAGAATTAAAGTCTTTTCCTGAAAAGTATCAGTAAATTGAGACAAAATTTCCTGACAGAGGGATTGCAGATAAAATTTACTCTGTTGGAGAGTGAATTGCGCCGCCATGCTCTTAGAAGCTTGTAGAATATCTGTGATCAAACGGTTCATAATCCGGAACTGTTTGCGGGCCTGTTGGTGCAGTTGTTCTCGTAATTGCAGACTGCGCTCAGTATCCGGTTGATGATAGGCTAATTCTAGGGTTTCCACGGCGATGGAAGCGGCGGTGAGAGGGCTGCGTAAATCGTGGGCTAACATAGCCAAAATTTGGTCTTTAAATTTTAATTGTTCTAATAATTCTTCCTTTTCCTGTTTGAGACGAAAAACCTCATCGGCGATGCGGATGAGTTCGCCCGAATGTTCCATCTCTTGACGTTGTCCATCCTCAGCGTGATTATTTTTGATATCCTCTTTAATCGCTTTTTGCCAACGTACCAACCATTTTTTAAACTGTTCCACCAGATTACTGCCCGCGAGGGTATGACGGGGGCCGGGGGCAATTTTGACCAAGGCAGGGGTAGCTACAAGGCGAAAATGTTCGACTAAATGAGGTTGCTGGCGAATTTCGATGATCTGTAGGTCAATTGGGTAATCAGACTTTAAAGACTGGAGATAGGACTGAATTTGACGGATAATTTCTTGAGAACTGGGACGGTCATCAACAAATAGTAAAAGTTGAATCGAGAGAGGCGTTGTCGTCTCTCTCCCTAAAGCAGTCAGTGGCTCGTTAGATGGGAGCATCGGAAAATTAGTAAACCTAGGGATTGAGGAAATCGATCGATCGTCGATCGACTTTTATCATATTCTTTATTGTAGAAGCTTAAGATAGTATAAAATCTACTCAACCTAATCTTAAAGTTTTATTCCTTAATTCTAAGAAGAAATCCTATGGCTTTTGGCTATGTTGCCCTAGTTCTCCACGCTCATCTCCCCTTCGTCCGCCATCCCGAAAGCGATTACGTCCTCGAAGAAGAATGGTTATACGAGGCAATCACAGAAACCTACATCCCTCTGCTGCAAGTTTTTGAAGGTCTCAAGCGGGATGGTATCGATTTTAAAATGACCATGAGCATGACTCCGCCGTTGGTGTCGATGCTGCGGGATCCGTTACTGCAAGAGCGTTATGAAGAACACTTAGGTAAGTTAGAAGAATTAATCGCTAAAGAAATCGACCATAATCAACACAATGGTCATATTCGCTACTTAGCCGAATATTACGCTGAATCTTTCCAAAGTATCCGACAAACTTGGGAAAAATACGATCGAGATCTGGTCAAGGCATTTAAACAATTCCTCGACAGTAATAACCTAGAAATTATCACCTGTGGTGCGACTCACGGTTATATGCCCCTGATGAAAATGTACCCACAAGCGGTGTGGGCGCAAATTGAGGTGGCCTGTCAACACTACGAAGAAAATTTCGGTCGTCGTCCCAAGGGCATTTGGTTGCCGGAATGTGCCTACTATGAAGGGGTAGAAAGAATGTTAGCCGATGCGGGCATTCGTTATTTCCTCGTCGATGGCCACGGTATTCTCTACGGTCGTCCTCGCCCCCGTTACGGCAGTTACGCGCCCATTTTCACAGAAACCGGGGTGGCCGCTTTCGGTCGTGACCACGAATCCTCTCAACAGGTTTGGTCTTCCCAAGTCGGTTATCCGGGGGATATAGTTTATCGGGAATTCTATAAAGATTTGGGCTGGGAAGCGGAATACGAGTATATTAAGCCCTATATCATGCCCAACGGTCAACGCAAGAATATAGGCATCAAATACCACAAAATTACTAGCCGGGACGGTGGTTTATCGGAAAAAGGGCTTTATGACCCCTACTGGGCCAAAGAAAAGGCCGCCGAACACGCGGGCAATTTTATGTATAATCGCGAGCGGCAAGTGGAGAGTTTAGGGGGAATTATGGGCCGTCCTCCCCTGGTTGTTTCTCCCTACGATGCCGAGTTATTCGGTCACTGGTGGTATGAGGGACCCTGGTTTATTGATTTTCTGTTCCGTAAGTCTTGGTATGACCAAAATATCTACCAAATGACCCATTTAGCCGATTATCTCCGGGCTAACCCGACTCAGCAGGTCTGTCGTCCTTCCCAATCCAGTTGGGGTTATAAGGGTTTCCATGAATACTGGCTGAATGAAACTAACGCTTGGCTCTATCCTCACCTGCACAAAGGCACGGAACGGATGATTGAATTAAGTCATCATGAAGCGGAGGATGAATTACAGGAACGGGCTTTAAATCAGGCGGCCCGGGAGTTATTATTAGCGCAATCTTCCGATTGGGCGTTTATTATGCGAACCGGTACAATGGTTCCCTATGCTGTCCGGCGCACTCGTTCCCATCTGCTGCGGTTAAATAAAATCTATGAAGATGTGAAATCCGAGAAGATTGACTCCGGTTGGTTGCAAAAAGTCGAGGAAATCGATAATATTTTCCCCAATATCGATTACCGTGTCTATCGACCTCTGTAATCTCGGTTAGAGATTAATAAAAATTTTGGTGCGTTACAAGCTGTAGCGCACCTTGTTGTTTTCTGATTCTATCCGTGCCAATTAATTTGGCGTTGCTGATTTTAAGGATGAATTGTTCTCTAGGCCATTCTTAAAACTTGGGACTAAGTTAACTTGTAGATACGATGCACAATTAGCATTCAGATATTGATGGCTGCAACGCCGATTTTATGGTTTAGTGCAAATGTATTATTGTTTACAGCCGATTGAACCTTCGGTCAAGCGCCGAACGGCGATTATTTTTGCATAATAACCGATAGCGTCAACCTCCGTTCTGCCTGCAAGAAGTTGTTATACTAAATCCAGTTATTAAAGACTGATTATCTATTCCTCCTTTTGCCTTTTGCATGAGTGCCTTTTGCCTATCCTGATATGTAGGCTATACTCAACGGATTTAGTATTAGCCATGGAGTTTTCTATGGATAAGATCTACAAAGCTTTTAACGATGCAGTTATTTCCTGCGCTTACAGAGGATGAATATAATACTCATCATGTGCGCCAATCCAGTACCAATAAATATGCTCAGACTCTAACAAACCCAAAGCCCGATAGTTAAGGCTGACACGAGCGGAGTAGATCGGTTGCTTTTGACTGACTTGTTTAAACTGAAGGCTGGGGTGATACGGATCTTCTTGCCAGAGTGCATAAGCTTTTGCTGCTTGTTCCTGAACTGATGCAGGAAGATTATTAAGCTGTTTACGAAACGTTTTGGTGACACTTGATTTCATTTTTGTGTCGGAAATACTTCACTGGCTAGAGTAGTTTCACCCATTGCTATTTCCTGACGCACCATCGCACTTGTTCAATAAAAAGGGGGGTTAGTTAATAAGCTGCCCGCGCATTTAAATTGCTTGTTGAGACGAGGCAAGAGGCACTCTTGCAAGAGGCAACAGTAAAGGGATTGGGGGAGATTCGGCTAATCTTAAGAATAAGCGCTTTAAATGCGTCTTAGCTTACCCCCCTGATTTTTTAGGGCTGCGCGGCCAATTCCGACTCTAATTTAGCCATAATTTGGGGCTTGAGTTCATCCAGTTTCTGTTTTAACGTCTGCTTGCTAATTTGCGGGTTGCCACCCTGGACCGATTGACTATCGGTCAGCCATTGCTGCAAAATTTGGCGTTGATTGGCGGGAATATTAGCGGTGATCACATTTTCACAGATGTTGCTGCCTTCGAGGGAGAAAAATAAAATCCAGTATTGACCGGTTTCGCCGAGGGTTTTGGTCATTTTTTGACCCTGGGGGGTTTTTAAGTCCAAATAACAGGGCAACCAGCGCGGTCCCTGTTGACGATGATAGAGGACAGTAATCCAGAGAATCATCGGGTGGGGTGCGGGTAAAAAGAGGAATTGATTATAACGGACACTAGCAACCCGAACGGGGATATCTTCTCGAGCCAACATTACCCATAAACTGGCAAAAACCCCGTCAGCAGCCTGGAGACAGCGTGGGAAGACAATTTTTTGGCGGGGTTTGTCCTCGGGCCAACTGGACTTGAGACAGACATCCTTGGCATTAGCAGCAGAAACAATGGTTTGATCTAAATCATGAAGGGTTTTGATTTTGGTGGTGTAATCGTCAATTTTTTTGACTATTTCATCGATACGATTCAATTTGTTGGGTTGAGCATTTTTGGCTAGGGGTTCGAGTCGTTCGAGAACTTGTAGTATATCTGTAACACTTTGTGGGCGATCGCTGGGTGCTTTGGCTAAACAGCGTAGGATTAACTGTTCTAATTCTGGCGGTAATTGCAAGCTAGAATTAAAGGGACAGGGTTCGACGTAGTGGTGAACCTCATACCAACCGCCAAAGGAGAGATTATCGGGAAAAAGGGGCGTTTCTCCCGTGATCATCTCGTACATCACAATCCCGAAACTGTAGATATCGGAACGATGATCGAGTTCTTTACCTTCCATCTGTTCTGGGGAACAATAGGCTAAGGTTCCCATAAACGATTGGGTTGGGACTTCTCCTGATTGGATGGGTTTAGCGATGCCAAAATCGAGAATTTTCACCAATTCCCCTAATCCTGAGTCCTGAATCACGATAATATTGCCTGGTTTGATGTCCCGGTGAATAATCGGACACATCTGTCCTTGGAAGATAATACCCTTATGGGCGCATTCCAGGCCGAAACAAATCTGACGGGTGAGATTGAGGAAGCGCGAGAGAGGCAGCGGGTGATATTTGATGATTTCACTCATGCTTTCCCCTTGCAAAAATTCCATGACGTAGAAGGGGACTTCCTTTTCATCTACACCATAATCACGAACTTTAACAATATGAATACTTTTTTCGCCTAAAAGTGCCGAAATAGTCGCCTCTCGCTCGAAACGCCCGCGCATTCTTTTGTTGAGGAGAGTTTGCGAGAGAAATTTCACGGCGACGGTTACGCCACCTAAGAGTTTATCTTCTGCTCGATATACTTGTCCCATGGCGCCGCTACCGATCAACTCGACCAGTTGGTATCGATTGGCAAGTAGGCGCCGATGTCTAGAATCTGCCGACATAGCTAGGCTACTGTGTTAATTATAGTGAGTCTGGTGGAGAGAGTTTTTTTAAGAACCGCTGCAATTGGTGGGCGATCGAGAGGACTTAATCTTAGAGTGCCATTTTTTCGGGCTAAAAGCATCATTCTTAATATAGCGCTTTTCACGTTACTGAGGTGTCGAGAAGTTTGGCTAACAAAGGGTTTAATCCCCTTGCCCATGCCTCATTCTGAGGAAAACTGCTATATATATTTTCAGGCATTTTTAGTCATTGCCCCTTGCATAATTAATTTTTGGGGGTTGAAAAAATGAAAAAACTAAGTATAAAGTAGCATAAAATCTCTAAATAGACAATTTGATTGATTATTATGACCACTGACTCCTGCCTACTGACTCCTAAACCGATGCTACACTAAAATCCCTAACCCCTGTAAAACTTTTTTGCCGAAAGTGACCGATCTGCGTAATAATTCTTTAATAAAGATTTGTAAACTTGAAAATGATTATCCCTTCGCAGTGCTAGAGATTTAATGAGACGACTAATTGCGATCGAAAAAGCTCTGCTCATCGGTCATATTGTATCGATGGCTTTTGGACTAGCGGGATTGTTGCTAGTTTTGCCCCATCCCGAATTTGTGGCCAATTTACCGGATTTTGGCAAAACCGCCTTTGCTTGGTCAATGGCCGGGGGGGGTGTGGTGTATATGGTGTTAGGAATGGCAGCCGTGGCTGTTTATGCCTATCGAACTCTAGGAGTGTGGCACTGGTTAGGATTCATGGTTCCCGCTATCAGTTTATCCCTTTGTAGCGAACTATTAGGAACCAGTACCGGCTTTCCTTTCGGTCATTATCGTTATCTTTCGGGCCTAGGTTACAAAATTGCGGGTTTAGTACCCTTTACTATCCCCCTATCTTGGTTTTATCTCGGTTTTAGTGCCTATATTATCGCTCGCGTTGGTTTATCCACTCTTGCTTTACCCCAATGGCTACAAAATCTAGGATCGATCGCTATCGGGGCGGTATTATTAACTTCCTGGGATTTTGTCCTAGATCCGGCCATGAGTCAAACTACCATACCCTTCTGGATTTGGGAACAACCGGGGGCCTTCTTTGGGATGCCCTATGAAAATTTTGCCGGTTGGTTCGGTACAGGCTGTGTTTTTATGACGGTAGCCACTTTAATTTGGCAAGTGCAACCGGTGAAACTGCCAAGTCAAGATTTAACCCTACCTTTTGTGATGTATTTAGGTAATTTTGGCTTTGCTACGGTCATGAGTATCGGTGCTGGTATTTATCCGCCGATTTTCCTAGGATTACTCACCGGTGTTCTGCCTTTAATACTCCTCTATAATCGCGCCCAAGCTGTTGCTTCTGGGCAAACAGTGCCAACCAGCGAAGTAACAACCCTAAAAATCCCCGTTGTTTCGGTGAGAGGAGCCAAATAAGTTGTTAACTGAGATAATTCTCGGTGCATTCTGCCTGGGGCTACTGCTGTCTCAGGCTGTTGCCTTTTTTATCCTTCTTTCCCGTCTGCTAAAAGGGGCGCGTCGTCGTCCTCCCCTGACTCCCCAACCCCCCACCCCGGAGATGTTAGGGACAGTAAGCGTGATTGTGCCGACGTTAAACGAAGTGGCCAGGATTGACGGTTGTTTACGGGGATTGAGTCAACAGAGTTACGAAGTGCGAGAAATTCTGATTGTCGATAGCAATTCCCAAGATGGTACGCGGGAAAAAGTCAAGGAGATAGCGGCAAAAGACCCCCGCTTTCGCCTGAAAACCGATTATCCTTTGCCTCCCGATTGGGTAGGTCGTCCCTGGGCGTTACACAATGGTTTTTTGTTTAGTTCTCCTAAAAGTGACTGGATTTTGGGCATTGATGCCGATACCCAACCCCAAGCAAATTTAGTCGCTAGTTTAGTTAAAGCTGCGATCGCAGAAGGTTACGATTTAGTTTCCCTGTCGCCGCAATTTATCCTCTCCTATCCGGGAGAATGGTGGTTACAGCCGGCTTTATTGATGACTTTGCTCTATCGCTTTGATGCGGCCGGAGTGCGCGGGCAAGATCCCGAACGAGTCATGGCCAATGGTCAATGTTTTCTCTGCCGGCGGTCAGTTTTAGCGGCTTTAGACGGTTATAGCGGGGCAAAAGGTTCTTTTTGCGATGATGTCACCCTCGCCCGTCTAGCGGCAACGAAAGGCTATCGGGTGGGATTTCTCGATGGGGCGAAGTTGATTCGCGTGCGGATGTACGAAGGACTCAAGGAAACTTGGCGCGAATGGGGCAGATCTCTTGACCTCAAAGATGCCTCCTATCAGGGGCAATTATGGGGCGATTTAGCTTTATTAGCTCTTACTCAGGGATTACCGATAATTATCACTCCTTTACTGCTCACAGCTTTGATTTTTGGCTACAATTTCCTGAGTTTAAAAATTGTTTTGACTTTAAACCTGCTGCTGTTATTGATTCGCTTTGCCCTTTTATTGGCTGTCTCTCCTAGTTACTATCGGGGCGAAAAAGTCAATCTATCTTCAGGATTATTTTGGCTATCTCCCCTAGCGGATCCGCTGGCAGTTATCCGCATTTTTATCTCTGCTTTTACCCGTCCCCAAAGTTGGCGCGGTCGAGTGTATTAAAAATGTTAGGGTGAAGACCCTCAGTTTCGTAGAAACCCAACTTTAAGGGTTTCTTTTATGAAAGTTTGCCTGAGATTTTCTCCTTTTTAAGTAGGTAGGCGTTAAAAATTATCAGACACCACCCTTATCAAGGGTAGGGTTGATTCATGAATCAACCCTACCTTATCAAGGGGGGATCAAGGGGGGATTAAAGGCAAAATCCATTTTTAATTTAATTATAACCAGCTACTTAATTTAACGGTTTTCAAGATAAATTAGGCTTTTAGTCATCACCTAAAATCATGGCTTCGACTTCCTGTTTAGCTTTTTCTAGGTCGTCTTTGGCTTGTTGTTGGAGTTGTTTGGCTTGATTACGAATTGCCGTGATATGCTCACTAATTTCGATTTGTTTTTCAATGGGGGGTAATATTATTTTTAAATGCTTAACTACGTTTTTTGTTATTCCTGTAACAGTTGCTCCTGTTATTTCCCTTTTAAGCTGCACACTCCCTATTTTTGAGCTTAGATAATTTAGCAAGTATATGGGATTGATCAAGCTAGAGCATCTTATTAAAAACAAGTGTTCATTGATGTTTTGTCCCGAATATTTTTCTTGTAAAATAATTCCTATCTTACCAGTAGTTGCACCATCTTTTACAAGCAAAATATCATTAAGTCTTGTTTCTGTTAATTTATGTGAATTGTGATATTCATGGGGGATATATTTGGGGTTATTAATTTCAATTTCACATCGATTATTAATATGTTCACCCCCAAAACTTAAAACTCCATCATCTATATTTGCAACACCTCCTTGAGGACGACTTCCACTTTCTAAAAAGGTTAAAACCTTAGATAACAATATTATGTTACTTTTGCTTTTGATTTTATTTAAAATATGAATATAGTATTTTTGAAAATAAAAAGGATCAAACCTATCGCCTGATACTTCGCTTAAATTACGGATAAAAATTCGGTTTTGAATAGTGTTTTCTTCGGGTTCGGGTAACTCAATCCCCAACTCCCCTAACAGATAATCATCAATACTATCTAGTAATCGCTGTGCTTCCAGTTCTTTTTGTTTTTTTGAAAGATAACTTTTATCAAGAAAATCAACTATTTCTAATTGTTTTTTAATAGATGGTAAAAATATGTGAATCTCTGATATTTCTTCATTATTTAAGTTATTTTGAGCAGTTCCTTTACCAATAAATTCAATTTGAACTCTTGTTATATTTAAATCAAACATATAACAAAAATATTTCTTATTTATAACTGACCAATCTAATTTTAGTGTCACCAATGCTGAATTTAAGTTGGCTTCAGAAATATGATCGGGAATTATTGAAACTGTTCCAAGGTTTTCTTTTGTTCCACTAATTGCAAAAACTACATCTCCAGCAGTAACTTGCGATCTTTTAAGAGTATTTTCATGGACATATCTAGTTATGTATTTAACATCTTCTAAATTTATAGTATGCTCTTTAAGATTGTTTACACGAAGAAAATAGACCCCATTTTGATAATCATCTGTATAAAAACCATCACGGGGTCCATCTCCTCGATTCCAAGATAATATTAATCTTCCAATCCTATTAAATAATGGATTATTTATTAACTTTTTCCTTATCGACAAAAAATCTGGCCTGTGGTAATAAGGATCAATTCTAGCAATAAGATTGAAAAAATTGACGAAAAATACCTTATTCTTATCCACATCAAGACTTAAAAAAAAACCATCCTTACCTGACTCTATCGACTCAATAAACCGCGCAAGCTCCCGACCAATAAAATCTAACTCATTATTATTAGTCTGTTTACCCGTTGCATCATAACCAATATTTTCGGCAATCGCCATAAAAATCGGATAATCTTCGATTACCTTTTGCTTTTCTTCCCCATACTGATCACTCAAAGACTCCTTTAAAGCCTCAATTTGGTCATTATATTCCGCCGTGACCGACTTTTTCCACTCCTTATAAGCCTCCGAATCCGTCAACGCTTTACCGGACAAATTTTGAGCATTATCAAAACCTCGTAACTCCTTTAAATGCCGCTTCTTATTATTTTCAATCTTATCCAATAACTTTAAATAATCATTACCTTGCTTAATTTGATCCTGTAAAGCCAGTTTAGCCTGTTGAATACTTTCCGTTACTGCTTGCGAATACTTTTTCAAAAATAAAACCGAACTTTTAACCCCCGCTCCCGTTGCAGAAAAAGCCGTCTGAGGCATCGAAACCACCGCCACAATGCGATATTTTTCCTCGATTCCATCCCTCACATACTGCAAACTTGAATTAGTCAAAATACCATCAGGAACCACCATCGCTAAATAGCCACCTTCCTTTAAAAAACGATGACATTGCTCAAGAAATAAAACTTCTGTACTTTGGCTGTCCCGCTCCGTTGTCCTACTTTTAGGATTTAACCAATCTACCGCCTTCATCGCAAAGCTATATTGGGATATATAAGCCTGTTCCGTTTGTTTAATAACCGAACCAAAAGGCGGATTAGTAATAACAAAATCAAAGCGATTATATGTAAAGCCTTTATTTTCTGTCCGTTTAATTAAATCTTCACTATCGCGTAAACCATCCGCCGCAATTACATTGGTATGACCATCATCATGGATAATCATATTCATTTTGGCAACCCGGGCAATCTGTTCATTAATTTCAATGCCAAACAAATTACTCTGAGCAAAATTATGCCAATGCTGATAATGTTTGTTATATTCTTTCGGATCCGTTTGATAATTGGGATAGTATTCATCAGCTTCCGTACGAACCTTCTCTAACGCATGAAGCAGAAAACCACCGCTTCCACAAGATGTGTCTAAAACTAAAGAATTGTGCTTGATGGGTAGTACATCCACAATAAACTTAACAATTGGTCGAGGTGTAAAATACTGCCCAAAATCTCCGCGAAAAAATGACCCCATAAACGTCTCAAAAGCTCGACCCTTACTATCTAAGTCTGTTTCGCCTAAATTAATACTTTCCAAATAACCCACCACCGTCCGCAACTTCTCTGGACTTAAGCGAATATCATCCTTAAAAACTTCTGCATCTGCTCGACGACCTTCTTCATATAAAGCCTTAATGCGCTCACTTAATTGCTTATTTTCCCGTTGTTTTCTTTCCTCCTCTTTTTCATTAGCTTTAGGTGCAACACTAAAGATCTGAAAATCGTAGGGTTCCCCTACCTTGCGAGCTTTCTTTTCATCCCAAATTTTACAAAAAATTAGCTTATCTAACTCGTCAAAAGCCTCTGAGGGATTCAACTCTCCCCCTCCCCATAAGGATTGATGAGCCTGCTTAAAACGACGGGTTAACTCATCCTCTGTAACTACTGTTAACTCAAATAACTTTTGTCCATTAGAAATACCACCACCTTTAGCATATTTAAAACGCGCTAATGTTTCCACTCCCGATTGTGGAATATCAGTGATAGTAATTCTTTCCTTTGGCTTTTCTGTTGGTACTTGATAATATTCATCTTTAATACCGGAAGTTATCCAAACATATTTCGCTCCTTCCGCCACCGCATAACTAAAACCCTGCTCTACTGCCTGAGTAAATTCTAATTCTGAAACCTCTTGTTTTTTACATTCAACAACGATATGAGGGGATTTATGCCCATCATCATTATAAACAATAATATCCGCTTCTTTGGTCGATGATCCCATTGCTACGGGAACAAATAACCGAATCCGCTTTTGAGCATAACCATAGGTCAAAACTAATTTTAAAAAAGTCTCAGCTTGTACCTGTTCTTCAGGATTGCTATAATTTCGCTTTTTATTTTGATTAATATAGGTAATATATTTCTGCTCATCATCTAACTTAATTAAGCCTTTTTTTATTCCTTCTTGAATTAAACTCATAAGCGTCTGATGACCGATTCATTGACTGAGATAAAAAAATTATAATATTAACTGGGTATTTCAGACAACCCAAAAAAAGTTAACTTGAGCATCTTGATTGTTTAGCCCGTTAAGTAGCTGGTTATAATTAAATTAAAAATGGATTTTAGGTTCGATACCCCCTGCCCCCCTTGATAAGGGGGGTGCCGATAGGCGGGGGGATCTGATAATTTTTAACGCCTACCTACTTAAAACCGAGGAATATGATTAAAAAGATAACGCATGACCACAAATTCCCAACAAAATAACGAATAGCCATAACCCTGACGCTCCACCGTCCTCACCTGAGCTTGTAAACCCTTTAAGGAAAAATCAGGATTCCAACCCGCATATAAACCCACCCCCACCGGCACATACCGGGAAGCTGTCGCCAGTCCCGATCCCGAAAGACTCGCCGCCACCTGATTGGGAGTTTTCCGATAGATCTGTAAGACCACCTCATCCACAATCCCTTGACGCACCCAAGCCAACCAATTTTGATTATATTTATTCACCGCAAAAGAGTGAGGATTAGGCGAAAGACTCACCACCAACTTGGGATTAATCGCCTTGACATGATCGTGCAACTTGCGGGTTAAATTCGTTAAAGCCTGACTTTTATTACCAAAAACACGCGGAACCGCCCAATGATCATCTAACTGAATCCCCGCCAAATCTTTTTCTTTTAAAATATCTTCCATATTCCCCAAAAGATAGGCTTGTACCTGCGGATTCGCCGGATCTAACCAGACATTGGTTTCCACCACCGTCTTCCCTGCGGGCGTTTTTAATAGCCAATCCGGATGCTTTTTGGCAATGGGATCCTTAGGCGATAACATCAAACCATACTCAAACCAAGCAAATGGCTTCAAACCCTGCCGTAAAGACTCCTTAACCGCTGCCCTCCAGGGATTGCTCAACGGCGGCACAAACAACCAATTCGTCGGACGTTGGGAAGTCGGATAAAGCGTTCCCCTAAACCCATAAACACTAAAATACACCCGGTCATAACCCGATCGCGAAAGATGATTTAACACCTCATCTAAGGACGTAGTGTGATGTAACAATATCGTGCCAATATTGGTTAACCAAACCCCCTTCATCTGCTCATTTTCCACTGCCTTTCGGGGAGCCGCTCGGTGAGTAACCAACAACAAAAAAGCCACTCCAGCAACAATCCCAAGCCTCTTTAGGTACTTGCTAAACTTAACCATGATTGCCGATTAATCCCACCCAGATATTTGATAATAGCATTATTGTAGTCCGATTTTTGATATTCAGTTCATTATCAGCGATCGCTGTTTAGTTATACTAAATCCGGTTATTAAAGACTGATTATTTATTCCCCTTTTTGCATGAGTGCCTCTCCTCATAACTAACCTATACTCAACGGATTTAGGATCAGACCATGTTCGAATTCTTCTTACTTACCCACCCCTGATGCTCTTAAGTGGGTTAATAGTCAACCTAAAAGCAACTTCTTGCCAATTAATCTGGGACAATTATCCTAACCATTTTTAAAAGATTTATTGGCAAGACAAACGGGTTTTGTGGACAGGGACGTATTTCGTGGCTGGTTGTGGTGGTGTTACGATAGACCAACTTAAAAAATATGTCGAGAATCAGGATTCTCCTAACTATTAGTTGTGCTTCGTGTCACTGAGCTTTTACATTGAGCCTTTACATTGAGCGTGTCGAAATCTGTCGAAATCTGTCGAAGTGTGGACACTGAGCTTTTACATTGAGCGTGTCGAAATGTGTCGAAGTGCTGTTCTATATTGGCCGAACCTTTCATCTCCGAGGTGAAACAAAGGGTTCCTTCAAGCCGACATTACAGGTAACTGCCTTGTCAAACGCTTTTGTAACCCACAGGCAAAGGTGAAACAATCTCTTATACTACCAGCCAAATTCTGGCAGATTTTTTTGAAAAAATCCTTGACAAATCCCCGCACTTGACAGATACTTATATATAGAATGGGAATCCGTGCCTGCCTGCGAACCCTCTTTTTTTAGGTTAGATAAGCGTCAAAAAAATAAAAACCTAATACCTGACCAGCGCTAAAGAGGATAGGTTATGACAACTAAAGACTTATACGAACAGGACTATCCTGCTTGGTTAGAAGAAACGGCCAAACAACTGCGACAAAGACAGACAAATGTATTAGATTGGGAACATCTCGAAGAAGAAATCGAAGCATTGGGAAACGAACAGAGACATAAAGTAGATAGTTATCTCCTACAATTGCTCATTCATCTGCTTCTCTACCAATACTGGCCGGAGGAACGAGAAAGATGTGCGCGGGGATGGCAGGACGAAATCGGTAACTTTCGGGTGGAATTAGAACTTTTATTGGAGTCTAAAACCCTTTATAACTATTTTTTAACCAGAATCGCCGTTATTTACCCCAAAGCAGTGAAGCGAGTCCGACAAAAAAGCCAATTACCGGCCGCTATCTTTGCCGAAAGCTGCCCCTATAGTCCCGAACAAATCCTCGATTCCGATTTTCTCCCCTGAAATTCCAGCAGATTTCTTCAAAAAAACCCTTGACAAATCCCCGCACTTGACAGATACTTATATATATAATGGGAATCCGTGCCTTCCTGCGAACCCTCTTTTTTCAGGTCAAATAAGCGTCAAAAAAATAAAAACCTGATAACCGGTCCCTAACTACCTATAAGCTTTTCACCCAATCACTAATCAACTGGTTAACCTCTGTGGGAATTTCATCGTGGGGACAATGACCGGCAGTTAGATAATATTCTGTGAGAGAAGGATAGTATTGACGGAATTTGGCCCCGCGTTCCCTAGTATTCATCCAAGGGTCCCCTTCACCCCATAACATCAACAGGGGACAACTTAACTTTTGCAGGAGAATATCCACATTTTCCCCCCGGGGAGATTTAAACACAGAAGCAAAAACTTTGGCTGCTCCCGCATCCAGGGAAGGACGACGGATATCTTCTATTAACTGCTCAGTAATGGCACTGCGATCGAGATATACTTTCTCTAGGGTTTTGCGGATAGTTTTGGGTTGACGGGTATAGAGAAATAAGAGATAACTGGCCCAAGGTTGCAGCAGCATCGATCGCAGTAATTTTTGTGCTAAATTAGGCTGACGATTGCTTTCTGTATCGCTAAAGGGACCGGCGCTATTGAGGAGAATTAATCCCCGAACATTCTCGGAATGATTAGCAGCCACACAGAGAGAAGCGTAACCCCCCAGAGAATTACCCGCTAAAACCGTCGGTTGGCCCACAACTTCCTTGATAAAATCATTTAATTGTTGCTGCCAAAGATTGCCACTATAGACAATATCCGGTTTAGCTGATCTACCAAATCCTAACAGATCGATCGCCCATACCTCCCATTCTGAGGCTAAACCTTGCACATTTTTTCGCCAATGGTCGGTGGAAGCGCCAAAACCGTGGACTAATAGTAACGGGGGTTTTCCCGCAACTCTAGTACCCGCTTGCACATAGTGTATAGAATTTCCTTGCCATTGCCAATTTTGCCTTATCGTCAGAGCAGCTGTATTCATCGGCCGTTTTGTTAAGTAATGTGAATAATTCTTAGTCTAACCGATTGAGAAACTGGAGACCAAGCTAGAGATTTTTAGCCAAACCCCTTGACCAAAAACGGAACTTGACATATACTTATATATATAATGGGAATCCGTGCCTGCCTGCAAACCCTTCATTTTTGGGCAAATAACCCTAAAAAACACTCTCAAAAAAAATCTTGAGCGGGATTAATCTGCTGGTATGGGTGGCTAACCCCAGAGAATTACTCCTGAATAACAGCTATGAAGATTTTGACGATTTTACAGGGATTAATCGACAAAAATCCCTTAACTGAGGCGGATCTAGAAGAATTACTAGCGATCGAATCCTTAAATTTTAGGGAGACTAACCCTCTGATCCTACAGGAAAGGGCGGAACTATTAACGATTCTCTGGCCGCGAGTCTGGCAAAAATGTCAGGAGTTAGGGATAAATCAGCCAAATCAGATTTTGATCAGCTGTTGGCGCTTCTGGATTCCCTGGGCGCTACAGCTACGCAGCCACGCAAAACCGTTGATTCAAGGCATTTTGGCCCCTCAAGGCACGGGTAAGACCACCTTAACATCCATAATGTCGATTATTTTAGCCTATTTTGATTTAAAAGTAAATAATCTCTCTTTAGATGATATTTATAAGACCTATAATGAGCGAATAAAATTGCGTCAAAAGGATGAAAGATTGCGCTGGCGTGGTCCACCGGGTACTCATGATATAGCATTAGGAATTAAAGTTTTAGAACAGGTTTGTCAGCAAGAAAGTCCGATTTTAATCCCGCGGTTTGACAAGTCCCTGCATCGAGGACAAGGAGATAGAATTGCAGCGGAACAAGTGGAACGAGTTGATATTCTTTTTTTCGAGGGTTGGTTTGTGGGCATGAATCCAGTAGAAGAAACAGTCTTTGATCATGCCCCCGATCCGATTAATAGCGAAGAAGACCGACAATTCGCCAGGGATAATAATCAAAGATTGCGAGAATATCTACCCCTCTGGTCAAAAATCGATCGCTTACTGATTCTTTATCCCCTTGACTACCGTTACAGTTTACAATGGCGACAGGCGGCCGAAACAAAAGGAGGTATGAACCCATCAGAAATCGAGGAATTTGTCAAGTATTTTTGGAAAAGTTTACATCCGCAATTATTTCTCCCACCCCTGCTCAAACAAGCAGATCTAGTGGTAGAAATTAATCGGGATCATAGTCTGGGAAAAATCAGTTATCAGTGAGCAGTAGGCAAGAGGCAAGAGGCAAGAGGCAAGAGGCAAAAGAAAGAATCTGGCAATTCTCCTACCCAAAAAGAAGGTTAGAAACTAAGTCCATAAAATCTTCTAGCTTAACAAATTAGGTTTTAGATTCCGTCGAGTTAAAAGAAAGCTCCGAACTTGTCACTTAACACTATTGACTGAAAACTCCCATCTGGTAACTGATAACTGATAACTGATAACTGATAAAGCTTATGATTGAAGTCGAACATCTGAGTAAAATTTATGGTTCTACCGCGGCAATCAGTGACGTGGATTTTACCGTAGAAAAAGGAGAAATTCTCGGTTTCCTAGGACCAAATGGAGCGGGAAAAACCACGACTATGAGGATTTTATCCGGTTATATTCCTGCCACGACAGGAACAGCAAGGATAGCAGGATACGATGTGCATCAACAATCCTTAGAAGTGCGTCGTCGCATTGGTTATCTTCCCGAAAATCCCCCCTTGTATCCAGAGATGACCGTGGAAAGTTTTCTCGATTTTGTGGCACGGATTAAAGGTATCTCATCGGGGGATAGAAAAGCGCGGGTAGATTTAGTTTTAAGCAAATGTCAGTTACTAGAAAAAAGAAAAGTTATTATCCGCAAGTTATCCAAAGGTTATAAACAGCGTGTAGGAATTGCCCAAGCGATCATACACGATCCACCGGTAATTATTTTAGATGAACCGACAGTAGGATTGGATCCGAAACAGATTATCGAGGTGAGAAATCTGATTAAAAGTTTAGCGGGAGAACATACAATTATTCTCTCCACTCATATTTTACCAGAAGTGAGTATTACCTGCGATCGAGCGACAATTATTAATCGGGGTCGCATCGTGGCCAATAATATTACTACCGCTACCCCTGCCGGTTCCAGTTATGAAATTGAGATTGATGGTGATAGGGATTCCCTGCTAGAAATCCTTCAACAACTGCCGCAAGTCGAACAAGCAGCAAAAGTCGGCGATAACCTGCTCAAAATTGTTGGTCAAGCGGGGACAAACCTAGGGGCAGAAATTGCTAGAATAGTTGTCAACAATGGTTATAACCTATTAGAAATGCGTCGCACCCGTAAAACCCTAGAAGATATCTTTCTGGAAGTAATCGGCAGCGGGGAAAGTAATCACCAAGAGGAGAGGCATGATCAATAATATCTGGGCGATTTTTCGCAAGGAATTTCAAAGCTATTTTACCGCCGCCAATGCCTATATAATTATGGGCATATTTTGGTTAGTAGCGGGATTTTTCTTTAACTCCCTTCTCTACGGCATTATTCTCGATGTTAGTATCCAGGAACAATCGGGATTTCTGGTAGCCAGAGATGTGGTATCTGAATTTATGACCACTTTCATCGGCATGATTTTATCCTCTTTATTGTTGGTAATTTTGCCAGCCCTATCCATGGGATTATACGCAGAGGAAAAAAAACAGGGAACCCTAGAACTTTTAGCCACTTCCCCCCTGACCAATTGGAGTATAGCCATCGGTAAATTATTGGGAGTGCTGGCCTTTTTTACCGTGATGATTACCCCCCTCTGGATTTATGAAATAGTAGTTTTTAGTAGCGCAGTTCCCCCAGTGAATATAGCCAGTGTTTTAATGGCTCATCTAGGATTAATTTTACTGGCAGCGGCCATCCTAGCCATCGGGATGTTTATTTCTTCCCTTACCAATAGTTCTATCCTTGCTTACATCATCACCTTTATCACCATCTTATTTATCTGGATACTGGATGTAATTGCTAACAATGCCGAAACCTTTTTTCGAGATCGCATCGGAGGAGAAGTGGGAGAACAGATCGGATTTTTCCTGAAAGAATTGCTCTCCCATCTATCTTGGTATCAACCCTTTAACAATTTCGTGCGGGGAATTTTTGACAGTAGTAGTTTAGTCATTCTCCTCAGTTATATTCTGCTGGGAATCTTCCTAACTACTCAAGCGATCGAAGCGGACCGTTATCAAAGAAACTAACTATGATATCCTGGCAAAAATACAGTAAATTTCTCTATATACCCGCCCTATTTCTGGGTAGTGCCGGTCTAACCGTGGGGTTAATCTCCGGTCAATGGTCATCCCTCTCTCTGGGGTTATTAATTGCCGGGTCTATTCTGTTTCTAGGGTGGCTGTTGTTATTAGTAATCACCCAGAAAGAATTTTGGCAAAAAAGAAGTACCCGCACCGGCACTCAAACCCTTATTACTACTATTATTGTCCTCGGTGTTATCGGTTTAATTAACTTTCTTGCCCTCCGTTATCCCTATCGAGTTGATTTAACCGAAAACCAAATCTTTAGTTTATCCCCCCAAACCGAAAGACTATTAACCAATCTGTCAAAACCAGTCAAAGTCTGGATTTTTTCAACCCGGGGAATCAGTGCCAGCGAACAGGAACTTTTAGCCAATTATCAACGCAAAAATCCCCAATTTCAGTACGAGATAGTTAACCCAGAGAAAAAACCCAATATTGTCCAAGAATTCAAAAAACTAGCCAATGATAATCTAGCCAGAGTTTATGTACAGTATGGTGACAAAAAACAACCCCTGAAAACTATTAGTGAAGAGGAAAGTCTCACCGAAGCGAAACTGAGTAACGCCATCGAAACCGCTAAAACTGATCGCACTTTAACCGCTTACTTTCTGCAAGGTCATGGAGAAAATGCCATCAAAGAACCTCAAGGGGGTTTAGGACAAGCAGTCAATAGTTTAGAAGCAAAAGGTTATCAAGTAAAACCACTTAATCTAGTAGAACGTTCCACCATTCCCAGTAATGCCGATGTCATTATTATTGCCAGTCCCAAAAGAAAAATATTTCCCCAGGAAGTCACCGCTTTAAAAAACTATCTTGAGCAGGGGGGCAAAATTTTATTACTGATTGACCCCCAAACCGAAACCGGATTAGAACCCTTATTAACCCCTTGGGGTGTGAAACTAGATAATCGGATTATTATTGATGCTTCTGGTGCTGGGGAAATCATTGGTTTAGGTCCGGCTAGTCCCATTATTACCAATTACGGTAATCATCCCATTACTCGCGATTTTGCTAACGGTATTTCTATCTTTCCCTTTGCTCGTCCCATCGCCACCGTTCCCGTGGAAGGAATTGAAGCCGTATCTTTAATGATTACTAATGATAAAATGTGGGCTGAGAGTGATTTAAATGATCAGAATCTCCAGTTTAACCCTGAAAAAGATTTAGCCGGACCTTTTGATCTGGGAGTTGCTCTGACGGGAAAAAAAGGTAAATTAATCGTGATTGGTAATGCCAGCTTTGCCAGCGATGGACTGTTTGAACAACAGTTAAACGGAGATATATTTTTAAATTCTGTGCAGTGGTTAGCCAGTGGTGACACAGCCACCTTATCTATCCGGGCCAAGGAACCAGAAAATAGAAGAATTAATTTAAATCCCCTGCAAGCTAACGCTATTTTTTGGATAGCGATGGTAGTGATGCCTTTAGTAGGATTTACCCTAGCTGGATTGACTTGGTGGCAACGTCGTTAATCGAGTTAGAATCTAGAAAAATCATCTCTCTTATTCCCCTAACTGCCATGACCACAACCCAAACTATCCCCCAATTGTTGACTTTTGATGACTATATCAATCAATATCCCGATGATGGACAACAATACGAATTAATCGCAGGAAAATTATTGCCCATGATGCGACTGATCGGAAAACATGAAGAAATTGGCGGATTTATAAGCATGGAGTTAGGATTGGAGATTAGAAGACGGCAATTGCCCTATTTTATCCCCAATACTGCGGCAGTAAAACCCCTTCGCCCCCATACGGGTTATCTACCCGATATTATCGTCTTAGACAGAGAAAATCTAGTTAACGATCCCTATTGGGAAACCGCTTCCTCAATTTCTCTGGCAACATCAGCTAAATTAATTATTGAAATTGTCAGTTCCAATTGGCGAGATGATTATCGGAAAAAATTCGACGACTACGAACAATTAGGAATTGCCGAATATTGGATTATCGATTATTTAGCCAAAGGTTCGGCCCGATATATCGGCAGCCCCAAAGAACCCACCATTTCTATCTATCAATTAATCGATGGAGAATATCAAGGTAATTTATTTAAACAGGATCAACGTCTTATTTCAGGGATTTTTCCAGAGTTAAACCTGACGGCTAATCAAATTTTTCGTGCTAGAGCTTAAAGAAAAACCCGTATTTTTAGATTAATTACTATTTTCCACCGTGGGAAGAGGAGAAGGTGATAAAACGGGAGGAGCGATCGGTTCAATTTTATCCTCATTAACTGGGGGATTAATCACCTCTGGAACAGGGGAAGGAGAAGGAGAAGGAGAAGGAGAAGGGGAAGGAGAAGGGGAAGGAGAAGGAAGGGGAGAAACTTGAGGACTCGGCTCCGTTTCAGGAAGGGGAACAGGAATAGGAATTACTTCTTCTGGGGTGGGACTAGGAGTTAATTCTGGAGTCGCTTCTGGACTAGGAATCACCTCTGGGGTAGGAGTCGGGGATGGGGTAGGAGTCGGGGAATAAATAGGAATCCGTTGACGAGAAGGTCGTCGGATAGGGGGAAAATCTTGGGAGGGAGGAGGAATGATTTCAGGACTAGGAGAAGGTTCGGGGGTTGGTGATGGTTTAATTTCCTCATTTTTGGGTAAAAGAGCCATAAATCCCCGATATCCTAGGGCAAAAGCCCCAATTGTCACCGCAAAAATCAGCAAAATCCACAGCCAAGGATTCTTTTTTTTCCCGGAATTGGGTTGAATAACCACAGTGGGGGAGACGGTTGGTTTTGGGGGTGTAGAGGACTTTAATCGGGGACTATGGGGAGAAACCGCGATAGTCGGTTGGGTGGACAAATCGGGGGATATTTCTGCCAAAGCTGCCAACATTTCCCTGGCAGTAGCAAACCGATCGCGGGGATGAAAACGGATCGCTCGATCGATTACCATAGCTAAATTAGGATTAACATTTTCTGCCTCCTGTCGCCAGAGAATTTCCCCCGTGCGCGAGTCAGTTTCTAGATATTGGGGAGTTTTTCCCGTTAATAAAAAAATCGCCGTTAAGCCTAGGCTGTAAAGGTCACTAGAAAAGACTGGTCTCCCGGCGGCCTGTTCTGAAGCCATATAACCGGGGGTGCCAAGGGCGATCGAATAGGCACTTTTTCCCGTAGGATCGAGTAAGGTGGCCACTGCCTCTTTCATTACCCCAAAATCGATTAAAACGGGCAAATTATCACTATTTCTTAAGATAATATTATCGGGTTTCACATCCCGGTGAATAATGCGGCGACTGTGAATAAAATCAATAACAGGCAGTAAATTCTCCAAAATCGTCCGCACTGCTGAGGAGGATAAATTTCCCTGACGTTGCTGTTTTTGGGTTAGTGTCTCCCCTTCAATCCATTCCTGCACCAGATAGAAGTGATTATCTTGGGCAAAATAGCCGTACAAACGGGGTATTTGGCGATTTTGCTCCCCCAATTCCTCTAAAACACTTGCTTCTTTCTGAAAACGTTCTTTTAACCATTCTGGCATCTCCTCACTTTGAATAGCCGGCTGCAATTTTTTAATCACACAGCGCCGTTGAGAAGGCATATTCGTATCGATAGCGATATAAGTTTCCCCAAATCCCCCCCTAGCAAGGATACTAACAATTTGGTAGCGATTGTTTAAAAGCACTAGATTCATTACCCTGAGAGTGCAAGCGTGGTCATAAATTGTTCCTAGACTAACATTCTTTCGTTAAGGAAAAAGTCAAGGGAAAAACTAGAGTCAAGTCTAAGGAATCCAGCGACGGATTTTCGTCCACAAAGGTGCATTATCTTGACTACTCATCTCCAGAAAACTTTGATAACAATCGTAGGCGCGATTAAGATGGGCGGTGATTTCTGTAGCATTGGGATGAGAATTGCGATCGGGATGCCAATAACACAAGAGAGTTTTATAATTGTTCTCAATCCGGCTAGTCGTGCTAAAAGGAGTAATCCCCAAAACTCGCCACCAAGCGGGATTAGCCGACTCCATAATCATCACGGCCAAGGAACGGGGCGAAGGATAGAGAATTTGGGCGATTAATGACCAATCTGCCCCATAACACCGCCGATAAACCGCTTTAACCCGCTCTTTTCCCAACTGTTCACAAGCTTGTAAATGCCATTGACGAAAATCCCTCCGCATCTGCTGATGAGTTCGCAAATCTCGCCTGGCAAATCTGCCCTCAGCTAGTTTATTAGTGCCAATAGTGTTAAAGTTACCATTAGCGATCGCTTTTAGATCCCAGTAGAGATGATAAAAAGGATCTTGACCCAAGGCGAGACTTTCCAGAATTTCCTTAGCGTAACCTCTAGCCGGATTTAATTGCAATAATTCCCCTAATTCCCGACAAAACTGCTCATTTTCGGGCATACCGCGCCATTGCCAATAGTTAACATCCGGTTTTGCCAGAGACTGCCTATATACACTGCGCCACCCCTGGGGAACAGTACAGGCGATCGGGGTAGCCAAAGGAGTAGCCAGGGGACAAAATTGACCATTTAAAGAGCTTTCAGGAGCATCTTCTAGTAAACAGGCAAGATGATAGGCGGGATGACTACGGGGCGTTTTTTGGGGGCTAATAAACCAAAAAGCCGTTAAAATGAGAATTAGGTACAAGAGTAGAGAAAGAATTTGCTCCGCCATCGCCACTTTTAGTTAGTCTGCTCAGTTACCCGAAGAATTATAATTGGTGCTATGGTCGCTGAAAAGTTCTTTGTATCTCGGCTGATTGTCAGGAATCTGCCTAAAGGAGGTTGTTTGCAGTAGGTTAATCTGGCTAACAGGCTTCTGGGTTTGATATACGGAAAAGTTCGGCGCAATTCCGCTAAAACGGGGTGATATGCCGAAAGTTTTCCCATATCCTTACTCTGGTTATTCGGAAAGTTTCTGTATAATTAATAGTTGGATGGCTTAGGTTATCGGTTGGGGCATACTTGAAGAGTGTCTGTTCGAGTTCAAAAATTAAAGTGATCAGCACACCTGGAGCAATATGCGGCAATCAGAATCAAAAATTGCGCTGCTGATTGATGCAGACAACGCCCCTGCATCAAAAATTGAGGCGATCGTCTCTGAAATTGCAAAGTATGGAGTTGCCAATATTCGTAAGGCTTACGGAAACTGGAAAAGTCCTGCGCTGAAAGCCTGGGAGGAGTGTTTGCATGAATACGCTATTCGCCCCGTCCAACAGTTCGACTATACGAAGGGCAAAAATGCTACTGATGCTGCAATGATTATTGATGCAATGGATTTGCTGTATACACAACAGTTGGATGCTTTTGCAATCGTGTCGAGCGATTGTGACTTTACTCCTTTAGTGATGCGAATTTTGACAAATGGCTTAAAAGTCTATGGATTTGGCGAGAAGAAAACACCATTGCCTTTTGTTTATGCGTGTTCAACATTTTTATACCTAGAAACTATTGATCAAGCAGTAAATTCTGAGGAGACTTCCAAAGTTTCTGCAAGTGTGAAGAAAACTGGTAAAGAGTTGAAGCAAGACACCAAATTAATCAGTTTATTGAGGGGCGCTGTTTCTAGCACTCTAGACGATGATGGTTGGTCGAATTTGGCAGAGATTGGCGGACACATAGCAAATCAGACATCTTTTGACCCACGCAACTACGGATATGCAAAGTTGAGTGGCCTGTTCGAGGCTATTGACTTATTCGAGATTCAGCGAAAAAATAAGGCAGTCTTCGTGAGGAGCAAGCAAAAGAATGGCACTACTCCAAAAACGTAGTGCAGATCTGGTAGGGTGCGTTCCCTCATGCGAGTCCTACTGCTGCAGCGATCAATTTTAAGGAAACCCAACATCCTCACCTACTACCATGAAAGGATATAATAAGTTTACTTAAGGTCATCAAAGAGGTAACAAAACCTTAATGGAAAGTCGTATCCATATCCATCCAGATATTTGTAATGGAAGACCTGTTATAGCTGGAACCCGAATTCCGGTGCAAACAGTTATGGAATTTTTGGGAGCAGGGGATTCTATTGAAGAATTCCTTGAAGAATATCCTTCTCTGAATCGAGAAGATATTTATGCCTGTATGCAATTTGCAGCAAGATTGATGGCGAATCACTATGAAGTCAGAAAAATTGCATGAATGGTTTTTTCTTTGATGAAAATTTACCAGCTAAAATCCTCTTCACTCCATCTTTACCGATCATTTTTAGGGAGAAGTCCAAGGGATACGGAAATTTGGCAATATGCAAAGGATAAAAAACTGGTTATTGTTACGAAAGATACAGACTTTTCCGATCAACTAATGCTTAATTTTTTTTGCACCCAAAGTAGTACATCTCCGTTTTGGCAATATACGAAAACGAGAATTTCATCAGTTTTTAGCTCCTATTTGGCCAGAAGTTGAAGCTTTGGTTATTGAACATAAATTAGTTAATGTCTATTTAGATAGAATTGAAGCATTTAGATAATTTTTCCTAACATTCATTGCGATATCGCTAAGGTGGGTAATGCCTGCCTTACTCTAGGGAAAGTCCAGTAATAATATCTTCTGGGGGAATCCCAGCTTGAATTAAATTGGTTGTTAATCCTTCTTCAAGATTATCATCTTCAATGACAATTTTATTTTTCAATAAACGAGCGTGAAATAAAATTGTATTAATCCATGCTTCTTTTTCCCAACCAGTCATAATTATTAAAAAGTTGCCTGATTCTGGATCACAAACTGGGGTAATTTTAAGGGTTTGTAATCGAGGTTGCATCGCCGACTCTTTTCTGATAACTTGAGTCAGAATATCGGCATAATTTACTGTGTTATCCATTCGCAAATTATCTCCTTTTGAGGATTATAAATAATTAAATTGATTCTATTACGTTTAATAACCAGTTGGAAAATAGCTTTTTTGAAGTGTTTTAAATAAACCGCTTGACTAATGCCCAAAAAAAGTTTTCTTTCAGGTTCTTGTGAATCTAAAGCCCATTGGTATAATTGAAGTTGTCCTATTGTTTTTTCTAATTCACTGATAACTGAAGGCGTATCAAAGTCTTTGATTTCTACGGCAATTTTACGTTCTTCTTTTTCCGCAGCAAAAAACTTTTCTGCTCCTAAATCAGCTTTAAGCAAGGTTTGTTCTAAGGTTAGAATTAAAGGATCATCAGTGATTTTCCAACCCTCTTTTTCTAAAGTATGACGTAATGATAAATGTAGATCGTCTCGTCTGGACATCCTTATAAACCCTGCTTAAGAGGTTCGATTTCTATTCTACTACAGTTCGCCCTAATTCGGATTTATTATGACCGAAAAAGCGGTAAGGTGGGCAATGCTCACCCTACTATTTCTATTTTCGCTTGGTCAGGCTAGAGACTAACCCTAATCCTCCTAATCCTAACAAGGCAACAACGGAACTCAGTGCAGATCTGGTAGGGTGTGTTCCCTCATGCAAGTCCTACCGCTGCAGCGATAGATTTGAATGATTATAAGCTAAAAACGTCTAGGCACAGCGACGGACGGGAGTGCGAGTGCCGTCGAATAATTGTAAATTTTTGTTACGAAGTGCAGTCAGATTGAAGAATTAGTGATAGGGTCGCTGAAAAGTTCTTTGTATCTCAGCTGATTGTCAGAAATCCACAAAACGGGGTGATATGCCGAAAGTTTCCCCATATCCTTACTCTGGTTATTCGGAAAGTTTCTGTATAATCAATGGTTAGCTGGCCTCGTAATATCACGATGTATCTGATTAGGAGCGATATTATGCGACTTAGTGAAAATTTTTTACAGCCAGCATTGTCAGATGATTTTTACTGGCTCAACGAGCCGACGCATTATCGTTTGGGTAATGGCTTGGAAATTTCTACAGATGAAAAAACTGATTTTTGGCAAAACACGCACTATGGTTTTCAAAGAGATGATGGGCATTGCTTATTGATGCGACAAGTTGGGGATTTTTCCCTAATGACCCAAGTAGAATTTCAGCCTCGGGAAAAATATGATCAATGTGGCCTAATGGTGCGGATTGACAGTCAGAATTGGATAAAAGTTTCCACGGAATATGAAAGCGAACAAGCTAGTCGGCTTGGTTCTGTGGTGACCAATTTGGGATATTCTGATTGGGCAACGCAAGACATTTCTTCACGATACCGCGAAATGTGGTATCGCATCAGTAAACGGGGGAGCGATTTTCTGCTAGAGAATTCTTATGATGGGCAGGCTTGGCTGCAAATGCGGATCACACACTTACACAAGATAGCCGACGATTGCCAAATCGGAGTGTATGCCTGCAGCCCGATAGGCAAAGCGTTTCGCTGTTGTTTCAAAACCTTGGAAATCTCAGACAATCAGTGGCTGGCAATACCGGAAGCCAGCTAATAACTGTATGCACCTGACTGGCACTTATGCGCCTTAACGCCTGGCTTGTTGTGGTTGACGGCTTGTCTGTCTTATGCTAGAGTTTCATAATTACCCAAAGCTAATGAGGCCAAAAATAATGGACAAAAATAAGCCAGAAGAAGTTCAAGAGGCAATGATTTCAGTGGGAGTGGGTACAGCGATTGGAGCTAGTGCATCGGCAGTAGTTGGCGGTATGGGACTGGCTGTAGGAGGAACTGCTCTAGGCGTCGGCATGGCTCCAGTAGCAGCAGCAGGAGCAGTGGTCGGCACGGCAGTTTACGGAACCAAAAAAGCAATAGAAGAACAAGACGCAACGGCAATTGGAGCAGCAGCAATTGGTGCGGGTGCTGGAGCCGGTATATCAGCATTAGTTGGAGGTATGGGATTAGCAGTAGGGGGGACGGCAGTTGCAGTGACAATGGCTCCCGTCGCGGCAGTAGGAGCAGTAATTGGTTTAGCTGGATATGGTATCTCTAAATTATTCACTGAGTAAGAATGGCTAAACGGAAAAGACAGTCTCCCAATGCTGCTCAAAAATTAGTAAGAGGAGCAATTCGGGACTTTATTAATCAGGTTAATGGCATAGTTATTGAGCCGGAGATAAATACTCCTGTAAAGGGTACAGAGGCTTGGTATCGGGACAAACTGGCTAGAGAATTAGGAGGAAAAACCGAGGTTTACATTGATAAGGTAGGTAGAATAGATGTCTTAACTAATACGGAAATAATTGAAGTTAAAAATACAAAAGGCTGGAAATCAGCGATCGGGCAAATAAAGAGTTATGGACAGTATTATCCCAAGCATAAAATGAGAGTTCACCTATTTGGGAAATTGACTGAGAGTAAACTAGAAACTATTCAGAGAGTATGTAACCTAGAAGGTATCACTCTAACTTGGGAATAGTATGATCGCCGATCTGGCAGCACCCTGCTCATTGATTCAAGCAAATGATTACAAGTTAAAAACGTCTATGCACAGCGATCGATGGGAGTGCGATTGGCTGGTGAGCGTTCTCCGTCTCAAACAGATTTTACCGAAATTTTGGGTTAAAGCCCCGTCCTTTTAGGACGGCTTTTTAAACTATATCTTGTTAACTTAACTTTTATTGTGCTATACTGATTTTGTCTAAGTCCCCCCTGCGTAAAATGTTTGTCTTAGAGTTTAAAGTTAAAGCTAAAACTCAACAGTATCAAGCCATAGACGATGCTATTCGTACTGCTCAATTCATCCGTCACAAATGTGTAAGGTTATGGATGGATACAAAAGGTACGGGTAAGAACGATTTATACCGATATTCTAAAGAATTAGCTCAGGACTTTAAATTTGCCGATGAACTTAATTCAACTGCTAGACAGGCAAGTGCTGAACGTGCTTGGAGTTCAATTAGTCGTTTTTACGACAACTGTAAACGTAAAGTATCAGGCAAAAAGGGGTATCCTCAATTTAAAAAATCTCGCTCTGTTGAATACAAACAATCAGGATGGAAGCTTCTTAGCCCTAAAACTGTTAAGTTCACTGACAAGAAAAACATTGGTGTTCTTAAGTTGGTAGGAACTTGGGATTTAGGGTACTTTCAAGAATCCGATATTAAACGGGTTAGGTTGATTCGGAGAGCGGACGGTTATTATTGTCAATTTGTCCTTTCTTGTGACGTTAAAGAAGATGTTAAACCATCAGGTAAGTGTATTGGCTTAGATGTAGGTTTGGCTTCTTTCTATACAGATCACAATGGCGACAAGGTTGATAATCCTCAATTCTTGAGAAAGTCTGAGAAACGATTAAAACGACTTCAAAGGCGATTATCTAAAAAGAAAAAGGGAAGTAAAAATCGTCAAAAAGCTAGACAAAGATTAGCTAAAGCTCACCTTAAAGTAAGTAGGCAACGTAAAGACTTTGCTGTGAAATTAGCAAGGCTTCGGCCGTGAGCTCAGCCGAACGGTGCGTAGTTCACTCTAGCGATGTGATAGCCTACGAGGATTTAAGAGTTAAGAACTTAGTCAAGAATCATTGTCTAGCTAAATCGATCAATGATGCGGCCTGGTATCAGTTTCGGGAATGGATAGAGTATTTTGGGGTTAAATTCGGCAAGATAACGATTGCTGTCTCACCGAATTATACAAGCCAAAACTGTTCAAACTGTGGTGAAATTGTTAAGAAATCTTTATCGACTAGAACCCATCAGTGTAAATGTGGGTGTGTTTTAGATAGGGATGAAAACGCCGCTATCAATATCCTTAAAAAAGGGTTAAGTACCGTAGGGCATACGGGAACTTTCGGGCTAGATCCGATAAACGCTTGGGGAGAGAATACCTCTACTTTTTCAGAAGCGATTCTGTCTAAGCAAGTAATCTCTTTGAACCAAGAATCCCCGTCGCTTTAGCGCGGGGAGTGTCAAACCATCCACTTAGGGCTGATGGGTTAATCTATTCTCAATAAGCCCTGCTTGTTACTGTGACTAATCACATTAACGATAACCTATCATGTCTGAGATCTATCGTCTTGCCCAAGGCCATTTAAACCTATTGGAAACCTGTCCACCGAGGTTTCAAAAAGTCTATCTAGAGCAACTTAACACACCGGCTGATCCCGGGCAATTGCAGCGGCAAGAATGGGGCAGTCAGTTTCACCTATTATTACAGCAGCGGGAATTAGGGCTGCCGATCGCGTCTCTGTTACGGGAAAATGAACAGTTAGAACATTGTTTAACAGCCCTATTAAAGGCTGCCCCGGCAATTGCCCAAAATCCAGGAGAAACCAATCGAGAAGCGGAACATTGTCGCAGTTTAACTGTGGGTAATTATTTATTAACGGTTATCTATGATTTAATTTTATTAGAGAGCGATCGAGCGGTAATTTTTGACTGGAAAACCTACTTAAAACCGATCGATGCCGACAAACTAGCCAAAAATTGGCAGACGAGACTTTACCTGTATGTGTTGGCAGAAACTTCTGCTTATCCTCTGGATAGTTTATCGATGACCTATTGGTTTGTGCAGTTACCCCACAGCCCCGAACAAATTACTTTTAACTATAATCAGAAACTACACCAACGGACAGGGCGCGATTTACGCCGTTTATTGAAGGCTCTCGATCGCTATCTATCAGCATACCAAAATGATTTAGTTAATTTTCCCCATCGTCCCGATTGTCAGCTTCATTGTCCCTATTATCTTAGACAGGAGCGATCGGGCCAAATAGAGTTACCCTCGATCGATGATATCCCTGAAATCAATCCTTTTGTCTAATTATTGCCAATTTCGTCAGAACTCAGAATTCTGAATTCTGAAGATTATTGTTATTTATTCTCCCTTCTCCCCTCTCCCCACTTCCCCACTTCCTAATCCATACTTTGTGCTTTTTGTCAAAAAAACTTTTTCTTTGCAATAAAACTACACAAAAAAAAGATCATCGTTGTGGGTGAAATTGACTGATTTACCCGTCTTAATTAGGATCACTTTCTAGGTGTGGCAAGGGTTTCAACTATTGCTGCCCAAAAAAGCACAGAATAACCCATTATGAAATTGTATCAAATCGCTGTAACCATTGTAACATCGTTGTTAAATAAAAATCTTTCTCAATTAATTCTTAAGAATTTATAAATATTGCGAAATATTAATTTAAATATTCTCAAGTTTTTGGAGTTAATAGATAATTTTTGATTATCCTTGACCAACATTGGGTTAGAAGTCAGTATTCTCCGAGTCGGGAGACAGTATTCAGGAGATAGGAGACAGGTTTTAGGTGTTGGGGTGTTGGGGTGTTGGGGTTTTGGTTCAATTTCCCCACTTCCCCACCTCCCCAATTCATAATTCATAATTCCCACTTCCCACTTCCCACACCCCACTTCCCCCCACCCCATTCTCGACAATTCTCCTTCTCCGCCGCGTTAACCATGGTCGATAATAATAAAAGACAGATCGATCGCTTGCGCTCATGACCGGCAACCACTACCAAACCTTAGAAATCAGCCATAAATCGACCCCTGACGAGATTAAACAGGCCTATCGGCGTTTAGCCAGACAATTCCATCCCGACAGTCAAAACGATAGTGCCAGTCACGATAAAATCGTCGCTATTAACGCCGCCTACGAGATTTTAAGCGATCCGAGACTAAGAAAAGACTACGATAACCAACTAATCGGCAATTCTCCCCGCAGCCAACGTACTGCCACCGCTCAAGCAAATTACCATCGTTACAAAGAAGCGGTCAAGGAAGACGAGGTCTTGGTCAAACAGTGGTACAACCAGACCTATAGCCCGATTAATCGTCTGATTGGTCAAATTATCCGGCCCCTCAAACGTCAGATCGATCACCTCTCCGCCGATCCCTTCGATGATCAGTTAATGGCTGTTTTTCAAGACTATCTAGAAACCTGTCGCCAAAATCTCGATCGAGCCAAAACCCTCTTTTCTCAACGGCCCAACCCTGCCAAAATGGCCAAAGTGGCCGCTTCTCTTTACTACTGTCTCAATCATCTCACTGATGGACTAGAAGAATTAGAAACCTTTACCCTTAACTACGATGATCGCTCTCTCCACACCGGTCAAGAAATGTTTCGCATAGCCCAGGGTTTACAGGTGGAAGCTAAACAGATAGCCAGTCAGTGCCAAAATTAAATCTCTAGCCATGGGCAAAAAAAAAGACGAAAATAGATCAAGACCAAATTTACCCAATCCCTAGCTTAACCCCGATGAGAGACAAACAATCAGAAATTACCAATATATCCACCACTAGAGATTCTGATCTTTATTCCTTGCCTCCAGCCGTCCAACGGGCTGCTAATATCCTTTTACGTCAGGGAAGAATCGGTTTTTGGACGCAGATTGTCCTAGGCGTGATTTCAGGGGTTTTATTACTCATTGCTACCGCTAGTTTATTAGGGACGAGACAACGCACTTCTGGCATTGAAATCGGTGTTTTATGTGCCATTGGTGGGGCTGGTTTCTTGGTGGTCGCCATTTTCTTTTCTTCTCGTTACATGAAAATTGCCCGTCAAATGTTGAGGGGTGATCAAGATAGTCGCCCGAAAAAATCCGATACTATTCAGTTAATCCGTCAGGGTTTAATCGCTAATATTATCGGGATGTTTTTAACGATTTTGGGGGCGCAAGCGTTAGCGGGAATCGTCTTAATTAAATCCCTCAATGTTCCCCAAGGTACTTTTAATGTTGCCTCTAACCCCAGTCAATTTGTTAATTCTGTTGACCTGTTAATTGTGCAGGCCAATACTAATACAATTCTCGCTCACTTTACCGGTATCGTTACTTCTTTGTGGCTTCTTAATCGTATTACTTCTAAATAAATATGGCCATGCAACGCACCCGTTTAAGTACGCTGGCTAATGTCACCAGCAGTCGATTTAATAGCTTTTTTAGTAATCCTTGGCGGCGGATTTCCCTACAGATAATTTGTGTTTTATTTGGAATTTTTTCTGGTCAAGCAATTGTCACCACTGCCGGCCAAACTGCCCAATGGGATGTCACCGCTGCCGGTTTATTGCTGCTGTTTACGGAGACGATTAGCCGGATTGTTTACCGAAAAAGTTCTCAGGCTAAACCCGCACCGATTCTGCGAGAATCTTTCAATTTACTAAAAATTGGTATCACCTATAGTTTATTTCTAGAAGCCTTTAAAATTGGCTCTTAAATGTTTAATGATCGCTGCCGTTTTCCTGTACCAGTCCTAACTGTTATTTTTGTGCTATTTCTAACAGCACTTTTCTTACATTTCATCGGGGTTAATTCCAAGCAATCTCAGCCTTTCGGCCAGCCGTGTCGCTCTTTGTTCAGCCTCTTGTTTAGCCAGCCGTTCTCGAGCAGCGCTCGCCTCAGCCTGGTTCGCTCTTTCCTCCGCCGTTAGATAGCGATTTCCTGACTGGTCATACCAGTATAACCATTCCCGATACCAAGCAATATGTTCTCCTTTTTCATAACCCAGCGCCAAGCCAATTTCAGGCAACCAAACTCGATTATTCTCACTTTCTAGAAGTTCATATTTCCCTGAGATTAATTTATATACCTCTAATCTTTGTCGGTTTTTAAATCTTCCCCTTCTGCCACTCAAAGGATTGTAAATTACATAATACAGAATCCCCAGGTTTTGGTAATTTAAGAATTTTTCCTCATACTCACTATTATATTTCTCGGAAATTACCTCTAAAAACAAAATCGGCAAGATATACTTTTCTCCCCACAAAACATAGCTTAACCGACCTCTTTCTCCTGTATCATGGTTGACTCCAACTGCTAAGAAACCATCGGGGACAAAAGCTGATTCGTCTGGATTATAATAAACAGCCATATCTACCCCAAAATACCAATCATCTCGACCAGACCAAATTAAAGCTAATAAACTTAGCAGTAGGTTGGGCATATCATTCTGTAACTGATTGTCCACTGGAGTTTCGTCGGAAGAGGGCAATTCTTCGGCGCTGGGAAGAGGGCGATTTTTGTTATAGGTGAGGTTAACCATAGCTCCCGCAAGCGTGGTGTTTGATTACTGCTAATTCTAACGGAGAATCTTGTGCCTTGCTTTTTGCCTCATCTCCACAAGCAATTTAAATGCGCGGGCATAGCTTATCCAAAAAGGTTTTTAGATTTATTCAGCCAGCCCAATTTTAATGATCGCTGCCGTTTTCCTGTACCGATCCTAACTGTTGACGCACATCATCGATCGCTAGATTTAACTGGGCAATTTTATCTTCTAAACTGCGGCGGGCCATTTCCATGCCTTCCTCTGGAGTCAAGCGCCCATTGCGGATGCCCTCCAAAAAAGACTGATTGTCAGCAGCTGCTAAACTGCGACGGCTGCGATTAGCCAACACTGTCCCCAAAACACCGCCCACTAAACCACCGACAATCGCACCGGCTAAAAAACCGCCCGTAAACCCATCTCGCTGACTCATAATCCCTTTTTCTCCTAATAGGTTCCAAAAGCTCGATCGCCGGCATCGCCCAACCCCGGCACGATATAACCGCGGCTATTTAATCCTTCATCGATAATAGCCGTATAGATGTTCAAGCTGGGATAATTTTGACTCAATTTCTGTAAAGCCGGCGGGGCAGCCACGACAGAAATCAGGCGAATCAGGGCAGGATCAACGCCTCTGCCGGTAATTTCTGCCATTGCCATTGAAATTGATCCCCCCGTGGCTAACATCGGTTCAAGAATTAAGACTCTCGTGGCTGGATCAAAACTGGCCGGTAATTTATTTAAATAACAACTCACCTCTAGGGTTTCCTCATTTCTGGCTAAACCGAGGTGATAGGTACTAGCTAGGGGTAAAAGGCTTTGGGCCCCTTCCAACAGGGCTAATCCTGCCCGTAAAATCGGGACTACGGCGATCGGTACCCTAGGATCGATAAAAGTAGCCGGACATTCCGCTAGAGGGGTTTTAACGCTAGTTTCCAGGGTCGGCAACCATTGCCGCGCCGCTTCGTAGGTTAACCAGCGGCCTAGTTCCGTCATCGCTGTTTTAAACAGTACCGAGGGGGTATTTTGATCCCGTGCGATCGCCAACCAATGCTTAACCAGAGGATGTTCGGGAACATAGACGCGCAGTTGTAAAACCATGAAAACACTAGAACTCGATCGAGGGCTAAACTTTATCTTAAGCGAAAAAGCCTTCAGTAATCAGTGATCAGTAATCAGTAATCAGTGATCAGTAATCAGCTTTTTTCTCCCTATCTCCCCATCCCCTAACCCCACTTACCACTCCCCACTTCCCGCTTCCCAACCCCCAAAACAGAGGTTAAAATAAAAGCAAGCCAGAAGCTTGCGAGCGGCTTCTGACTTGGGTAATTTTAACGACGACGGGTTCTTTGTCGTCTCCGGGCTACTGCTTTACGCTTTCTCTTTTCTTGAGGGGTTTCAAAAAATTGATGCTTTTTGATATCCGCATAAATTCCCGCTTTCGCTACCTGTCGCTTAAAACGACGCAGGGCTGATTCGATCGCCTCGTTCTGACCAACTACCACTTGGGTCATTAACCTAATTCACCTCCTGTAATCGCTCTCTGCCTAAAAAATGCCAACTTCTCATTATAGCACAATCTAGGGTAAAAAGCGATCCAAGGCGGCCTTTAATTCTTCTATTTCTGTCTCGATACTACCTTCTTGGGCAGCCCGGGCAATACATTCGCTCAGATGTTCGTCGAGGATCATTCTGGCCACACGATCAATCGCCCCGCGAATAGCGGCAATTTGCATCAAAACTTCGGGACAGGGACGATTTTCCGATACCATCGTCTTGATGCCGCGAATATGTCCTTCGATCCGCGAGAGACGGTTAATAATTTGCTTCAGGGAAGCTTCGCTATGGACGTGGGGGGTCCCTTTTGACTCGTGGTCATGGCCCGTCTCGTCGTGGTTGTGAAGGGGGTCGAAAGGGGTAATTTGATTAGTCAAGGGCTTACTGTCAATTCAGTTATACTCTCTAGTGTGCCACAGTTGCGGACCCCGGCCCCTGGGATGGTTTTGTCCGGTTTAAATTTGCGTTCAGGGGTCTTCCCTTTGCCAATCGGGGCAATTTTCCTCTTGATTCCAACCGGAGGGATGAAATCCACAAATTAGACGCTGACGGGTTTCTCGACTCTGACCGTAGGATTGGCCGTGGTAGTGACGACAACCGATGCAGGTTTGGGGACGGGAGGAAGGCACTTGATTAAAACCAAGTTGCGATCGCAAAATCTGACACCGCGATTGATAATTGTGCCAGTTTTTGTAAATCGCTCTTTGTCGGATAAAATTAGCCCTATTCATGATGATCAGTGATACTAAATCCTGTTTAAAAGGTATAGTAAAGTGGGGAGAAGGGAGAGGGGTGTGGGGAGAAAAAAGCCGAAGTCTGATAACTGATCACTGATAACTGAAATAACCTACTAAGTAGTCGTGCAAAATTAATTTCCTAGTCGAGACAGGAGACGGTCGTCAGGAGACGGTCGTCAGGAGACGGGAGACGGGAGACGGGAGACGGGAGACGGGAGACAGCTATTAGGGATCGGATTTGAGTTTTCAGTTCACTGTTTCCTCACACCAGAAGTCTGACGGAGTAGTGGCTTAGATGTGTAATTAATTTTGCTTAGGTACTTATAGTTCAGATTGACCATGAAAAAGATGATATTGACTTTACTATTAGCTTGGCTTTTAGTTGCTAACATGAATAGCCAAGGGGTTTTAGCGGTGACGATCGATTTTCAATGGTCGGGGGAAGGGGGCTATACAGCTAAAGGTTCTTTTAGTTATGATGAAAAAACGGCCCCGACTATCTTTTCGGAAAAAGGTTCGGGAAAAACGCAAGTTTTAGAAGATTTTCAGGTATCTTTTTATGATAACAGTGGTCAAGAGATCGCTAAATACGATAATGTCAGCGAGGGAATTTCCTCGGCTAATTATTTTCAGTTTAATTTTAATACCAAAACCGGTCAAGTTTTCGGCTCGATCGATCTAGGGGGTGAAGGGATGGGGGAAATCTATCTTCAAGGGGTGGTTAACGATAATTTGGCACTCTTGCGGGTGGAGTCGGCAGATCTGATCATGGATGAGGATGATTCACCGGAAATTATCACTCGGTTTTAACTAAATTGATCGGGAAAATAGGGATTATCCTAGCCTAATTTTTCCGCTAATTCTAACCAGCGATCGGTTAAATTATCAATTTTTTGACTCAATTGAGCTAATTCTTCGGTCAGAGCGGTTATTTTGGTAAAATCTTCTAGGGGTTCTCCATAAAGTACCTGTTCAATTTCAGCTTTTTTTGCTTCTAAAATTGGTATTTGTTTCTCGATATCTTCGTATTCTTTTTTCTCTTTAAAAGAGATTTTCTTATTGACGGGTGACGGAGAAGCTTTAACAGTTTTTGGGGTGACTTTTTTTTCTTTTGGTTCCTCCTCCTCTTTTTTCTGATCGAGATAAAGGGAATAATTACCCGGATATTGACGGATATTCCCCCCGGTTTCAAAGGCAAAAATAGTATCAACTACTCGATCGAGAAAATAGCGATCATGGGAAACGACAATCACACAACCGTTAAAGTCCTCTAAATATTCTTCTAAAATTGCTAACGTCTGCACATCGAGATCATTGGTGGGTTCATCTAAGATTAAAACATTAGGCGCACTCATCAAAACTCGTAGTAAAAATAAGCGTCTTCTTTCCCCTCCAGAAAGTTTATAAATTGGTGCATACTGTTGATCGGGAGGAAAGAGAAATTTTTCTAACATCTGGGAAGCGGTGATCACGCTGCCGTCTAGGGTTTTGACTAATTCGGCCACACTTTTCAGATATTCGATCACTCTTTGATTTTCGTTGATATTGAGATCATCGGATTGTTGATCGAAGTAACCAATATGAATAGTGGAACCGATGTCAACCGTGCCTGAATCGGGGAGAATTTTCCCGGTAATAATATCCATGAGAGTAGATTTTCCTACCCCGTTACTGCCAATAATACCGATGCGATCTTCGGGAGTAAAAATATAGGTAAAATCTTTAATTAAAGTATGATCGCCGTAAGCTTTCGATATCTTTTCTACTTCAATAACTTTTTTGCCGATGCGTCTTCCTGCGGTGGCAATATCGACTTTTCCCTCCACCTGTTTAAATTCCTTATTACCCATTGCTTGAATGCGATCGATCCGCGCTTTTTGTTTGGTACTGCGCGCTTTTGGTCCCCGGGATAACCATTCTAATTCCCGTCGTAAAACTCCCGCGTGTTTGCGTTGACTACTGGCGATCGATTCTTCCGCTAAAGCTTTTTTTTCTAGATAATAGGCATAATTACCAGAATAAGTAGATAAATCTCCCCGATCGATTTCAATGATGCGATTAGTCACTCGATCGAGAAAATAGCGATCATGAGTAATTAATAATAATCCTCCTCGAAAACGGGACAAATAACTCTGTAACCACTCCACGGAAAGCGCGTCTAAATGGTTTGTGGGTTCATCCATCAATAAACAGTCAGGATCGGCTAAAAGTGCGGTAGCGATGGCGATTCTTTTGCGATATCCCCCCGATAAATCGCCCACGCGAGCATTAAAATTATCGATGCCCAGTTTACTTAAAATAACTTTAGCATTGGTTTCTAAATCCCAGGCGGCAAGTTGATCAATTTGTTGCGAAACCCTTGACAAACGTTCCATAATAGTATCCAGATTTTCTGGCTCATGGACAAGGCGATCGGACAATTCCTCGTATTCCTTGATTAAAGTCATACTTTCGCCACTATCGGCGAAAACCTGCTCTAAAACCGTTTTATCGTCGTCTAGATCGGGTTGCTGGGGTAAATAGACGATTTTCATCCCCGAATTGATTTGAATTTCGCCGCCATCGATCGCTTCTAATCCGGCGATCATTTTCAACAGGGTCGATTTTCCCGATCCATTCGTACCAATCAGGCCGACTTTATCGCGATCATCGAGACTAAAACTCGCATCTTTGAGAATTTCCTTGATACCGAAGTCTTTTTTGAGCGATCGAACCGTCAGCAGTGTCATGATTTCTGGGAATAATCCTTCTTTTCTATTGTAATGTCTAGACTAATGCAAGCGCTAGATTACGGCGTTTCCGATCAGTGGGAAATGTTCAGGCATCAAATAGGGTTGTCATACCTGAAATAAGCGCCTAGTAAAGTTTTTAGCACCTCGGCTGCCTAGAAAAGGTCAATCCCGACCAATCTTATAACTGTTTATGTGTGCCGATCTTTTGTACTAATGTAGTAGCAAACTCGGCTATTGAAGCGGGGAAGGGAAGGCTGCGAGGTGTAACCTATCCCTCTTCTGTTACTCTCGGGAACGGGAAAACAGAAATGACAAGTAAAAACGGATGACAACAGAGAATTTATCGATCGATTAAGTTGAGTATATAGAAAAGAAAAGTAATAAACCTCTTGCATAATTAATGTTTCAGGGTTCAAAAACGGCAAAAATAAGGATTAAATGGCATAAAATCTGTAAATAGATTATTTAATTGATTATTATTTATTCTTAATTCTCCTGACTACTGACTACTGGCTACTGACTCCGTTCGGCTGAGCTCACGGCCGAAGCCTAACCCTAACAACAATTTTTGATTTTCACAAGAGGTCTAATGAATTAATCGAGGAGTAAAGAAAACACAGAGCCAAGCTTTTAAGCGATTCAAGTAACCGAAAAACTCGGCCAATAATCGAATATTATTACTGAGTAATGTTTACTAATAACGGAAAAAGTATCCCGCTCCCTTCTCCCCATCACCCTATCACCCCATTTACCTATTTTACCAAAGCTGCTTTTTTGCGACCATAATAAACAGCAATAAAAGCGCTGACATACATCCATAAACTATAGACCATTGCGGGAATGGCTAGATCGGGATTCTTTAATAAACCGGCAGTGATAGCAATAGCTAAAGTGCCGCTTTGAATACCTACTTCAATTGCGATACAAATTCTTTGGGGAATAGTTAATTGAAATAAACGACCACTGAAAAACCCAATTAGGGAAGCAGTCGTGTTTAAAATGATCACTGCCAGGCCAGTTTGAGCGATAAATAAAGGTAAACGTTGCCATTCTCTCAGGATTAATAAGCAGATAATAACCGCTAGAAAAATCACGGCTAAACGATTAGTTATCGGTTCCAGACTTTTGGCCAGTAAAGGGAAGTAATGGCGGATAGTCATACCGATAATCATGGGTAAAACTATAATCAAAAATATCTGCGCCATAGTGGAACCAATGGGTAGGGAGATGGCGGCACTTTCACCCATAAAATGCTGGAGAATTAAACTAGCTAAAAAAGGTATTGTGAAAATGGTGATGATGCTACTAAAAGCCGTTAAAGTAACACAAAGGACCACATCTCCCTTAGCTAAATAGGTTAAAACATTGCAGGAAGGACTGCTGGGGCAAATAGCGATAATCATTAAACCGACGGCAATTTCTGGCTGGAGAGGCAAAAGAGAAGCAATAATAAAGCCGACGATCGGTAGAATAATAATTTGATTGACTAAACCGATCAGGACTGCTTTGGGATAACGGGTGATACGCTGAAAATCGGCGGGAATTAATCCTAATCCCATGCCTAACATTAAAACGCCTAGGGCAACGGGTAAGAGGATATTAGTAAAAAAGTCGGCCTGCATGGGATAAAAGCGGAGAAGATGCGCTTATTTTCCCATAAATTGACTAATTTATTCGTGTCCCTAGTTACCGATTTTGCCGACTAAAAAACCCCCAGTGTGCAGAGGGGGTTAAATTGTAGGAGAAATCCAATCATGAGGATTTTAGTCCAGTTCCCCTTGCCGCTCCGGGATGATATCCTAGTCATACTTCAGTTGCTTGGTGGCAACCATGGGATCACAGCCAGGGAACTGCTGATGCGACTGCCACTTTCGACATCAGCAATGCCTAGGAAATGTTGCCGCAGGACTTGCATCAAGAATAACGAGGGCAAATTTTCCTTCTAAATCCCACAATCCTTGAATTCCCTTCCATTGATAAATTGCTAGGGCGATCAAGGTGGTAGATTTTTGGTGGACGATAGGTGAATTTTCGCAGTGTTTTCCCTTCTCGATCGAGGGACAGTTTTTTGTCATCTAAGTTGTGTGTAAACATAGCAACCCTCCAGATCTCTACAGTTCTATTGTACCTTTATTCCTGGTTCGAGTGCCGGGGACTGTAATAATGTGTATTATTCGTCAGAGAAGACTCAACCGTTGTTTGTTTTAAAGGTAGTCGCAAGTGTGAGCGGATTAATTTTCCTGAGCTTGTTCACCGATTCCCTCACCACGATTACCGGTTTACTCTTTGCTTCTTTGCGCGATCGAGTTCGAGGATTTCTCTAGGGTAAAGTAATTGATAAAGTAGCTAATTTCCCCGATATCACTCTCTTTGATAATCCCGATGGATTGAACTTAATTAAGTTAAGGGAAAAAGGGTTAAATCCTCTAAAATAATTATCCTGAGAATTGGTCATTTTTGAGAAACCGACTGCCTCCCCTGCTGCTAATGCAGAATAGGAAATCTAGCAAATGTTTCGCACTTTAGCCACCGATAAAATAACCATAGTAATTAGTCATCGATTAGCTCTTTGTCAAGCGGAACTGATGAGCAAACGAGGACAATATCACCCTAATAGTTATCAATCTAAAAAACCCGGTGTGCAAGGGAGGTTAAATTGTGGGAGAAATCCAACCTTGGGGATTTTAGTCCAGTTTCCCTCTCTCACTCCGGAGTGAGAGAATAGTCATACTTAGTTTTTTTGTCCCGATCGAGAGTATTTTCTGAGATAGATCATTGCCGATCTGGGGATAAAAAACCGTAATTTCGCCCGATATAACCTTTTATTTGCCCCTATGACTGTCAAAATCGCTCTTAACCCCAATCAGATTCAAAATCTCGATCTCTCATCCTTAGAGACTATTATTCAAGATTATCAGTCCCGATCAGCGATCGCCGAACTAGAACAAGCTCTACAATTAGAGATAGATTATCCTCGCGCAGAGGGTGATATGCGGGAATTATCGGAGATACCAGAAGTCAGGCTGTGGTTTCTGCGTTTAGATGCGGTTTATCCCTGGTTAATCTTTATTCTTGACCCAAAAAAGGGAGAAATCGCCCGTTATGCTGCTATGTTGGTCCCCCATCAATTCCATCGCGGGGAAGGAATTCAATATAACCCCGAAGCTTTAGAGATTTTTGTGATGCAAAAACTCTTTATTTTGTCTGATTGGCTGAAAAGTCAGCAAATTCCTGCTTTATCTCGCTTAAAATTTTTCGCTCAACAGTTTGGTTACGATATCGATGAGGAATTTCTCTCTAGTCTCTAAAGACCCCCTGCGCTGACTAGATAAGGTATTTTTAATATATGGCAAGCTACTGTCTCGCCCAATTTAGCGCCACCAATACCCCTATCAGAGAATCATGGATACAAAATCCTTTAAACGCACCCTACAGCAATCGGATAACTATAACCGCAAGGGATTCGGTCACAAAGAGGAAGTAATGGATGCGATGACCAATGAGTATCAAAGCGACCTGATCCAAGAAATTCGTGAAAATAATTATCGTTTACAACGGGGGGACGTGACGATCTATCTCGCTCAAGCTTTTGGTTTTTGTTGGGGGGTAGAACGCGCGGTCGCCATGGCCTACGAAACTCGTCAACATTTTCCCCAGGAACGTCTCTGGATTACTAACGAAATTATTCACAATCCCTCGGTTAATCAGCGTCTGCGCTCCATGGCTGTGGGTTTTATTCCGGTGGAAAATGGCCAAAAAGACTTTAGTGTGGTGGAATCGGGGGATGTGGTGATTTTACCCGCTTTTGGGGCTAGTGTCTCGGAAATGCAAATACTTAACGACAAGGGTTGCATGATTGTGGATACCACTTGTCCTTGGGTTTCTAAGGTGTGGAATTCCGTGGAAAAACACAAAAAAAGCGCCCACACTTCGATTATTCACGGGAAATATAATCACGAAGAAACGATCGCCACTAGCTCTTTTGCCGGCACTTATCTAATCGTTTTAAATTTGGCTCAAGCTAATTATGTCGCTAATTATATTCTCCACGGTGGCGATAAAAACGAGTTTTTAGAGAAGTTTAAAAATGCCCATTCCCAGGGTTTCGATCCCGATCGTGATCTAGATTATATCGGTATTGCCAATCAAACCACGATGCTGAAAAGTGAAACGGAGGAAATTGGCAAACTCTTCGAGCATACTATGTTGAGAAAGTACGGACCGATCGATTTTAAAGATCATTTCATGAGTTTTAATACCATCTGTGATGCCACTCAAGAGCGTCAAGATGCCATGTTTGAACTGGTGAAAGAACCGCTTTCTTTAATGGTGGTAATTGGCGGTTATAATTCCTCTAATACCACTCACCTACAGGAAATAGCGATCGAGCGTGCCATTCCCTCCTATCATATCGATAGTGCCGAGCGCATTCTCCCTGGTAATCGCATCGAACATAAACCTTTAGGTGGCGATTTAATCATCACCGATAACTGGTTAAATGAGGGAAAAATTATCGTCGGAGTGACTTCTGGTGCGTCCACTCCCGATAAGGTGGTAGAAGAGGTAATCGAGAAAATTTTTGCGTTCAAATCTTCTTTAGTCCCCGGTTAAGTAGCCTAGGTGTGTTAGCCTTTGGCAATGGCTGCATCTCATATCACAAACAGGAGATGCAGCCGATATTTTTATCGATAAGATTGCTCAGAAACTGACGACCACAATCTTGACATTGACGTTAGAACCGTTGGATTCTTCTCGTTGAGTGTATCTCATATTTGCAGAAATACCGACAATCAGCAATTATCAGCTTCTGAAGGCAAGAGGCAAAAGACAGAATCTGACAATTCTCCTACCTAAAAAGAAGGTTAGAAACTAGGCACATCAAAGCTTTTAGCTTAACCAATTAGGTCTTAGATTCGGTCGAGTGACTTTTAAATTATTACAGATATATCAGCAGCTGCGTGTAAGCATCCCACCGAAAAACTAATGCGCGAGGGGTTTGGGGACGGCGCTTGCGTCCCCAACGGGGGGTTTGGGGGGTAGAACCCCCCAAAAGCTTGGATTGAGTGATAAAATCGAAAGTAACGCCCGACTTTAGCCGAGAGTTTCCCCTTAAAAATCCCAACTTAGTAGATTTACAAAAATGAGATGCAGCCTTCTCGTTTCTGTCTGGAAGGAAGAGCCAATATTTTCCTAAAAACGGCGGGTTTTATCGATTCCGTAGATAATTCCCGTCACCACGGAGGACAGAATTAATAACAAAATTAATCCTCCGGGTAAAAAAGATAATATTCCCATGCCGCGCAATATATAAACTAACACGGTGACTAATAGGAAACCGAAAAAAAGAGACTTTAAATAACTAGAATTTGAGCGCATTTACTTAGATTAACACTTACTCTTGAGTTAAGTTTAACTTTTCGGCAATCATTGCCAGGATTTTTTCTTCCCTTTTTCCGTTACTGATAGATTCCAGTAAACGGCTATTGAGAATAATTTTTTCCCCATTCGCTAGGGTTAAAATAATCCGTCGGTAATTAGACCCCAAAAAGCCTTTGTAATCTTCCACCTTTGCCTCAACAATTCTCCCTAGAAGATAATCACTTTCACTTCTAAAAATTAAATGTTGTCGCTTACGGGTTAGGGTAGCGGTACCCTGATTAAAGACATAACTCTCCCAATAGCTGACATCATAAAGTAACAATAAACCTGACAATAAGCATAACATACCCCAGAGATAATAGGGATAATTATGGTGCTGTTCTAGCATTGCTGACAAGGTATCTAGGGGACTTTTGGCAATAATTTCCTGAGCTTTATATCTATTCACAAAACTCTCAAATCGAGTTTTAAAATCACTAGCTGACTGCACATCTCGAAAATTCTCGATGTAGAGATAGTTATTTCTTCCCACCAACAAAACCGTGTTATTAACAGTTTTTTTCTGCTCAACACTGATAAAAACTTCCTGATAGACAGCCGTAGCTTTAATGTGAGTTAAAGAAAAATTCTCCCGACTAGAAACAGGAAAATTATACTCTTGGACATATTGACAATCTATTCTTTTTGTGCCTAACCTCATGCAGTTGAGATAAGCGCGCTGGAAAGAAACCAAATATGCTAAAAAGAGCAAGGGAAACCCAGCCAGAAAAAACGCCAGAAAAGGACGATATTTAGGAGCCTTATTCTCTAATAAGAGTGTAGTCAGCGTTTTCTGCTTAACTCGCATAGGAAACCCTACAGGTACTTTCCTCTAATTCTACTACAGGCTTTTTCGGCATCCTTCTCAGGATCGATTTATTTAATCTTCTGACGGGGAAAATTGTAATGATTATTCACGAAAATCTGACATCGGTCTCTAGGCTGCCTCTATCTTGACCCTTTTTGTCCTGGTTTGCCACGGTAAAACGCTGTTTATCGAGTTTTTGCAAAGCTTTGACGTTTTTTGTTTATTGTTTGTATTTAAAGTAAATATATAAACAAAGCTGTTTTTATAAGTTTTTATCAATTTCATAAACTCTATAAGCTCTAAAAAATTATTAATCTAATTTTTACGCTTTCAATCTCACTCTAGCTATAGCAGATAAAAATTGAGCCTCTTTCCAAGGGGTGGGGAGATGGTCAATAATTACGATCAAAGCACTGATAAACAAACTCACCATTCAAGCGTACATTTAGGAGAACTTCCATGCCTTTAACACTCGCAGTCTACGGAAAAGGTGGCATCGGTAAATCGACAACAAGCTGTAATATTTCGGCCGCTTTAGCCAAAAGAGGCAAAAAAGTCCTACAAATAGGCTGTGACCCCAAGCATGATAGCACCTTCACTCTGACAGGCTTTCTTATTCCCACAATCATCGATACCCTACAAGAAAAAGATTTTCACTACGAAGACATCTGGCCCGAAGACGTTATCTATGACGGTTACGGTGGTGTCAAATGTGTGGAAGCGGGTGGCCCTCCGGCCGGTGCCGGTTGTGGCGGTTACGTCGTCGGGGAAACGGTGAAATTATTAAAAGAATTGAACGCTTTTGATGAATTTGACGTGATTTTGTTCGATGTTTTGGGGGATGTGGTCTGTGGGGGATTTGCCGCACCCTTAAATTACGCCGATTACTGCATAATTGTCACGGATAACGGCTTTGATGCTCTTTTTGCCGCCAATCGCATCGCCGCTTCCGTCCGCGAAAAAGCGCGCACCCATCCCCTGCGACTAGCCGGATTAATTGGTAATCGCACCTCAAAACGCGATTTAATTAATAAATATGTGGATCATGTTCCCATGCCAGTGTTAGAAGTTTTACCCTTAATTGAAGATATTCGCGTCTCCAGAGTTAAAGGTCAAACTCTCTTTGAAATGGCCGACAAGGATCCGATGTTAAGTTACGTTTGTGACTATTATCTCAACATTGCCGATCAGATTTTAGCCAAACCAGAAGGAGTTATTCCCAAAGAATCTGCCGACCGGGAGTTATTCACTTTATTATCGGATTTCTATCTTAATGCCGATAAACCCAAAGTTAACGCCGAGGCAGAATTAGAGCTAATGATGGTTTAATTCCGGAAAAAATCTCGTCTGGTGGGTTAAGGAAAACCTGGCCCACCACCCAACTCGATGATGATAATTTTTCCCTCTTATTGGGAATTATAATAGAGAGAACATCATTATTCAGCCAAGGGGACAAAATGAGCAACTTTGAGGAATTAAAAGCCAACTTACCGAGGCAATGGTTAGATTACTACCAAAATAATCAAGCTTGGATTAAGTGTTTAATGAATTCTAGAGGTTCGTGGCGAAAAACTCCCGACGGAGGTAAACGTCCTAGTGCTGACATAATTATAGCGGCAGCAACAGCTTTAGAACCTAAGTTATCAGTGTGGATGTATCCCTTGTGTCAACTTAGTTCCGATGGGGACAAACTGCTAGAAGTCTTAGGACTAAATTTTGATTCTGAAAAAAAGGAGTTGGAAAAATCGGAAAAAGAATTACTGATTTCTACTTCGCACACTGAAGATCTCAACGGATTCCGAGAAAAACAATTATCAGTCGAAAAAAACAAAGTAATTATTTTTGAGGAATTGCTAAAAATCTTACCCGATAAATGGTTAGATTACTACCAAAACAATCAATCTTGGATTAAGTCTTTAATGGATTCTAGAGGCTGGTGGCGAAAAACATCAGACGGAGGTAAACGTCCGAATTTTTACATCATTATAGGTGCAATGACCGTTTTAGAATCTCAATTATCAGTGTGGATGTATCCCTTTTGTCAGCTTAATTACGATGGAGACAAACTTCTAGAAGTTTTAGGATTAAACTTTGATCCTGAGAAGAAACAACTAGAAAAGAAAGAAAGAGCATTAAGTAATTCTGTATATCCTACTGAGGATCCTGTACTGCAAAAAATCCGCCAAGAGTTACAACGAGAAAACCTAAATAAACCAAGTTAAAGGAGACCCCAAAAACATGACCGCTATTCAAGAACCGAGCGCTTTACAATTTGATTGTGAAACTGGCAACTATCACACCTTTTGTCCGATTAGCTGTGTCGCTTGGTTATACCAAAAAATCGAAGATAGTTTCTTCCTTGTTATCGGCACAAAAACCTGTGGTTACTTCCTGCAAAATGCTATGGGGGTGATGATTTTTGCCGAACCGCGTTATGCTATGGCTGAATTAGAAGAAGGGGATATTTCCGCTCAACTAAAAGACTACGAAGAATTAAAACGCCTCTGCTTACAAATTAAACGAGATAGAAACCCTAGCGTTATCGTTTTTATCGGTACTTGTACCACCGAAATTATCAAAATGGACTTGGAAGGATTAGCACCGAAACTAGAGTCAGAAATCGGTATTCCTATCGTGACAGCGCGCGCTAATGGTTTAGATTATGCTTTTACCCAAGGGGAAGATACCGTCCTCGCTGCCATGGTGCATAAATGTCCCGAAAAAGTTAAGCATGAAAACGACAAAGAAGAACGGAATGCCATCCAAAAACTCTTAACTTTTGGACGGAAAAAAGAAGAAATTAAACAGGAAGAATCGGAATATCAAGACCATACTCCTTTAGTTTTATTTGGTTCCGTTCCCGACCCGATTGTGACTAATTTAACCCTAGAATTGAAAAAACAAGGAGTTAAAATAGATGGTTGGTTGCCAGCAAAACGGTTTACCGAATTACCGGTAATTGAGGAAGGTTATTATGTCGCTGGTGTCAATCCTTTTCTATCACGAACTGCCACCACTTTAATGCGTCGTCGTAAGTGTAAATTAATTGGCGCACCCTTTCCCATCGGTCCGGATGGAACTCGCGCTTGGATAGAAAAAATCTGTTCGGTTTTGGGAGTACAACCCCAGGGATTAGAGGAAAGAGAGGCAAAAATTTGGGAAAGTTTAGAGGATTATCTGCAACTTGTGCGCGGTAAATCGGTCTTCTTTATGGGGGATAATTTACTAGAAATTTCTCTGGCACGTTTCCTAATTCGTTGCGGGATGACTTGTGATGAAATCGGTATTCCCTACATGGATAAACGCTACCAAGCAGCCGAATTAGCATTACTAGAAAAAACCTGTAATGATATGGGTGTTCCCATCCCGAAAATTATCGAAAAACCTGATAACTACAATCAGATTCAGCGCATTTACGACTTAAAACCCGATTTAGTGATTACAGGAATGGCCCATGCAAATCCCTTAGAAGCGCGGGGAATTAACACTAAATGGTCGGTAGAATTTACTTTTGCTCAAATCCACGGTTTTACCAATGCGCGAGATATTTTAGAGTTAGCTACTCGTCCCCTGCGTCGCAACAATAACCTCAAGGAATTGGGTTGGGATAAGTTAGTTAAAGAGTCAGCAAAAGTGTAAATTTGTTGTCAAAAGTGTACAATTCTTAGGTAAGGAAAATCAATTCCTTACCTTTTTTACTGTGATTGTTTGCTGATTCTGAGGACAATTCTTGTTCAAATGCTCAACAAGTGCATAAAATAAAAGTATCGTCTCCTTTATTCCTTAGAGACTGTTAGGGTTAATATGCAATGCTCATCGGATTTAGTGTCGGCAATTATCGCTCTTTTAAAGATGTAGTCACTCTCAGCATGGTAGCTGCGGAGGATGCCTGTGGTAATGATGAGCTTGATAAAAATAATGTTTTTAAGGTTAATCAACAAATTAGTTTACTGAAAAGTGCCGCTATTTATGGAGCAAATGCCAGTGGTAAGAGTAATTTAATTCTGGCATTCAATTTTATGCGACGGTTTGTCATGAATTCTGCAAAATTACAAATCACTGACAAAATAGATGTGGAACACTTTAGATTAAGTACCGAAACTGTTGATAAACCATCCTTTTTTGAAATAGTTTTTCAGCTAAAAAATAAAACTTATAGATATGGATTTGAAGTAACTCAAAAGCGAGTAGTTTCCGAATGGTTATTTTGTACGCCCAGAAGTCGTGAAACTAAAATTTTTAATCGGCAAGACGATAAAATAGAATATAGCAAAAATATTGAACAAGGTAATATACTAAGAGGATTGACCAAAAAAAATACTCTGTTTTTATCACTAGCGGCTCAATTTAATAATTCTCTAGCGGTGGAAATTGTCTCTTGGTTTAGTCACTTAGGTGTTGTGTCTGGGTTAAATGTGGAATTATTAAAAGAGATTACGCTTGAGTATCTTTCTGATAGACAAGATTTGATTTATGATGTGACTAAGTTAATTAAAAAATTAGATTTAAGTATTGACAATCTCAACCTAGAAACAGAAACGAGAAAAATTTCCTTAGATAGTTTCCCGCAAGATTTACAGGATGTTGTCAGAAATATCATCAGTGACTCTAGCGGTGAAATAAAGTCCGCTACCATAAAAACCTATCATCCAAAGTATGACTCAACAGGTAAAATGATTGAGTTAGAAATTTTTGATATGGACAATCATGAATCTGATGGAACTAAAAAGATTTTGGCTCTGTCAGCACCGATTTTAGACACTTTGCAAAGAGGGGAAGTTTTAGTAATTGATGAATTGGATGCCAGACTTCATCCTTTAATGACTAGAAGTATAATCGAATTATTTAATTCTCAGAAAACTAATCCCAAAAATGCTCAACTTATTTTTACTACTCACGATATTAATTTACTTAGTCATAAATTTTTAAGGAGGGATCAAATTTGGTTTACCGAAAAAAATCATCAAGGAGCAACAGATTTATATTCTTTGGTGGAATTTGCTGATATTAATAATAATAATACCTTTGAAAAAGATTATATTCAAGGTCGTTATGGAGCAATACCTTTTATTGGTAATTTAAGTACAATTATTGGTAATTAGTATGGGTAAAAATAGGAATACTTCCGATTATTTGCGTCGCCAAATTAAGACTAGAGAAACAAGAAAAAGATTTTTAATTGTTTGCGAGGGAGAAAAAACTGAAGTTAACTATTTTAAGGCTTTTACTGTTCCTAATAAAATTGAATTTATGGTGAAAGGTGAAGGTAAAAATAGCTTGAGTTTAGTCAACAAAGCTATTAAGATGATAGATAATCTAAAAAAAGATGACTCATTTGATCAAATCTGGTGCGTTTTTGATAAAGATAACTGTTCTAAAGAGCAATTTAATCAAGCGGAAGGACTGGCTAAACAAAAAAATATCAAGATTGCCTATTCTAATGAAGCTTTTGAAATTTGGTTTATTTTACACTTTCAATATCTGGATATTGCCACATCCCGAAGTGAATACCCAAAAATTTTAAATACTCAGATGAAAAAGTGTAAATTATTAAACGAAAAAGAACAATATGCAAAAAATCGAGAGGATATGTACGAAAAATTAAAGCCATACCAGACAACAGCAATCACTAATGCAGCAAAACTTATTCAAGATAGAGATGAAGCAAAAAAACATCCTTTTGATGCCAATCCCTCAACCACAGTACAGGAATTAGTGCAAGAACTTAACATCAATAGTCGTCCTTAAGCTTGATTCTCTTTTGTCAATAATTAAATATTTAATTTCAATTTAAACCTAAAGTTGTTATAATAACCAAAAGCCTATTTAACCAAAGTAACTGCTCTTAATTTAATTTAAATGTCCAATAACTTATCTCACCAAAAACCCTATCATCTCAACTTTAGCAGTGAGGATTTAGGCACAGTAAAACCGACTATCACCCTATTATCGGGGGAACCAGAACGCTCGCGCTATATTGCTGAAACTTATTTACAAAATGCACGTTTACTATCGGATTATCGCGGATTAAATAGTTATCTTGGCTACCTAGATAATTCTACCCCAATTCTTCTGGCTACCAGTGGCATGGGTGCGCCATCTTTGAGTATTGTAGTTAATGAATTAATACAGGTGGGAATTAAAACTATTATTCGTATTGGTACTTGTGGCGCAATTCAAAATAGAATAAAAATTGGTGATATTATTATCTCGCAAGCGGCTTTATGTAGGCAAGGTGCAGCTAATGATATTGCTCCTCCGGAATATCCCGCAGTGGCGGATCCTTTTTTGACAGTTGCTCTAGTCAAATCGGCTCAATTTTTGGGAGTAAATTATCATGTAGGTATTACCGCTTCTGTGGATAGTTTTTATGAAGGACAGGAAAGAATCCTGTCTTCTGCTAACCCTTATCTTCAGCGTCATTTAGAGGGAATTACGGAAGAATATCGACGTTTAAATATTCTCAATTATGAAATGGAAGCGGGAACTTTATTTAAAATGGCGGGGGTTTATGGATTTACTGCCGCTTGTATTTGTGCTGTGATTGCCCAAAGAAGCGAAGAGGAAGGGATTAGTTTAGAAAGCAAACAACAAGCCATTGAAAAAGCGATTCAGGTGGCAATATTGACCGTTAGCAACCTCTCCCTATCCTCAATTGATTAACTTTCAGAAATCATCTTCATTAAGACTTCCTCTTTTTCCTGACTTTGGGGATAACAGGAGATGAGTTTAGCTCGTAATTCCTGAATTGATTTAATCACATTATCGGCTAATTCTTGGTCGCCATTGCGCCAGCCAAGGGGTGCTAGATGGGTGCGATTGGCTAAGGGAACTACTGGTTTTAAGAGTTGTTGACTTAGTTCTTTAATGAACCAGGCTACCGTATCTTTAGCCTGTAGATCCTTAGCAAAGGCGATAATTTCCAAGAGTCGAAATAGCTTACTATTGCTAATTAAACAACGGGTTTCCTGCACGTTTGGCTGTACATCTAAACCCAAACTCTGCACTAATTTAGCTAGAGCAGCTATGGGAATTGCACTATCTATGCCAGCAATTACAGGAGCCAGTAAAAGCGAGGGTTGATTTTTCAAAGATACGGTATGGACATCGGTATTATTCAGCGATTTTTGGATATCTTCGGCTTGATTTTTGCCGACACAACCACTCAAAACCTTTTCTAGTTCTGTGTTTTCCACATCACTTAAAACCTCTAAAAGCGAGATATATTTACACCCTAAACTATGGCCCATCCCAAAATAATTAGGATTACCAGCAGTGGGATACTCTAAATACAAATCAAGGTTATCTTCATAGCCTAAAAACTTAGCTTCTTCATAAATAGCCTTTCTCAATCCAATCAAATCTTTGACCATTTCTATGGAAACATTCCAATGACGAAAAGTAAAACGATAGGGAATAGCAATAATAGTATAGCCTCGTTCAAAGACTTGTTTGAGTAGATAACGATAGAACAGATTGGGAAAAGCGCCGAAGAAAGCACCACCGATAAAATAAACAACCCCAATCGGTTTAGGATTGATAGCAACCCAGGGAAATTGTAGGGGAATAAACTTAAATTTTGATGTCATTGTTTTTCGGTATGTAATTGTTAATTTGGCAATTAGGGAAACAATCTTATAATGATTAAAAATCTCGGCGGACAAAATAATTTATCGCCTTGTCTAATCGGGGTACATTGATTTGCTCAAAAAAGTGTATTTTGTTGCGAATATGTAATTATTTTTGACAAAAGTAAATTCTCACCCAAAAAAATTTGGGGCGGAGATTAACCCACCCCGAAACGTCTTCTTAGTCTTCTAAACTAATCTTGACCGGATTAACTTTCCAAATCTCTTGACAATATTCCCAGATTGTGCGATCGCTAGAGAATTTCGCCATACGAACCGAGTTGAGAATCGACATCCGCGTCCACTTGTCCCGATCGCGATAAGCTTGACTTACCTGTTCTTGACAATCAGCGTAGGATTGATAATCAGCTAAAAGCATATACTGGTCATCGTAGAGGAGCGAATCAACGATCGGCCTGAATAATTCCGTGTCACCATGGCTAAAATAACCACTTTTAATTCGATCGATCACTCCCTTCAATTCGCGATTATTTTTGTAATAGCTCATCGGTTCATAACCGTGGGCCTTCTTAGCATAAACTTCTTCTGCTGTCAAGCCAAAAAGGAAGAAATTTTCTGCCCCTGCTTCCTCGCGAATTTCGATATTAGCGCCGTCCAGAGTTCCGATGGTGAGGGAGCCATTCATGGCAAACTTCATGTTACCAGTTCCGGAAGCCTCCTTACCCGCCGTGGAAATCTGTTCGGAAAGATCCGCCGAAGGATAGATGCGCTGACCCAAAGAAACGTTAAAGTTAGGCAGGAAAACCACTTTTAAACGACCTCTGACATCGGGATCCTTATTAACAATTTCAGCTACAGCATTAGTTAACTTAATAATTAACTTCGCCATAAAGTAACCGGGGGCTGCCTTACCACCAAAGATAAAAGTGCGCGGCACGATATCGACGTGGGGGTTCTGTTTAATGCGATTATAAAGGGCGATAATGTGCAGAACTGCCAGATGTTGGCGTTTGTATTCGTGAATCCGTTTTACCTGCACATCGAAAATCGAATTAACATCCACCTCGATATTGCGGGTTTTCAGCATATAAGCCGCTAAATCGGCCTTATTCGCCTGTTTAATTTCATACCAACGCTGACGGAATTCAGGATCATCAAGGTATTGTTCCAGTTTTCGCAATTCCTTCAGGTCTTTTAACCAATCATCGCCGATTTTTTCGGTAAATAGTGCCGATAATTGGGGATTGCTCAATAAAATCCACCGGCGCGGGGTGACACCATTGGTTTTATTGTAGAATTTTTCCGGCCAGAGCATGGCAAACTCTTTCAGGGTGTCTTTTTGCAGTAACTCTGTGTGTAAGGCAGCGACTCCGTTAATCGAGTGACTACCCACACAGGCTAAATTAGCCATGCGAATTTGTTTATTACCCCAACCAGCTTCTTCAACTATCGACAATTTGCCCAATAATTCCTCGTTATCGGGAAACCAAGTCCGCACATCCTCGAGGAAAAAGTGATTGATCAGATAGATAATTTCTAGATGTCGGGGCAGCAGTTTGCCGAGTAGAGCCGCTGACCAACGTTCTAGGGCTTCTGGCAATAGGGTATGATTGGTATAAGCGAAGGTTTTTTGGGTAATTGTCCAAGCTTTTGACCATTCTAAGCCGTTTTCATCCACTAACAAACGCATTAACTCAGCGATCGCAATGGCGGGGTGAGTGTCGTTCAGTTGAATAGCGGCGGTTTCGTGGAAGTTTTGCAGATTTTTGTGGCTTTTTAGGTGAATGCGAATTAAATCTTGCAGGGAAGCGGCCACAAAAAAGTATTGTTGGGCGAGACGTAATTCTCGACCGGCGGGGGTGTTATCGTTGGGATAAAGGACTTTAGAAATGGTTTCTGCGTCCATTTTTTCAGCCACGGATTGATCGTATAACCCGGCGTTAAAAGCCTCAAAATTAAACGATTCACTCGCTTCTGCTTTCCAGAGACGCAAAGCATTAACCGTGTTGGTTTTGTACCCCGGGACGGGGGTATCGTGGGGAATGGCTAAAATCCGACGTTCCGGCAGCCATTGGACCCGTTCCTGTCCCTTATCATCGTGATAGATTTCCGTCCGGCCCCCCAGTTTTACTTCCACACTTTCATCGGGACGGGGTAATTCCCAAGGATTGCCGAAGCGTAGCCAGTTATCGGGGATTTCCACCTGCCAACCGTTTTGGATGATTTGATGGAAAATGCCAAATTCGTAGCGGATCCCGTAACCGATGGCGGGAATTTCTAGGGAAGCGAGGGAATCGAGGAAACAAGCCGCTAAACGCCCTAAACCGCCGTTGCCGAGGCCGGGATCCGGTTCCTGTTCGATAATTTCCTCAAAATCAAGACCTAATTCCTCGATCGTCTCTTTGATTAGGTCATAAATACCCAAATTAGCCAGATTATTACCTAAATACCGCCCCATGAGAAATTCGGCGGAGAAATAGCAGACGAGTTTAACTTTTTCTTGTTTGTAGGTGTCGGTGGATTTCAGAAAACGACGCAGCAGGCGATCGCGAACGGTGTAGGCAAGGGCGACATAGTAATTGTAGGGACTAGCATTAGTGCGGTTAACCCCTTGCAAATAAAACAGATTGTCCAGAAAAGCCCGTTTTAGGGTTTCGGGACTCATGCCCGTGCGATCATCTTCAATTAAAGTGGGGCATTGAAGCGCTTCGCGCCCATCAGCTATATAGGTTGTCTCCATCGGTTTTTGTTGTCCATATATTCGGGAGTTGATCGCCGATCATACCTGATGACGATATCCTTTATAGTTTACTTGTTACCTTTTAGAGAGACTCAGACATTTAGATTTCTATTGGTTTTGAGCGAAACGGCGATCGTAATTAAGCTGCCCGCACATTTAAATTGCTTGTTGAGATGAGGCACTCTTGCAAGAGGCAAGGGGGGGTGGGCTAATCTAAGGATAGGCGGTTAAGATGCGTCTTAGCTTATGGACAAAAAAAGGGTGAACCCTGTCCACCCTCCCACAATTATTCACAAAAAAAGCTTAATAGCGTTTTTTTCTGTCACCACCACCACCATTGAAGGGTGCGCGCTCTTCACGCTCGCGGGCTTCGTTAACTTTAATTGATCGCCCCATCCAGTCAGCACCATCTAGTGCCTCAATTGCGGCGGCTTCCTGGGCTTTACTTTCCATTTCCACGAAGGCGAAACCGCGTTTGCGCTGTGTCTCTTTGTCAACGGGAATATGAACCCTCTTAACCTTGCCGTACTCTGCAAAGACATCGACCAGATCTTCTTGGGAAATCTCGTAAGAGAGATTACCAACAAAAATAGACATAATACTTGAATCCTCGATCAATACTCGAAACGGTGTGGAGACACAAAATTCAGGGAGAAGCCGAACAATACTAAAGTAAAAGACTTACCGAATTAATACTGAAAACGAACTTGAACACCAATCTTGACTCTCCCTCCGATCATAACACAGAAATATTGGAGTTAATGTTAACTTTTATTCTCTGGGGAAAGAGACCGTTTTGGCTATCAGCCGCTACTACCTCAACCGCCAGCTTTTTTTTCCCGACGAAATAACCAAATCATCAGGGCCACCACCCCGATTTGTAGGGCAAAATTGGGTAAGGCGGTGGCTACGTCCCTTGCTGCCGCTAATTGGGCCAGAAAAACCACCGCACCAATAAAACCAGAAGCACCTAAACCGAGATAGATAAACTGCCGCAGTCCTCGGTAGGGATTGGCCGCCTCCGCTTTCAAGCGGGCGTATTTTTGGGGATCGAGTCGAGGGGATTTGCTCATAAAAAAATTTTTCTAGCTGTGTATCTATTGTCCGTGATATAATCGGGAATTGGCAATGTGCCGATGTAGCTCAGTGGTAGAGTAGTTGATTCGTAATCAATTGGTCGTGGGTTCAAATCCCATCATCGGCTTGGGATTTTCCTGCCCAAAGTTGACTAGGAAATACCAGTACAGTGGTTAAATGCCTTGATTTTGTTCCAGCTATGCCAAAACTCCCCCAGGTTAAGGCCTTTGCTGGGGATTTGCTGAAACTAGGCCATTTTAGCACCAAACAAGAGGTAAAAGAGTTAATTGATCGGGCTGAACAGTCCCTATTTCAGGCTAAGGCTTTGGCCAAAAATCAGCTAGTTAGTGGAGAAAAGGTTGAATGATTTCTGCGATCGCCTGACGTTGGCAATCGTCATATCCCCAGCGCTCTAGAAAGGCTTGATATTCTCCTTGTCCTGTGTTTAAACTGGTGGCTAATTGTTGTAATTTTTCCCCTAAGGACGGCGATAATAACTGTTTAATTAGTTGACAGGTTTTTTCTTGGACTTTCTCAGAACCTTGGGCGTTTTCTTCGTCTCCTTGACCGCGATGATAGATGACCATTGCCGTGGACATAGCTAGATTTTTGACTAATAATTCATTGACCAATATCGGGGAAGTTTTTAAAGCAGTGATTACTTCTAAACTAGGATATTTCGTATAGGATAAATCGCTGGTTAAGTAAGTAACAAAAAATCCCCTAGCTCCATTTTCTGTCGAGACTAACTCAGTAAATTTCTGAGTGATTATATTGGTATCTAAAAACTCAATTTGACTTAGTAAATATTGAGTTTGTTCGATAGCATTTTCAAAAGTTATACTCATACCCATAAATAGCCTTCTGTGAAGTTTAAGAGAAAAATACTAAGCATCTAAAGCATTTAACCAATTAGTTAAATCCTCCCATGTCGAAAAATCTAATAAAGCTTCCCCCACTCGTTCCAGATCATCAATATTCAAGGTAATAATCCGACTCTCTATATCCACATCAATATCTCCTAACTTACGTTTAATCAGACGGACAATTAGATTTCTTTCTCTTGCTAAACCCCGTTCTAAACCCTGTTCTAAACCCTGTTCTAAACCCTGTTCTAAACCGCGGCGCATCCAACTGGTGGTAATCTGCATAACTCCCTCCTGTTCGGGTTGAATAAATGTGCTAATCTCCTGTTGAAATTCTATCTCCTCGGACGAGTTGAGATTGAGATAGGTATCGACAAAGCCTGAAATCAATTGCATTCTAGCAGCATCTAATCTTAATGTTACCAATAATCTTAGACATTGTGCCTTAACTTTTGCTCTATCGCGAGCAGCAATTTTCATCTTGGCCATCAAAGCGGCGGCGACGGGATTAGCTTGATTGAGAAAATCTCGCCAATGCAAGCGATTTAACTGGACAACTTGATAGTTAAATTCTAACACTTTTAAGTCAGGAAACTCAATTTTGTATTGACGAATTGCTTCTTTTTGCGGACGCTCATAGGAGAATATGACAATGGGATAAACTGGTAAGGCAAATTTTTGATGCAGACGAGCGAAATAAGTAAACATTCGCCGATTAAATTCCGGTTGAGAGCTAGACTGTGCTTCTAGATGAATTAAGAAAAATGATGATTATCCTCGAAATTGCACTTGGGCGACTAAATCACTTTCATACTTTTCTCCTTCCGTGACATCGGTAAAGACTTCTTTATCTAAAAATGTGATCTGATTAGGCTCTAAATAATTAATAATCTCGGAAAAAAACAACTGAATAAATTCAACAAAAAAAGTCGAAATTAATTCCTTAAATAAACGATCATGGTCAATAATATTATTCATACATAGCAGTTATCCTAATGGTGAGGTAGGAAGTTTTCCTTTGGGGGAGTCGGTCGCCGGCCGTCGATATCAAAATTAGGTTACACTTCATCTTTAGGAGAAAGGCGGTCAATTACTCGTTAAGACTACACCAGAACAGGGAGCTGCGGAGAAGAAGTCCGAGCATTTGTACTAAAATATCTAATAGACGGCTAACTGCTATATTTTCTGATGACGATATAAATAGCAAAAACTATAGACGAATAGCTATGAGCTTTGGTGAAGAATTTGAATTACTGCTGCGGGCCCGCTATCCTCTCATCTATGTTACCACCCTAGAAGAGGAACGTCTCGAAAAAGCGATCGCCGATATTGCCAAACAGAGCCATAACCGTGCTGTCTATGTCTGGGATTTTGTGGATGGTTATCAAGATAATCCCAATAATGAGAACTTTGCTCGGCGTAATCCCCTCCAAGCTCTTGAATTCGTCGAAAAGCTGCCGACTAACATCGCCGCGATCATAATTTTACGCGATTTCCAGCGCTTTTTAGAAGATATTTCCATCGCCAGAAAATTGCGAAATCTCGCCCGTTCTCTGAAATCTCAGCCCAAAAACCTAATTATCGTCGCTCCCGAACTGTCTATCCCCTCGGATCTAACCGAAGTAATCACCGTCGTCGATTTTCCCCTCCCCAGTGGCGAAGAAATTAAACAGGAAATCCAGCGATTAATCGCTGCCACCGGACAACCCGTCAAAGAACCACTCCTCGATGAATTAGTGCTTTCTGCCCAAGGATTATCCCTAGAGAGAATTCGTCGGGTTTTAGCCAAATGTTTAGCCAGTCACGGCAAAATTGAGCCAGAGGACGTGGAATTAATTTTGGCAGAAAAACGCCAATCAATTCGTCAAACCCAGATATTGGACTTTTATCCCGCCACAGAGCAGATTTCTGACATCGGCGGCCTAGATAATCTCAAAGATTGGCTGATTCGTCGCGGTGGTGCCTTTAGTGAACGCGCCCGCGCCTACGGTTTACCCAATCCCCGGGGTTTACTATTGGTGGGAATTCAAGGGACGGGTAAATCCCTGACAGCGAAAGCTATTTCCCATCATTGGCACTTACCCCTACTGCGTCTAGACGTGGGGCGTTTATTTGGCGGATTGGTGGGAGAATCGGAATCGCGCACCCGTCAGATGATTAATCTCGCCGAAGCTTTAGCCCCCTGTGTGCTGTGGATAGACGAAATCGATAAAGCTTTCGCCGGAGTGGATGGAAAAGGCGACGGGGGAACCACCGGGCGGGTTTTCGGGACTTTTATCACTTGGTTAGCCGAGAAACAATCGCCGGTTTTTGTCGTCGCTACAGCTAATAACATCCAATCTTTGCCCCCAGAAATGTTGCGAAAAGGACGCTTCGATGAGATATTTTTTGTCGGACTACCTAGCCAAAAGTCCCGCGAGGAGATTTTTAGCGTTCATTTGGGGAAAGTCCGGCCCCATAATCTAAAAAGTTATGATATAAAGCGACTAGCCTACGAAACTCCCGATTTTTCGGGGGCAGAAATCGAACAAACCATCGTGGAAGCGATGCACATCGGGTTTAGTCAAAATCGCGACTTTAGCACCGATGATGTGCTTGAGGCCGCTAGTCAGATTATACCCCTAGCCCGCACTGCCCAAGAACAGATTCAATTTCTACAGGATTGGGCTAAGTCCGGTAAAGCTCGTTTAGCCTCTCGCGATGATCGTTTTAATGTCAATCCTAACAGTTAATTTAGCACCAATATGAAGCGTTTATCTGGTTTATTGCAATTTATGCTCGGTTTTGTCATGGGAGTGGCGATTTTGGTCGGTGGGGCTACTGCTGTCGCCTATATGCTTCTCTCTGGCATGAATTCTAATCCTCCTAAACCCGTCTTTACCGAGGAGAAAAAAGAGGAAACTAAGGAGGAAAAAACCGCCGTCAAACCTTCTCCCATCCCTAATACTCCCGTCCAAGAACAATCCCAAGCTGCGGTGAAAGAGTCTCCCAGTGCCCCAGCGCCAAAAGCTGCCCCGAAACCCAGTCCCGGGGCAACAAAAAAAGAAACCACATCCGAGGGTTATCAAGCGCGGGTGACATGGCAAAGCGGTTTAAGTCTAAGGGCTGAACCTACCAGTCAATCGACTCGTCTCGGCGGTCTGGATTATAATACTAAAGTCAGCGTGGTGGGAACCAGCAGCGATGGCCAATGGCAGCGCGTACGTCTGTCCGATGGTCGCGAAGGTTGGATTAAAGCGGGTAATATTTCCAGAGTCCAGTAAATATTTAGCTACACTTCGCTTCTCATCAGGATTTTAGGCTTCTTTGTCACCCCGTCAGAGCAAGAGCAAAGCACAGACAGAAGCGAAGCATAAACATCTTCAATGCTGCTTTTGAGAAGGAGACGGGTGGCTAAAGCCTCTATAATAAGTAGCCATAGAGATGCCGACAACTTCCCCTGTCGATAGCGAATAAGGAGAAAAAAAACCCAGTGTTTGTCCTCAAAGGTTACGAGTATTTTCTAGGATTTCTGCTCGCTTGCAGTTTAGTACCAATCCTATCCCTAACTGCCTCCAAAGTCCTGCGGCCTAGTGGTGGTGGTCCGGAAAGACGCACCACTTATGAATCGGGGATGGAACCGATCGGCGGTGCTTGGATTCAGTTTAACATTCGTTATTATATGTTTGCCCTCGTTTTCGTGGTTTTTGACGTGGAAACCGTCTTTCTCTACCCTTGGGCAGTAGCTTTCAATCAATTGGGCCTATTAGCTTTTGTAGAAGCACTGATCTTTATTGCTATCCTTGTGGTTGCTCTCGTCTATGCTTGGCGGAAAGGAGCCTTAGAATGGTCATAACGGCCATAATTTTCCTTATTTTTGACTTTTCATAAGAGGATAACCCGATGAGTCCCAACCCTACCAGCGAATTTAAGCAAATTATCGAACAACAAAGCGAAAAAATCCTTAATCCCATCGAACGCACGAAAGTTACCCAGGATTTATCGGAAAATGTCATCCTTACTACCGTTGATGACCTGTATAACTGGGCGCGTTTGTCAAGTCTTTGGCCGATGCTATACGGTACAGCTTGCTGTTTTATCGAGTTCGCAGCCTTGATTGGTTCCCGTTTCGATTTCGATCGCTTTGGTTTAGTTCCCCGTTCTAGTCCCCGGCAAGCCGATTTAATCATCACTGCCGGTACAATCACCATGAAAATGGCCCCCGCTTTGGTGCGTCTGTATGAAGAAATGCCGGAACCTAAATACGTTATCGCCATGGGTGCCTGTACGATTACGGGGGGAATGTTCAGCAGCGACTCCACCACCGCAGTTAGAGGGGTAGATAAACTTATCCCCGTGGATGTCTATATACCCGGTTGTCCCCCCCGTCCGGAAGCGATTATCGACGCGATTATTAAACTGCGGAAAAAAGTCGCTAACGAATCTATTCAAGAACGCGGGACTGTCCTCCAGCAAACCAATCGTTATTACAGCACCACCCATAAAATGCAGGCTACGGAACCGATTCTTACGGGTAAATATCTGCAATCGGCCACCCGTCAAGCCCCTCCGAAAGAGTTACTAGAAGCCCCCGGGATGCCTGTTCCCCCCGCTCTTTTGACCACGAAACAAAAGGAAGAAATCTAAATGACTGAAGAAACGACAGCTATTGTGCAAGCTGGCCCCACTTCGATTTGGTTAAGCGAAAATGGTTTTGATCATCAAGCTTTAGAAGCTGACCATAGTGGTGTGGAATTGATTAAAGTAGAAGCAGAATTTTTAATTCCTCTGGCCACTGCTTTATTCGCTTATGGCTTTAATTATCTCCAATGTCAGGGCGCTTACGATTTGGGACCGGGTAAAGAATTAGTTAGTTTCTATCATCTGGTCAAAGTAACCGATAATGTCGATAGTCCCGTGGAAGTGCGCTTAAAAGTCTTTCTTCCCAGAGATAATCCCCGGGTTGCCTCGGTTTACTGGATTTGGAAAGCAGCTGACTGGCAAGAACGAGAAAGTTATGATATGTTCGGCATTATTTATGAAGGACATCCCCACCTGAAACGGATTTTAATGCCGGAAGATTGGGTCGGTTGGCCTCTACGCAAAGATTACGTTTCTCCCGAATTCTACGAACTACAGGACGCTTACTAAGTCGAGAAATTAATCACTAATATCGGGTTAGAAGATATTTCTAGCCCGATTTTTTTGAGATTTAGGGACAAGATAAGCTATTGACTATTTAGGGCTTGCTGAATAAATCTAAAAACCTTGTTGGATAAGGCTTTTAGACTTTTTTTCCCTCAAAAAGTGCCGACCATTGGAGTGATCGGGGGGAAAATTCAGGTGCTTTTTCCCTGAAAATTAGGTAACTGACTACCTCAAAATCGGTAAAACCCCACACCCTACACCCAACCCCCCCGATGTCGGGGGGGTTGGGGGGGCCACACCCTGCCCCCACCAACAAACTTTTTCAGCAGACCCTATTTAGTCGGTTAAATCTACATTTCGTAGCCAAACTTATTGGCATCTACTTCTTGTAAATTAATATCGATTAAACCGTATTCTAACCAGCGTTGGGAAACCTTGACCGCCATGGCCGGATCCGACTCCAACGGTTCCCCCCATTCGTGGTCGGTTTCGGGATACATTTTAGTGGTGGCATCAATTCCCATTCTCCCCCCCAAACCGACCTTTTCGCTGGCAAAATCGAGGCTATCAAAGGGGGTTTCCGGGAGAATAAACACATCGCGAACCGGATCCACTTTAGAACTAATTGCCCAAACCACTTGCCGGGGGTCGCGAATATTAATCTCCTTATCGACGACGATGACAAATTTAGTATAGGTGAACTGGGGTAAGGCACTCCAAAAAGCTAAGGCCGCTCGTCGCGCTTGCCCTGGATAGGCTTTATCAATGGAGATAATCGCCGCTTTATAGCTTAAAGCTTCCATGGGTAGGAAAAAATCCCTGATTTCCGACACCTGTTGCCGTAAAATCGGCGTATAAATACGATTAAGAGCGATCGCCATCATCGCTTCTTCCTTGGGAGGACGACCGCTAAAAGTGGTTAAATAAATGGGGTCGCGACGATGGGTCATGCAGTGGAAATGAATCAGGGGTGAATCTTCCACACCGCCATAGTAACCCATGTGATCACCAAAAGGTCCATCTGGCAATACCTCTCCGGGAGTAATTGTTCCTTCCAGGACGATTTCCGCGTCGGCCGGCACTTCCAAATCGAGGGTTTTACATTTGGCTAACTGTACCCCAGAACCGCCGTACAATCCCGCAAACAGCCATTCTGAGAGATCTACGGGGATAGGAGTGGCGGCGGCCATGATAATCAGAGGATCGACCCCTAAAGCGATGGCTATTTCTAATTTTTTGCCCATTTGCGCCGCTTTTCGCAGGTGACGCGCCCCACCGCGCACGGATAACCAGTGGACGGTCATTGTATTGTGAGACTGTAGCTGTAAGCGATAGACACCGACGTTAGGGGTTCCCGTTTCGCAATCTTTAGTAATTACTAGCCCTAGGGTGATAATCTGGCCTGCATCCCCCCGATAGGGGCGAATCATCGGAATTTTCTTTAAATCTACCTCATCCCCTTCTAAAATCACCTGTTGACAGGCAGGGAAAAAGTTACGGTTGGGTTTCGCTTTCAGGACATCAAACAACACTTTACCAAAATCGATCGCTTGGGAGAGTTTTTTCGGCGGTTTCGGTTGTTGCAAGAGGGCGAGTTTTTTGCCTAAATCTTCCAATTCTTCGGGTTTATTCAGGTTCATCGCCCAACAGATGCGTTCTACCGTTCCCATCAGGTTAATAGCGACGGGAAACTCGGCCCCTTGCACGTTTTCAAACAGTAGGGCTGGTCCCCCCACCTGTAGCATCCGATTAGCGATCTCGGCAATTTCTAAATCGGCAGAGACCGATGCACTAATGCGGCGTAATTGGCCACGATCTTCTAAAAGCTTAATAAATCCTCGTAAGTCTCTAGCCATGATGAAGAAATGTAAATAAATCCCTCTCTCTATTATCTCTTAGGGCGGCAGTTTCTGTCGGGGATAGTCACCGTTTTGAGAGTTTGAGGCGATTCTCGTCTAGAATTAAGTAAAAAAATCCCCATCTCGCCAGCTTCATTCCTACCCCTAAATTTATGCTTATTCAGCCAGGAGGTCAACATGATTAAGGATATTGAAATTAGTAATTTTAGATGTTTTGAGCATACCAAAATTGAAGGTTTTGAGCGAGTTAATTTAATTGGTGGTAAAAACAATTCAGGAAAAACTGCCCTATTAGAGGCAATATTTTTGTATAGTTATCCCTATCCAAATACTATTCATAACATCAGAGGAATTATTCGCAAGGAATCTTTAGCAGTTATTCGGGCTATTCCTAAAAATGCTTGGGATAATTTATTATTCAATCTTGATAGAGAAAATATTATTGAGTTAAAAGGCTCCCAATCTAATCAAGGGGATAAATTGGTAAAAATATCGATTTCCGATTCTCTTAAAGATACTGTTCTAGGCATCTCTGAAGATTGGCAAAAATTATATGATTTTATCGCTAAAAATAAATCAGTTATTTCTATCTTAAATATTCACACAAGTTTTGACCCTGAGAATGACTCAAAAGATAGTCAACTGAACTATTTTTTAATTGCTAGTTCTGAGGGAATACTCGCTTTACCTGATGCGGGTGATGATCAACCAGTAATCATTGCCGCATCTGTCAATAAATCTTTGGAAGAATTGAGCGAGTCTTATACCAAAATAGTTTTTAATGAACAGGAAGAAGAAGTGCTAAAAGCTCTACAAATTCTCGATCCTTCTATTAAAAAAATAGAAAGTTTTTTTCTGGGCGAACCAAATTTATATCTGAAAAGAAAAGAGACAAAACGCTTACCCATATCTCTGTTTGGTGAAGCTATTAATCGTCTGATAGAGATAATTATTACTCTGCTACTCAATCCTAAAAAAATTATTTTTGTCGATGAAATAGAAAATGGTCTTCACTATACTGCTTACCGAGACCTTTGGAAAACTTTATTCCGATTAGCTATCGAACTAGATAGCCAAATTTTTGCCACAACCCATAGTTTAGAGATGATCCAAGCTTTTGCCGATGTGGGGTTAGAATATTATCCAGAACAGGGGGCCTATTTTGAACTAGCAAGGAGTCCCAGAACTGATAAAATTATCGGTATTAAAAGTGAATTAGATATCTTAGATTACGCTCTCAAGCATAATGATCGAATCAGAGGTGAGTAGAATCGTGGCTAATGTAATAATTGTTGAAAGTCAAGATGATGCGGCTTTTTTACGAGCTATTATTGAGCATATTAATGAATCGAATCATTTAACGATAACTATTGTTGAATTTTATATTCTAGACGGAATAGAACGAGAAAATTATCGTAGCCTTGAACAACGACTGAAACGACTTAATAACACCCTGCTCAAAGATGATATTCAAAAGATAGGTATTGTTTTAGATTTAGACGAACAAACCAGACAAGAAAGACTTGCTGTGGTTAGTCAATGTATTCAAAGAGTTTTTAGAGAAGCAGCCAGGATAGATGATACCCAAAAGCTATTTCAATTAAATGCTTCTACGAATACTCAAATAGGTTGTCATTTTCTTCATGTTAATGAACAGGGGGAACTAGAGACAGTGTTGAGAGAAATTAAAACCCAAGATTCTCCCCATGCTGATTGTGTAGAAGCTTGGCGATCCTGTCTTGCACAAAAAAATATTGATATAAATCGTAAAAAAATTGATAAATTGTGGATTCAAAACTATATCAGGGAAGATACACCATCACAGAATGAAAAAAGAGCGGCTAAGAAATATTGTAATTTATCCCATGCTTTAACCAAAAAAGACATTTGGAACTTTGAGCATGAGGTATTAAATGAACTCAAAGAATTTTTACAACTATTTGCTGTCTAATCAAAAATCCCCCTAGAAATCTAGAGGGATCGAGGGATATATGGAGGGCAATTTAGAAGTAAATTGTACCACCCCAGCGCTCGTCTAGACGGGGAGCAACCAACATATAAGCGGCGACGTTATACACATCATCTTCGGTCAGATTGCGTAATTCTGGGAAGATATCGGGACGGCTAACATTGGGATGAAATTCGCTTAGATCATCTTCACCATCGTAACTGGTGGGATGTTCTAGATAATCAATCAATGCTAACAGATTATCTCTGGGAGGTTCCGCTTTTGCCAGATCACCCAGACCCAAACTGACGTTATTATTAGTTTTGGTTTTACCTTGCAGGTGACACTTAGTACAATTGGCGACAAAAAGTTTCTGTCCTTCCGTCGCTTGTTCAGAAGTCAAAGTCACCGATTCCCCTGCGTCATTGAGGGTGATGGTGAGGGTTTTTTCATTGAGTTCTAAGGCACTAGCGCCGTTAAGATTGAATTGTAATACAAAAAAGACTACAGCGATCGCTGCCACAATCAAACGTTTGATCATTGTTCTCCTACTCGCAATTGTTCCAAGAAAGGGAATTTTAAGGTGACTAAAAAATTTTCTCCTCTGGGAGGGTGTCGATCGATTCTAAGTGATCACGGACACCGAGAAGATCGCAGTGGGGAATAAAGTCAAGGGGACGTTTCCGTTTTCGAGGCGGTTACTCCTGAGCGTTGGGATAAAATCAGTGAGATAATTGCTTTAGCATCTTCTAGGGCGAGATTAGTCTGCCGATCTTTATAGGAGATGCCTAATTGGTCGCAAAGTGACAACACAGATTCATCGGCCAGATCGTACTCTGCCGCAATATCAGCGATCGATAGATCAGCAAAACCCATAGTCTGACGCACCCACCAAGGATAGAGAATACTTATTAGTTACCATAATTATCATGCCATTGCTGGGGACATTCTTAACAGTGATCAGTGATCAGTAAACAGTAAACAGTAATCAGTGAACTGAAAACTCACATCTGATCACTGATAACTGATCACTGAAAAAAGCTCCCATCACCCTACACCCTACACCCTACACCCCACACCCTACACCCCACACCCCATCACCCCATCACCCCATCACCCCACCCCCCCATCACCCCATCACCCCACACCCCACACCCCCTAATTCCCTAATTTTCCCGACTTTTGGACTATTTACTCCTTAAGATAGAGACCCGTGTAAACAAATTTAATTAAAATCGCAAAAAACCTGAAAAAATACTAAAATGTGATTAAGAATGTTATTTTTAGCGTTGTAAGGCTAAATCTTTCTCGATAACATTGTAATCATACCTCCACACTCTTTTGTACAAAGGACTACAGCTTTGTTAACTTATGGATATACAACTGATCAACATTGGCTTCGGTAATATTGTTTCCGCTAATCGGGTTATCGCCATCGTTAGCCCAGAATCGGCTCCTATCAAACGCATCATCAGTGATGCTCGGGATAAAGGCTGTTTAATCGATGCTACATACGGAAGACGGACTCGTGCGGTGATCATCACCGATTCTAGTCATGTGGTGCTGTCGGCCATTCAACCGGAAACCGTGGCTCACCGTTTCGTGGTCAACAAAGAAGCCCCTGTTAATAGTAGCAACTAAGTTATTAACCCCATGCAACCCGGTCAATTAATCGTCATTACCGGCCCTAGCGGTGTGGGCAAGGGTACGCTAGTCCGGCATTTACTAACTCGTTTCCCTAACCTCTACCTGTCCGTATCCGCTACTACGCGTCCACCTCGACCGGGTGAAATTGAGGGGGAAGACTACTATTTTCTCGACCGTCCCAGTTTCGAGGAGAAAATGGCAGCCGGAGAATTTCTAGAATCGGCCGAATACGCGGGCAATTATTATGGGACACCCCAATCAGCGATCGCCGCTCAATTAGCAACAGGCCAGACCGTAATTCTAGAAATCGAATTAGAGGGAGCCAGACAGGTCTGTCAAAGCTTCCCCGAAGCGAGGAGAATCTTTATCCTACCCCCCAGTTTCGAGGAATTAGAACGTCGTTTGCGCGGCCGGGGCAAAGATGCCGAAACTGCGATCGCCCGTCGTCTGGAACGCGCCCGAGAAGAATTGGCCGCCAGCGGGGAATTCCCCGATCAAATCGTCAACGATGACCTAGAAACCGCCCTAGATGCCATCGAGAAGATTATTTTTAGCCGTTAGCCATCAAGGGTCAGGAGCCAGGGGTGGGGAGATTATTTTTATTTATTCTCCCCACCCCCCAATTCATAATTCATAATTCATAATTCATAATTCATAATTCCCCTAATCCCTATCCCCCATTCCCTAGGTTACAATCAAAAAACTAACCGCAGCAGCAAGACAAGAAAGCGCAATGATTCCTACCGTTATTGAAACCACAGGCCGGGGCGAACGCGCCTTCGATATCTACTCCCGACTACTCCGGGAAAGAATCGTCTTTTTGGGACAAGAAGTAACCAGCGACCTAGCTAACCTAATCGTCGCCCAATTACTCTTTCTAGAAGCAGAAGACCCTGAAAAAGATATTTACTTGTATATCAACTCCCCCGGGGGTTCCGTTTCGGCCGGATTAGGGATTTTTGACACCATGAATCAAATCCGTCCCGATGTCAGCACCATTTGTATTGGTTTAGCTGCCAGTATGGGGGCTTTTCTCCTCAGTGCCGGCAAACCGGGCAAAAGAATGAGCCTACCCAACTCGCGGATCATGATTCACCAACCCCTCGGCGGTGCCCAAGGTCAGGCCACCGATATTGAAATTCAGGCCAAAGAAATTCTCTATCTCAAACAATTACTCAATCAACACCTAGCTAGTCATACGGGTAAACCTCTCGACCTCATCGCCGAGGATACGGAGAGGGATTTCTTTATGTCCGCGGAAGAGGCTCTAGACTATGGCTTAATCGATCAGGTGATCGATCGCAGTCCTTCCGCTTCCAACCCTCCCCAGTAAATAATTATGATTGGGTAGGCCCTGTCTACCCAGATTTTTTGGACACTCCCGTCGCGCTCATGCGAGGGATTCTTGGTTCATTAACTTAAGTTGTCTTGGCAGGAGTTCGGCGAGGCTCACTCGATCCGTATTACTACCAACCAAGATAGAGCTTAAATCTCCCCAAGCGTTCGGTTCGACTAGGCTCACCGAGCGCAAGTCGAGGTGCCAGCTTCCGATATGCCCTATCGTAGCTTTTTTGAGTATATTCAATGCCGCCATCTTGTCTCTATCTTCTACATACCCACATAAACAAACATGAGTTCTAACTGATAGAGACTTTTGGATTAACCGACCACAATTAAAGCATTCTTGACTTGTATAAGCTGGATTAACTGCAATAGTTAATCTGCCGTATTTAATGCCAAAATACTCAATCCATTTTCTCAATTGTGACCAACCAGCATCATTTATACTCTTGGCTAGTTTTTGATTCTGCACAAGGTTCTTGACTTTTAAATCGACCTGGGCTATCAAGTCGTTTGACTGAATTAAACGGAGTGCCAATTTTTTAGCAAACTCTTCTCGTTGCCTACTTACTTTTAAATGTCCCTTAGCGTACTTTTGTCTAGCTTTTTTGTAGTTATTAGACTGCTTTTGTCCTCTCTTAAACTTTTTAGACTTTCTTCTATTCAGTTTATTAAGACGCTTCTCTGCTTTTCGATAATACTTAGGAGGCTCTATTGTATTACCGTTACTGTCAGCATAAAGATATTTTAATCCCATATCTAGCCCTACACATTGTTTTGTCGGTTCTAATGGTGGGGTTATATCTCTAATATCGAGTTTTAGCATTAGCTGGCAATAATATCCATCAGCCCGTTTAACTATTCTCACCCGTTGAATTTGCCATTCTTGGAAATAGAATAAGTCTCGACTACCAATTAGTTTTAACTCTCCAATGTTTTTCCCATCGGTGAAAGTTATTCTCTTAGTATCTCGATTAAGTTTCCCACCTGACTTTTTCAACTCAACAGAATGAGTACGTTTAGAGTATTTAGGATAACCTTTCTTACCAGCAATTTTGTTCTTACAGTTGTTATAAAACCGAAGAATAGCAGTCCAAGTCCGTTCGCAAGCCTGTTGACAAGCCGTAGAGTTAAGCTCTTTGACGAAAGAATATTCATCTCTTAATTGAGTTGTATATCGATAAATATCTTTTTGTCCTACACTCCTATTTTCTTGTCAATATCTAAGACATTTATTCCGAACAAACTGAACTGTCCGAATAGCCTCATCAATGGCTTGATATTGAGATGGTTTTCCTCTAAGCTTGTACTCTAAAATAAACATTTTGCGTTATCGACTCAACGATCGCAAACCACCCTAGCATACTAAAATTAAATTGTCAACTATAGATCAGACTTGTTTTTAGCTGTGCTTTGCTGTTCTATACTGGTCGGCCTTTCATCCCTCGGTAAAACCGAGGGATGAAAGGCCGACATTTTAGGTAAATATTTAGTAAGCAACGCGATGTGCAACTAAAAACGACAGAATCAGGGTTCCAGAGGATACTTTATCTCTGCTAATTTCTGAAAGCCTTGTAAATCAAGACTAAAAATATAGTTGCACATCGCGTTAAGCAGAAATTAATCATCGCTCATCGTTATTAATCTTAAGTAACAGTGAAAAGTTCTAACGGATTGGGTTAAGATCGAGACGTAACCCGAAAAAAATTGCAACAGGAATCGGTGGACCCCCCCCCGGTGGGTTATTAACGGAAATTTTTTTACTGGCAATCCCTATGAACTATCATCCACCCTCACAGCCCCTGCCCGCCCCCTGTATTATTGATTCTGGCGTGGTCATCGCTAAAGAAGATATGCGTCGTCTCCTCTATGATCTCGGACGAGTTCGCTACATCCACAGCCTCGAAGGGGTGATTCAGAGTGAAGGGGAGGGATGGATAGTGGAAGTTTTCGCCGATTATCAGCAAAGCACCCTAGTTGCTAACTACAGTCTTTATCTCAATACCTATAGCTTCGATTATCTGCGTTTAACTCGCTCTCCCGACGGTGAAACCTATTTTGATCTGATCCAAGACAATCGCCAATTACGGCTGATTCCCCTGAGTAATCCACTGCAAGACCCGGATATGAAAGCCCGTCTCAATGCTGATACCCTCGAAGCCATGGTTACTCAGGTACTTTCTGCTAAGTGGGATGTGCAGTTTGAAGACGAAGACGACAACGATTGCCCCTTTTAGGCAGCGAGAAAAAATACTGGTTACTGATAACAAGGGACGATTTTTCGGTAGGAGAATTGCCAGATTCTGTCTTTTGCCTCTTGCCTCTTGCCTCTTGCCTTCAGAAGCTGATAACTGATAACTGATAACTGATAACTGAAACAGTGGGATTTTCCTTTGAATTAATCGCCCAGTGTCCCCGAACTGGTGCGCGGGTTGGGGTTTGGCATACTCCCCACGGACCGGTAGAAACGCCCCGTTTTATGCCCGTGGGAACTTTGGCCACGGTGAAAGGTTTGACCCCTGCTCAAATTGCCAGCACGGGGGCGCAAATGATTCTCGCTAATACCTATCACCTGCATCTGCAGCCAGGAGAAAGTATTATCGAGAAAGCGGGAGGTTTACACGAGTTTATGGCATGGAATCAGCCAATATTAACAGATTCGGGTGGATTTCAGGTGTTTAGCCTTAGTCAACTCCGGCAAATTAAAGAATCGGGAGTCACCTTTCGATCGCCCCGGGACGGTAGAATAATCGAAATTACGCCGGAAAAATCGATTCAGATTCAAAATGCCCTCGGTGCCGATGTGATTATGGCCTTCGATGAATGTCCCCCCACGGGAGTCAGTCATGAGACCATGAAAGCATCCATAGAACGCACCTATCGCTGGTTAGAGCGCTGTCTGAGGGCCCATCAACGACCCCAACAACAGGCTTTATTCGCCATAGTCCAAGGGGGAATTTATGAGGATTTACGGGCAGCGGCGGCGGAATCTTTAGTAAAACTCGATTTACCCGGTTATGCTATCGGGGGCGTGAGTGTGGGGGAAGAAACGAGCCTAATTCATCGCATTGTCCAGATAACTGCCCCTTTACTCCCCGAAAATAAACCCCGTTACCTGATGGGAGTGGGAACCTATCGAGAAATGGCCAAGGCGATCGCTAGTGGCATAGATCTCTTTGATTGCGTCATTCCCACCCGTTTTGGTCGCCATGGCACGGCTTTGGTGCGGGGAGAGCGTTGGAACCTAAAAAATGCCCGTTTTAAGCAGGATTTCGCCCCTTTAGACGATACTTGTCCCTGCTACACCTGTCAACAGTTTAGCCGTGCCTATCTGAATCATTTAATTAAATCGGGGGAAATGTTGGGTTATATTCTCTTATCTCTGCACAATATCGCCGAATTAATCAGATTTACCCGCGAAATTCGTCAATCTATCCTAGGGGGGACTTTTGCCCAAGATTTTGCCCCTTGGCTTGAGGATGCCGTAGATGTTACCCCAACGTGATAAAATTTCAGGAAACGTTGAAAAATTTTCTTGTCAAGGTAGATAGAGAGATGGAAACTGCACTTTTGTTCGCCAAATTGCCGGAAGCATACCAAATTTTCGACCCCCTAGTCGATGTGTTGCCCCTGATTCCCCTATTTTTCCTCTTGCTGGCCTTTGTTTGGCAAGCATCCGTCGGTTTTAAATAAATCGACTCTCAATTATCTGATTAAAAAGAGACGTTTTTTAGAGCGTCTCTTTTTCAATTGCAACTGCCATCAAAAAGAGGCAACACCCGATTAAACTTTACGGCGACACAAAGCCAGACCAAATGTACCTGCAACCAATAACCCAATAATACCGGTCGATTCAGGAACAGATTTGAAGGTTAGCTGTATATCAGTCAAACCACCGATCGCACCACCTTGTGCTGGACCATAGGTCCCCAACTTAAATTGGGTAATGTCGAGAGGAAGGAGCAAAGTCCCTGTCCAACTAACCAGATCTCCAGTAATGATATTAAGGGGCTGGTTGGCAACCCCGATTCCAAAATCATCATTATTACTACTACTACTATTGCCATCATAATCTATCCCGATCAAACTGATAGATCGAGTCTCCTGACTATTGGTGATGCTGGCACTTCCAGAACTAGGGGAGATGGATATTGCATTAAGTAAAGTATCGGCAACGTAGTCGCCAACATTACGCCACTCCTCGGGGGAATCGCCTGGAGTAAGGCCAAATACACCATTAGAAGAAGCTGTAGAAGATCCAGAAAACACCCAAATCGTCTGTCCACTGCCGGCAGTTCCCGTTACATTGACGAGCAAACTCGCTTGTGCGGTTTCAACAACTCCCAAGCTTAAACCAATGGCAGTAGCTGTTATTAGAGTTAATGAGTATTTGAAGTTGATCATTCCGATTTATTATCTAACCATAGGACTATTGCACAGTACCTTAGATGGGGGCGATAGTCAAGGAATTTTCGCAGGGTAAGCGCATCTTAATAATCCTTAACAAAATGAACTTACGAATAATTCGCTGAATTACACTATCAGTGATTGTTATCATCTTCTTGTTCCTGACTCAATTGTGAGAATTCTGCTAAAGATAAAAATTTGGTTAGTTTGGGTTCAAAAAGCATTGGCTGACCCAAATCTATCTTCATTCTATCCACATAGGTAGATTCCTGTTCTGTTAAGAAAAAATATCTACCTAAATTTCTAGCGGCCCTTCCTACAGTGCCACTACCACCAAAGGGATCGAAGACTAAATCGCCTTTATAGGAATAGAATTTAATCACCCGATTACATAATTCTATAGGAAATACTGCTGTATGAATTTTATCAAAAGTCGGATCAATTCGCCAAACGTTAGAACTTTCATAATCTCCACAAACCTTGCTTTCCTCTATAATATCTTGATCGTATTGTTTCATATTCCAATCAAGCAGTTTATCGGTTTCTTTCCGATAAATTATTAAATATTCGGTGACAGCATTAGGTTTATAAGCTAATGGTTTACGCTGTTGTAAAAAGCCTCCATTGCGGTTTTTGACACTACTTTCTGGCTTTAACCAGATAATATCATCGATAAATTCCCAACCATGATTAACTAAATAATAGTGTAGATCAAAAGATATTGGATACCGTTTACTAGCATGGGCGCGACTGGTACGAGGGATAATAATCGGGGAAGTATTGACAACTAAAAAGCGACCTTCTTTAGTAATTCGATGGGTTTCTTGGAAGACTTGACAGAGAAAATCTAGGTAAGCTTGATAACTGGTATAAATGGAGTAGTCGCGAGCGTTGTAGTAGGGGGGGGAAGTAAAAGTTAGATGAATAGATTGATCAGGAATATAGGGAAATACTTCTCGCACATCGCTATTAACCACGACATTTTTCATAAATTCTGGGGATAAGGGATGGGGTAGTTGATCGGGAGAAGATTTTTTATTGGTGAAAGCTTTTCTGATAACTGATTGAATAATTTCATTGGGATGATCTGCTAATTTAATTAGAGATTGTTTGACTATATCATTGTTTTTAAAAACCAATAAACCTCGAATTGCCTGTAAGATAATTTTCGGGTCTTTGTCGGTTAAAAATTGGAGTAAAAAGGGAATAGTTTCCCCATTCCTCAGACGACCAATTGCCGATACCGCTTCTCTTCTTACTAAAGATTCTGGATCATTAACCGCAAGCTCAAAGAAAAAATTAAGTAAATTTATATCCGCTAGTTTAGCCAGATTTTTAATTGCCAAAAATCTGATCTGCTCTTGGGAGTGTTGAGCGAGATTCATGAGGATATTTTGATTAAAATTATCGGGGATTTGTCCGAGATTTTCTAAGATAAATACCAGATTTTTACTATCCTCCGTTTGGGATAATATTTCGCCGAGAAAGTCGGGATTAGTTATTTTTAATTCCTGGATACTTTCTTTAGTGAGCATTTTTGTTTAATCTTTGGTTACAGTCTAGAGTTTCCCGTTAACATCAGTCAAATTCTCGATTCTGAAAAGCCGACTAGCAAAGGTTTAATTGTGCCTGACAGAGGCGAGAATCAGTATAATTGAATTATAGCACCATTTAATTTACAGCCAAAAGCTCTGGCTGATTGAGTTATCAAGCCCAACCGGCAAGTTTTTGGGAATAATTGAATCTCCGATCGATTAAGATATTTTCCTGAGGTGGAAAATGAGAACTTTTTCCCGTTATTCATTGCCTAAGTTAAAACAAAGTCCCAGTTAAATCCGCATCAGTCAAGTCCACATCTTCTAAAACTGCCCCGCGCAAATCGGCATAACTGAGATCCGCACCCCGGAAACTGGCCCCGGTGAGATCGGTAATAAATCCATCTCTTTCGGGACTAGCACGAAAATTAACCCGGCAAAGTCGGCAATCGGCGAAATTAGCTCGATATAACAGGGAGCCGCTCAGATTGGCATAGTTGAGATCGGCTCCGCAAAAGTTAGTTTTGCCCAAGTCCGTGCGTTGGTCGGAAGTGGAGCGAAAATCCGCATCGATTAACACGGCCTGCTGGAGATTAGCACTGTTGAGATTAACCCCGTTTAAGACGGCTTTGGTTAAATAAGCGGCTTCTAAATTGGCTTCGATCAGATTAGCTCCGCTTAGGTCTGCATCGCGTAAACAAGCTCGATAAAAGTCCACTTGACTTAAATCTGCTCCCCAGAGAATCGCCTCACTTAAATCCGCTTCTCTCAGCAGCGATCGCGAAAGGCGTATCTTTCCTAACCGGGCCTGTCGCAGATCTGCACGGCAAAAATCGACTCCTGGGAGGACAATATTAGTTAAGTCGCCTTCCCGCAAATTAATCCCCCGAAAATCTCTTTCTCCCTCCCGATAGCGTTGACAAAGTTCTTCTAGGAGCATGGAATTTTTTTTTCTTTATCATAATTGAGGCAAAATGTCAAGGGTTTGGTAATTTTTATTTGGGGAGATGGAAAGCTGGCAGACTCTCGAATTCTCGGGCCCGTTGACGCATTTGCTGACTAATGCGATCGCAAACCACCTGACAGAGATCATAGATCACGGGGTCGGTAATTTGATAGTAAACGCTGACTCCTTGGGGTTGCCGCGAGATAATTCCCGCTTGGGTTAAAGCTTTCAGGTGTTTGGAGAGATTGGCCTGACCTAGTCCGGTAGCTTCGGCGATTTCTTTACCATTCATCGCGCCTAATTGCAAGCAACTGAGAATCTGTAGGCGACTGACTTCCGACAGGACTTTGAAATAGTCCGCCACCGAAGCGAGGACGAGGCTAGAGGTTTGGGGGGAGAAACTGTCTAACATAGGTGGGTAATAAAGTGACCGGTTAAAAAGGCTGACAATAGGTGATCGTTTAAAACTTTATAACTATTGACTACTATAGTTTAACTGGAGAGGTCACTAGAGTCTAGTCGGCAAACTCGATCGAGAGCGGTAAAATCTTCTCCATTAAGATTTGCACATCTGCCTTAGTCATGGTACTAAGGGCATAACCTTGATAGAGATAGCCAACTCGATCAAGGTGTGTAGTCTAAATTATCTAATTGTCGGATATTAAAAGTCATAACTCTAGTTTTCCTGCGAGGCTTTCCTTTAATTTTAGGGGATTAGCTGACCGACGGCCAAACTGACGCTAAAATGGTCTTTGCTGTCCGGGGTTGTTGCTTGCTCCTGACGGTGGTTGTAACCGGTAACTGAACATGACTTCGATTCGTCAACTGCATCAACAACTCGTTAATAAAGAAAAAACAGCCGTCGAAATCGCCACAGAATTTCTCGCTCGTATTCAAGCGATCGAACCACAAGTAAAAAGCTTTCTCCATTTAACCCCGGATTTAGCCCTCGCACAAGCCCAAAAAGTGGACGATAAAATCGCCAGGGGTGAGTCTCTGCATCTGTTAGCAGGTATTCCCATCGCATTAAAAGATAATCTCTGCACCAAGGGTATCCCCACCACCTGCGCTTCCCGGATTTTAGAGAATTTTGTCCCCCCCTACGAGTCCACCGTTACCCAAAAATTACGAGATTTAGGGGCAGTTATCGTCGGTAAAACCAATTTAGACGAGTTTGCCATGGGGAGTTCCACCGAAAACTCCGGTTATCACGTTACTGCTAATCCTTGGGACTTATCCCGGGTGCCGGGGGGATCTTCGGGGGGTTCGGCTGCGGCTGTGGCCGCTCAAGAATGCGTGGTGGCCCTAGGATCGGATACCGGGGGGTCAATTCGTCAACCGGCTTCATTTTGTGGCGTGGTCGGGCTAAAACCGACCTATGGCTTGGTTTCTCGCTTTGGTTTGGTGGCTTACGCTTCTTCTCTCGATCAGATCGGTCCCTTTGGTCGTACTGTGGAAGATGCGGCGATTTTATTACAAGCGATCGCAGGTTACGATCCCCAAGATTCTACCAGTCTCAATCTGCCGATTCCCGACTATAGCCAATTCCTGAAAACCAGTTTAAAAGGGCTAAAAATTGGCGTAATTAAGGAAACTTTCGGGGAAGGTTTGGATCAGGTCGTTGCCGAGGCAGTTAATCAAGCTTTAGCGCAGTTAAAGGCCCTGGGTGCCACGATTAAAGAGATTTCCTGTCCCCGTTTCCGTTACGGATTGCCCACCTACTACATTATCGCCCCCTCGGAAGCATCAGCGAATTTAGCCCGTTACGATGGGGTTAAATACGGTATTCGGGAAGATGCCGATAGTTTGATTGATATGTACACCAAGACTCGCGCCAAGGGTTTTGGTGCGGAAGTCAAGCGCCGGATTATGTTGGGAACCTATACCCTCTCGGCGGGTTATTATGATGCTTATTACCTGAAAGCGCAAAAGGTGAGGACTTTGATCAAAGAGGATTTCGATCGAGCTTTTCAATCGGTAGATGTGTTAGTTTCTCCCACTTCACCGACCACAGCTTTTAAAGCTGGGGAAAAAACGGCGGACCCTCTGAGTATGTATTTATCGGATTTAATGACTATTCCCGTCAATTTAGCCGGTTTACCCGGGTTAAGTCTTCCCTGCGGTTTTGATGGGCAAGGTTTGCCGATTGGTTTACAATTAGTGGGTAATGTGCTGCGCGAAGATCAATTATTTCACGTCGCCCACGCCTACGAACAGGCCACCGATTGGCACAAACGTCAACCATCTTTTACAAATTGATACAATTGCTGGTGGCTATCTTTTGCTGGTAAGTAGTCGTGCAAAATTAATTTCCTAGTGAAGATAGGCACTCATGCACTCTTGCAAGAGGCAAGAGGTGTTTAGATATGTGTAATTAATTTTGCTTAGGTACTTAGCCATCAAGTAAAAATCAGCAACACTGAAAATGTCTCAAGTCTTCTCTTAATTGGGGACAATTTGCCAAAAAAGCGTTTACCTCATCATCCCATTCTAAGTTGAGCGGCAGCCGCCAAACTTTGGCTTTTATAAATCACTTTGGTAAGGTCGAATCCAACACGGTGTTAGCTTGCTCCAACGTTTTGCCGTAACCAATTGGTAAAGGCAACACGTTCTAATTCACCAGAGGCTAAAGCTAAAATGACTCGTTCTTGCTCATCTACAAAAGCATTAATCTCCAGTCCATTCAACACCAGAAATGTTTCCATTGCCCCATGACCAGTGCGCTTGTTGCCATCAAGAAATGGGTGATTCATCACAATTGAAAATCCCAAAGCTGAAGCTTTATCAACAATTGTCGGATAAAGATACTGCCCGCCAAATGTCATGCGTGGTTGAGCAATAGCAGACTCTAAAGAACCTAGGTCACGAATACCCATAGCTCCTTGGGACTGTTGAATAATTTGATGATGTAAATCGAGGACTTCCACTAATGTTAGATAGCGTATCATGCTAAACGACGATAAAGTTCAGCGTTTTTCTTGAGTACATAGCTTGATGCTTGAGTAAATTCGTTTTTAGGACCAACCAACCAATCTTCTATGCTGGCACTGAGTAAGTCTTCAGGGGAAACTTGGCTGTTCTGAGCTAACTGTTGTAATCGTCGAAACTGCTCATCTGAGATATTAACAGTAATGGAAGCCATCAAAAACCTCTCAATAGTCTAAATATTTAACATTATAACCTCCGTAAACCTAAATATGGAACCTGTTACAGTTAATTAACGCACCCCTCAAGTCTTCTCTGTGGCCCAGCAATGCTCTAAAGTTGATATAGCGTTTTTCAGTCTGCTGAGGTACAAAAGTTATGGGTTTTAGGCAAAAGGCAAGAGGCAAAAGGGAAGAAAAATAGGTGTACCTCACTAGCTTAGGAAACGCTATATTTTAATTGGGGACAATTTGCCAAAAAAGCTTTCACTTTGTCATCTCACTCTAAGGGTGAAGTTGTGCGGCGGCAGACAAGCTTGAACTCTCGTCAATAACCTCTGTTCCGTCCGCACCAACGCAGTGTTAGCTGTCTGGCAATAACGCAACTGCCAACTTGACCGGATTATCTGCTGGTAGATGTGACCCATTTTTTAGAGTTCTTCTACTTGATATCCCTGTCTCTTGGCAATTTCAAGGATTGGGTTGATGTTATCAATCCCCCACTGATTACAAACGGCAATTGTCTGATACCAATTCTCCAAAATCTGACTACAAATAGTGTAGAATATCATCTTAGTAGAGTTAAAGGAAAAATATGGCAGGAGTTTCTAAGATAGAAATCAGAGAAAGCGAAGCAGAACTCAAGGAACTGCTCAGACAAGAAAAAACTGGTTCAGGAAAAGAAAGAATACAAGTATTGTACTTATTAAAGACAAAAAAGGCAAAAACGGTGACAGAAGCCGCCGAAATGATCGGGAGAAACAGAGTCACCGTACAAGATTGGGTAGGAAAATACCGTCAAGGGGGATTAGAAAAATTATTGTCGAAAAAAGTGGGTACAGGAAGACCAAGAAAAGTTCCCCAATGGGCAGAAAAAGCCTTAGAAAAAAGATTAAAAGAAAACCAAGGGTTTGATAGTCAGGTCGAGATTTGTGAATGGTTAGAGAAAAAAATAGGGATAAAAGCAAAGTATAAAACCGTTCATAAATTAGTATATTATAGACTAAAAGCGTCACCAAAAATAGCGAGACCAAAAAGCCTAGAGCAGTCAGAAGAAAGGTTAGAGTATTTTAAAAAAACTTCTTAGAAAACCTGGCAATGCTGAGTTGGGTGGCAATGATAATGATGGGATTAGAGGGAAAAATTCGCTTTTTATGTGAAGATGAAACTCGAATAGGACTGAAGACTATCAGTGGCAGAAAAATCACAGCAAAAGGGATAAAACCTTATGGGAAGGTGCAGTGGAAATTTCAAGCAACTTATATATATGGAGTGGTAGAGCCGAAGACAGGAGAGCATTTTTTTTACGAATTCACTCATTTAAACAGTCAATGTTTTCAGATATTTTTAGAGTTAGTTGCTGAACATTTTGCCGATAGTATTTTAATCATCCAGTTAGATAATGCTCGATTTCATAAGGCGAAAAAGTTAAAAATTCCCGACAACATTATACTGATATTTCAACCGCCCTATTGCCCTGAATCCAATCCAATTGAACAGATTTGGCAATACTTAAAGAAGGGATTGAGATGGAAATTACCAGCTTCTTTAGATGAATTAAGAGAATTAATTACCGAGAGACTGAAAGTTATGACCCAGAAGGTAATTGCTTCGATTACAGGACGTGCTTATATTCTTGAGGCTTTATCTGTAGTCGGTATTTAGAGAATTGGTATGACCATCTCCGGTTTGGAGTAACTGCTCCTCGTTTAAGAAGTAGCGTTTAGCCCCTCCCTTTTCCGTCGCTTTTTCTAGTAGGGCAACAACACCAAAGCTACGATGAATTTCATCAGGGAATATCTGGCGTAATTGGTCGAAAGTTGTGTCCGGATTTGTTTGGAGGTGATGAGTAACGATAGCTAGTACGAGCTGGCGCTTATTGTAAATATTTCCAAGGAACTGATATTGCGTCTTATCTTTACTAAAACTGGCAGCCGTTCTCTGAGCCGATGCTTGCTCTCTCACCTTCACTTGGTACTCTTCTGCTTCTGGCAATGGGATAATTTGTTCAATGTCAAGCAGAAGCTCTTCCCCAAGCTTATAGGGTTGTAGCCGAACACAACGGATATCCAAATCTCGATCGTTTAGCCACATTACCGTTGTGGTTAGCTCTCTAGAAAAGTTAGCCGATGCGGCTCTTCGTTACTCTTTATGCTAAATCAACAGACAAGATGCCAAGATAACATACTTCTAACCCAAAAATTCCGAAAGTTTCTAAAGCCATAGCCTCGCCGTTTTATTAGTTTAAGTTTATTGTTGATCCCCTCGACTACCCCATTCGTTGTTCTTCGCTCGAAATAACTAATGATTTCTCCAAACCAGTTTCGGATTGTTTGACAACTCTTGGTAAAAACACTGGAGGATTTTGCCAACCATTCCGAGATAGATAGCAGTCCTTCTGTCGGATTCTCTGAGGTTTCATAAATCTTTCTGAATTCTTCCTTTAATTCCTGCATCTTTTTCAAATTTGGCCAATTTTCTTTGATAGCTTCTCGTTTAATTTTTTGGGGTTCCGTTCAATCTTCTTCATTTTTTAATAGGCTATATTTACTTCGCTTTAAAACTTCTAGCTTCGCTTCTTTTTCCGCTTTCTGTTTTTTATTTTTCTGCGCTTCTACGGCTCTTTTTTCTGCTCTTCTCTGTTCGTCTAACTCTTGATTAATTTGTTTCATTACATGGAATCTATCGGCGACTAATTCAACCGATGACATCAATTCTTTCACCAAATTTTTATAGGGCAACCAAAGGTCTATGCTCACTTCTTCAATTGGCTCTAACACCTCTTTTCCCCAGCCTGTAAGCGTTTTTCTCAACTCCTCTTGTGTTCGCTTCTCTAGAATAGCTATTAGTTTTCCCGTATCTAAATTTACTAAAACCGCACAGTAATTTTTTTGTCCTTTGACTAGAGCGATTTCATCAATTCCTAGTCTTTTTAATTCCGATAGGTCTGGCTCGGTAATTTCTTCAGCAATGTCCTCTAGCATTCTTTGAATCTCTTCTTCCGTTACGTCATTTCTTCGACTAACATTTAAAATATCTCCTGATTTTAATTGTTCGAGTATATTTTCGGCTAGTCTTTTCGTATAGGTTCGTTTACTGGCGACAAAATCTAACTCTTCGCTCAAGGGTTTTCGACAATTATCGCACTTAAATTGACGACGATTAACTTGTAGGTACACTGGTTGTCCTGAGATTGGTAAATCTTTGACTAAATATCGATGATTTTGGTGTAGTTTATCGCTCTCTAACCCACAACGAGGACAGATTGCTTTTTTCTTTTTCGATTCGACTGGTCAAACTATACCGACATTTTCTAGGTGTCGATAGCCTTGAATAGAGGTTCCTTCTAGGTTCAAAAATTTGTCAAGTATCATAAGTAAAATACTCTGGTTTTTGGCTATTATATCAAATCTTAACTCGATTGTCTATCTTTTGGTATTAACCTGTTTGTGTCTAAAATCTCTCCCTGTATAAATTTCAGCTATTTTTGAGCGTAGGCACTATCATCGAATTTTATTTTAAGTTAATTATTTGCATAACAATTACCGAAGAGCCTCGGATCTTGTAGATGAGGTTTAGGGGCCAAAGCGCGAATTTGATGCGTTGTGGAGCCTTGTTTAATTGTGCAATCCATGACAATACCAAAAAGATTACCAGTTACAGAATAATCATAGTCGGTATTTTTTATTTCACCCTTGTAGGAAAAGTCATTCGTTTCCATGGCAATTTTCATCATCTTCTGAATGATAACACCCTGGTTTTCAGGGCTAAGCTCCCACTTTTCCATATTGCGTTTGGTGTCGCTGTATGAAGCTTTAACACCACCCGAAAGAAAATCAAAAAAACTCAGACCACCACTAACGTCTGTTTTGGCTAAATCACTATATAAATGCTGTTTTGATGCATCCAGAAGTGACTTCACCAAATTATCGAGATTTATGATATCGGCTGGCGTAACGCATAGCAGGTGAAGCTCAAAATCCACGTTGATATCACCATGTGCGGGAACAGTGTAGGTAACACCGGTAAGTTGTCCTTGGCCGTAGGAATCCACACTAACGCCGTCTTCACTAGAATCTAAAGCAATTAAAGGGAGTCGAATGTACATTTGATGACCTCACTATCTTTGAAAAAAGGGCTGTGGCGAAAGCGAAAGTCCGCCCCATAAAGGCCTAACTGTGTGATCGCCCTCTAGCACCCAGGTCAAGCAACAGCCCAACCCAACGCCAAAGGCGGATAGCAAAACAATACACATTCACCCCCACAACTGTATTAAAAGATACAATTTTATAAATCTTTACATTCTCCTCCCTTCAGATTTTGGGGTTTTTGGGGAGTTCAAGAGCTTGGACTTGTACAATAAAGTTGTACAAGTCTCCAAAGACCAAGCAAATTAGCGCTGAAAGCTTAAGGATTACAACCTTTCTCCTGTCGATCCTAGACATCATTCTAAAAGTCGGCACTTAAAGGGGTACGGGGGAAAGGAATCACATCGCGAATATTGGTCATTCCCGTCATGAATTGTACCAGACGCTCGAATCCTAAACCAAAACCGGCGTGGGGAACGGAACCGTAGCGACGCAGATCCAAATACCACCACAAATCATCGGGATTCATTCCCTGTTCCTGCATTCTTTGGATTAATACATCTAATCGTTCTTCCCGTTGGGAACCGCCGATAATTTCGCCGATCTTGGGCGCTAAAATATCCATAGCGGAAACAGTTTTATTATTGTCATCTAGACGCATATAAAAAGCTTTGATTGTCTTGGGATAATTGGTGACAATCACGGGTTTTTTAAATAGTTCTTCCGCTAGATAACGTTCGTGTTCTGACTGTAAATCTACGCCCCATTCTACGGGAAACTCGAACTGACGATCGGCTTTTTCCAATAACTCGATCGCTTCGCTATAGGTAATCCGGCCAAACTCACTATTAACGATATTCTCGGCCGTACTTAACACCGTTTTATCGATACGTTCGTTAAAAAACTGCAAATCTTCGGGACAATTTTCTAGGACGAATTTAAAGATATATTTCAGAAAAGCTTCCGCTAAATCCTGATCCCCTTCCAGATCACAAAAAGCCATTTCCGGTTCCACCATCCAAAACTCGGCCAGATGACGGGAAGTATTAGAATTTTCGGCGCGAAAAGTCGGGCCAAAAGTGTAAACATTAGATAAAGCCATGGCCATTACTTCCGCTTGTAATTGTCCACTGACGGTTAAATAGGCCCGTTTACCAAAGAAATCCTCGGCAAAATTGGCGGGTTTTTTTAAATCTAAACTGGTGACAGTAAATAATTCTCCCGCACCTTCGCAGTCGTTGGCGGTAATAATAGGAGTATGTACCCAAATAAAGCCCTTTTCTTGGAAAAAAGTGTGGATAGCGGTAGCGCAAGCGTTTCTAACCCGCATTACTGCTCCTAGGGTGTTGGTTCTTGCTCGCAGATGGGCAATAGTTCTCAGAAATTCAAAGGAATGACGTTTCTTTTGTAGGGGATAATCCGGGGGACAGTCACCATAAAGGGTGATTTCGGCCGCTTTTAACTCGATATTTTGCCCTTTACCCGGGGAAGGAACCAAATTTCCCGAAACAGCGATCGCCGCTCCTGTACCAATTGTCTTTAGTACACTTTCATAGTCGGGTAAAGTCGGTTCGAGGATAACTTGTAAGTTGGCCAGGGATGAGCCATCATTAACTTCCAGGAAAGTAAATTCTTTTAATTCTCGTTTTGTTCTCACCCAACCCTGCACGGTGACGGATTGATCCGGTTGTCCTGTTTGAAAGATTTCCTTGATTCTGGTAGTCATCGCGTATCCCTATGTTAGAACCAAAGAGTATTTTAACTGAATGTCAGCAAAAGTCCCTCGCTTTTATGGACTTCTGCTGACTTTGTATATAGACAATTCTCGAAAACCATGTTATCATAGTTATAGTTTCTTGATAACTCTTATGTACAAAGCGTACAAATTCAGACTTAAGCCTAATACCGAGCAAGAAATAGCCTTAGCAAAAAGCTTTGGTTGTTGTCGTTGGTTTTGGAATTATTCCCTGAATTTATGCCAAGAAACCTATAAAACCACAGGAAAAGGACTGACACGAAACTATATTCAGGGACTATTGCCTAGTCTCAAAAAAGAATATGAGTGGTTGACAGATGCTTATTCCCAGTGCTTACAGGTTGTCGCTTTGAACTTATCCCAAGCTTATCAAAATTTCTTTGAGAAACGGGCGAGATTACCAAGATTCAAATCTAAACATGGTAAACAATCAATTAGCTATCCAGCTAATGTCAAATTTGAAGGTGACTACCTCAAATTACCGGGTAAAGTTGGATTAGTTTATTGTGTTCGTCATCGGGAATTTGCAGGAACAATTAAAACCGTTACTATCTCAAAAAACCCAGACGGTAAATACTACGCTTCTATTTTAGTTGATGACGGGCAATCTCCCCCTGATCAAGGGGAGCAGGGGGGTGACGAAGGCGGGGGGATAGATGGAAAAGCCATAGGAATTGATTTAGGATTAACTCATTTTTGTATTACCAGTAATGGTAGTAAATATGATAATCCTAGACATTTAGCCAAACATCAACGTAATCTAAAAAGGAAACAACAAAAGTTATCGCGTAAAAAGAAAGGCAGTAACAACCGTCAAAAAGCTAGAGGTAAAGTAGCTAAAGTTCACTCTAAAATCTCAAGATGTCGTGAGGATTTTCTCCACAAGCTATCCCGTAAGATAGTTAACGAAAACCAAGTTATTGCGGTAGAAAATCTCAATGTCAAAGGCATCGTACGCAATCATAATTTAGCTAAGGCTATTAGTGATTGTAGTTGGGGAGTGTTTTGTACAATGCTTAAATACAAGGCAGAATGGGAAGGAAAAACTTATATCGAAGTTGATAGGTTTTTCCCTAGTTCTAAAACTTGTCATGTCTGTCTGAATCAAGTGGGTAGTTTATCCCTTGATGTTAGAATATGGACTTGTGAACATTGCAAAACAATCCATGACCGGGACATAAATGCGGCGATAAATATTCGAGATGAAAGCTTACGGATACTTGTACTGAGCAAAGCCGAAGTATTGTCGTTAGGAACTAGCGATACTGCCTATAGAGGGGATATAAGACCAAAAGCTGGGCGTAAGTCCGTCTTGAGGCAATCCCCTGTGAAATAGGAAGCTCTCAAAGACCTTGAGAGTAGTTCACGATAGAAAGTTCAGATCAGGCTAAAATCAATCTCGAACAGGTCTCATGCTTCTGGTGGAAAAATTATTAAGTAAGCCCAAAAGCCGTAAATTAGCGATTTTTTTGGCTTTTATCGGCAGCATTCTCGCTTTACCCTTTCCTATCGCCGGTATTCATAAATTCTATCTCGGTCAACCTCTCTGGGGAATTATTTATCTTCTCCTCTGGCAAACTCCGATTCCCCGGGTGGCTTGCGCGATCGATGCAGTGTGGTATTTAATCCAAGATAACCAATTTTTGGCTAACTATTTTCCCACTGCCACCGCTGCTGCCACTGTCCCCAGTTTAGAGCCTAAACAAGTAGAGGCGATCGGGGCAGCTTTAAGGGAATTAGAGCGCCTCCGGCAAGAAGGATTAATTTCTGAGTACGAATTTGAAGAAAAACGGCGACAATTACTACAATGACACCGCAAAACTGGTTAGGGCGCACTTTTAACCCTTTAAAAGCCAAAATTAGCAATGATCCCTATTATCGCTTTCGTTCCCTCGATGAGATCGCTATGGCGGCGCAATTGGGCATTAAAATTAATGTCAGTCAAGCGGGTGTGGATGATTGGCTGCGATTGCCAGGGATATCCATCCATCAAGCGCGAATGTTGGTGGAATTGCTGGGGATGGGGGTAGAATTGCTTTGTCTTGAAGATCTAGCGGCTGCTTTGAGTGTTCCTGTGGCTAGATTGAAAGCTTGGGAACCGATTCTAGAATTTGCCTATTATAGTCCCGAAAGTCACCTCGCACCCCCTAAAATCAATCCTAACACTGCCTCGATCGAGCAGTTAACTACCCTGCCCCTGATCAGTGATAATTTGGCAGCTGCCATTATTAAAAATAGAGAAGAACAGGGATTATTTAAGAATATTGTGGATTTTAAAGGGCGTTTATCCCTAGGCGCTCAGGAAATCTCCCAATTAATGCACTTTTTCCAGTTTTAATCCCAAATCCTCAGGAAAGGAGACAGCAGATAGGAGATAGGAGTCAGGAGATAGGAGTCAGGAGATAGGAGTCAGGAGTCATACTAAATCTGGTTATTAAAGATTGATTATTTATTCCCCTTTTTGCATGAGTGCATGAGTAGAAAACGGGTTTCTCCGAGAAACCCGTTTTCTGTGCGTTACTCAACGGATTTAGTATCAGGAGATAGGAGATAGGAGACAGGAGATAGGAGTCAGAAGATTATTTTTATTTATTCTCCCCACTTCCCACTTCCCACTTCCCAGCAAATCTAAATGTCTTCAGATTCCTCCGCATCACTAGGGGGAACTAGGGCCACCGCAGCGATCGCATCGTCCTCATCGAGTTTTTGCACCCGGATGCCTCCGGCCGATCGCGATTGGGGAGTAATAGCATCGACGGATTGACGGATGATAATGCCCCGTTCGGTGATAATCATAAATTCCTCGTTGGGGTTAACAACGTGCAGAGCCGCTAATTTATCGTTCTTTTTGCGGAATTTAATCACTCTGACTCCTAATCCCGCCCGATTTTGCAGACGTAGGAGGGTAACGGGAACCCGTTTTCCTAGTCCTGCCATGGTAATTGCTAACACCCAGGGGCCATTATTAGCCACTTCGGGGTTAATTTCTTCGCTTTCGTCCTCGGTTTCTTCTTGGTTAGATTCAGCGATTTGGGCGACAATTTGACTAGGCAGAATGTCCATACTGATTAATTCGTCACCTGAGCGCAATTTCATCGATTTTACGCCTTTAGTTGCCCTTCCCAGGGAGCGCAATTGTTGACTATCGGCCTTAAAATGAATTGCCATCCCCTGACGAGAACCGATAATGACGCTATCTTCCTCTTTGGCCAAGCGAACCCAACGTAGTTGATCACCGTCTTCGAGAGAAATGGCGATTAAACCGTTCGATCGAATATTACTAAAGGCAGCGAGGGCGGTTTTCTTGATAAATCCCTTTTGTGTGAGCATAATCAGGTAATTATCCTCGCTGAACTCGCTGACTGCCACCACCGAGGTAATTTTCTCCCCTTTGGGAATCTCTAACAGTTGCACGATGGGAACCCCGCGAGCGGTACGGGAACCGGTGGGGATATGATAGGCATTGAGACTATAGACAACCCCGCGATCGGTGAAAAAGAGAACGCTATCGTGATCGCGGCAGGTGATAAAGTGATCGATGCCGTCGTCTTCTTTCATTTTCGCGCCAGCTTTGCCCCTTGTTGCCCGATTTTGGGACTCAAAGGTATTAACGGGCATTCTTTTGATGTAACCCTGTTCGGTGACGAGAATTAAGGCCTGTTCGTTGGCAATCAGGTCAGTTTCGGCGATTTCTCCTTCCCGTTGTTCAATATGACTGCGACGGGGGGTAGCGTGAATCGTTTTGATCTGTTGCAGTTCTTCCTCGATAATGCTGTCGATCCGTTCTTTTTTGGCTAGAATATCCTGAAGATCGCCGATTTTTGTCAGTAATTCCCCGTGTTCTTGCTGAATTTTCTCCGATTCTAGGGCGGTTAACCGTCGCAGCTGCATTTGTAGGATTGCGTCCGCTTGCACCTCTGAAAGACCAAAATTCTGCACTAATCCCTCTTTTGCACTAGCTGTGTCGGCAGCACTGCGAATCAGGGCAATGACTGCATCGAGACTAGCGAGGGCAATTAGTAAACCCTGAAGGAGATGATCTCTTTCCTCGGCCTTGCGGAGTTCATAACGGGTACGACGGGTGATAACTTCTAGGCGAAAATCGAGGAAAACGCGGAGAAACTCCCTTAAAGTCAGTAATCTCGGTTCGTTATCGACTAATGCCAACATATTCGCCCCAAAATTGGACTGGAGGGGCGTTTGTTTATAAAGATTGTTGAGGACCACGCGGGGATAGGCATCTCGTTTCAGTTCGATCACCACCCGGATGCCGTCGCGATCGCTTTCGTCCCGCACATCAGAAATACCGTCTATTTTGCGATCATTGACCAAATCGGCGATTTTTTCGATTAATGCCGCTTTATTGGTTTGATAGGGTAGTTCGGTGATAATAATCGCATCTCGATCAGGTCTTCCCCTTTGTTCGATGGTTTCAATGGTGGCGACTCCCCGCAGGGTAATGGAACCCCGGCCGGTGGTGTAAGCTTCCTGAATGCCGTCTCTGCCAAGGATATGCCCCCCGGTGGGAAAGTCCGGCCCTGGGATATAACGCTGTAATTCCGTATCGGTGAGATCGGGGTTATGGATGAGGGCAACGGTTCCATCGATAATCTCGGCCAGGTTGTGGGGGGGGATATTGGTGGCCATACCGACGGCGATGCCGGATGAGCCATTAATTAGCAGTTGCGGGACTCTAGAGGGTAAAACCACGGGTTCCTGTTGGGAACCATCGAAGTTATCGGCAAAATCGACCGTTTCTGACTCGATATCCTGTAGTAGGGCGTTGGTGGCCAGGGTGTGCAGACGACACTCGGTATAACGCATGGCTGCCGGGGGATCGTTATCGATCGATCCGAAGTTACCATGACCGTTAATTAGGGGATCGCGCATGGAGAAATCCTGGGCCATGCGGACGAGGGCATCGTAAACAGCAGTATCCCCGTGGGGGTGGTATTTTCCTAATACTTCCCCGACGACTCTAGCGCATTTCCGGAAGGGGCGATCGGGGGTTAATCCTAGTTCGTACATCGCATAAAGAATGCGCCGGTGTACGGGTTTCAGTCCGTCCCTAGCGTCGGGCAAGGCTCGCCCGACGATGACGCTCATGGCGTATTCTAGGTAGGAACGGGACATTTCATTGCTTAAGTCTGTGGGGACGATATGATCCTGGGCGGCGGTCATAGGGGGGTTAACTCCAATAACAAGGCAAAAAAAGCGTTTTTGTGATTAAATTCGCTAAAAGTCGGGTTTTTACCCTTTTGATGTGCAGAATATGCCCATTTGTACGACTATTTTACCATAAAATCCCTCTTTTTTGGGGTTTAGAATAGTGTCAAGTTAGCAGCGATCGCAGATACCTTGGCTGGGATGGACAGGTTAATGGTTTGCTATCCTCTTGACAGAGATTGCAGAAAGTCGAGAAGATCTTTAAAAGAAGGACAACAAGTGGCACAAAGTTCTAAATTTAGCTTTTGGGCTAGTTCAAGATTCATGTTGGTACTATAACGGGGTTTTCTATTTTCACCGATTGACAATTTGATCAATTCTTCTTTCGGTTTGATAATTAGGTGAGGGTTTGGGTGAGCTTTTCCCTTGCCTCGTCCCACATATTTAACAACTTCTGGATCAGACCAAAACCAAGCCTCTAATTCTTCTATTGGGATGCAGATATATTTCCTGATACCATTAATATTAGAACAGCTTAATTCTAAGTGATCTCGCAATTGTTTTTCATCGTTAAGAGAGTTATTCTTGGGATTACGATCTAAATCATGAACAATGATAAAAGCATCACATCCTTCCCTTGTCATCACTTTAAGTTTTGCTGACAGTTTTCTCTTTAATGTACTAGAGGATTTAGATGCCCAAGATTTTGTCCTAGTATTTGTCCCCAGCACGCGATGGATAATTTGACGAAACACATCGCAGTCCGTCTCATCTTCGGCAATTATGGCGATCAAGTTACTACTCATCGAGAATACCACTGTAAATCCAGTCTCCTAAATCTCCTTCTTCACAGAGGTACTCGACAACTTTTTCAATCTCTCCTTCTTCTAGTTTCCTAACACTTGTCCGTCCCTGGTTACGATAAACTAAGCTAATATTTTCTGGCTTTGTCCAAGCTACTACTTGTGGTGAATGAGTTGATATAATTAAATGTTCAGCCCAAGTATAGGATTTAATTTCATTTAATAATTTTGCTAACATTGCGGGATGTATTTGTGTTTCTGGCTCCTCAATTATGGTTGTTGCATTAGGATGGTGAGCAATTATTTCGATCAGAATTGATAAAACTCGCAAGGTGCCATCGGAGAGTAATCCAATATTGACTCCATCTAATAATACTGAAGCGATGTACTCTTCGTCTTTATCTTGGCCTGTCTGTCCAGAATGCTCACTCAAAACGAACTTCTGCACAGTGATTTTCTTGGCAAGTCTTATTCGTTGACAAACATTTTCTAGTTCATCAAAATCATCCGTACCCACCCAACGAAATATTCTCCGAGCTAGAGTATCTGCTAGATCAAATCGACTGGCAGAAATCTTCTTACTTGCCACCTTTAATAAGGAAGGCTGTCGTCTTGATGTGCGACGGATAGGAGCTTTGCCAAGAAGACGAATCCCTTTTAAAATAGCATAAACCCACTGCATTTCTGGAGGTAAATTTAGCGATGAATTTCCAGGTATATTTGACTGTCGCAGCGAGGTAGTATTGCCAAGAATAGCAAATATTGGCTCACCATTATTATTAAAGCTTGTTAGTCCAAATTCGGTTTTCCAGAGAAGTTCTTGATCTCCATCAATATACTGACAAGAATCATTCCAAGAAAAGGAATTTTCCAAGGAATTATCGTTAGTGGTATCATCTATGTCTGTATCTAGATCGTCCATAGAAAAGGGGATGATTAGCTCATACCTGTATCCTAAGCGCCGGTTAGTCGGTGTTAGAATTTCAACCTGCAAAATTGAGGGAATGCTATCACTATCAATCATCCAAGAGCCGATCGATCTACCGATAGCACAGGATGAGATGGCTTCAAATCCTTCTAGGATAGCGGATTTCCCCGCACCGTTTCTCCCCACTAATACCCCAACTTGGTTAACTAGGGATAGGGAAACTGGACCACCTAGCACACCCCAACCATCGAGGGTAAAAGATAATAGTCTAGGCTGGTTCATATTAAAACAATTCTAGTTTTTGGGACCATACAGGGCTTTATTAGTTAATTATATCCAATCTATCTGATCTTCCCTCAGTTTTCTGGGCTGGTGGCTGACGATCGCCGATGAAGACCACTTTTAGCAGTTTTTCCCTCGATAATTAGGATAAAATAAAAATGCGATCGAGAGTTAATATTATGGCCCGATCAGCAGCTCAAGAATCGATGATGATTGAGCTTAATGATCCCTTAACTCCAGCGAAGACTATTAACCTGATTTTCCCAGCGCAAAAATTCCCCCAAAATGCTTACTCCTCTCCTCTGGCAAAGTGCCAATCCCCACCCCGATAATCTGGAGAATTTCCAAATTATTAGCCAATGGTGGCAAGATTTAAATCTTAAGGAAGTCTTCTGGCAACAGCGTTTAATTCCCGCTCCTGGCTCTCTGGAAGATATTAATTGGGAGCAGCAAGGTTTTGATGAAAAATTTATCATTCAACTGCCCCAAATTCGGGGGATTACCCTCTATTGGCATAAATCTACTTTTGCTGACGAAAGAAGCATGACACCTAAACAATTAATTTTAGATCGGGAACGGGAGCAATTAGACATTTATCCCCAATCCCAAGCTAGTTTAGTTATTCGGGTGACGAAACCCCATCTGGTTTATCAAAAATTCGAGCTAAAAAATCCTCTCCTGGTCGGCAAAAAAGCAGAAAGTGAATATATTTTACTGTTCAGGGATAAAGAACAGCAAATAGAAGTTAAAATTAATCTCAGTCCTGAAAATTATCGGCAATTTCTAGAAACCATGACCGAGGATCAATAATGTGGCAGGGAAACCTAGAACTAATTTACACGCAAAAAAATCTCGCAACCGAGATTAATCACGTCTATGCTACCGCCCCTTTAAAAGTACAAAGACCTTTTTATCCCGAGGGAAAAAATCTTTGTCATACGGTGATTTTACACACGGCGGGGGGAATAGTTGGGGGTGATGTTCTGCAACAAAAAATTCATCTCCAAGCCGCTACTAATGCCCTGATTACCACTGCTTCTGCCGGAAAAGTTTACCAGAGTAATGGTCAGATGGCACAGCAATTAATCGAGATTAAAATTGATGACAATGCCGGTTTAGAATGGCTACCCCAAGAAACAATTATCTTTAATGGTGCGGTATTTCGCCAACATTTACGAGTGGATTTAGGGGAAAATAGCAGTTGGCTGGGATGGGAAATTACCCGTTTTGGCCGCAGTGCGCGAGGGGAGAAATTTTTAGCGGGAGAATGGCATTCTAATTGGGAAATTTGGCGATCTGGACAACCTTTATGGCTCGATCGATCCTGCCTGTTAGGTGGTAAAATGATCGAGGGATTTTCTGGTTTAAATGATAGCGCCCTGATCGGTACTTTAGTTTATATCGGTCAACCGGTGGACAGAAATTTAATTGAGAAAGTGAGAGATTTTTCCCTAGAAGGAGAGATGGGAGTTACTAGCACTTTAGGAGATGGTCTTTTATGTCGTTATCGGGGTAATTCTAGCGGTGAAGTGCGACAATGGTTTCAGCAGGTTTGGCAAATTTTAAGGCGAGAAATGAGCGATCGAGAGGCAATTATTCCGCGAGTTTGGTTATCTTGGTAAAGGCGGTCAATTAAACCTCTTGCATAATTAATTTTTGAGGGTTCAAAAACGTCAAAAATAGGGATTAAATCGCATAAAATCTGTAAATAGACCATTTAACTGATTATCATTCATTCTTAATTCTCCTGACTACTGACTACTGGCTACTGACTCCTAACCCTAACAACAATTTTTGATTTTTACAAGAGGTTAATTGTCATTTTTTCAAGTCACTTGAATGCCTGTATCGGTGATTGGGGCTATCCAAAATTGTAGATCGGGAGCGACGAGAATTTCCCGGGCCTCTTTAACGATAGTTTCCGCCACTTCCTGAGATGAACAGAGAGTAAAAACCGTCGGGCCAGAGCCTGACATCATCGTTCCCAAGCCGCCTAAATCGCCCATAACCTGTCTTAACTCGGCTACGAGGGGAAATTCGGGTAAAACCACCTTTTCGAGGTCATTATGGATAAATTTGCCGATAGCGGCTGGTTTTTTCTGGGCAATCGCTTGTACCAAAGCCCCGGAACTCACCTGCTGACGACGGTGATGAAATTCCTCTGGAGAAGACAGATAGGTATCTTGAAATTTTTGCCGATAGCTTTGGTAGGCCCAGGGTGTAGAAACGGATAAATGATCGTATTTAGCTAAAATCACCCATAATCCGGTCAGAGGAGCGATCGGATCGAGAATTTCTCCCCTTCCCGTACAGATAACCGTTCCTCCTGTCACACAAAAGGAAGTATCGGAGCCCAATCTTGCCGCTAAAGTTTCTAATTCCGGACGGGTTAACCCTAATTCCCAGATTAAATCGATGCCGACTAACACCGCCGCCGCATTGGTGGACCCCCCCGCTAAACCGGCAGCCACGGGAATATATTTCTCGATGCTGATATCGATGCCGCCGTAATTGGCAAAGATGCGGGGGAATTCCCTCGCCATCAAAGTGGCGGCGCGATGGGCGAGATTACTGCTATCTTGGGGGACGAGGGGATGATGGCAAAAGAGACGGAATTCCTGCAATCCGTTCGGCCGGAGAGTGATGCGATCGCATAATGCCACCGTCTGCATCACCATCACTAACTCGTGGAAACCATCAGGACGATCGCCAACGATTTCTAGATATAAATTAATTTTAGCGGGGGCTAGAAGGGTATAACTGTGCATTTGTCAAGAAAAAAAATCTAAAATTTTGGCAATTGATCTAATTTTTCCGCCAAGTCAATCCATTGCGATAAACTGAGATCTTCGGCGCGAGCGAGGGGATTAATTTCTAATTGTGTCAGGATTTGGCTTAATCGATCGCTATCCAGACAATTTTTTAGATTATTGCGTAACATTTTGCGCCGGTTGGCAAAACCCCAGCTAATTAAAGTGGACAAAAAGGCTGGATTGCTGACATTATTCGGCAAAACACGGGGTAAAAGCTGAATTACCGCCGAATCCACCCGGGGAGAGGGAGAAAAGGCCCGCCGGGGTACGTCACAAATCCATTGACAATCGGCAAGGTATTGAATGCGGACGCTGAGAGCGCTGTAAGCTTTGGTGGAGGGGACAGCGACTAATCTTTCGGCGACTTCTTTCTGGACTAAGAGGGTAATACTCTGGTAAGGGGGGGTGAAGGGATGGGCGATCGAACCGAGCAGCTTTTCGAGAATCGGACCGGTGATATTATAGGGAATATTAGCCACTACTTTATTAACCGGCGGCAGTTGCTCCGGTTTAAGGGTAAGAAAGTCCCCCGGGATGAGATGAAAGTTATCTTGTTGGCCAAATTTTTTGTTTAAAATTGTCCATAGATCTCGATCGATTTCTACAGCGACAACCAATCGAGCGCCATCGAGAAGATGACGGGTTAAAATGCCTGTACCCGGGCCGATTTCTAATACCCGATCCTCTGATTGTAAATTAGCAGCGCCGATGATGCGATCGAGTATCGATTCATCTTTTAACCAATGTTGTCCAAAACGTTTACGCGGTTGAATTTTCATCCCTTTATTTTAAAGTCAGAGGGTTGTCCTCAACAATAACACCCCTGAAAATATGGGCCATGCGATCGATAACCGCATCAATTATCATAGAGCCTAGACAAAGATAGCAAAAAAATTAGAGACAATGTCAGATTTGAACGATGTTTTCGCAATTGTAGCCGGAGCGGTTCCGGGGGCGTTATCTCGTTATCATATTACCGAATGGACAAAAGCGAAATTCGGCTTACGCTTTCCATCTGGAACTTTTATTATTAACTTAACTGGCTGTCTAGCTATCGGCTTTTTTTGGGCTATTTTACCCAGTTTTCCCTTTTATTCCCACGAACTAGATTTAATGGTGAGAACGGGATTTTTAGGAGCTTATACGACCTTTTCTACCTATAGTTTAGATATCCTGATCCTCTGGCGCAATCAACAAAATTTTCTCAGTCTTTTTTTTGCCGTTGCTAGTATCATTTTCGGATTGATTGCCGTGAGAATTGGGGCAGCTATTGCCCAAGTTTTTCTAGGTTAAGTAGGTAGGCGTTAAAAACTATCAGATCCCCCCGCCTATCGGCACCCCCCTTATTAAGGGGGGCAGGGGGGATCGAACCTAAAATCCATTTTTAATTTAATTATAACCAGCTACTTAATTCTCCAATTTATTGACTATTGAAGGGCAGGAGAGACAGCATGGATTGTTTCAGAGGACGTTATGGTCTATCCGTGGCGATTGGGGCTATTTTTGGGGCTTTGAGTCGTTTTTATATTGCGAAATTAGTTGAAAGTCTTTTCGGTCAAGAATGGCAATTTTTGGGGACATTTTTTGTTAATGTTTCTGGCTGTTTAATTATTGCCTATATCTTTACTATGATTAGGGAAAATATTCGCATAATTGCCCCAGAATTAGGATTGATGATTGCCACGGGTTTTTGTGGTTCCTATACAACTTTTTCCGCCTATAGTTTGGAGTCTAACAAGTTTTTAGAGCAGGGAAACGTGACTTTCGGTTTAATTTACTGGTTGGGCAGTGTTCTTGGGGGGATGATGGCGCTTAAAATTGGAGTTATTTTAGCAAGAACAGGTTTTCCTAGATGAGTTATTAAATAGATTTTGCGTCTGATCCCCCCTGCCCCTAGGGTTGATTCATAGTAGGGTTGATTCATGAATCAACCCTACTACCTTGATCAGGGGGGTGTCTGACAACTTTTAACACCTAACTACTTAAGCATCTCAGCACAATTGAGACTATCTTTTTCCTTTCCTACTCAGTCTTAACAAGTGATGTCTCGATTGGTTTGAAACCAACTGCCTTCGAGTAATCTTAGTATATGGACTGTTTTGACATTTTCACGCCATCAAGGGGTATAGAGGGCGATTTTCCCAAGATTATCGCCCCGATAAAACCCGCTCCACCCGTCACAAAAGCACGCACTGCTCAGACTTTCCCCTATTTTCACTTCCTATCGGTAACTGAAATTTAATCACCTTAACTTTATTATTACTATACCTTAATCTTAGTCAAGATTTAAGCTTTTCTTGATATAATTTTGGGTCTGGTTATCTTAAACTAAGAGCAGCCAATCTTCAGTAAAAACACTCCTATGGATACATCTCCAGACACGAGTTTTGTTTGTCCGATTATCATCGAAGACGACAGAACAGGATTAGACACAGAAACTATCCGACGGGCTTTAAGGGATAATTTACTCTATATTCAAGGTAAATTACCGGAATTAGCCAGCAAAAACGATCTTTACATGGCCCTGGCCTATACCATACGCGATCGTTTATTGCAGCGTTGGTTAACCACCCAACAAACCTATCTAAAAAAAGATGTCAGAACCGTTTGTTATCTCTCGGCAGAATTTTTAGTCGGTCCCCATTTGGCCAATAATTTAATTAATCTCGGTATCTACGAACAGGTCCAGAAAGCTGTCAGCGAATCGGGATTAAAACTAGAAGAATTAATTGCCCAAGAAGAAGAACCGGGGTTAGGAAATGGTGGTTTAGGTCGTTTAGCTGCCTGTTATCTCGATTCCCTTTCTACCCTAGAAATTCCAGCTATTGGTTACGGTATTCGCTACGAATTTGGTATCTTTGATCAAGAAATCCACGACGGTTGGCAGGTAGAAATAACCGATAAGTGGTTACAGTATGGAAATCCCTGGGAAATTGCCCGACCGGAATCATCGGTAGAGGTAAAATTTGGCGGTTATACCGAATCCTATACCGACGAAAATGGTAATTATCGCAGTCGTTGGATTCCCGATTATGTAGTCAAAGGAATTCCCTACGATACCCCAATTCTCGGCTATCGAGTTAACACCGCTAATACCATGCGTCTCTGGAAATCAGAAGCTTGTGAATCTTTTGATTTTGGTCGCTTTAATCGCGGCGATTATTATGGTGCGGTGGATAATAAAGTTCACTCGGAAAATATCAGTAAAGTTCTCTATCCTAACGATGAACCAATTCAAGGCAAAGAACTGCGTTTAGAACAGCAATATTTCTTTGTTTCCTGTTCCCTACAGGATCTGATTCGTATTCACTTATATGAGAACCCTAGTCTCGATAATTTTCATCAAAAATGGTCAGTACAATTGAATGATACTCACCCTTCCGTCGGGGTGGCTGAGTTAATGCGCTTGTTAATTGATGTGCATCATTTCGATTGGGATAAAGCTTGGTTTATTACTCAAAATACCTTCGCCTATACTAATCATACTCTTTTGCCAGAAGCTTTAGAAAAATGGCCTTTGAGTATTTTTGGTCGTCTTTTCCCCCGATTAATGGAAATTATCTATGAAATTAACTATCGTTTCTTGGATAAAATTCGCATTATTTATCCCCATGATGACGGCAAAATGTCCCGTTTGTCTATAATCGATGAAAGCGGCGAAAAATACGTCCGTATGGCTCATCTCGCCTGTGTGGGTTCCCAGGCAATTAATGGGGTGGCAGCCCTCCATACAGAATTACTGAAAAAAGATGTTCTGCGCGATTTCTATGAACTCTTTCCCGAAAAGTTTAGCAACAAAACCAATGGAGTTACTCCCCGGCGCTGGATGGTTTCTAGTAATCCCCGCTTGACTTTTGCGATTACCGAAAAAATCGGCGAAAATTGGATTAAGCATCTGGAGGATTTACGCGGTTTAGAAAACTATGTGGATGATGGGGGATTTCGGGACTCTTGGCGACGAATTAAATACGATATTAAGGCAGATTTAGCGAATTATATCGATAAAAAAGTCGGCATTAAAGTTGATCCTAGTACCCTCTTTGATGTGCAGGTAAAACGCATTCACGAATATAAACGGCAACATCTCAACGTTTTACATATCGTCACTCTCTATCATCGTCTCAAAAATAACCCCAATCTCGATATTACCCCCCGTACCTTTATTTTTGGTGGGAAGGCAGCCCCGGGTTATTTTATGGCAAAATTAATCATTAAATTGATTAATTCTGTGGCGGAAGTGATCGATAATGATCCGACGATTGGAGGACGTTTAAAAGTGGTTTTCCTACCTGATTATAATGTCACCTTCGGTCAACGGGTTTATCCAGCTGCCGACTTGTCTGAACAAATTTCCACCGCCGGGAAAGAAGCTTCGGGAACTGGTAATATGAAATTCTCTATGAATGGGTCCTTAACTATCGGCACTCTCGATGGGGCAAATATCGAAATTCGTGAAGAGGTGGGGGCGGAAAATTTCTTTCTTTTTGGCTTGACAACCGAGGAGGTTTATGCTAAGAAAGCCGCCGGTTATAATCCCCAAGAATACTATTACCATAACGAAGAATTGCGGGCAGTATTAGACCTCATTGGTTCGGGATTTTTTAGCCGGGGTGATAGTAGTTTATTCCGCCCGCTTGTGGATAATCTTATCTACAATGATCCCTATATGTTACTGGCCGATTATCAGTCCTATATCGATTGTCAGGAAGGAGTCGGTTGGGCCTATAAAGATCAAGAACATTGGAGTCGTTTAGCAATTCTTAATGTGGCCCGCATGGGTAAATTCTCTAGCGATCGCTCGATTCGGGAATACTGCGAGGAAATCTGGCGGATACAACCGGTAAAAATTGAATTACCCGATTATATTCAAGCTAATGCTGGTTTATCGGTAAATTAGAACAAATCTAGGCAGTAGGATCCTGTTTATTTGTCCTACTGCCCACAGGATAACGAGTCATGGGCGACTCTAATCTAGATTTTTACGGGATTGACGGGGCTCGAACCCGCAACTTCCGCCGTGACAGGGCGGTGCTCTAACCAATTGAACTACAATCCCATTTTTGCCACATTTCTGATTGTAACTTCATCATTAGGGTTATGTCAAGCACCTCTGGGAAAATTTTTTTGAGGGAAGTGGGGAAGTGGGAAACAATTCATAACTGGGTTTTTAAAGTTGGATTGGTATCAATACTGAATTAAAGCCAAAAAATCCCCAATTAGGGATAGACCCTCTTTACAATGGGATTGTAATTAAGCTTGTTGGGAGCCTGAGCTATGACTAACCCGAATTCGATCGAACAGCTATCGCAGGAATTACTCGATCTAGACCAAGTAGATGCCGATACTGGGGCAGATTTGCGCCAAAAAGCCCAAGAAATCCTCGCTGAAACCACTATTGACCTGCCGATTCGAGAAGCGATCGCCGATAGTCTCAGTCAAGGCAATCAACTACTTACCCTCAAAACCGTCGGCAAGGAAGAAAGTTACTAGCACATTTGGGGTCAAAAGTCAAGATGAAAGAAAAAAATTTTTTTGTCTGGCTGGGGCGATTTTTGGCCTCTTTTGGGCTGTTATCGGGGATAAGTGGCTGTAATTCCCCTCTTTTGATCACTCCTCAAGTTCCCGCCGGTGGTTTAAATAGTTTTGCTCCCGATCAATTTCCCAGTTATAGTGCTGATGGTCGCTATTTAGCCTTCGCTTCCGATCGCTCCGGTCGTCGTAGTATATATTTATTCGATCTGCAAGAAAAGCGCTTAGTTAATCTCCCTAACCTAAATCGTGGCGATTCTAGCCAAGATCAGCCATCTCTAAATGCTGACGGTCGTTTAATTGCCTATATCTCCAGCGAACGCGGTAAAAGTGATGTCATGGTTTATGATCGTTCCCAGTCCCGTGCAACCCTGTTAACCGCTAACCTGCGGGGAAGCGTCCGCAATCCCACCATTAGCGGTGATGGTCGCCAAATTGCCTTTGAAACCAACCAAGACGGTCAATGGAATATTGCGATCGTTAACGGCCAATTTTAAACTTGTTCTACTCGGTCTTAATCGTTAAAACTTGCGGAGGAGTTGCATCTGGTGGATATAAAAAATTTACCTGTACTATATGCCAATCCCCGGGAGGAATAGTCAGAGTCACTAAAGATTGCCCCTCTTGTCCGCGTCTTTGGACGAGATGGAAAAATCTGCTTTGTGCCTGTCCTTGGTCATCGCTATAATTGACGGCTACTGTTCCCCGAAAAAACACTTGTGGGGCAGCCGGATCGAGAAAACGCAAACCCTGACCGATAATATTCTCTTTAATCGGTGTTTCTAGCGCAATAGTCACCGTTTTCGCCTCATCACTTCGATTAAATAGAGGTAAACTTAACCTATATTCCACACCGTAATTACCATGAGCTTGATAGGCCGTATCGGGATAGCGAACTAACATACTAGCACTTTGATTTTGTTCCGTTCCCAGTTTGCCCCCGGGTAGGGTGCTAATCCCATAGGCTATAGATTGACCAGAATCAGGAATATTTAACCATAAAGAAGCTCGATCGACCAATCGGGCTGGCCAAGCTGAACCTTGGGACACCCCCGCTACCCGTCCATAAATTATCTGTCCTTGACTATGGGGAGGAGTGGGCGCTCGATCGCGCGGAGTCGATAAATCGCCTTTTTCTAGCAAATTTTGCCACTCTGTCAGATTTGGGGGTCTTTCCTGCCCATTTTCGTCTAGGGGTGCATAAAGAGCTAAACTAGCAGCGTAGAGAAGACCGTCACTTTCCAGACGGAGATAACTGGATCTCCCGTTTAAGGGTGGAGTCAAATCGCGCACGGGAATCGCCGCATTTAAGACCATAAAACTCTCCCCCGCCGGAATAATAATCCTATCGGGAAAAATATCCTGACGCTGCCCGATTAAAATATCCCCCATTACCCGACTTCCCGGCCCGGCAAAAACCGTCCCCTGATTATTTTCCACTTGTGCAGGTAAATCGATAAAAGCTGCATCCGGTTGACTCAAATAACTGGCCCCTTGCAGAATTTTAACGGTCACGGGATTAGAACTAGGATTGTGGAGTAATATACCCAGATAAAGGGTGCGTAAATTATCGGGAAAATTCCCCCTGGCTATATGGTGGGCAAAAATATCAAAGCGTCCCTGAAAAGCATAATTTAAATGGGCCGAGGGGAAACTTTTCTCTTGGGGGGGAAAAGTCGAAAGTAAAATCCCTTCTCCTAGCAATAATTCGGGACTATTGCTATTAAAAACGGGAACTTGATCTAGTTGATTCGGTAAAGGACGCACCTGCACCGGTCGAATTATTTCTACACTAGGGGGAGTTTGGGCAATGGGTAGCAAAACAGGCAAGATCACACAAATTACCATCTCAAGATAATTAATTTTTGATCATAGCATTACTGGCTCGCTCAATTTAGATAGTATCCTGTTTGTCCATATCTAGAGGATTGGTTAATATTTCTTTTGGGTGTTAGCTGACCTTTTTAGTTAAGTAGTTGGTTATAATTAAATTAAAAATCGATTTTAGGTTCGATCCCCCCTGCCCCCCTTGATAAGGTAGGGTTGATTCATGAATCAACCCTACCCTTAATAAGGGGGGCATCTGACAACTTTTAACGCCTACCTACTTAAGTACAATCAAGAAAAATTATCAAATTTCCCAATCGTTATTGGCTCTTGCCATTGAGCAAATCTATTGTCATCATAGACTAAAATCTAGATGTAGCCGATGTCTAGATATCGATCGAGCCGGAATTGTTATGATAAATTCATGAAGTTTTATAACAGTATTTCCCCGTGAACATGAACCAAATTGACTATCTCAGGATTAGTTTAATCGATCGCTGTAACTTTCGCTGTCAGTATTGTCTGCCTGAAGATGCAGAATTGGCATCTGTTCGACCGCAAGACTTACTCACCCGGGAGGAAATTCTTACTTTAGTCAAAAATGTCTTTATTCCCCTCGGTTTCCGCAAATTTCGCCTTACTGGTGGGGAACCTCTCTTACATCCCGAAGTAGTGGAGATTGTGCGCGATATCGCCTCTTTATCTGCTACTAGCGATTTAGCCTTGACCACTAACGGCTATTTACTTGACAATTTAGCCGAAATGTTGTATGAAGCCGGACTAAGACGGATTAATATCAGTTTAGACTCCCTCGACCCCGACACTTTCGATAAAATTATCGGTAATCGCGGCCGGAGTCGTTGGCAAAAAACTTGGGCAGGTATTCAAGCAGCCCAGAGGGTGGGTTTTGACCCCTTAAAATTGAATGTGGTGGTGATTCCGGGGATAAATGAGGCAGAAGTGGAAGATTTAGCGGCTTTGACCATCGATAAGCGTTGGCACGTCCGTTTTATCGAGTTTATGCCCATCGGTAACGGTGATTTATTTCAAGAAAAAGCTTGGATTGCGAACGAGGAATTAAGGGGGCGAATTCGGGCAAAATGGGGCTTAAATGAGGGTCAAGTGCGGGGAAATGGTCCGGCCGATGTTTTTCAAATTCCGGGGGCTAAGGGTACAATCGGCTTTATCAGTCAGATGTCGGAGTGTTTTTGCGATCGCTGTAACCGCCTACGTCTCTCGGCCGATGGTTGGTTGCGTCCCTGTCTCCTCAACGAAACCGGACAAATTGACCTAAAAACTGCCCTCCGTCAGGGAATTTCGCCGGCAGAAATCAGGGAAAGAGTGCGGGAATTAATAGAACTGAAGGCAGAAATAAACTTTAAACTGCGTGATTCCGGCACATCAAGTGGCATTTATACCCGTACTATGTCCCAAATTGGCGGCTAAAAATCTACTGTCCGAATTCTACTCTCGCCTGTTCTACCATTTCCACGGTAACTCGATCGGAACCAGCATGACGAGCTAATTCTTCTATCCTTTGACGCGCTTGGGAACGAACAAAGTAGGGAATATTTTTCAGTTTTGCCTTGGCTTCTGCGGTCCATTGTAGTTGATCGGAAAAATCTAGAGCTTCCATAGATTTAACATATAGTAGTCCGTCTATTATACCAAAAAAGATTAGCTATTTTGAGATAATGAGTTTCTTGATAGCGACTCTTTTTGACCTTTCTCTTAATTTTAGGTTTCTGCTAGGTCGAAATTTACTCTTTGATATAAATCTTGAAAAGAAATCTGCCAATCTACCGACAGCAATTGTAAAACCGCATTTTCCCCCGTGACGAAATCAATTAACCATTGATCATCCTTTTGTTTAGAGTAACGTTCCACACTATAACTAGATTGTTCGATCAGAATATATTCCTGAAAAGTTGGCAAGGAACGATAGAATTTAAACTTATCCCCTCGGTCATAAGCTTGGGTGGAATTAGAGAGAACTTCGACAATAATTAAAGGATTGATCACGTTAGATTGACTATTACCTTGATAGAGAGGTTGACCTTGAATCACCATCACATCAGGATAGGTGTAAATGCTATAATCTGACAGCCATAAACGCACCGTTTCCATGTAGGTATAATAATCTTGATTATTGATAGTCAGAGGAAATCTTCGATAGAAGTTTCCAGCAATCTGATTGTGATTAGTGGTAGCTCCTACCATTGGGATAATTTCTCCTTGACGATATTCATTTTTATCTTCGGACGTTTCCTCTAGGGCGAGATATTCTTCGGGAGTATAATATTTAGTTTCGGTAGCGCTTAACATTTTTGACTCTCCTTCCTATTCTATTTTCTAGGATACAGCATTTCCCTAAAAAGAGACAAAGTTATCCTTGAGGAAGGTTATCAATTGAGTGGCTCGGAAAAGTGTATCTTAAATATCTCAGTAATCCGCTGACGCGCTTGGGAACGAACAAAGTAGGGAATATTTTTCAGTTTTGCCTTGGCTTCTGCGGTCCATTGTAGTTGATCGGAAAAATCTAGAGCTTCCATAGATTTAACATATAGTAGTCCGTTTTGAGATAATGAGTTTCTTGATAGCGACTCTTTTTGACCTTTCTCTTAATTTTAGGTTTCTGCTAGGTAAAAATTTACTCTTTGATATAAATCTTGAAAAGAAATCTGCCAATCTACCGACACCAATTGTAAAACCGCATTTTCCCCCGTGACGAAATCAATTAACCATTGATCATCCTTTTGTTTAGAGTAACGTTCCACACTATAACTAGATTGTTCAATCAGAATATATTCCTGAAAAGTTGGCAAGGAACGATAGAATTTAAACTTATCCCCTCGATCATAAGCTTGGGTGGAATTAGAGAGAACTTCGACAATAATTAAAGGATTGATCACGTTAGATTGACTATTACCTTGATAGAGAGGTTGACCTTGAATCACCATCACATCAGGATAGGTGTAAATACTATAATCTGACAGCCATAAACGCACCGTTTCCATATAGGTATAATAATCTTTATTATTGATATTTAAGGGAAAATTACGGCAAAAATTTAGACAAATCTGATTGTGATTAGTGGTGGCTCCTACCATTGGGATAATTTCTCCTTGACGATATTCATTTTTATCTTCGGACGTTTCCTCTAGGGCGAGATATTCTTCGGGAGTATAATATTTGGTTTCAGTAGCGGTTAACATTTTTGACTCTCCTTCCTATTCTATTTTCTAGGATACAGCATTTCTCTAAAAATAGATAAAGTTATGCTTGAGCAAGGCTATCAATTGAGTTACTCGCATCATATTTTTCCCGTAATCTCTGGCAAAAAATGCTGAGAAATCCATAATTAAAAATCTAACTATCAAAATTGCTCACGCCAAGGGTTAAAATAAACTAGATAAATAGTTTTATGTTTAGTTTCTCCTATGTTTAACTGGTTCCGTCGTCAGAAACTCCAACCCGAACAAGAACAAGCACCCCCCGCACCCGTAGAGGAGACCCCCAGCGAGGCAACCCCGACGACTAGCGAGGCAACCAGTCAGGAAGAGTATTTAGATTGGGCCAAAAAAGCCTTTAAAAATATTCAAGAGAAAAAAGCCACGGCCGAGGCCGTCGTGAGCGAAACCCCTGAAACATCTATTGCTGAAACAGAACCTCCGCAAGAGGAAGAACCAGTTAAAGAAGAAGAAACCGAGTATAATACCCCCGCATGGCTGAAAAAATCCGATCGCCTCGAAATTCTCAAAGAAACCGCCATCGAAACCCCCACAGAACCGGATGAGGACTTTATCTGGTCAGCCAAAGTTTTAGCCAATCAGGGACGACAAGCAGAGGACGTTTCGGAAGAAGAAATCACCTGGTTAAAAAAATTGCGTCAGGGTTTAGGCAAAACGCGCCGCAGCTTGGTCAATCAGCTTAAGGCCGTGGTCGGTCAGGGTCCCCTCAATCAAGATGCGGTGGAGGAAATCGAAGCTTTATTGCTTCAGGCTGATGTGGGGGTAGGTGCCACCGATTATATTATCACTACCCTCCAAAATAAGCTAAAACAGGAATCTTTACCCCCCGAAAAAGCGATCGAATATCTCAAAGAAATTATCCGCGAGATTTTAGATGCACCTTTAGCAAATTATAGCAACCCCGGTTTTGAGCCAGAAAAAGGTAAATTAAATATCTGGATGCTCACAGGAGTTAACGGAGTCGGTAAAACGACGACTATCGGCAAATTAGCCCATTTATCTAAACAATCTGGCTATAGCTGTATGATCGCCGCTGCCGACACCTTTCGCGCTGCTGCCGTGGAACAGGTGAAAGTTTGGGGAGAGCGATCGCAAGTCGAAGTAATTGCCAACCCGGGCAAAAATACCGACCCGGCCGCCGTGGTGTACGATGGCATCGAAGCCGCTAAATCCAGGGAGGTAGAATTACTCTTAGTGGATACGGCGGGAAGATTGCAGAATAAAAAGAACTTAATGGCAGAATTAAGCAAAATTCGCCGCATTATCGACAAAAAAGCCGAGAGTGCCGTGGTGGAATCCCTTCTAGTTCTCGATGCCACTTTAGGACAAAACGGGCTGCGACAAGCAGAGGTTTTCTCGGAAGCTGCCCAATTAAGCGGCGTGATCCTGACTAAAATCGATGGTACAGCTAAAGGGGGTGTTGCCCTTGCCGTGGCGCGTCAGCTTAACCTACCGATTCGCTTTGTTGGCGCTGGGGAAGGAATCGAGGATCTGCGGCCTTTTTCCAGTTACGAATTCGTGGAAGCTTTACTGAGTGGCGATTAATCTCACCCTAGCTATCTTTCATAATCTTTTCATGGTTGCTTCATAATTGTCTCATTTTTAGCTATGCTAGAAATGGAGACTCGGGATAACAACTATGCAAAGGACAATTACAGTTAGTCATCTAGGAGTATATTATCGCGGCGTGGAAGCCCTACGGGATATCACCCTGAAAATTTATCCAGGACGATTAACCGGTATTATCGGTCCCAACGGTGCGGGCAAAAGTACCCTGATCAAAGCCATGCTAGGATTAATTCCCGTACAACAGGGAAGCGTTAACTATCAAGGGCAATCTCTACAGCAACAACTGGATAAAGTCGCTTATGTTCCCCAAAGATCTCAAATCGACTGGACCTATCCCGTCACCGCTTGGGATGTGGTGATGATGGGGAGAGTCAGAAAAACGGGTTGGTTTCGTCCTTTTTCCCATATTAGTCGTCAACAGGCTTTAAATGCCCTAGAAAGGGTGGAAATGGCTGATTTACGCCATCGTCCCCTCGGTCAGTTGTCGGGGGGACAACAGCAAAGAGTCTTTTTAGCCAGATCTTTGGCCCAAGAAGCGGAGATTTTCTGTTTTGATGAACCTTTCGTTGGGGTAGATCAAAAAACCGAGGGGATTCTTTTTAATATCTTTGGTGAGTTAGCCCAAGAAAATAAAATTGTCATGGTGGTTAACCATGATTTAGGCGAATCTATCACCCATTTTGCTGATTTAATCCTCTTAAATAAAGAATTGATCCTCGCCGATCAACGATCTAAGGTCTTAACTGATTTTAATCTCCGGCGTGCATACGGGGGTAAAGTCTCCTTCTACGATGCCATGACACCACCAGATCATCGCCGATCGAGTCTCGATTATCTCGATCGCCTATCGAAAAACAATGCGATAAACTAGAAGCGAAGATATTTTGGCTGACCGCCGATAGGGACACCAATGACAACTATTTCCCCGCAAGAAGTAACAGGAACGATCGAACTGGCTCCTAACTATCGAATTCCCCTGTTTTTGGTAATTTTATCGCTGCCATTGCTCTTTTTACAGGTCTGGCTCGGAATAATTTTCTCCCTGTTAGGCCTATTCTTGATGTTCCAGACTACCCGCATTCGTCTCCAGTTTACCCCTACCTCCTTAGATGTCTATCTGTCCGGGCAACAAATTCGCTCCTTTCCCTACCAAGAATGGCAAAATTGGCGGATTTTCTGGAATAAAGTCCCGATACTATTTTATTTCAAAGAAATTAACAGCATTCATTTTTTGCCCATTATCTTTGACAGCGCAACCCTGAGACTCTGCCTGGAAAAATACTATCCTTTAGCAGCATCGCAAGCGATCGACTCAGAAGCGAACTAAGATTGAGATAAAATAAAATCTGGCAATTAATAGCGTCTTAAGTAGGTAGGTGTTAAAAATTGTCAGATCCCCCCGCCTATCGGCACCCCCCTTAATAAGGGGGTAAGGGGGGATCAAAGGCAAAATCTATCTTCTATTAATCAGAACCACTTACTTAATTGCCTGCCTTGGCCCTCTGTTCGCTCTGCATTTCTAAAGCCGATGAATTCAGAAGATTTTAATGTTTTACCCCTTGACAAAATGACAGACTTACCCAATGAATCTGTCGAAGAATTTAGTTTTGATGATCTCTGGAACGATCGCCCAGTAGAGAATCCCCTGCCATCGGCAATCGCCCCCGAAGGCGAATTAGTTCCCCCAGCGCAGGCGCAACCCCTGCGGGCAGAAATCGAGGCTCTAGAACGGCAAAAACAGAGCCTAGCGGCAGAAATCTCGGCATTAAAAGCGGAAAGAGAACGCTTGATCGCCGAAGAACTCGGGGATATCAAAGCTCAAATCGAAAGAATGCTCAAGGAAGGCGTAAAAGACCTAGAACAACGCAAACAGGCTTTAGAATTGGCGATCGAACAGTTAGAACGCCGTCGTGAGCGCATTCGGCAGGAAATGCGGAGTAATTTCGCCGGAGTCTCCCAGGATCTAGCCGTGCGGGTTCAGGGATTTAAAGACTATCTGGTGGGCAGTTTACAGGATTTGGCCGCGGCTGCCGAACAGTTGGAATTACCCCGTTTTGAAACCCCCGAAAAATCCCCCCGACCCGTGGAACCTCCCCTGCGGACCGAACGGGAGGAAAACCCGCGCCGATCCCGTGGCAGTCAAGGCCGGGATGATCGCGAAGAAAGTCCCCGTCCCCCCCGTACCAGTAACCAGGGCCGGGATAATTGGCAAGAACCCCGTCGTTCTAACCGTTCGGGTTATGAATCGGAACCGGTGGGGCAATCCACCCCTAGACAGGGCTTTTCTGACCAAAATCAGCGCATCCAAGCTCTTTTAGACCGTTATCGCAGTCGTCCTGATTATTACGGTCCCCCTTGGCAACTACGGCGCACTTTTGAACCAATTCACGCCGAACGGGTGCAACAGTGGTTCTTTAAACAGGGGGGACGGGGTACTGTTCGCGGTATGGGCAGCCGTCTCCAGAATATTCTGGTGGCTTCGGCAATTATCTCGATTATGGCGGAATTACAGGGCGATCGCTTCCGTTCTCTCGTTCTGGCGAATAGTCCCGAACGTTTAGGCGAATGGCGGCGCGGTCTCCAAGATTGTCTCGGCATTTCCCGCGCCGATTTTGGACCAGACCGCGGCATCGTTCTCTTTGAGTCTCCCGAAGCTTTAATCCAAAAAGCGGAACGTTTAATCGACGATAAGTATTCACCGCTCATTATCATCGATGATACCGAAGAACGACTGAATTTCGCTCTTTTACAATTCCCCTACTGGTTAGCTTTTGCCCCTGAACCTCAACAAAGTTCTAGTTATTGGTATTAACTAATTAGCCCTTGAGTATTGCGATACATTGGGCTAAAGAAGCGTTAGTTTTCACCGCTTGCGGGTTAATATGGGTGGCAGCGGCTCGATAACCTTGTTTTAAGAGAGCTGCAATTAAATCTTCCCTTTTGGGTAGATCTAATTTGCCCCTTCTCCCAATTTCCCGAAAGCTATAAAAGTAGGGAGGAAAATCGTTTTCTTCCCTCATTATTTCTAGCAATTTAACTACCTTTTTCCACTGCCATTGCTCGGCTAAATCTGCCATTTTTTCTAGATAAAAGCGATCGTGTAAACTGCCTAACCACAAGGGTCCAGTTAAGGTTAAAGGTTGCCCGTCCCCAGAACAAACTATCTTGCCTAACTTCGGCCAAGGCACTGATTGATATTCCCCGCAGCTATGACAATAACCGAGAAAACCGTAGTTATGACTATTTAATTGTCTATTAGCCGTTAACCGCACCATCACCCGATAACTTTGACCGAAAAAAAAGGAAAAAATCGGCGTAATTCCTAAACCTAACCGGGCCGATTCTAATTGCAAACCGGCGATAATTAATCTTAATCCCTGTTCGTGGGCAGCCGGATGATTGCGAGCAGATGCTCCATAATCAGCTAAACTATTTTCTAGATTATGACCCGTCAGCGTCCGTCCATCGGTATTAGTTAGATAAATTAAACCACCGATTTTAGTGGCTAAAGGAATGGCACTAAACAGAGATGCAGGAGAACCAAAAGCATCAATATCAACTAGATCGTAATGGTCTTTTTCAAGATAACATTCTAGGAGAACTTCTTGAGCAGATTTATAGGTTATTTTGCCTTTTTTCTGTTGTAATAAATTCTCTAAATTAGCTGCTAAAGTTGGCTTAATTTCTGGATTACCATCATTAACCCACAGCCAATCCGCACCACTTTCTAACCAATACCTGAGCGCTCGCACACCAGAGCCGCTCATTACTTCTAAAACGCGCAAACTGCCCCGCTCTTTTTGGGCAATTGCCGCCGCTAAAACTCCTAAATCTCGGACGATTTTACTCTCCAGTCTATAGAAAGTATTGTTGATATTAAATATCGCTTTTTCTTCCTGCATCGCTCATCTCATAATTAGCCCTCGGCGGAAAGGGTCAACCACTGCCAAAATCCATCAGACATCAAGATAGAAGATAAATCTAAAGAAAGTGTGAAATTATCAAAAATTCCCGATTTTTTTACTATTATATCCCTAAAAAGCTGATATTTTCCCCATAAGAACGGCAAATTGAAGATAAAAAAATAACTATTTTTTAATATCCTATAACAGTTTAATCCGGTTTGATGGGAGATAACCTAAAAGCAAAATCATTCAACCTTGATATAGAGATGAAAAAGTATCTAGCAGAGTTCATCGGGACGTTTTGGCTCGTTCTCGGTGGTTGCGGTAGTGCCGTTTTAGCGGCAGTATTTGTGGGTAAAGCCAAGAGTGTCGTAGATGGTGCTGATTTTAATATCCATCTGGGGATTTCTTTTGTGGGTGTGTCCCTTGCCTTCGGTTTAACCGTCCTCACTCTTGCCTACGCTTTCGGGCATATTTCGGGGGGACATTTTAATCCCGCCGTTTCCTTCGGTCTCTGGGCAGGTAAACGCTTCCCCGGTTCGGAACTACTTCCCTACATCATCGCTCAGGTTTTAGGGGCGATTTTAGCGGCGGTAATTATCTACATTATTGCCAGTGGTCAACCGAGTTTCGCTTTGGGAGGCAGCAATCCTCTGGCCACCAATGGTTACGGAGAACATTCTCCCGGTGGTTACAGTTTATTCGCCGCTTTGGTCACGGAAGTGGTCTTGACCTTCATGTTCTTAATTATCATTTTAGGTTCTACCGATCGACGCGCTCCGGCCGGTTTTGCTCCCATCGCCATTGGTTTAGGATTGACCTTAATTCACTTAATTAGCATTCCCGTGACCAATACCTCCGTTAACCCCGCTCGTAGTACTGGTGTCGCTCTTTTATGCGGTAATATGGCTCTCGTTGGTCAATTATGGTTATTCTGGATTGCTCCCATTGTGGGGGCCGTGGCGGCGGGTTTCCTCTACAATAGTTTCTTTGAAGAAACTTTAGAAGAAAGACGAGTTAGAGAATAAGTGGAAAGTTACCGCTAAAGTTTGATTGCTTCAAAAGTCAAGTGCTGATAGCGATTCCTGCGGGGTCGCTATTTTTTTCGTCCCCACCGACAAAATTGAGCAGCGCTCGTCGTCCCTGCTCACCTCGATCGAGTAAAGTAATCTCTAGATAATTTTCCGGTAAAAAAGTTAAACGTTCCGACCATTCGATCGCCACTATCCCTAAATCTACCTCGATTCCCTGCCAATAATTTTCTAGGTACAGGGCCTCGATATCTTGACCCTGCAAACGATACAAATCCAAATGATACAAAGGAAGGCGGCCTTCGCTATACTCGTTAACGAGGGTGAAGGTAGGACTAGCTATAGGCTCTTGAATGCCCAATCCTAAGCCAATTCCCTGTACTAAGGTGGTTTTTCCCGCTCCCAAATCGCCTTTTAATAAAATTACACTGCCAGAGGCCAAGGTTTGCCCCAGTTTTTCCCCTAAATTGACAGTAGCTTCTCGATCGGGTAAGTCGATAATCATTTTTTCCGCTAGGATGCCAATTAATCACTGATTTTAATATGAGTAGGTAGGCGTTAAAAGTTATCAGATGCCCCCCTTATCAAGGGGGGACTAAGGGGGGATCGGCACCCCCCTTATCAAGGGGGGCAGGGGGGATCGAACCTAAAATCCATTTTTAATTTAATTATAACCAGCTACTTAGCGATCAGAGCAGGTTTCTGACCTTCTTGGCCCTGGTGGGCTAAATCTGGTCTTTTGAGCGAGAAAAATAGAAGCAGTTAAACTCATCTCTTATCTCTTAGTCTTGCCTTTGGTCAAATGGTCGCCATCAAGACAGAGATAAGCGATCGGCGAAACCTTCCGGTAGATTAGACTAAATGGGAGTTGGTTAACTGCTTTTATAAAATTGATTGTTCCCTAACCATCAGCATTGTCTAGGGTCGAAGGGAATAAAACAACCGAAGTTTAGGACTTTAAGCCAGAAGTTAAGAAAAACAGTGAAATTATTATTTTTGAGTAATGGCCACGGTGAAGATGAGATCGCAATCCGGATTATTAAAAGACTGCAATCATCTCCCCACTGTCCGGATATTACTGCTTTACCCCTAGTGGGTAACGGTTATGCTTATACTCGTCTGGGGATTCCCCTTCTCGATCGAGGTCAAAAAATGCCCTCTGGGGGTTTTATCACTAGCGATCCCAAACAATTATGGCGAGATCTGCGGGAGGGATTATTGGGATTAACCTCCCGTCAATACCGTCTGGTCAGAAATTGGGGCCAAGAAAGGGGAAAAATTGTCGCGGTGGGAGATATCTTACCCCTTGCCCTTGCTTGGTTGAGCGGGACAGATTATGCTTTTGTGGGAACGGCTAAATCAGAATACTATCTCCGGGATGAGCAGGGATGGTTAGATAGTAGCTCGATGATCGATCGCCTCTGGGGTTCCTATTATTATCCCTGGGAACGCTGGTTAATGGCTCATCCTCGCTGTCGGGGGGTTTTTCCCCGGGATAGTTTAACTAGCAAAATTTTACAACAGTGGTCAATTGCTGTTGTCGATGGGGGTAATCCGATGATGGATGACCTTTTACCCTCGATAACGGGCGATTTTCCCCAAGATTGCCTAAATATTCTGCTACTACCCGGTTCGCGCTTTCCCGAATCTCTCCACAATTGGCAGCAAATTCTCGCAGCTGTGGCGGCCATGATCGGCCGTTTTCCCGATTACAAGCTGGAATTTTTGGCAGCGATCGCTCCTTCTCTCCCCCCGGAATCTTTTACGGCTGCTTTAACTTCCCAGGGTTGGCGAGAACAAAGCATAAATAAGTTTATTTGTCAAGAAGTATTTATAACTATTTCTCAAAGGGATTACGCCGAATATTTAGGCCGTTGCCATCTAGCGATCGCCATGGCAGGAACTGCCACGGAACAGTTCGTCGGTTTGGGTAAACCGGCGATCACAATTGCGGGATCTGGACCACAATTTACTCCCCATTTTGCCAAACTGCAACAGCGTTTATTAGGCTGTTCAATTCTCTTAGGCGATAGTGCCGAGTCAGTGCCAGACAAGTTAGAATATTTATTACAAAATCCCCCAAAGTGGCAAGAAATCGCCGTTAATGGTCGTCAGAGAATGGGATCGGCCGGTGCATCCGATCGCATTGCCCAATGGTTACTAGGCAATTTTTGCCCTTAAACGAAAGTATCGGTCTGATTTTCGCCGCTAGTGGGCCCCTCAAAAATAGTTTCTAGGGCGATTTTTTGGGCGCTTGGTTGTTGTCCGTAGCTGAAAAGATAGGGAATTTCTCCGCTTTGTTGACGAAACCACTGGAAAACGTAGGGACTACCATAAATAATCAATGCTTGAATTTGTCCGGTTTTCAGCAAAGCTTGATAGATAGCTTTTGTTTCCTCCCCTAATCCGGCACTACCCCGAAAAGGATTACCACGGATAAATACTTGTAGGAGAGTCGTTTCTGGGGAGACGAGGGACTGATTAAAGGTGCTACGGTCGATTATTTGGGTTTGATAACCCCATTGTCGGGGAATTGTCACCGCCGGACAAGAGCGATCAAGAAAGTCACAGTTGAGTAAATCATCGATAATGATTAAATTGCGGCCTTGAGTGGCTTTAATCGGTAAATTAGCGCTAACTGTTTGGGAATCTTTTAAAATATCCCTGACAATCTCTAGAGCTTGCGGTGCCGCTAAACTGCTTAAGGATTCTAAGGATGGCTGTCTTTGCCCTAATTTCTCTTTTGCTCGTTGAATACGCTGCCAAGAATCATTAATTCTGGCTTCGCTAATTGTACCCGCTTGCACGGCACTATACACCGCTTCGATCGCTTCGATCGGATCGGGAGGCATTAACAGTATATCGGCCCCCGCCTGTACCGCCCTCACTGCTAGGGCGGCAGCGCTGGCAATTTTGGTCACTCCTCCCATAATCAGGGCATCGGTGACGATTAAACCCTGAAAACCGAGATTTTGGCGCAGTTTTTCCCCGAGAATTTTCGAGGAAAGAGTGGCGGGAAACTCGGCATCCCAAGCGGGAATTAACAGATGGCCTGACATAATACTATCAACCCCCGACTCGATCGCCGCTTGAAAGGGCGGCAATTCGATCGCTTCTAGGCGATGATGATCGTGGTTGATGATAGGAAGATCAAGATGGGAGTCATTGCTGGTGTCACCGTGGCCGGGAAAATGTTTGGCCGTGGTCAAAACTGGATAGGAATCGGCCCCTAAAATAAAAGCTTGAGCTAGATTAGCGACGATTTCGGGAGTTTCAGCGAAGGAACGAATATTGATAACGGGATTGTCGGGATTATTGTTCACATCGACAATTGGGGCTAAAATCCAGTTAATCCCGATCGCTAGGGCCTCCTTAGCGGTAATTGCTCCCATTTCCCTAGCATATTCTGTGGCTTTTGTCAAGCTTTTTTCGGCTATTTTTCCTAAAGCCATTGGGGGGGGAAACCAAGTGGCGCCGGAAAACCTTTGGCCGACCCCCTCCTCGATATCGGCGGCGATGAGGAGAGGATTATCGCTGGACCAACTTTGTAATTGTTGGCTGCGGAAAGCGATTTCGGCGGCGCTGCCTCCTAATAGAATCACCCCACCGAGGTGGAGGGTTTCTAACCAATGTTTCAGGGTGGCGTTGACGGGTTCCCAAGCAGGATAGCGGATTTGTTGGTCAAAGAGATAGCCGGAAGCGCGGACTACTATCATCTGACCAATACGTTCTTTTAGGGATAAAATGCGATCGCTCACTATTCAGTTATCAGTTATCAGTTATCAGTTATCAGTTATCAGTTTCTGAAGGCAAGAGGCAACAGACAAGAGGCAAAAGGCAGAATCTGGCAATTCTCCTAGCTAAAAAGAAAGTTAGAAACTAAGCACATCAGAGATTTTAGCCTAACCAATTAGGTTTTAGTTTCTGGAAATTTATCAGGTTTAAGTTTTAAGTTGCCAGTTTTGCCTAAATTTAGTTATCCTCTACTGTTCACTGGTCACTGATAGCGGAATCGTCATCTTCTGGGGGTCGATCGCTTTTAATATGATCAAGAAGGTGTAACATTCGATCGCCGCGTTCGAGGGAAGAATCTTCTAGGAAGACCACTTCGGGGGTACGTCTGAGACGGATGCGTTGACCCAGTTCACGCCGGACGAATCCCGCGGCCGCTTTTAACCCGGCCATAGTTTCGGCCTTTGCATCTTTGTTGCCGTAGATAGACACAAAAATTCTAGCGTGTTGCAGGTCGTGGGAGAGATCCACATCGGTAACGCTAACCATACCAGCACCGACGCGATCATCTTTAATTTCCATTAATAACATTTGGCTGACCTCGCGCTTAATTAGCGAGGACACGCGAGATACTCGACGGTCGTTAGCCATAATTTTTGTCCCCTAAAAACAGCGAAACCCTTACCATTGTATCAAGCTAATCCGAGCATGGCTTTGAGGGTGAAATAAAGAAAGGCGAAAGTTCCCCCCAGAAAGCCCACAAGTGCGATCGCTGTGAGGGGATTTTTTAATAAAGGGGCTAACCAGCCGAAAAAGGCGAAGAAAATCCCTAAACTAAAGCTAATCAGATAGCGGGGGTAACGGCTCACGTTATCAAAAAAGTCGCCCATAAATTTTGTTTATTATCTTTGTCCGTAAGCAATTATAGCAGTAAGCTCCGATGCTGCCACGCCCCCCGATTAACGGGACTTATCCCATTTTTCTTTAATTACCTAAGCAAAAGCGTCAATTCATTGTGCAGAGATTCAACGATTAGAATCCATCTTTTGAAAAAGATGGAGACTTCAAAGAGACAGTTTTCTGAGGACTTTTTCTGCTAGTGGGAACTAGATCGGGGTCATTTTCTTCCCTAGCCACCCGGATTAAGAGGGCTGCTAAAAAGAGACTAGCTAAACTGGAACTGCCGCCATAACTAAAGAGAGGGAAAGGTAAGCCGGTAGTGGGTAAAGAACCAGTGGCCACACCGATATTTAACAGGGATTGACCGATTAAAATTACCATCGCCCCGATCGCCACTAATTTTTTGATGCGATGACGACATTTAACCGCCACAATCAGAGCGAGAGTAGCGTAGATAAATAGCATGATTAACAGTAAAATACCGCCAATAAAACCAAATTCCTCGCCAAAGACAGCGAAAATAAAATCCGTATCCGGGAAGGGTAGATAAAATAATTTTTGTTGGGATAAACCGTAACCGCTGCCGGTGGTTCCGCCAGAACCGATCGCCAGTAAACTCTGCACTAATTGATAACCATCACCCCGGGGATCCTGCCAGGGGTCTAAGAAAGATAAAATCCGTTTTCTCTGGTATTCGCGGAAAGTAACACTAACCACGGCCATAGTTACACCCAGTAAAGCGCTGCTGGTCATGTAGGATAAAGGCAGACCAGAGGCAAGAGCGATCAGCCAGAGAGTTATACCACACAGAGCAGTGGTACTCAAGTTAGGTTGTAAGAGGATGCCCGCTAGAATTAGCCCGAAAATAGCGATCCAAGTTAACCGTTGATTGACATTTAAACGCGGCCAACCACCGAAAACCGCCGCCCCTTGCAGGACGAGAAACGGTTTCATAAATTCCGACGGTTGCAAGAGAATCGGCCCGATTTTAATCCAACGGGTGGCTCCGTTGATATTCGCTCCCAAACCAGGGATGAGAGTGATCAAAATTAATCCTAAAACTAATAAAATCATCCAGGGTGCGATTTTGAGCAGATTCTCGATCGGCAATCGCACCAGGAAATTAAAGCCAATTAAGCCAATCCAAAGCCAGATTAATTGGCGGATAAAATAGTATAGTCCGTTATCAAAGCGACTGTCAGCCAGAGCGTAGGAAGCCGAAAAAAGCACGACTAACCCGACTGACAGCCACAAAAAAGTCATCCAGCGCAATAATCGCGCTTCGGCTGACCAGTTTTTCACATCGGGGTCAAAAATAGGAATAATATATTGCCACACGGAGATTTTTCGAGAAGAAGTATCTTGTACAGATTAACCGAAAAGACTAGGCTCGATCGCGGTTTGTTCCACTATCCGACGGCTACATGACCGATTAAACCGACATTTTCACCGTGCCATTCTAGGGTATCACCGATCGCCTGACCGTCGTGATAGGCAGCCAAGAGAATTTCCGCCGTTTTCCCCCAAACAATATTCCCCTGACGATCAAGGGAAATCATGCCCAGATCCCGACCATTAGTTTGGGATTCGCGCATGGATTTCTCCACGGCAGCGGCGAGGGAAAAACCATCGGTGACGCGAATGACCACCTTAGCGGCTAAACACTCATCGATAATATCTTCCCCGACCCCCGTACAGCTTACTCCCGCCCATGGATTCGCATAATTGCCGGCCGGCATGGCACTGTCACTAACGCGACCGATTCTTTCTAATCCCTTCCCTCCGGTAGAAGTTCCGGCGGCGATGTCTCCTTGTTGATCAAGGGCCACTACCCCGATAGTTCCCCGTTGTGCTGACGAATCGGCGAATAAACGGGCCATTTTGCGATTAAAATTCGTCTTTCTTTCCTCCATCCATTCTTGAATCCGATAATCGGTGAGGGGATCATAGAGGGGAATTTGTAATTCTCTGGCCAGATCCGCGGCCCCAATTTCCGAGAGAATGCGATCCTCTTGACTTTGGAGAAATTGGGCGAGGCTAATGGGATTCTGTACCCGCGAGACGTTAATGACACCGCTTAAACGCTGGTGACGACCATCCATCAAGGCTGCACTCATTCGCACCTGACCGTCCGATTGCACCACTGAACCGGTCCCGGCATTAAATCGCGGTTCATCCTCCAGTAACATACATCCTTTTGTCACCGCTTCCACAGCACTAGCACCATTGTCAAGGAGATTGTAAATATTCTTAACAATCCCCCGGAGAGAATCGCGGACTGATTCTAAACCACCTTTGTCCTCTAGGGAACTCGCTCCCCCATGAATAATTAACTTCGGATTTACTCTGGTCATTATTGTCCCAACGTCACATTACCGATCGGATCTAAACTATCACGTTTAAGCTGTCCGCACATCTAAATTGGTCTATGGGAAGTGGGGTGTGGGGTGTGGGGTGTAGGGTGTGGGGTGTAGGGTGTAGGGTGTGGGGTGTGGGGTGTAGGGTGTGGGGTGTAGGGTGTGGGGTGTAGGGTGTGGGAAGAATAAATAAAAATAATCTCCTGAATCCTGAATCCTGACTCCTGACTCCTGACTCCTAACTCCTGAATCCTGACTCCTAACTCCTAACTCCTAACTCCTGAATCCTGACTTCTAACCCCATGGTAGATGTTGGATTTTTGCAGGAGTCCTATTTTCCGACAAAGATAAGCAAAAATTATTGATTGACTCCAAAAACTTGAGAATATTTAAATTAACATTCCGCAATATTTATAAATTCTTAAGAATTAATTGAGAAAGATTTTTATTTAACAACGATGTTACAATGGTTACAGCGATTTTACTGAATTTCATAATGGGTTTTTCTGTGCTTTTTTGGGCAGCAACGGTTGAAACCCTTGCCACACCTAGAAGGTGATCCTAATTAAGACGGGTAAATCAGTCAATTTCACGCACAACGATGATCTTTTTTTTGTGTAGTTTTATTGCAAAAAAAAAGTTTTTTTGACAAAAAGCACAAAGTATGATAAGAACCCAATGGATTTCTGGCTGCGAGTAGTTATTGCAGAGTGGGGAGAAGGGAGCAGCGAGCAGGGGAGAAAAAAGCGTTCGACAAAAGCTCACGCGGCGGTTCGACGGATTCGACAAGCTCACCGTCCACAGGCTCACCGTCCGCTCGACAAAAGCTCGCCGAACGTCCGAAGTCTGACGGCTGATGGCTAAAAAGCTGATGGCTAACTTGACAAAAATTACCTCGGTTTCTATAATCCTGAAACCGTCAATAAAATTCAGCGATAAATAGCTGGGCAGAAAATCAAGAAAAACAGCAAAAAAACGCAGTTACCCCCTTGACAAATAGATAAAACTAGGCATTAGTTAAATTTAATGATTTTTTAATAAAAACCGCTTTCTATCACCAGAAAAAGCGATCGGTAGATTTTTATCAAAGTATTGTAATCATCTTTACAACTATCGGGGATCAAAGGATGTTAGGGTGAAGGAGCGATGACAAACCCACTTTAAGATCACCCCAATTGCTATGGCACAAATTCTCGATCCCCTCCCCAACGGCAAGAAAAATAGTATTCTTTGTTGCTATGTCAATGCGACCAGTCATATTCAAATTGTTCGCATCACCAATATTGCTAACTGGTATTTTGAAAGGGTGGTTTTCCCTGGGCAGCGTTTAGTATTTGAGACCCTAGGGGAAGCTTTCTTAGAGATTCATACGGGTATGATGGCCAGTGCCATCCTTTCCGATAACATCCCCTGTGAGCGCCTTTATATCGGCGATGGGGATGACGATGACTCCGATGGTCAACTAGACGGGGAAATATTCTACCCCCATTCCCTAGAGGAAAGTCAAGGGGCGAAAATTGACAATACCGTACCCTTCGGTTTAAGTTTAGCTTCCGCCTAGCTAATAAACTAATCTGATAATTCCCCTCGCACGAGAATCACAGTGCAATTAACGGCACGGGCAATCGTCGAGGGGATATTGCCATTTAATAACTGATTGAGCAGACTCTCTCTAGATGCACCCAAAAGCACCAAGGAACAATCTTCCGATTCTACCAGATTAATTACCGCCTCGGCCGGAGAGGCCGAACGAATCGGTAAAGGCACGACTGGCTGTGCGATCGCTTTTTGTAAAGATGCTTGTAAAACTTCCAAAGTGGACAGATCTGGCAGTAACTCCGTCGGAGAATAGATTTTACATAACCAAAGTTTGGGATAGTCCGAGGACTCGGACAAAGACAGCAAACTAGGCAATAATGCTAAAGCGCGTTGGGCATTCGGACCGCCGGCGGTGGGAATCAGCCAAATCCTTTCCCGATTAGGATCGTTGGGAAAACAATCCTTTGTTCCCAATTTTACCAAGATGGTTTCACAGGGAGCTTGAGCAATCAGAGTATCGACTAAAAACCCAAAAATCGCCCCAGTGGTGGATTTTTCCCCCGTCCAACCCATAATTAATAAATTGCTGTGTCGTTCGCCAATCGTGGCCAAAATCCCGTCGGCGATATCCTGAACAACGGAAATTTGTGTATGAACAGAGATATTCTGCTGTCGGGCTAATCTTTCCAGACGATGAAGTAATTTGCGTCCTTCCCGCGTATCTACCCTGACTTCCGCCGGAGAACTAAGACGAGGCACAGTAATCATATAGAGACAATCTATCTCATAATTGCGTTGACGGGCGACAGCGGCGGCAATTTTAAACAAAGCGGTAGCGGTGTCGGGATTGGCAATAGGTAATAAGATCCGGCCCGTTCCCACGGCTGGGGAACGAGTTTGATAAACCACATAGGAAGGGGTACTGCGTTGGGGCAGTTGACAAACTCCCCCCAATTGATCGGCTTCCACCCGGATAATATCGGTACGGGTGATAATCCCCACCAGTTTTTGACCATCGGTAACGGGTAAACGGGAAAGCTGATAGCGATTTAAGAGAAATAAAACATCGCTTAAAGCTGCCTGGGGGGCCACAGTAATCGGATTGGGAGTCATCATCTCTCGTAGGACTGTTTGATTGTTTTTCGATCGCCATTTATCCAGATCACTTTGGGTAAAAATCCCCAATAGTCGCCCCTGATCCACCACGGGAAAACCGCGATGATGGGAACGGGACATAATTTTCACCACTTCCCCCAGGGGTAAATCTGCCGCCAGAATTTCCACCTGCGATTGCATCACATCTATAGCCGACAGATGGGCCAACACATCATTAGAAGGGGTTTCTTCGTTGAGAATAATACCACTAGCGGAAAGTAAATGCTGATAGAGGGAACCGGGGTGAATGCTTTCGGCAGTGATATAAGAAACGGCACAGGTCAACATCAGGGGCAGCACAATATTAAAATTGCGATGCAGTTCAAAGACAATCACGATCGCCGTTACCGGAACCCTGACTACTCCCGTAAAAAAAGCCCCCATACCGGCTAAAGTATAACTAGGTTCGCTGCCGAAACCCATCATTTTCGTCTCGATTCCCCCCACCAGAAACCCCAAACAGGATCCCAACACCAAAGCGGGGGCGAGGAGTCCTCCAGGGGCGCCGGAACTATAGGAGATCATCGTCAGGAAAAAATAGACCACAAAAGCGAGGGCGGTATTCTGCCAACTTAATTCCCCTGCCAGCAAAAATTCGCGTAAACCGGTATTATCTCGAAAAAAGTCGGGTAAAAAAGCCACCACCGTTCCCGATAAGCAACTGACCAGACCGATGCGCCAAGCTAAAGATAACCGCCAACGCCGCTGCAGCTGACTACAAAAAAGGATGCCTTGATTGAATAAAGCCCCCAATAAGCCCGCTAAAACCCCCAAAAGGCAATAAATGGGTATTTCTTGGGCAGAGAAGCTAATATTGGCATATTCAGTGATGATCGAGGGGGTATTCTGCAGCATCATCGAAACCACGGCCCCGGTAAAGGAAGCCACAATCGCCGTTTCTAGGGTCATACTGGAGACATCGCGCATTAATTCCTCGATCACAAAGAGGACCCCGGCGATGGGAGTAGTAAAACCGGCCGCTAACCCCGCAGCCGCCCCGGCTGCGATCATCTGACGACGGTGATCGGGACTGGTGGGCAGCCAGACGCTTAATTGGGCCGCTAGGGCTGCCCCGATGTGTACCGTGGGGGCCCGACGACCAAGGGTTAAACCACCGCCAAGGATCAGGATCGCCCCGATCATTTTTACGAGGGCGACGCGCCAAGACAGGGGCAAAGGGTATTTAGCTAGGGCTGCTTTTACTTGGGGAATACCCCCCCCGGCGGCTGCGGGGGAGAAGTGTTCGACAATCCAGCCGGCGCTGTAACCAAGCAGAAAACCGCCGAGGGGCAAAACTAGGAAAGGAGAGGAATTGGCTACTAGATGCACCCGCCAACCACCTAACCAACCGATGCCCAATTTCAGGATAATAGCGGCAAGGGCGGAGAGAATTCCGATTAAACAGGCGACCAGTAAAGCATAGCGACTATCGGTCGCGCTACGTCCGAAGTGTTGGGATTTGAACCACTGACGGAGGTTTTGGTAACGGGCAAAAAGTCCCATAATAATGAGGGAGAATCAAGGCAATGGCGGGGCGAGGATTTTTTTAGGGTTCTGATTCCTCGTCTCTTTAATCATAGGCCGTTAAGTTCTGTAACCGTTCACCTTGTTGTTACCAGTGGACCGAATAGTAGTTTTTCGATCGATGGGTTAGGATCAAAGGTTGTCGCTGTCTTTTTAAAAAAGAAGCGTAAAATAGTCGGCGGACAGCTGCCGCTAACCTGACTTGATTTTAAGGTTCTAATGACAATTTCTTGATCAGTAAATAAAGATAAATATTAGCAGATGAATTACGTTAGTTAAACTTGACTAACTTCAACTTTATTTACTTTTTATGATGATGAGAACAAAACTATTAATTAGATAGGATTTGCTGAATAAATCTAAAAACCTTGTTGGATAAGATGTGGGTTGATTTGCTCACACTTCACATCGCGTAAAATGGTAGTGCTTGGGGCTAGTGGGTAGGGTCGTTTCATTCTCTGAAATGTCATTCTCTCAAATCCTTATCTGGCAACGTTTTTAGTCGATTTCTCGGAAATACATATCTGAAAATTTTTCAAAACGTCGTGCTTTGTAGGTTGATTCATGAATCAACCTACTATGAGAGCAAAAACCTGTACTTCCCTGCTCCCTAGCTTACCTCATAAGCGATTAAGGGTAGCAAAAAAAAGAATTAGATTCGGAGAATGAATCAGCCCTAGGCTAGTGGGGGCCTTTCTGCTTGCCAATCCAGATAGGCTAAATGGAGAATATCAAGGGCATTTATGCCTAAAGGGAGACAAAATATATTAGGCTAAAAGCTAAACTATTTTGGCAAGATTTCTTTGAAGACCTCCTCAGCCTACTTATTGGTTTTCCACGGTAGTCGCGATCCGCGTCCAGCCCTGGCGGTGACACGATTAGCAGCCTTAGTTCAAGAAAAAATTAGTCAACCCGCCGAAAGATTGGCGAGTAAATCGGAGTTTAGCCGATCTATAGCGGTTCTAGAAGCAGATAATCGGGTATTAGTAGGGACTGCCGCCCTAGAATTAGCGATAACACCTCTCCATCAACAAATAGAAGCTTTTGCCCAACAAGCGCAAAGCCAAGGATGTAACCGGTTGCAGATTATCCCCCTGTTTCTCCTGTCGGGGGTTCACGTTAAAGAAGATATTCCCGCAGCCGTGGCCAAAGTGCGATCGCCGATTGAGCTAGAGTTAAAGCCCCATTTAGGCAGTTATCAGGGCATAAAATCGCTGTTATCCCGACAATTGGCTGATTTAAGCCCGCAAAAACCCATTTTACTGTCCCACGGTAGTCGTCGCCCTGGCGGTAATCGGGAGGTGGAAAACCTAGCGGCGTTTTTTGGGGCAATTACAGCTTATTGGTCGATAGAACCGAGTTTATCCCGACAAATCGAGATTTTAATCGCTCAAGGTAGCCAAACAATCCCTATACTGCCCTATTTCCTCTTTGCCGGTGGAATTACGGCCGCGATCGAAGCCCAAGTTTTTGAACTATCACAAAAGCATCCAAATGTCAATATATTTTTAGGTAAATCTTTGGGGGCGACGGGGGAATTAGCCGAGATTATTGTTGAGGAAGGATGTGGATGAAGCGGGCAGCGATCGCTCTGGGCAGTAATTTAGGAGATTCAGCGACAATTTTAGGGCAAGCTTTAGGGGAATTAGAGCGAGTCAAAGGAATTAAACTAGAAGCTCATTCCCAATGGTATCAAACCGCGGCCGTCGGGCCGCCTCAGCCCGATTATCTCAACGGTTGCGCCATTGTGCAAGTGGATTTATCGCCCCTAGATTTACTGGATAAATTATTAGAAATCGAGCAGTTATTCGGGAGAGTTCGACGGGAAAGATGGGGACCGCGTACCCTCGATTTAGACTTAATATTTTATGATGACCTGATCTTAGAAACGCCCGAATTACAGATACCCCATCCCCGCTGCCGAGAACGGGCCTTTGTACTGCTTCCCCTGGCAGAAATTGCCCGCGATTGGCGAGATCCTGTAACTGGAAAAACTGTCCTTCAGTTATTGGGGGAATTGGGATTGGGAGAGTAGGGTGTCAATGAACCTGCGGGAGTCCCGACCCGAGGGCGTAGCGGGATAGGCACGATTTGGGTTTCTGTTTCTTGACATCCTCACCGCCGTGAACGGACGGTGATTCCCAAACCTCACGATTTAGGCTTCGGCCGTGAGCTCAGCCGAACGGTTTCTGTTTCTTTCCCGAAGGATTTTTCGCACCTGCCTTAACAGATTTACTCTGTTCTGGTCTTATAGTCGCTCCACAGACTGACACCGCAAGCCCTGCGGCCAAAATATTTTTACTGGCGTTAATATCTCGGTCATGGTGAGTCCCACAGTCTGGACAGTCCCACTCTCGAACATTTAACGGCATTTTCTCAGCAATATACCCGCAATTACTACACCTTTTAGAGCTAGGAAACCATCTATCTATTTCGATGTAGTTTCTCCCATACCAACGGCATTTATAGGCTAATTGTCGGGTAATTTCTCCCCAGCTTACATCAGATATTGCCTGAGATAATTTCGGGTTTTTGACCATATTCTTGACGGCTAAATTCTCAACCACAATCGTTTGGTTTTCACGAACTAATTGAGTGGTTAGCTTATGTAAATGGTCTTTTCTGCTATCGGTGATTTGAGCGTAAATCTTGGCTACTTTGATTCTTGCTTTTTCCCGATTTTTTGACCCTTTCTGTTTTCTAGAAAGATTTTTCGATGCTCTTCGCAGTCTCCGATAATGCTTTTTAAAATGCTTAGGATTAGATACTTTGTCACCATCGCTGGTAATCACAAGGCTACTAATTCCTAAGTCAATTCCGATGGCTTTATCTGTTACTGGTAAAGGCTTAATCGTTGGGTCATCAAATCTTATTGAGATATGCCAACGTCCAGAAGGATGTAATCTGACTGTTACTGTGCTTGGTTCACAGCTTTCTGGTATTTGTCTTGACCATCGAATAGGTAAAGGTTCTGTGCATTTGGCTAAATAGATTTGTTTGTCTTTAAATTTAAAGGCTGATTTGGTAAATTCGGCACTTCCTCCTTGATGTTTTTTCTTAAAGTTAGGATACTTAGTACGACCAGCAAAGAAGTTAGTAAAAGCTGTTTGTAAATGTCTTAACCCTTGTTGTAAAGGTACACAGCTAACTTCGTTTAAAAACTCTAATTCTTCTTGCTTTTTCCAATCAGTTAGCATTGAAGAAGTTTGAGCGTAGCCTACTCTTTCTTGCTTTTCGTACCAAGCTTGTGTTCGTTCGTGGAGAGCTTTGTTGTAAACTAATCTTACACAGCCCAAAGTGCGCCGCAATAGCGACTCTTGTTCGGGTGTGGGGTAAAATCGAAACGAATAGGCTTTTTCCATACCTCACAGCATATATTTCGTAAACGATGCTCATATTTAACAGTAAAGCCGTCGTAGAACGACGGGGTTTCAGACCCAAAATTTTCGATGAGACCTCCGGCAAAAGTAAGTTCTCGAGCCGCTATCAGGTCAAAATATCCAAAAACTCAGATAAATTTGATATGATCTTAGGTTTTATGGATATTATGCTTGTCTCTTGTCTTTTTTCTCCTCCTGTCTCCTATCTGCTGTTTCCTCACCTAAGGTCAGATTTTTGATTTTTGCAGAAAATCTATTGTCGTCGTCAAACTACGGGTTTCAGACCCAAAAATTTCAATGATTCCCTCAAGCAAGCGCTACTGGCTCAAAAATGCCCATATTCCCGTTTCCCTCCTAGAAAATGAGAGTTTCTCTCCCCAAACCGCCGAGGGATTAACCTTAGTTAATCTGGAAATTAATGACGGTAACATTAATCGCATCACCTCAACCATCCCCCCCGAAGATAATATTCCCGTTATCGACCTCAAAAAAAAGATTGTTTTTCCTTGCTTTATCGATATGCACACCCATCTCGATAAAGGTCATAGTTGGCATCGTTGTCCTAACCGTGATGGCACTTTTGACAACGCCTTAAAAATGGCCCTAGAGGATTCCCGACGGGAGTGGCGCTTAGAGGATGTGTATCGTCGCATGGAATTTGGCGTTAAATGCAGTTATGCCCACGGAACCGCCGCTATTCGCACCCATATCGACTCTTTTGGTCAACAGGCACAGATTAGCTTAACCGCTTTGGCAGAATTGCAACGACAATGGGCCGGTAAAATCACCCTGCAAGCGGTTTCTCTAGTTTCCCTTGACTATTATCAAACCTCCGAGGGAGCGGCCTTAGCCGATAAAATAGCCGAATTTGGGGGCATATTAGGGGGAGTAGCCTACACAAATCCCGATTTACAGGCACAAATTGATATTACCTTCAAATTAGCCCAAGAAAGGGGTTTAAATCTCGATTTTCATCTGGATGAAAACGGCGACCCCGATTCTACCTGTTTAGCAGCGATCGCGCGTACTGCTATTAAAGAGCAATTTTCTGGACAAATCATCTGTGGTCACTGTTGCAGTTTAGCGGTACAATCCCCTGAAATAATCCAAGAAACCCTAAATTTAGTCAAAAATGCGGGCATTGCTATCGTTAGCTTGCCGATGTGCAATCTCTACCTACAGGATCGTCAAGAGGAAAAAACCCCTTTTTGGCGCGGGACAACTAAGGTAAAAGAGATGAAAAAAGCGGGAATTCCGGTGGCTTTTGCCAGTGATAACTGTCGCGATCCCTTTTATGGTTTTGGGGATCACGATGGTTTAGAAGTCTTTACCCAAGCGGTGCGGATTGCCCATCTCGACACACCCTACGCTGACTGGGTAAATAGTGTCACCCTCACCCCGGCAAATCTGCTCGGATTGCCCCATTTAGGGCGCATTAAGACGGGTCTAGAGGCAAATTTGTTAATTTTCAAGGCTCGCTACTTTAGCGAGCTATTATCGCGACCACAGTGGGATCGCCTCGTGATTCGGAGCGGGTTGAGCATCGATACTACTCTCCCCGATTACCAAGATTTAGATGATTTAGTTCTAGGAATTGAGCAACTCCTGTAAGGGTTTGACAAAAACCACCGATTCTAGGTTGATAGCACCGTAAATATGGGGAAAGGTCTCTTTTTCTAGCTCTGAAGTGGCATTTTCTGGGTTAGGATGCTGGGGCTGCTCCCATTTGACCGGGGACTGCAATTGTTCAGGAGAAATGGCTAAAACCAGCAAGTCTGGCTGATTTTGATAAAAAGCGGCCACAACTTTCGGAATTTGTTCTAAGGTGGAGCAATGGATAAATCCCTCATTTTTTAGGGAATACGCCCGATATTCCCCCATTTCACGAGCTATTTGCCAACCTCTTTCTGTAGTGATGTGATAGATCATCGGTTCGCCTCCTACTGTCACTTTATCCCTAATTTTAGGATATAGCCTGAAGCTGTCAGCGGCCCTCAATTCTCTTAAACTAGGGGTCAGGGAATAAAGACAAGAAATTTGTCCGACCAATTACCAGAAAAAAATTGCCGATAACGGCCTCAAAATCTGTTTATAGTCTCTTTTTACCTGATATTAACCTTTTCCCCTTAAAATGAGCTTACCGAGCCAGTAACTGCAAAAATCTATGCTAGATAAAATATTTACTCCCAATCCCTACGCTGAAAAACCCGCGCCGCTGCGTCCTCGCAAGGGGGTAATTATCGGTGTTGGTCAGGTGGGGATGGCCTGCGCTTACTCGATGTTAATTCAAGACTGTTTTGATGAATTAATTCTGCAAGATATCGCCACGGATAAAGTCGAAGGGGAAGTGATGGATTTAAGGCACGGAATGCCTTTTATTGAACCCACAGACTTGAAAATGGGAACCGTGGCCGATGTGGGACAAAATGCCGATGTGGTGATTATTACTGCCGGGGCTGCCCAAAAAGAGGGAGAAACCAGATTACATCTTCTTGAACGAAATGTGGCGATTTTTCGCCGTATTCTTGCGGATGTGGCTGTTTACTGCCCCAGTGCTTTGATTTTGGTGGTGAGTAATCCCGTCGATATCATGACCTATGTTACCCTGAAAATAACCCATTTTCCGCCCTCTAGGGTGATTGGTTCGGGTACGGTGCTAGATTCTGCCCGTTTACGCTCTCTTTTATCCACCCAACTCCATGTAGATGCGCGTAACGTCCACGCTTATATTATCGGTGAACACGGGGATAGTGAGCTTGCTGTGTGGAGTTCGGCTAATATCGGAGGAGCAAGGTTACTAGAAGGAGATTGGCAGGATTTAAGCGCAACCGACCAAGAAAGCTTAACAGAAATTTTTCTTCAGGTTAAAAACGCCGCCTATGAAATTATCAAACGCAAGGGTTATACTAGCTATGCGATCGGTTTAGCTACCACGGATATCGTTAAAGCGATTTTACGTTCCCAAGAAAGAATTCTGACTATTAGCACTCTCCTTGATGGTCAATACGGTCTCAAAGATGTGTGTTTAAGTATTCCCTCGGTGGTTAATGAGAAAGGAGTGATTAAAACTCTGAATCTTGCTCTCAGTCCCAGAGAAACCCAACAGTTACATAATTCGGCCAAAATTATGCGCGATTTAATCGATCAACTCAAAATTTAACTTAGGGTTGGCTGAATAAATCTAAAAACATTGTTGGGTAAGATTTTTAGATTTTTCTGCCCTGAAAAAGTGCCGAACATAAGAGCGATTGGGGGCAAAATTTTGGCACTTTTTCCCCGAAAATTAGGTAATTGTGGGGTGGACTGAAGCAATTAGTGCTAGACCCGCCGAAAAGTCTATTTTATTGCAGCTTGTTGTTAGGAATCTACTTAAAAGAGGTTGTTGGCATTGCGCTAATCTGGCTAATATGCTCTTGGTTATGATATGGGTAAAAGTTCTGGCGATGGCCCTAAAATGGGGTGATATGCCGACTGGGTGAACGGCAGCGTTAGGCCCACAAAGCAATTACCCCTGAACCACAGGAGAAATAAATGGAGACAGATGAAGTTATCGCTCTTCTAGATAAGCATAAATACATAGTTGAGTCATACGTACTCGTTCGAGAATTGGAAATCTTCCTAAATGTAGGAGTAGACGACTTTCATCCCAAAATTAGAATCAAGATTTGGAAAAGTAGCGTAAATTCAAGGGAGCCATTTCACTTTACAGTCAGTCATAACGTACATACGCCAACACAATTTGACCCATATTATCCATCAGTAACTCAGGCAGTAACTGAGTCACAAGCAATTCACAGTGCTATCTCAGCAATCACAAAGTTCTTGGTTAGTGCGATTGACGGAGGTCATGAACCAAGTGACGACTGGCTAGTTCCAAATAAACATTTTTAACTCATGTTAATTTGAGAATATAAAAGCGATCGCTTTTGGGTAATTGCGATGCCGAAGGCACTGCGTAGCAGTACGCCGCTCTGGTAGTTAATGAAATGTAACGCACCTCTTTTTTCTCTAGTCAAACTATTTTTGACTAATCTCGAATGCTAAGTCGTATCTGTAAAAACAGACATCAAAGGCAAGAAAGAAGTTCATCTGTCCTAGTATTAGCGGCGCATATTTATCTTGTGTCCAAGCAAAGGCTAAATCTACGGCGGGGAATTGCTCAACAGTGGCTTTAACAACCAATGCACGAGCTTCAAATCTAGCTAGATTACCTCCTAATGGCAGAGATAGCCTTTGGTTTTCCCAGACTGCACCTAAAGCTAAACCCATTTCATAGGGCAACACATTAACACTAGAGCCAGTATCCAAGAGACCCGAAACATTCAAGGATTGACTTTGATAAGTTAATGTCAATGGTAAATAAGGAAGCGCACTTAATGCCCCAAGACTAGAATCTACCTCGGTGAAAGCAAATCTTACCTTATTAGCCATGAGTCAATTCTTGTTTCTCTTTTAATGCTTGAGCAAGAATGGCGGCAGCCTCAAAAGAGTCATGTAAACCTTGTCTAGGGAGATCATCTTCAATAGACATCGGTACAATACCAGAATCCTTGAGCAACTCGGCTACAAGAAAGTTAAGTAATAAGAGCTTATCGGAGTAAGACAATTGCTTTAGCAGGGGCGCAAATTGAGTAGTTGTCAGCATGGATTCAAGAAAGTTACGGATTTTGACTTTCTGCACTTTGTCTGAGTATAACACCACCTTTGCGCTAATCCCTGCCCCAAAAGCAGGCTAACTTTGCCGTTGGACAGAAATCACAGAAATGTTCAATCTAATCTTTATAGTTCTTCGGTTTGTGTTAGGCCATGGACGGGGTTATAACAGCAAACCCTAATTAGCGATAAAATGGCTGTGATCTTCCAATTTGACCTGTTATATGACTAATCGCTTAGAAGTTGAGTCGGCTATTAAGCAACTGCCAGAGAGTGAAGTCCGCGCCCTGGCAAACTGGCTTCAAGACTATCTTGATGAGATGTGGGATAGACAAATTGAAGCGGACCTAGCATCGGGAAAATTAGATCGCCTCAGCGCTCAGGCGGAAGAGGATATGGCAACCAACAACGTCAGAGATCTCGATTTACCATTAATCATGGATGAACCGATAGATATTGAAGTAGTTAGGACTGAAGCACTAAGAAAGCTGGGTAGAAATATAGTTAATTTTTCAAAGATTGAAGGTATTTTAAAGTATCTACTTTCAGTGACTCAGATCGAGGGATTATCAACATCAACTCGTAACCAGTTGGTTGACAATTATGAGAGCTTTCGTAAGGACACATTAGGTCGCCTAGTTTGGAAATTACATGACACTGTGCTGGTGGATGATAGTCAGTCTGAAGCTCAACTAGACTCTTCTGAGTTAGGTATGTCTTTGTCATTTAAGGTTTCCTATAGTGACTCAGATTTCTTAAATGCTCAGAAACAGGCTCTCTTAGACATTGTGGCGGAACGAAACAAGTTGATTCATGAATATTTAGCGCCACTGGATACTAGCTCTATAGAAGACTATTACAAGTTAATCAGTCTTTTAGATGAACAAAACCCTCGATTATTAGCTCATCTTGAAGAGCTTGGGTGGATGCTAACCTCATGTATAGAGTTAGTAAAAGACCTTCAATCATTCATTAAATGACCAGACTTTCACCAGTTTATACACTCTAGCCAATCCGATGCCTAACAAGTGCGTGTATAGGGAACGGCGGCAGACACTATCGGTTATGATGCAGACAGTTGGTCACATCCTGTCCGCAGGAAAAACTTTTTCAGCAGACCCTAGCCATTATACCGATAGGACGGGTTGGCCAGTAGAAATGGCTTTTTCGACGATATCGGCGGCCATTTTCACTCCTCCAGTCTTCTGTAGTGCTTTTTGCATTCTCAGGGCATTTTCTCGGTAACTGGGGACGGATAAGACCTTTTCAATCGCCTTTCGTAAACGGGGAGCTTCTAGACGGGAAATCGGAATCACTTCCCCTGTCCCCGACCATTTTATCCGAGCAGATACCCCCGGTTGGTCGTTAGCGATGGGAATGGCCACCATCGGTACAGCTTGGGCAAGGGATTCTAGGGTAGTATTTAAGCCTGCGTGGGTGATAGTAAGAGAGGCTCTGGTTAAAAGCTCTAATTGGGGAGCGTAGGGAACAACTAGGGCGTTTTTTGTCGTTATTTGAATGTTAGAGTCGGTGTTGCCCAAGGATAAAACTAATTGTACCGGCAAATCGGCACAGGCTTCGGCGATCGCATTAAAGGCCGATTGTAGGCGATTTTGAATTGTACCGAGGGAAGCATAAATCAAGGGTTGTCCGGTTAATTTTTCGTAGGGAAAAGGAATCGTTTTTCTGGTGGAGGAATCGTGAAAGGGACCAGTAAAGTGGAAGTGAGCGGGTAAATTTGACCGAGGAAACTCGAATTCGGCGGGTTGTTGGCTAATTTGGGCAAGGGGGGAATAGCGTTGATTGATGTTTTGATAGGGAATTAACCCCCATTCTTGACGCTGCCGGTTGATTAACTCATTCAGGGGACGAGTCAGAGAGTCAAGGAGTTTATAGCCAAGTTTATTGCGAATAACCCCGATAAATGAGGGATTATAGTCCCAACTGGTCATAAAGGGCGGAATAAGCGGATCGCGATTTAAAACCAATGCCGAACAAAAACTGATAAAGGGAATAGCCAATTTTTCTGCGATTGTACCCCCTGAGGCGGAGACTTGATCGACAATTAGGGCATCAATTCCCAAGCGACGCATCTCTTCAGGGATAGTTTCAAAGAGGGCAGCGGTAGAATCACTTACTAATTGTACCGTGCGACGGACGGCGGCTGTTCCCTGTAATTGACCAATTTCGGCTAAAATTTTGGCTGATGTGCCTTTCGGATATTGGTCGGGTGCAATTGCCTGAAAATCTAACCCGGCTGCTTGCACCATTTCTTCATCATCAAGAGTTAAAAAACAGGTAACTTTATGACCGCGTTTTTGTAATTCTTTTCCTAAAGGTAGGAGAGAATAAATATGTCCAGAAGTTGTAGGACAAAGGATGCCAAAATGAGTCATTAAACACCTCCACAGGTTTTCTTTAATTCTTCTAGATTCCAGAATGCACCACCCAAGGCGGAGAATTGTATTCCTTCAAAGCAGTTACGCACGGCCCCCAAAGCGAGGGGATTGACAAGATAAATAAACGGGACGTATTCCTGTTGAAGTTGTTGAATTTCATTATAGATAACTTTGCGCTTCTCAAAGTCTAATTCTTGGGAACCTTTGACGTATAAATCGGCGATTTTTTTCTCCCAATCCGCCGCTTGCCAGCCTTGAATTGGCGGGCTGCCGGGTTGAGGTTGTTGGTTAAAAGCGTGGAGATTTCCATCTACATACCAAATATTGGGGGCGTGGGGTTCGTTATCGCCGGTAAAACCTAAAATATGGGACTCCCAATCTAGACTATTACTTAGTTTATCAACTAAATTGCTAAAAGCGATCGCTTGAAAATCCACTTGAATTCCTATGGCGGCTAAATCATTTTTAATTTGTGCGCCTATTGCTTCCCGGATTTTGTTACCCGCGTTAGTAATCAGGTTAAATCTAACGGGATTATTATCGGCATCGACTAGGAGATTATCACTATTATACTTAAATCCGGCCTCTAATAATAATTCTTTGGCTTTTTCGGGATTATAATCGTAACCTTTCAGGGTTTGATCGTAAAAAGGCGATTGGATAGAAAGAAAAGAATTTTGTTCTTGTCCTAACCCTCGATAGATATCATCAATCATTCTTTGACGATTAATGCCGTAGGCAATAGCTTGACGGAAATTTAAGTTATTAAACCACCTGGATTTAATCGGACTTACTAGGGGTTTTCCGTCGCGTTTGCCTTGGTTGAGATTAAAACTGATAAATTGGGTTCCGTAGGCAGGTCCCCCGTTAAAAATCGTGAAATTTCCTCTTTCTTCTTCGGTTTTTAATAGGGAGAAAAATTCGGGAGTTACCGCAATAGAATCTAAACTTCCCGAACGAAATTGTAGTAAAGTTGTATCCTGAGATTCAACAATTGCCCAAATTACTGAAGTTATATGAGGTAATTGTTGTCCCTGAGCATCTTTTTTCCAATAGTAAGGGTTATTCTCAAAAATAATCCTTTGTCCCGTTATATATTCTTTTAGTTTATAAGCACCGTTAAAAACAATTTTATCGGGAGGAGTATCTAACCCCCAAGTGGAGAGAAATTCTAACCTACCATCGGGGCTTTTTTTCTGAATAGTTTTTTCTAAAGCGTGTTTAGGTAAAATCGGTGAACTGACAGCATCTAAAAAAGGAGCAAAAGGTTCGGGGAGTTTAAATTCGATTCTGCGATTATCTAGTTTAGTGATAACTGGAAATTCTTTTTTTAATCCTATTCTTAAACTATCGCGGTAGTTGTTAGGAATATCAGGATTTAGATATAAGTCTTTATAGGTAAAAACCACGTCATCAACGCTTAAGGGTTGACCATCCGACCATTTTAAACCCGCTCTGATAGTAAAAATAATGCTCAAATTATCATCGGAAATTGTCCAAGATTCTGCCAAGACCGGTTCTTTTTTGCCAGTAATGGGATTTTCTGTTAATAGTCCTTCGTAGGTTAAACCAAAAATATTCGGGGATTCGGCCGATAAAACAGCATTAAAGGTTTTTGGGTCACTTAATACCGATATGACCACTTGATTGCGTCTAACTTGATTACCACAAGCAGTTAGGGAAATCAGCAATAAACAAGAAATTAAAAATACCGTTAATCCCCGCCAAAATTTCACCATAATCTTTAATATTTTTCTGTCTGACTACCTAGAAGTAAAGACCTTGTCTGACTATATACACCGAAACTGACCAAGGGGAAAGCCGCTGGACTGTTTCCTTGCCCCATCAATATAACAGGAAATGAGACAAAAAATCTCGCCTAGGAAAGATTGACAAAGGCGAGAAACCGTGTTTCCATCAAGAATGGGAGATAAAATCTAAGAACGTTGTTCGATCGGTGTATAGGGGATATCGTGTAGTCCGGTGTAGATTTGGGTAGGACGGAAAATGCGGTTAGCATTTAATTGTTCTTTCCAGTGGGCTAACCAACCGGCCACCCGGGAGATGGCAAAAATCGGGGTAAATAAATCACTGGGGATGCCTAATTTCCGATAGACCAATCCCGAATAGAAATCCACATTAGGATAGATACCTTTTTCGCCGTAGATATCCACCATTGCCTGTTCTAATTCTAGGGCTATATCGTAGTATTCATCGGAACCTAATTCCGCGAATAATTGTTCGGCAAGATTTTGTAAAATCGTCGCCCGGGGATCCTTAACTTTATATACCCGGTGTCCAAAACCCATAACTTTTTGTTTATTAGCGATACATTTTTCCACATAGGGACGAACATTAGCCACCGAACCGATTTCCTCTAACATTAACAATACTTCCTCGTTTGCCCCACCGTGGAGGGGGCCGGCGAGAGTTCCCACTGCTGAAGCGATGACACCGTAGGGGTCGGTTAAAGTGGAGGCCGTGACCATGGCCGAAAAAGTCGAGGCATTCATGGTATGTTCGGCGTGGAGAGTCAAACAGACATCGAAAACTTTCGCCGCTAAATCCGTTGGTCGTCTTTCCGTCAACATATAGAGGAAATTGGCCGCATAATCAAGACTATCGTTGGGCTGAATGGGATGATTACCTTTGCGAATTAATTGAAACGCCGCCACCATGGTGGGGATTTTCGCTAATAGCCGGACTACTGCCTGACGGATATATTCGGGATTATCCAAAGCCCGACGGGCATAGTATAACCCCAAAGCCGCCGCCGAAGTTTGTAGCGCATCCATGGGATGGCCTTTTTCGGGGAAGCATTTCATCATGTCTTCGATACGGTACTTGATGCGTCGATGATAACGGATTTCATCGGCAAATTCTTCCAGTTCCGCCGCCGTGGGCAGAACACCCCAGATAAGGAGATAGGCGGTTTCGAGGAAGGTACTTTTTTCGGCGAGTTCCTCAATCCGAATGCCCCGATACTCTAAGATTCCCTTTTGCCCATCCACAAAGCTGATACTCGATTGGGCGGCGGGAATTCCTTCTAAACCTGGCCGATATTCACAAACTGTCATAGTTCTACCTTTCCGTGGCGAAGATTAAGCCCTAACGCTAACTTACTTGATCTTTCCACCCTTACCGAAATTTTATAGAAATTCTTCGGTTCTGCCTCTCCTGTTCAGGATTGGGGAGAAGTGGACGGAAATTACCCCTATTTAGCGATTGCTTCGTCGATTTAGTCCAACCCTGCCCTAGCGCATTTTTTCTGGGCTTACTGTTGCGACTCTAGCTAGAGGACTTGATATTTATCTACTTTTATTGTAGCGAGACTATCTCGATCGATTGAGTCGATCAATAATTTTTTTTAAGTTTCTTCGGGATTAAGTAGTCGTGCAAAATTAATTTCCTAGTCGAGACAGGAGACGGTCGTCAGGAGACGGTCGTCAGGAGACGGGAGACGGGAGACGGGAGACGGGAGACGGGAGACAGCTATTAGGGATCGGATTTGAGTTTTCAGTTCACTGTTTCCTCACACCAGAAGTCTGACGGAGTAGTGGCTTAGATGTGTAATTAATTTTGCTTAGGTACTTAATATTTAACTCCCGCAGTTTTGCCGCCAATCGTTCGGCCCGTTTTCGTTCCGCTTCGGCCCGTTGTCGTTCCGCTTCGGCCCGTTGTCGTTCTTGGTTGTAACTGGTGAAAGGTTGACCATCGGGATAATACAAGAGTAACTCTGGTTCGGCCAATTGAAAACGAATGCCCAAGCGAGGACTGACCCAATTATCGAGATTTTCCAGACTTTCGAGGCGATTTTCCCGACGAATACAGCCGCCCAAATCATTTTTATCGGGATTATAAATGTAGTATTCTTCCACGCCATAACGGTCATAAAACAGTAGTTTTCTGGTTATTTCCGTTTGGGTATTACCCGGAGAGAGAATTTCAAAAACCACTTGCGGGGGGATATTTTCTTCTTGCCACTGTTGATAGGAACCTCTTTCCCCTTTCGGTCTGCCAAAAGCTAAGTAGTCGTGCAAAATAAATTTCCTAGTGAAGAAAGGCAAAAGGCACTCTTGCAAGAGGCAAGGGGGGGTTAGATATGTGTAATTAATTTTGCTTAGGTACTTACCATGACATCGGGTGCTTGCCGAGTTTTATTATCTCCCTCCACGGGATACCAGAGTAAATCACCGGCGACAAAAACATAGGCATCATTGGCAAATAACCAGTCTAAATTCGCTTTAATCGTCGTAATCCAGCGAAATTGTCTTGTATTGTCGGCCATCGGTTTCCCGTCGCTATCGGGATAGACTATCTGAGTTGGATTCGGTGATGTAACCATAGGTTCACCCCAGTTGTTTCTTTAAGACTAACAGCAAAAACCATTCCCCGATCGTTAGCCATCCCGCTTCCGTCTTGACTACCCGATCACCTATCGCTAGAGCTTGCCAAAACCCCGCTATCTTATCATAGTTCAGTTCGATCGATCAGATTTTTTAATTAGTTTTGCTGATGAATAAAAAAAAATAATAAACGGGACTTATAACTATTCGCCTCTACAATCTAAGCATCAGCCCTAACCGGTGCTAGATTTTCTGACATCCAAGCCTGATTAATGGTTTTGGTGTCTCTAGGCGTAGTTTTCTCCAGCATTCGCCTATTTATCAACTCTATCTAACTCGAACTAGGTTTCGGGCGGATATTCCCTATCGACTCTGTACTATCCTTCTGTCGACCGTCTCCTATCTCGGAGTCTCCTCACCTAACAGAAGATTTTTGATTTTTGCAGAAGCTCTAGTGTAGCTCAAGCAGTAAGACTGAATGTCAATGCTCAGTCAAATATAGAGCCTTTCTCACAAATATGAAGTATAATGTTATCGATAGCTAAATTGCACAAAAAATGAAATCCTATCCAGTAGAGTTCCGTCAAAAAATTCTAGACTGTTATTATAACGAGCCGATCTCCCAGCGTCAATTAGCGAAAAGATTCTGCGTAACCTTAAGTTTCGTCCAAAAGCTTTTGAAACAATCTCGGGAAACGGGAGATATTCGACCGAAAACTTATCGATGTGGACGTCATTTAAAACTCACGCCAGAACAAATGATCGCCCTCGGCGAGTTAATTGAAGAAAATAATGACGCAACTCTAGCCGAACTATCGGAACTATTCTGGCAAAGAACTGGTATAGTTTTAAGTGTAGCGACAGTGGCAAGAATGGCTGAACGCTTGAGAATGACCCGCCCAAAAAACTCTACACCCTCCCGAAAAAGAGCCGGAAAGAGTACAAAAACTTAGACAAGAATACAAAGGATAAAATTCGGGACGTAGACGAGAAAAACCTGATCTCGATTGAGGAAGCAGCTTCAAATCTAGCTATGACTAGAACCCAGTATCGCTCGATTAAAGGAACTAGAGCGCACGAGACTCGACCTCTTTAAAAAGGACAAAATGTCTCAACTATTACGGCGATTACGACCAAAGAAATTCAGGGTAAGCGTAGGGTAAAGTGTAGCAATTTATACAGACAAACTGGACGAATTAACAGATAAAAGTAACAAGCATCAACCATTGGTTCAAATTATTGACAACGTTTCTCACGGATGAGAAACCCTGTATTTACAAAACTTAGCAGACTAGAAAGCAAATACAGGGCAAGCTTTAGTGTTTTCTCAATGCCAAGACGCGGATTTGAACCGCGGACACGAGGATTTTCAGTCCTCTGCTCTACCAACTGAGCTATCTCGGCGTTTTTAAGTCCTTTATTAATATAGCACGCTCTCAAAATAATTGCAAGGTTTTTTTCTAAAAACTTTTCTGCTCGACTAGGGCCTGTCATCAATTAAGCCAAATGACGCAAACCCTAGGGTTTGCCGAAAAAGTTTGTTGGTGGGGTTAGGAGTCGGTCGTCGGTCGTCAGGATTGAGGAGGAGAAGTCAAAATAGGTTGAAGGGTGATCTCATATCTATTTTCTGGCTGACCTTGTACCCCTGTCAGTAAATCGGGTTACTATAGCTAATTAGTTGCTGTTAGCAATTATAGCTCTCAAAAGGGGGTGGGAATGATGAGATCAAGTTTAGTTTTGGTCTGAGGATGACGAAAAGATAATTGTTTAGCGTGTAGGTGTAAACGGTCGGACTGCTTACCATTGTACAAGCGATCGCCTAAAATTCCTATCCCTAATCCCGCTTGACTATGAACGCGAATTTGATGGGTTCTTCCCGTGTAGGGAATAAATTCTAGCCGAGAATAATTGCCTTCTTTACCGACAACTTTAAAATAGGTTTGACTAGCTTTTCCCCTTTGCCAATCCACAGTTTGATAGGGTCGATTTTGCGGATTTCCCCAGAGAGGTAGGTCAATTATACCCGATTCTTGCTCAATAATTTCTGATAATATAGCTTCGTAGATTTTCTCCACTTCTCGCCGTTGAAATTGTTGGGATAAACAACGATAAATATCTAAACTTTTAGCTAGTAATAATATACCGGAAGTTTCTCGATCTAAACGATGAACGGGAATGAGATTTTTTCCCTGACGACGAAAACGATTGACCACGGCATCTTGACTGTCTTGATAACGTCCTGCTACCGATAATAATCCGGCAGGTTTATTAATAGCAATTATTCCCTCGTCTTCATAGATAATTTCTAGAGATAAACGTAAACCAGAGAGTAAAAAACCCATGAGAGGTTGACATCTTTCTTGACAAGCACCATAAAATTCTCCCTGTTTTCTATCTCGATTCGATTCTCCCCACCAAAATTCGGCCATGGCGATAGGTTTTAATCCTTTCATGGCGGCATAATTTAATAATTTCGGGGCGCAACATTCCCCTGTTCCCGTCGGTAACAAATTACTGCCCATCAATTTAGCTAAGGAGAGAGATTGTCCAGAAAAGTTATGTAAACAGTAGGATTGATACAGCAATTCCTGTAACTGTTTGGAGAGGTTCCTACGCTGTTGCTTAAGTTCAATAATTCTCTGATTGGCGAAGTTTATTTTCTCAATTAATGGTTCTAAAAATTGTTTTTGTTCCTGTTTTAATTGCTTTCTTGCTCTTTTTTCCTGACGACTGATATTATTTAAATTCTCTAATTCTTCTGGCTTTAAATTCCCTAAATTTCTTAACCTATCTCGTTCCTGTTTATGGTTTTGATGTTGTTGCTGTAAAGCTTGTATTTTGCGCTCAAAATTTGCTTGATTGAGTCGATATAAATTATGTTCTGGAATTGATTGTAGGGTGATAATTTCCTGTTTAATTGTTTCTAAAATTTGCAAAACTCGCTTTTCTTCCAGCACAATTTTTTCTCTCCCCACTAGGGACGGAACCCAGCCGGTGGCTTCTCCCTGTCCAGAAAAAGCTTTTAAAATTTCTATTTCGCCAGCAGCATTTTCTCCTAACAAAATTCCATACATTTTACCTTCAGGATTGGTGATAGTTGTCATCAAATCTCGGGCAATTTTTTCAGCCAAAAGAGTACGGGGCAAGCGCAATAACTCCCCCGTTTCAGGACAAATTCCTTGATAATAATATAGCATTTCCTAAGCTAGTGAGGTACACCTATTTTTCTTCCCTTTTGCCTTCTGCCTCTTGCCTTTTGCCTAAAACCCATAACTTTTGTACCTCAGCAGACTGAAAAACGCTATAAGTAACTTCCTTCACTCTTTAAGAACAGGAAAAGGGCTAGAAATCCCCCTAAGAAAAACAATTGGCAAAGAAATCGATAGTTTCCTGTAGGGCGACAATAAAGCGCTCGATTTCTTCACGGGTATTATAAAAATATAGACTTGCCCGCGCGCTGCCAGAAGCATCAAAAAGGCGGTGTAGAGGTTGGGTACAGTGATGACCAGAACGAATAGCGATTCCTTCGTGGTCTAATAAAGTAGCTAAATCACTAGCATGAATCCCTTCCACATTAAAGGCGGCTAAACTAGCCCGACCCTGGCCCGTTAAACTAGGTGGCGGTCCGTAAATTCTTAAACCCTCAATTTCTCCTAATTTTTTGAACAAATGGGCGGTTAATTCTTCCTCGTAGGCATGAATATTATCCATACCTAAACCCATTAAATATTCTACTGCAGCACCGAGAGCAATCGCTTCGCCAATAGCGGGGGTTCCAGCTTCAAATTTGTGGGGCAGTTCGGCACAGGTAAAATGGTCTAAATAGACTTCTGCAATCATTTCGCCACCACCAAAAAAGGGCGGCATTGCCTCTAAAATCGCCTCTTTGCCGTACAAAAATCCAATACCGGTGGGGGCGCACATTTTATGACCACTAGCCACCAACCAATCACAATCTATGGCCTGCACATCAATGGCTAAATGGGGGACACTTTGACAGGCATCAATTAATACTTTCGCCCCGACTTGATGGGCAAGGCTGACTATTTCGGCAACGGGATTAATACAGCCTAATGTATTAGAAACATGAAGGACAGCAACTAATTTAGTTTTGTCAGATAACAAAGATTTATATTGTTCTAAATCAAAGCTTTCTTCGCTGGTTAATGGCACATATTTAATCACTGCCCCCGTCTTTTGGCAGACAATTTGCCAGGGGATTAAATTACTGTGGTGTTCCATAACCGAGAGAATAATTTCATCCCCTGCTTTCAGGGTATTTAACGCCCAACTGTAGGCGACTAAATTAATCGCTTCCGTGGCGTTGCGAGTATAGACAATTTCCTGACGAGAAGCGGCATTAATAAACCTAGCCACCTTATCTCTGGCTCCTTCGTAGGCTTCCGTTGCCCGGACACTTAAAGTATGCGCCCCCCGATGCACATTAGCGTTATCTTTTTCGTAATAGTTTCGCAGGGTTTCTAATACTTGAATGGGTTTTTGGGAAGTGGCGGCACTATCGAGATAGATAAGGGGTTTATCGTGTACGGTTTGATGGAGGATAGGGAAATCGGCGCGGACTTTTTGGGCGAGGGTTTTTTCTTGGATAATTGTCATTTTAGTCAGGAGTCAGAGGGGTACTTTGGGCAGGTTGACACCCACCCCGGTAGAGTTATTCCACACTGCGACAGGCGACACATTGCCCCAATCTTTGGCGGAGGGATTCTAGAGGAATTTTAGCTAAAATCTCGGCCGAGAAAGCATCAATTAACAAACTGCGGGCGGTGTCGGCGCTTAAGCCCCGGCTTTGCAGATAGAATAAATCATCGGCTTCCAGTTGGCTAACGGTTGCCCCGTGGGAACATTTGACGTTATCGGCGGTAATTTGTAATTCCGGTTTGGTGTTGACTCGTGCCTTGTTAGAAATTAACAAATTCCGATTTAACTGGGAGGCGTTGGTTAATTGGGCGGGTTTGGGAACAAACACTTTACCATTAAAGATGGCGTGAGCGCTACCATCAACGATACATTTATGCAGTTGGTTGGCGATGCCGTGGGGATGGTTGAGATAGATGGCGCTGTGGGTATCGGCGGTTTGTTGTCCGGTAATCATGGCTAATCCGTGCAGATTTGTCTCGGTTTGTTCGCCTTTTTGCAGTACATCGAGGTTATGACGGCAGAGTTTAGCTCCTAGATTTATCTCGTTGAGAGTGTAACGGCTATCGCGCCCTTGTTCAATTATCGTGCGTCCGATGTGAAAACCATCTCCCGATTCCCGTTGTACTCTGGTATGGATGACCTCGGCGTTGGCTTCGAGGTAAATTTCCGTGACAGCATTGGTGAAATAAGAGTAATTTACAGGTAAATCGGAGCAATGTTCGGCTAAAGCCCCGTAATTCTCGATAATATTGACACTAGCTCCCGTTTCCGCCACGATTAGGCTATGGGGCTGATAAAAGCGGGGAATTTCCTCCACAACGGTGATAAATAGGAGATGTATCGGGGTTGTGACGACGGTGTTAGCGGTGACGTGAATTACTGCCCCATCGCTTAGTCCAGCTTGGTTGAGTGCGGTAAAAAATTCGGGGGTTTTTTCTTTCCCTAGATAGTTGACAAGAACATCTTTTTGTGCATTGGCGAGATTGCTGACGCTGACACCGGGGGGTAAAGCGGAAATATCGGACAATTCGGGCTGATAAATGCCGTTAACGAAGACTAGGTGGCTGTTTTTGGCTTCAGGCAGCAAAAAAACAGCTAGGGCATTTTTATCGATTGTAACGGGTTGGGGAGCGCAAAAATCGATCGCCCAGAGTTGACTTAAATCGGTGAATTGCCATTCTTCATCTTTTCTGCCAGGGATGGCTAATTCTTGAGCTTTACTGGCTCCCGATTCTCTTAATTCGAGAATTTTACCGTTATCGATAGTGGGAACCGTTTCTCGCGACAATTTTAACAATAATTCTCCTGATTGTTCAGGTTTCGTGATTATGGCTGTCATTGGTAGGAGGGGATGTGGGGATTTTTCAGTTATCAGTTATCAGTAAACAGTTATCAGTAAACGGTAATCAGTAAACAGTTATCAGTGAAAAGACAGCACTGTTACTGCCATTTGATGATGCTCACTTAATACATACCGCTCACTTAATACTCAAAACTGACTACTGATAACTGATAACTGATAACTGATAACTGATAACTAGATTACTTAACGGCTAATAATTGTTCGTCGAGGAAATCGTAGCCAGTTCTTTCTAATTCGAGAGCTAATTCTTTACCGCCACTGGTGACAATGCGCCCATCGTACATAACATGAATAACATCGGGTTCAATGTAGTTGAGCAGACGCTGATAGTGAGTGATAAGTAAAAAAGCGTTATCGGGGGTAGCTAAGTGATTGACTCCCTGGGCAACAATCCGCAAAGCATCGATGTCTAAACCAGAGTCAATTTCATCGAGAATTCCTAAAGTAGGTTCTAATAAGGCCATTTGTAGGATTTCATTACGTTTTTTCTCACCACCGGAGAAACCTTCGTTTAAACTTCTGCCAAGAAAGCTAGGATTCATCTGGACAACTTCTAGTTTTTTCTCGACTAATTCCTCAAAGTCAAAACTATCTAATTCTTCCGAACCTAAATATTTTTGTCGGGCATTATAGGCAACGCGAAGAAAATCGAGGTTACTAACGCCGGGGATTTCTAAGGGATATTGGAAAGCGAGAAAGATACCCATAAGCGCTCGTTCATCGGGTTCTTTGTCTAAAAGATTTTCACCTTTATAAATTATTTCTCCCCCAGTTACTTCATAATCGGGATGTCCAGCGATTACTTTGGAAAAGGTACTTTTTCCTGAGCCATTGCGTCCCATAATTGCGTGGGTTTCACCCGCTTTAATTTCGAGGTTAACTCCTTTAAGAATCTGATTTCCATCAATACTAGCGGTCAGATTTTTTACCGATAAAATTACTTCACTCATGTTTTTTGTTGGCAACTGCAAATATTTCTAGAAACTAATTATATTTCAGCGAACACTGATAACTGATAACTGATAACTGATAACTGATAACTGATAACTGTTACCCGACGGTTCCTTCGAGCTTGAGACTGAGGAGTTTATCAGCTTCGGCGGCGAATTCCATCGGTAATTTACTGAGGACATCCTTACAGAAACCACTGACTAACATAGAGACAGCATCTTCCTCGGAAATACCCCGTTGTGCGAAGTAGAATAATTGGTCTTCACCGATTTTAGAGGTAGAAGCTTCGTGTTCTACTTTAGCACTGTTGTTATCCACCTGAATATAGGGAAAAGTGTTAGCTTCGGCATTATCTCCAATCAGCATAGAATCACACTGGGAGTAATTTCTTGCTCCCTTGGCTTTCGGTCCCATTTTCACTAACCCGCGATAGCTATTTTGGGAGTTACCCGCCGAAATTCCCTTAGAAATAATTGTACTCTTGGTGTTGCGGCCGATGTGAATCATTTTCGTACCTGTATCGGCCTGTTGTTTATTATTAGTTAGGGCAATTGAGTAGAATTCCCCAACGGAATTATCGCCGACTAAGACACAACTGGGATACTTCCAAGTAATCGCCGAACCAGTTTCCACCTGCGTCCAAGAAATCTTAGAATTAACTCCTTTACACAGACCCCGTTTAGTGACGAAATTGTAAATACCTCCCTTCCCATTGGCATCGCCAGCATACCAATTTTGTACCGTCGAATATTTAATATCCGCATTATCGAGGGCGACTAATTCCACGACGGCGGCATGAAGTTGATTACTATCGTACATCGGAGCGGTGCAACCCTCTAAATAACTTACCGATGCCCCTTCTTCAGCGACAATTAAAGTTCTTTCAAATTGTCCCGTCTCACCGTTATTAATCCGAAAATAGGTGGACAATTCCATCGGACAGGCGACACCTTTGGGGATAAAAACAAAGGAACCATCGCTAAAAACAGCAGAATTAAGAGCGGCAAAATAATTATCCCCCACGGGAACTACACTGCCGAGATATTTCTGCACCAAGTCGGGATGTTCCTGTAAAGCTTCCGAAATAGAACAGAAAATAACCCCCTGTTCTGCTAGTTTTTCTTTAAAAGTTGTGGCGATAGAAACGCTGTCAAAAATAGCATCGACGGCCACGTTAGACAGGCGTTTTTGTTCCGAAAGGGGAATGCCTAATTTTTCAAAGGTTTCGATTAAAGTGGGGTCAACTTCTTCAAGACTGTTGAGTTTTTCTTTTTTCTGTTTGGGTGCAGAGTAGTAGATAATATTTTGATAATCAATGGCAGGATAGGAAACGTGCGGCCAACTGGGTTCGGTCATCTTTTGCCATTGATGATAGGCCCGGAGACGAAAATCGAGCATGAATTCCGGTTCCTTCTTTTTTGCCGAAATTAGGCGAATAATCTCCTCATTCAAACCGCGGGGGATGGTTTCCGATTCGATATCGGTGATGAAACCGTACTTGTAGGGTTGGTTAACGAGGTTTTTAACGGTGGTTGCACTCATGGGGGTTAGTGTTCTCTCTACGCGGTAGGCAGGGGAGGCAGTTAAACAACAATAAAGTTGTTTAAATTGATTATATAATAGATTAACAACAAAGCTGTTGTCAAAGTCAGGGAAAATTTGAGAGGATGCTGATAAACCTCTGTTATTCAAGTTACTCTGTAGGGGTAATCGGCCGCTCCTTGACCCTCAGCAATTGTACGCTAAAGCCTCTGTTTTTGGTATCATGACCACGACTCAACCCGCCTCGACGAAAGACGATATTCTGCAATATTTGCTCAAAAACGGTCAATCTACCGCCCAAGACTTGGCTGAAGAGTTAAGTATTAGTCCGCAAGCGACGCGCCGCCATCTTAAGGATTTGGAGGAGGAAGGACTGATAGAATATTTTGCCGTACAAAATAAGATAGGACGGCCCCAGCACATTTATCGTCTCAGTCGTCAAGGTCGTGGCCGTTTTCCCCATAATTACGATAATTTCGCCGTTTCTTTCCTCAATACTCTCGTGGAGACGGTGGGAGAGCAACAGGTGGGGGAAATTCTCAAAAAACAGTGGCAACGCAAAGCGGCAGAATATCAATTGCGCCTCGGCAAGGGGTCTTTAGGGGAAAGAATGAGAAAATTGCTAGAAATTCGCCAAGAGGAGGGTTATATGGCAGAATTAGTGGCACTGGAAGCAGAAAATAGTTATATCCTGGCCGAGCATCATTGCGCTATTGCTGAGGTCGCCGGTTCCTATCCCAGTATCTGTGGCCATGAATTAGAAATGTTTGCCATGCTGCTTCCCGATTGTACGATCGAACGGACTCACTGGATCAACCAAGGTGAGCAACGATGTGGTTATCTAATTAAGTGCAAGGGTTGAAAGGGGGAGATTAGTTATCTCTAGACTAAGAGACTTTTGACCTCACCTAACCCGCACCGCTGCCCAATAAAAATAAACTTAACAGGGTGCCACCATTCCAGAGACTATGAACCAACATCGAGGATAATAAATTTTTCGAGCGGGTGTAAACAAAGCCAAGAACACAACCTAGCACGGTTAAAGGCAGCACTTCTGACAAATTTTGGTGAGCCAGGGCGAAAATCAAACTACTAAGAGCGATCGCACCCCAGACAGGCAGATAACGAGTCAAAGAAGCTAGTAAAAAGCCGCGAAAGACAATTTCCTCGAAAAAAGGAGCGGCAAGGGAAGCAGTAAAGCCAAAACAGACTAAAGCGAAGGTATTCTGGGATTCTAGGGCTAAAGTCAGCAGCGGGTTACTACCCCCCTGTCCTTGCCAAATTAGTTGATTAAGCAAAGAAACGATAATAACCAGGGGTAAAGCGACAAAATAGCCAGCTAACCCCCAGAGAAGCCAAGGACTAAAGAGTTTAAAACGAAACCAATCGGGAGGTAAAGGGCGAAAAGGCTTGATCGCTAGGTATAAAACCGATAAACTGCTCAATGTTAAGGCTAAATAACTAACTACAACGTATATTGCTTTAGCTTCTAGATTGAATTTTTCGGGATTGAGACTCAAGAAACTCGATAAAATCCCGAAAATTACCGGTAAAACAATTTGTCCGACGAAAAAGAAACCGATAATTATTCCCCACCAGAGGGTTTCTCCTCCCCACTTAGTTTGCCAAGCGAGACTATCATCTAAAAAGAGCAGCGCTCGCTGTTGGCGGAGCAGCCACTGCACTAATAAAAAGACCAACAGCACAACACCGATTAAACCGCCGATAAGAGGCAAAAAAGCCAATAAAATTAGTTTAATTAAGGCATTAGCCGCCACTTCACTCTGTTCTTCCTCTAAAGCGAGTAAATCCTCTTGACGATTTTCGAGACTATATAATTTTTCCAGAATGGTATAACGAAACCATCCTTGAAAATTGCGCTCGATTCTCGCTTCAGCATCGGCAGCAATTTCGGGGGGTTCACTGTACAATCCCTCTAACAGCAGCGCATTTTTTAAAACAGCAGGTTTATAATTCTCAAATGCTGATTTTTCCTTGATCTCTTGCCAGATTTTCCGTGCCGAATCCAAGTCACCTTGACTAGCTTGAATGAGACTTAATTTCAGTTCTAAATCTTTTAAGGAATTTATGTCGCGCTCAAGGGATTTTTTTTGTTCGGGATTAACTGCTGATTTTTCTAGTTCGGTGATTGTTTTTTTGGCACTTTTCTGGGCTGATAAATACTGTTCCTCGGCAGTGTTATAAGTATCTTCACCGATCAGGGAAGTTTGAATTAATTTAAGATTAGCAAATTCCTCACTATTAGGATCAGCATCGGTGCTGAGAGTCGTGGCTTGTAGGTTGAGATTGGTTTGATACAGTTGAATATTCGATTGGATTTGGGGCTGATTAACACTAGAAATTAAAGCTGTAACCACTGGAGTTAAAGCAATAATTGTTAAGACAAAAGCGATCGCTTGTTTGAGACTTTGCCAGGGGAGTTTTTTTGAGAAATTATCGAACATGAAAATAGGGAATTGGGAGTTAGGGGTGATATGATGGGGTGATGGGGTTGGGTAATAGGTGTCGTGGAAAATTTTCCCTATCCCTATTCCCTATTCCCTAATTATTGACTAACTACTTGAGAAAAAAGATTTTCGTATTGATCCAACGTCTTTTCAAAGGCATAATTTTCTTCTGCGTATTGTCGTCCCTTTTCTCCTAGTATAGTTGCTAAATCTGGGTTTTTGTATAGCTTTAAAATAGCCGTAGCTAATGCCTCCGGCTCTTCGGGAGTAACCACCAAACCACCACCACTACGCTCGATCGCCCTAGCGGCGGTTCCATCGGCGGGAACAGAAGCAATAATAGCACGACCACTAGCTAATAATACCTGAATTTTGGACGGCATATTAAAGGAAATAACATTATGTTTTTGCATCACCATACCCACATCGGCTGCCGCTAACATTTCTGGTAATTTTTCCCTGGATTGAAAGGGTAATAAAAGCACATTACTGGCCCCCTGTTGTTGGCGATACTTTTCTAGGCGATCGAGTGCTTCTTTTTTACCAACAATTACCACTTTAATCTCAGGAATGTCAACTAAGTGAACCGCAGCATCGATCAGGGTTTCTAGGGGTTGGGTTAGGGCAATATTGCCAGAATATAAAACAACAAACTTGCCCTCAAGATGATTTTCTTGACGGAAATAATTATTGTTTTTTGACAGGGGTTTAATAAAGCTCACATCCACCCAATTAGGAATCTCAATAATTTTCTGACTCGGCACATTTTTAGTGAGGAGATTTTTGGTAAAACCATCGGCAATAACTGAGATTTTACCGGCAGTTTTGTAGGCAAATTTTTCGAGACTACTAAAAACCTTAATCATTTTCTGATTAGTTAATAATCCCACATGAACTGCCGCATCAGGCAGAATATCCTGCAAATTTAGAATGATCGGCACCCCGTATAATTTACTCAATAAAGCGGCGGGAACGCAAACGGGTAATCCGGGGACAGTTAAGAAAATTAGATCGGGTTTTTCACCCTTGAGAGCCTGAAAGAAACTCAAAAAAACAAAGCTCAATTCAAAGAAAATTCGATTTTTTAAACTTCTTTGGGGACGCGCCCAAACGTAGGAACGTTGAATTTTAACACCGTTGCGTTCTTCTTCTAGATAGATTTTTCCTCGGTATTCGGGATCGATTTCACTATTAGGATACCAAGGAAAAGCGGTTAAAACCCTGACTTGATGACCTCTTTTAACCAATCCTTCCGCTAATTCTGTCATCAGGGGAGCGATGCCGATCGGTTCGGGATAATAGTTATAAGAATAGAGCAAAATTCGCATAGGGATGGCAATTTGGTTGGGCGATTCAGTTTCATGATTTTATCAATAGTTACTGGTTTTTTGACAAATCAGATTCGCCTTTGTCAGGGATTATCCTAGAAAGATGTGAGGATTAGCGGTGAGAGATGCGGAAAAAAGGGGCAATTGGCTGCTAAATTAATGCTCAAAACCCCCTTACCCCTGCCTAAATACTGACCCTTATTTTTCCCTTACCCGGTGGCCGATATCGCGACGATAATAGATGCCCTGAAAGTGTATCCTGTTCACCGATTGATAGGCAAGTTCGATCGCCTGATTAAAATTAGACCCCATAGCAGTGACACCCAAAACGCGGCCGCCATCGGTGAAGATATCGCCGTGTTTTAAAACCGTGCCAGCGTGGAAAACGAGCGCTCCCTCGGTTTCAGCGGCCTTAATTCCAGTGATTAACTGGCCTTTTTCGTAGTGGTCGGGATAACCGGCAGACGCAGCCACCACACAAACAGCACTACCGGACCGCCATTGTAAAGAGGGGAAATCAGTTAATTTTTGTTGAGCGCAAGCCAGCAGTAGGGGTGCGAGGGGAGTTTCCAGTAGGGGTAAAACCGCTTGGGTTTCGGGATCGCCAAAACGACAGTTAAATTCGAGAACTTTTGGCTCTCCGGCGGGGGAAATCATTAAACCCGCGTAGAGGACTCCCCGATAGTCAATGCCGCGTTTTTGCAGGGTGGCGACGATGGGGGCGAGGATGTCTCGGTCCACCGCTTCGATAATGGCGGCGGTGGCTATGGGTGCGGGGACATAAACGCCCATACCGCCGGTATTTTTGCCGGTATCGCCTTCACCGATGCGCTTGTGATCTTGGGCGGGTAGCAGGGAACGGAAGCTGATCCCATCGGTGAGGGTGAGGATGGACACTTCTTCCCCTTCTAGGAATTCTTCCACCACGACTTTAGTAAAGCCACTGGTAAAAAGATCATCGATCGCTTCTAGGGCCGTATCTACGGTTTCGGCGACAATTACCCCTTTTCCTGCGGCTAATCCGTCGGCTTTCACCACGATGGGCGCTCCTTGCTCTCGGATATAAGTTTTCGCTAATTCTGCATCGGTAAAGGTTTCCGAGGCGGCAGTGATCACTCCGGCTTCGATCATTAATTCTTTGGCCCAGGATTTGCTCGATTCAATTAAGGCCCCGGTTTGTGTGGGGCCAAAAACCGCTATTTCTTGGGCGAGAAGATGATCGGTAATACCGAGGGAGAGGGGATATTCTGGACCGACAACCACCAAATCGACGCTATTTTCCTGGGCAAAGCGGCTAATTTCGGCAAAATCCTCCATTGCTAGGGGGATATTTTCACATTGAGGTAAAATTGCCGTTCCCCCATTACCCGGAATACAGAACACTTGTTCTAGTTCGGGCGATTGCAGCAGTTTCCAAGCCAGGGCGTGTTCTCGACCACCACTGCCGATAACGATAATTTTCACGGATAAACGCAGCCTAAATGACGATGGTTTAATTATCCCTTAGCTCCGGGGCGCCATTGGTTAGAAATTGAGATTACTTAACTTTTTAATCCTCGCTCGTCACTGGATTTGACGGAGACAGGACAAATCAGCTTTACCGAAATGAATACTAAAAGCTACTTGTAGATTTTCTAGGGATTTAACCAACCAAAGCACCTGATCGCGAGAAAAACTCTCGTAATGGTTAAACAGAATCGAAAAACGTTTATCTAAGTGGGGTTTTACCTTGGGACACACCAAAACCAACTTGAGCAATAACCCCACAGTCCGAGTTACCCCCATATTGGTGATCATATCGATAAAAATGTAATGATCAGGTTTTTGGCTGCTTTCCACCACCAGATAATTGAACAATTGACTAGAAGTACGCAGGATGAGAAATTCACTCGGTTTTTGTTGATCCCACTGGGGTAGGGTATTTTGCAGGACATCGTAGAGTTTTTTGTTAAATTGCCCCTTGCCGTGGTCTACGGGGGTAATCAGATAATCGTAGAGATCATTTTTAAAATCTTTATAGGTAGAGCTATAAACTGTATTCGCCAGAAAATTTTGCGAGAGAGCTTTATAAGTATAATTTCCTTCTATTGGACTCACATAATACTTGAGGGCGCGATTTAGTTCCTTATCATTGAGCAGGGTGGGATTTTTCACTGGTTGAATGATTCTCCCCGCTTCTTCGCTGGTTTTTGGGGTATGAGCAACCTGTCCCAAACGTACCTGATAGGTAACATAATGAGAGAGATTTACCTCGAAACAGCGCTCGGTTTTCACTTTAATACGTCTAACGGTTTGTCGCTGTTCTCGGGGACTTTCATCACTGAGTAAACAGTGATCATAGAGATAGGGATAACGATTAATCAGGGTTCCCACGCAAGGGGCGGTTTCTTCGCTGTATTGGCTGCTAATAATTCGCGCCAGACGCTGCAGCTTAACGTAGTCATCCGAGAGGGTAAATTTTTTGACCAGATGGCGCAAAGTATTGGCGGTGCTGTAATGTCCCGGACCTGGAGAGGGCAGATTATCCAGCAGCGATACCAATTCGAGAATTGCTGGCTGACAAGTCGACTGCATTTGCCATCGGTTCACTAAAATGTGACAGCAGCGGTTAAAGAAATAATAAAAACGAATTTCGGCATCTTTAGCCTTGACAAGACGCTCTAGGGCTAAATAAATAGGAGCTTCTTGATAGCCCCGACCTTCGATAAACAGACGACGAAAATCCTCGATTAACTCCTCAGGGGAATCGGTCCGTACGCGGTCGAGCCAATAATCGTACAGTACCTGTTCTTCATCTTTTGTTTCTATTTGTCGATCGTTTAGACTAGCCATCGTTATTTGAATCAGCCCTCCTCAATCAGTAAGCGGATGGATTTTCGGGCCATCACCATAAAGGGTTTAATTGTGATTAGATAGTAGATGCTCGCTTTTTAGGATGCCCCTATTTTGGGTCATTCCACTTATCGAGTTGAGCCATTTTAGCCTTGCCAGTTTGGGAAAATTCCTGTTGGCTTGCCCGGCCAAGCTTGCCGACCATGCCCAGATTACTAAAAATTTAGGCAGCTCCCCCTGCTAATTAGGTTAGCGAAAAAAACACCGCTTTGATGTGATCTAAGTCACAGCTTGTCGTTAATTTGTGTGGTAGGGAGTGCCTGGAAGTCTTGCTAGGCAAGGCTTTAAAGACTATATTTCCCGAAAATTATCCCTATTCTTCTTCCTTCCACACAAAAACCAGAAGAGCGGCGATACTGCCTATAGAGGGGATGTAAGACCAAAAGCTGGGCGTAAGTCTGTCTTGAGGCAATCCCCCAAGAAATAGGAAGCTCTCAACGACCTTGAGAGTAGTTCACATCTATCTTCTAGATGATTCGGAATTTACTCCTAAGTATTTTTATTGTCTATGCCCTGTCATTTATCCCTCAATCAACTAGCTCAATTATTGTCCTTACAAGATAAGGGTGACATAAGTTTGAGCCATGATAGTTTAGTATCTGGCATTAATACTGATAGCCGTAGTATTGAGTCAGGACAAGCATTTTTGGCCTTAAAAGGTGATAATTTTAATGGTCATGATTTTATCGATATGGCTATCGAAAGAGGAGCGGCGGCATTGATTGTCGAGCAGCCAGTTTCGGTAAATTACTCTAGTAATATTCCTGTATTCCTAGTCCAGAATACCCAGGAAACCTATCAGCAATTAGCCCATTGGTGGCGGAATCAATTTACTATACCCGTGATTGCTATTACAGGATCGGTGGGGAAAACCACGACTAAAGAATTAATCGCCTCGGTATTAGCAACCCGGGGAAAGGTACATAAAACCCTGGCTAATTATAATAATGAGATCGGAGTGCCGAAAACTCTCCTCGAACTGGACGAAACTCACGATAGTGCCGTAATCGAGATGGGAATGCGGGGACGGGGAGAAATTGCCCTGCTCGCTCAAATCGCCCAACCGACGATCGCAGTGATTACTAATGTGGGAACCGCTCACATCGGTCGTTTAGGGTCGCAAGCGGCGATCGCAGAGGCGAAATGCGAGTTATTGGCCGAGTCTCCTTCTAGTAGTATAGCTGTTCTTAACTACGATCACCCTTTACTTACCGAAACAGCTAAACGGGTATGGCAGGGGGAAACAATTACCTATGGCTTCTCTGGCGGCGATATAGTCGGAGAATTACTAGATTTAACTACTTTACGAGTCAATGGACTAGATTTTAACTTACCTTTATCCGGTCGTCATCATGCTTTAAATTTTATGGCGGCCTTGGCCGTAGCGAAAATTTTAGGCATCGATTGGACTTCTTTGCAACAGGGAATTAAAGTTAATTTACCCAGTGGTCGGGCCAAACGTTACCAATTAGCACCAGATATCCTACTCCTCGATGAAACCTATAACGCGGGTCTAGAATCAATGTTAGCGGCCTTGGATTTACTGAAGGCTACCCCCGGCCAGCGTCATATTGCTGTTTTAGGCACGATGAAGGAGTTAGGGTCTTTTTCGGAGCAATTACATCGCCAAGTCGGTGAGAGGGTGCAAAAACTAGGCATAGATCGCTTGTTTGTCTTGGTAGATGACCCGGAAGCTAAGTTTATTGCTGAGTCCGCTACTGGGGTCGATTGCGAATGTTTTCAAACTCACGCAGATTTAATTAATCGTTTAAAGGAAGTGATCGATTCAGGCGATCGCATTTTATGCAAAGCTTCCCATTCCGTCGGTTTAAATCGGGTGGTGGAGGAGTTAATCAGTGATAAGCTGTTCGTAATTTAAATTGCTTGTTGAGACGAGGCAAGAGGCAACACCCCCCCTTGCCCCCCACCCCTCGACCCCCCCGACATCGGGGGGGTCGGGGGGGTGGGCTAATCTAAGAATAAGCGGTTTAAATACGTCTTAGCTGATTGGGGGTTAGGGAATATATGTTAGATAATAGAGCATTTTTTAGGAAGAATGGCCTACTAAAAACTGTTTTTTCAGGGATTTTAGTGCTAGTTTTCTTTTTTTCGGCCGTGCAAGTCTCTTTTGCCCAACAATCGAGACGACTGGAGACTTATCTCCCGACTATCAGTGGTTTAGCTTGGGTGGAAGGAGATGTTTTTCTAGGGGTTCACGATGCCAAAAATAAGGGCAAAAATAGTGATCCATCTCAACCAAGGCTGAGTCTTTTACAGCTACCTACAGAGGAAAAACCCCTATTATGGCAGGTTTTAAGGGTAGATTGGCCAAATCCAGAGGGATTGAGTAACGATCTCGAAAGTATTACTCATATCCCTGAAACTAACTTATTTTTGTTGGCTGAAAGTGGCGACAAAAAACCTTTTCAAAGACTATTTTTAATAGCATATAACCAGCAAAAAGTCAAGATAGTTGAGCAAATAAATTGGCCGATTGCGGTGGAAAATGTAGAGGCGATCGCTGTTAGTCGGCAAGGCGATCGTTATCTATTTATCTACGCAGAACGGGCCGATAGTCAAGAGAGTACCAAAATTCGCTGGACGGATATCTCGTTCAATCCCTTAAAATTCGGGGAATTTCAGTCAGTAACTTTTCGGAGTCCTTTTGGTAGTGGTGAAAATATTCGCCCCATCTCTGATTTAGCCGTAGATAAGCAAGGTAATATCTACATAGCTTCCGCTTACGATCCAGATAATGCGGGAGTGTTTAGAAGTGCTGTTTCCCGTATTGGTCAAGTTACAGCCGATAATAGCCTAATTCTTGCTCCTAATCCCCAAAAAATTGCAGAAATCGACGGAGCCAAAGTGGAAGCGGTGACCACCAGAGAATCTCCTAGAGGTAAAATAGAAGTCTTTATCGGTACAGATGACGAGAATTATGGCGGTTTTCTGCGACCTTTGCTGTTAGATAATTAGATATCAGGAGTCAGGGGAGAAGGGAGCGCCGGAGCTTGGCGGATGACTCTTAAGTTAGGTTTTTTCCTTAGCGAGAATAAAGACGCTGCCTTCGCTGCCGCGGCCGATGCGGAGATCTTCATCGAGATAGGTGATATCGAGCCAACCTGTTTGTTGGCGATTATTGAAAGAAAAATCGAGGGGAGGAAATTTTTTGCCACTCTCGATCGCTTCGATAAATTCTTGGGGAGAATGATAATTGAGAAGACGTTGCAAACCGAGGATCGATCGCTCAAATTTGACCATGACCCGACGCTCGGATGTGGGTTCAAAGGTAGCGGAGACGATTACTGCCCCTTCTAGCCCAGGTATGCCGATAATTTCGGCGATATTGTAGAGTTTAGCCTTGTTCAGGTCGAGATATTGATAAATTTGCCCTAATTGAAAAAAAGGTAGGCGATCTAGTCCCAGAATGCCGCGGCTGCTGGTGAATAGTAAACGCCAATTGCCCCCTAATAGTTGTTTAACTTCGAGGGGATGAGGATGGGGATTGTGATCCTCCAATTGTTCAATCGCCGCTAAAATCCGCACGCGGTCGCTTTCCGTGGCCAGGAGTCCGCGATTTCTACCAGCGATCAATTCTAGTAATTTCGCTTTGGCATCCATAGAATCTCCCTTACTTTTATAAACTACCTCGACCCCCTAGGCACTCGATCGAGGTTTTTGGGGGTCCCAAGAGGCCCACCTGCGCCGATGATTTCAGGGTTTCAACGGAGTTTTCACCTCGGTGAGCGGCATTTTCAACCGTTGACCTCACTATTTTAACACAGATTAAATGCCGCAGTTTTAAAACTTTTTCATAACCGTAATTAAGTGATCGAAATAGGGAGCAATTGCGGTTTTTTCTGGGTCGCTAAAATACTCTAAACTGTATGCTTTTAAGGCTTCTAACCCTGAAATCATCGCCCCTAATGGTACTTGCAATTCTTGATAAAGAAGACGCATATTTTCCAATCCCTCGGCACTGGTATAGGGAATCTGCTGTCCGGCGACACCGTAGGTAATACAACGTAAAAAGTTCCAGAAATCACGCCAACAAGCTTCAGCGCGGTGGGGTGGATGAAGATCGCCCCCGGGTTGGAGAATGGTAGGAAATTGGCTTAAGACAGTCTGACGGGAGTTATCGACGATACTATTAGCATTATCCCGCAGTTTTCGAGTTTGCTGACTAGAAACCAGTAAATCAGGCTCTAAATTGACGATAGTATCTAAATCGCTGTCGCTGAGATAGCGAGTTTGATCATCCGCTTGTTGCCAAATAGCGATCGCTGCTTGGTGGTAAGGCCAATTAGCGAAACTGATGATTCTCGCTTTTGGGATTAATTGCTGGGCGCGCTCACTCAAAGGCATCGATCGCTCTCTGTCGGGTCAGATTAGGCGGTTAAGATCTCTTTTACCATAAATGATCGAAAAATTAGCGATAACTAAAGATTTTTTGCAATCTGCCCGGGAGGATCGCTTACAATTAACAAAAGCTAAATCATTATAATTTAATCATCATGTCAGTTTTAATAGCGATCGGTGTACTTGCCCTATTAATTGTCGTTCACGAATTAGGTCATTTTGCCGCTGCTCGTTGGCAATCTATCCATGTTAATCGCTTTTCCATCGGTTTTGGTCCAGCTTTAGCTAAATATCAAGGTAAAGAAACAGAATACGCTCTCCGCGCCATTCCTTTAGGGGGTTACGTTGGTTTTCCCGATGACGATCCCGATAGTCAAATTCCCAATAACGATCCTGATTTATTACGCAATCGTCCTGTTTTCGATCGAGCTATCGTCATTAGTGCGGGAGTAATTGCTAATTTAATTTTTGCCTATTTTTTGCTTGTTACCCAAGTCGCTACCGTGGGTTTTCCCCAAATTAACTATCAAGAAGGGGTAATTATTCCAGAGGTTTTCACCTCGGAAAATTCCGTCGCTAAACAAGCGGGAATGCAAGCGGGGGATATTGTTCTCGCTATCAATGATCAGCCCCTTGGTGCTTCTCAAAATGCCGTTATTGACTTCCGTGACATTATTCAATCTTCCCCCGATCAACCCCTAAAATTAACCATCAAACGTCCGACAGAAACGATCAATTTAATCGTTACTCCTGAATTGGGAAGTGATGGTCAGGGTAAAATTGGGGTTAGATTGGCTCCTAACGGTGAAGAAACTCGCCTGAAAGCCGATAATTTTGGGCAAGCTTTTAGCTTAGGTGCGGGTGAATTTCAGCGATTAACCCTATTAACTGTTCAAGGTTTTGGTCAGTTAGTTAGTAACTTCAAAGACAGTGTTCAACAGGTAGCAGGACCAGTCAAAATTGTCGAATACGGAGCGGCGATCGCTCGTAATGATGCGGGTAATCTTTTTCAATTTGCCGCCCTAATTAGTATTAATTTAGCGGTGATTAATATTCTGCCTTTACCTGCTCTTGATGGTGGTCAGTTGGTATTTTTATTAATCGAGGCTTTAGTAGGTAAACCTCTCCCAACTAAACTGCAAGATAACATCATGCAAACAGGTCTAGTTTTACTCTTAGGATTAGGAGTTTTCTTAATCGTGCGCGACACGGCTAACCTAGCAGTTTTTCAGGATTTATTCCAGTGATGGCCCCTCGAAAAAAAACTAAGCTTCAACTGCGCGCCCTAGAGATTTTAAGCAACTTAAAGCGATTATATCCAGAGGCAACCTGTAGCTTAAATTATCAAACTCCCGTGCAGTTATTGGTGGCAGTGATTCTCTCGGCACAATGCACTGATGAGCGGGTAAATAAGGTGACTCCTGCTTTATTCGCTCGTTTTCCCGATGCTAAATCCTTAGCTTTTGCCGAGCGAGAGGAGTTAGAAACCCTGATTCGTTCCACGGGATTCTATCGCAATAAAGCCAAAAATATTCAGGGTGCTTGTCAAAAAATCCTCAAGGATTTTCAGGGGGAAGTACCCAAGACAATGGCGGAATTATTAACTTTACCCGGGGTAGCTAGAAAAACGGCTAATGTGGTACTCGCTCACGCTTACGCGATTATTGAGGGGGTGACAGTCGATACCCACGTTAAGCGCTTAAGTAATCGTTTGGGTTTAACTACTAATAACGATCCGGTGAAAATTGAACGGGATTTAATGGCTTTACTACCTCAACCGGATTGGGAAACTTTTTCTATTAGTATTATTTACCACGGCCGGGCGGTTTGTAAAGCAAGAAATCCCGCTTGTTTTTCCTGTCAATTAGCCCCTCTTTGTCCCGCAGCAAACAGTAAACAGTAAACTGAAAACTCACACCTGATAACTGGTAACTGAATCACTGATAACTGATAACTGATCTGGGGGGCTATAATGGGAAAAAATAACTCATCCATCAATCTTATGAGTCAAGGATCACGGCAAGAAATAAAAACCCAAGCAATAATCCTCGCTACCTTTGTGGCGATTTTTTGGCTATTAGAGATTTTAGATCAATTTGTTTTTCGGGGCAGTTTAGACATTTTCGGGATTATTCCCCATCAAGTCATCGGATTGCGGGGTATTCTTTTTGCACCTTTCCTACACGGTGACTTTCCCCATCTTATTGCTAATACGGTTCCTTTCCTGATTCTCGGTTGGTTGGTTATGTTACAGGAAACCAGTGACTTTTTTATTGTGACTGGGTTGACTATGCTGGTGGGGGGGTTAGGAGTCTGGTTATTTGCTGCTCCCGGATCCATCCATATCGGGGCAAGTATCTTGATTTTTGGCTATTTAGGTTTTTTATTACTGCGGGGCTATTTCCAAAGAAATATTCCTTCTATACTCTTGTCAATTCTAGTCTTTTTACTCTACGGTGGCACAATTTGGGGCGTTTTGCCTTCCCGTCCGGGGATTTCTTGGCAAGGACATTTATTCGGTTTTCTAGGCGGGGTTTTAGCCGCCAAATTAATCGCCACCGAAAAGAAACATTATCCCTAAATGGGGGAACCTTCTATCTCGCTACATACTTCGTAAAAATCGGTGACAGGCGGTTTCGCAAACAGAGGAGCCATGGATTTCAGCAATAATTCGTGGGCTTCGCTTTTATTTGCCTCCATATCATCGATTTTATCCCAGATGATCACGGCAATTCCTTCATCGGTTCCGGGTTTTTGCAACAGAAAAGCCCCTTGGAATCCCGTGGAATAGGTGGAAACGGCCTTTTCGTAGAGTTTTTGGGCCTCGGAAAAACACCCCGGTTTAAATTCACCAATAGCCACATAGGCATATTTATGTTTGAGAAAATCGAGAAATTCTGGCATGGCAATGAGGGGAAATGGAATAAATCTTTCTTTCTACTCTCATTAAAACTTAGATCGATCGCTCCCTCCGCCCCATCGACATATTTTTTTAACTAAGCTTCCCCAATTGTCTCTTTTTTTGTTAGCTTATATGTAGTCGTTATGAGTTTGTATAAGTTCTATGATCAAAATCGTTGGTATTAATGGCAGTTTACGCAGCGGATCTTATAGTGCGATGGCGTTAGAAGTTGCTATCAGTCGAGTAGGGGCGTTAGGAGTAGAAACGGAGATAATTGACCTGAGAAAACTCTCTTTACCCTTCTGTAACGGGGGAGATGACTATTCTGACTATCCCGATGTGGCCAAAATGCAGCAAACGGTTAAATCGGCAGCGGGATTAATTTTGGCGACACCAGAATATCATGGCAGCGTAAGTGGCGTGATGAAGAATGCCCTAGATTTAATGAGTTTTGAGGAGTTATCGGGAAAGATTGCTGGGTTAATCAGTGTTTTAGGCGGCCAATCCAATAGTAACGCCCTAAATGATTTAAGAATCATTCTCCGTTGGGTTCATGCTTGGGTAATTCCCGAACAAATTAGCTTAGGACAAGCGTGGAAAGTCTTCAACGAAGAAGGAGAAATCCTTGACGAGAAGCTTTCCCAACGTTTTGACGCTTTTGCTGAAAGTTTAGTCGATAATACCCGTAAACTCAACGAGATCTAGTAATATCGATGGTGATTTTACCAGTGAAATGGGGTATTGGGGCGGCGGGTTTCGATAATTGTACTCTTACCTGTCGCACGCCCTCGAGTTGTAGGATATCCTCAGCGATAACCGTGGCCAATTTTTCCACTAGGGCAAATTTGCCGGTTTCAATCTGGTGTTTGACAATTTCGATCGCCTGTCGATAATCTAGGGTATCTTCAATCGCGTCACTTTTGCCAGCAATGCTGATATCAACTTCTAGGGATAAATCTACCTCAAACCATTGACCTAAAACCTGTTCTTCGGCCAGATATCCTGTGTAACCGTAGGCACGAATTCCTGTAACGTGAATAGTATCCATAGATAGTTAAATTTAAAAACTGGCAGCGTTGGTCACAAAGATGAAGTGTAACCTAATTTGGTATCGACGACCCACTCCCCAAAACGAAAACTTCCTACCCGACCATTAAGATAACTGCTAAGTAAGTGGTTCTAATTAAATAGAAGATATATCCCCCCTTTATCCCCCCTTGATAAGGGGGGTGTCTGATAATTTTTAACACCTACCTACTTATAAGTTATAGTTTATACGGCTCTGACCTGTTCGGCGTAATCTTTAGGACGTAGTTGACGGAAACCTTGAAAAGCCAATTGTCTCAAGTTTAGAGGTAAATAGGAAAGCAGTAAACCCAGTCTGGCCCGTCGGGATTTTCCTAACAATTGCGAGGCTTTTGCTATTAAAACTCGCCCAGCTTCGTTTTCTCCCTTTTCAATTAATTTTATTCCCAAAGATTCCTGTAAAAAAGCCGACTTTTTAACTCTTTCTTCCTCTAATTTTAGATCATTAAATTGATAACTTTCCGTACAAAACAATTTTGCTTGCAAAAAGTGAACCGCTTGTTTTAAGCTAGTTTGACCGCCATGAAAACGATATTCCATTAATAATTCTGGCAGAAAATAAGCTTGTTTTCCCGCTAAGGCTAAACGCACTAATAAATCAAAATCTTCACAACCATCCGCTTGAGGGCGCATATAATCCACATCGGCTAAAGATTGATAACGAAAAAGAGTCGAACCCACCTGTAAACTTTGATAGGAAAAAGTTTGTCTTTCTAAATCGGTAATAATCCCTTGTTGTAATCTGTCTTTGCCCCATTTGGCTGAATTTTCTTGGGTAGCCGCCGTAACTTTTTGTCCAAATTTATCAATAATCCAGTGATCGGTACAGACAAAATCAACGTTTTTTTCTTGATCTAAAATAGGGACAGTTTTCCCTAAAAATTCGGGAGTTAGTCCATCATCATCATCGAATTTAATAAAATATTCTCCCCGAGCAGCCGTAAAACCCGATCGCATATTTAAACTTCTGCCAAGATTTTGGGGATGACGCAGATAAATTATTCTCGAATCCTGAAATGCCGCCACCACTTCTGGGGTATTATCAGAAGAACCATCATCACAGACAATTAACTCAAAATCTTCATAAGTCTGCCGCAAGACACTATTAATCGAATAGGTGAGATAATCGGCGCGGTTATAGGTGGGAATACAAACAGTTACTTTCGGCATAATATTTTCAGTTATCAGTTATCAGTTATCAGTGATCAGTGATCAGTGATCAGTTATCAGTGATCAGTGATCAGTTATTCGTTATTAGTGAACAGGGATATCGGGATATCGAGAGAGAAAAGCTAACGGCTGACGGCTGATGGCTAAAAAGCTGACGGCTGACGGCTGACGGCTTTAAAAGTATTTTTACATTTTTGCAAAGGAATGTTAAGTTTTAGGGTATTGAATGAGTAACCTTGATAGCCATGGCTCCTAAAATAGCAGGGATTATCTGTACCCACAACCGCGATCACTACCTAGAAGGAGCGATCGATAGTCTTTTGGCGCAAACTTGCCCAGATTGCGAGATTTTAGTGGTTGATAACGCATCCACCGATAAAACCCGTCAAGTGGTCGAGTCACGTCTGGGAGATGGGCGGCTAAAATACGTTTACGAACCTATTTTAGGGCTATCTACCGCCAGAAATCGCGGGGCGAAGGAAACTAGAGCGCCGATTTTAGCTTATTTGGATGACGATGCGATCGCTAGTCCTCAATGGTTGCAAATTCTGTTAAATGCCTACGAAAATAACCAAAAACTGGCAGTAGCTGGGGGAAAAGTCACCTTAATTTGGCCGCAAGGCTACAGTCAACCCAATTGGTTATCCGATGAGTTAGCAGGGGGTTTAGGGGCTTTCGATTTGGGCGACAATGTGGTATATATCAGCCAAGCGGATTTAACTCCGCGAGGGGTTAATTACTCAATCCGGCGGGATTTCTGGGAGAAGATTGGCGGTTTTGACCCTAATTTGGGAAGAATTGGCAAAAAACTTCTCTCTAACGAGGAATTATACACTACAGAACTGGCACTCGCCCAGGGATGGCAAGTGGGCTATTTTCCCGAGGCATTGGTGGAACACAATGTTGCCCCAGAAAGAATCGATCGTCAATGGTTTATGCGTCGCAGTTGGTGGCAAGGCATCAGCGAACACTACCGGGAAGAAGTGGCAGGAAAGACGGGATTGGCTCAATTTGGGCGAGGAGGTGAGCGTTTGGTGAGAGGATTGGTTAAATCTGTCAAATTTATCAATGATCCTGCTAAAAGCTTTGATAATCTTCTCTATGCCTATGGACAAATCGGTTATTTAAGCGAAGCCGCCAAGGCGATGTTAACCCCTCAAAAGTAAATTATTGTAAATAAATGGGTAAAAAAGCGTTAATTTGTGGTATATCGGGGCAGGATGGAGCCTACCTAGCCGAATTACTGTTAAAAGCAGGCTATACAGTTTGTGGCACCTCCCGGGATGCCCAAATGTCCTCTTTTAGCAACCTGAAACGTTTGGGAATCAAGGAACAGGTAAAACTAGAATCAATGGCACTAAATGACTTTCGCAGTGTCCTACAGGTGTTAATTAAAATTCAGCCGGATGAGGTCTATAATTTGGCTGGACAAAGTTCTGTGGGTTTATCCTTCGAGCAGCCAGTGGAAACCTTAGAAAGTATTGCCACGGGAACCTTAAATCTCTTAGAAGCAATTCGATTTACCGGAGCAAAAATTAAATTATATAATGCCGGATCGAGTGAATGTTTCGGGGATATCGGCGATAATTCTGCCGATGAGAATACCCCTTTTCGTCCTCGCAGTCCCTACGCTGTTGCCAAATCGGCGGCTTTTTGGGAAGTAGCTAATTATCGAGAAGCCTACGGAATTTTTGCCTGTTCAGGCATACTTTTTAATCATGAGTCTCCCCTCCGTCCCGAGCGCTTTGTTACCCAAAAAATTATCGCTGCCGTGGCTAGAATTGTTCAGGGAAGTCCTGAAACTTTGCACTTAGGAAATATGGATATTCAAAGGGATTGGGGTTGGGCGCCGGAGTACGTTGAAGCGATGTATTTAATGCTGCAACAGGAGCAACCCGATGATTACGTCATTGCCACGGGAGAAAGTTCAAAACTGGAGGATTTTGTCGCCACAGCTTTTGCGACTGTTGGTTTAAATTGGCCAGATCATGTAATTTCTGATCGAAGTTTATTAAGACCAACAGATTTAGCTATTAGTCGCGGCAATCCCCGCAAAGCTAAGGAAAAATTAGGTTGGCAAGCACGATACAAAATGACTGATATTGTGCGTATGATGGTAGAAAATCGTTTAGAGAAATAGCTATGAATATCTTAATGATTAGTTCTACTTTTCCCTATCCCCCAACCAGAGGGGGAACTCAAGTTAGAACCTTCAATCTTTTAAAACACCTAAGTAAGAATCATGAAATCACGATCATGACTCGACCAAATTCGGATGTTAGTAGGACTGATATTGAAGCTTTGGAAAGATTTGTTAAGGAGGTAAAGGTATTTCCCTATTCCAATTCTACCCACCCTAGTATTTTAGGCAAAATAAATCGTTTTTATGATTTTATAATGCAAGGTACTCCTCCCAACGTTCGACAAGTATATAGTGCTGATATTCAATTTTGGCTTGATCGTGCCATTGATAGTCAAAAATTTGATGTTATTACTTGTGAGCATAGCGTCAATGAGATCTTTGTCCGCCCCCATTGGCAAAAAAAGCTTAAAACTGTAGTAAATATACATAGTTTAGCCTATAGAACCTGCAAAAATCAATTAGAAATAGGAGTCAGCCCTAATCCTATTCGAGATACATTGTATCTGCCACTTCTCGAACGTTATGAACGGAGATTTTGTCAGAAATTCAACGCTATAGTTGTCACCACTTCCGAAGACAAGCAACAGATGGAAGAGTTAAACATTAATCGCCCTGTTATTGTAATTCCCAACGGCGTTGACTTGGAAATGTTCCCCTATCGACAAAGGGATCCCAGTGGTTATCAAATCATTATGACGGGAGGCCTAGATTACAGTTCTAATATAGACGCAGTACGCTTTTTTAGCTTAGAAGTTTTCCCTATTTTACAACAAAAATATCCTGAGGTTACTCTGATACTCGTTGGCTCCAATCCTGCTCCATCGGTGATAGAATTGACAAAAAATTCTCAAATCACTGTCACGGGTCGAGTTCCATCTATGGCCGAGTATCTTCATCATGCTACTATTTGTGTTGTGGCAATGCGTTCGGGTTTTGGGATTAAAAATAAAACCCTAGAATCTATGGCTGCGGGGGTGCCGGTGGTGGCCAGCGATCGAGGTTTAGAAGGGTTAACAGTGGAGGGAAATAATGTTCCTTTAGCAGCCTTAAGGGCTAATAGTATTGAGGAATATTGTACGGCGGTTAGTAGTCTTTTTGAATCGGCAGAGTTGCGAGAAAAATTATCTAGAAATGCTCGCAAATTAATCGAAGATAATTATACTTGGCAGCAAGCGGCAGCTAAGTATGAACAAGTTTTGATTGCTGATATTTGTTAGAAAATTTCTCTAATTTTTTTGTAAATTAATATGCTATCAAATCAAATACCGGTGAAAATATCTGTTGTTGTTCCTCTTTATAACGAAGAAGAAAACATCGATGCTCTCTTTAGGCGACTTTTAGCGGTTTTAGAGGCACTAAATACCAGTTATGAGATTGTTTGCGTCAATGATGGTAGTCGTGACAATACTCTCAAAAATCTCCTGGAATATCATCAACGTTACCGACAAATTAAAGTGGTTAATTTATCCCGTAATTTTGGTAAAGATATTGCCATGTCAGCAGGAATTGATTACAGTCAAGGGATGGCAGTAATTCCTATTGATGCTGATTTACAAGATCCCCCCGAATTAATTGCCGAAATGATCGAAAAATGGCAGCAGGGTTATGATGTGGTTTATGCGTCCCGTCGGGTTAGAATTGGCGAAAGTTGGTTTAAACGTTTAACCGCTGGGGGGTTCTATCAAGTCATTAATAAATTAAGTCGGGTTCCTATTCCCCCTAATACGGGAGATTTTCGTTTAATTGATCGCCGAGTGGTAGAATCAATTAAAAAGATGCCCGAACGTCAAAGATTTATGAAAGGAATATTTGCTTGGGTGGGATATAAACAGACATCAATTTTATTCGATCGAGAACCCCGGTATCAAGGACAAACTAAATGGAATTACTGGAAATTATGGAATTTTGCCATCGATGGTATTACCTCTTTTAGTTTTTTACCCCTGAAAGTCTGGACTTATGTAGGATTTATCATTGCACTTGTTAGTCTTGTTTATGCTAGTTTTTTAATTCTCAGGACTATTATTTTAGGAATCGATGTACCCGGATACGCTTCTCTGATGGTTGCTATCTTATTTTTAGGAGGAATTCAATTACTGACTCTTGGGATTATTGGCGAATATATTGGCAGGGTTTACGAAGAAGTAAAGGGCCGGCCACTTTATCTGGTTCGAGATTGTTATGGTTTTGAAAATAGGGAACAAGTTACTGATAAAATAACTCAAAATTAAGATACTGACAAGAGGAGAATTAAATCTATGAATACCGAAGTTTTTCAGCAATTTTTTGCCTATTGTGTCGGTAGTTGGCAAACGGAAAGAACCTATCATTATCTAGCTGCTCAAGAAGTGGAACGTTCCCGTACTGAATTCCTCATTCAACCCCTGACTAGGGAGATCAAACAGAAAGTTCTGACAGATAATAACTATGCTGATATTGCGGATTTAGAAAGTATGCCCGGGTTTAATTTAGGTTTCTATACCATCTCGGAAAAAGGGGAAGAAGTGCGACAGAATCTTAATCTTTTATTTGTGGTTAAAGCAGAAAATAACGGTTATTTAGAAGGGGATTATCTTCGTGATCGCGCCTACGAAGAAGCAAGACCAATTATCTCCGCTTTTCGCTTTGATTCCACCACCAGAGAGTTATTAATGACCACCAATTACACTCGCAGTGTTTCCGTGGATTCAATTACTTTAATCAATCCAGACCTGCGAATTCGCAAAATTATTAACTATCAACGTCCCCAGCAGGGGGAACCCTTAGAAAAAGTTCTCTTGGTGGGTTTTGGGGTTGAGTGTAAAGTCAGTTAAAAAAAAATATTTCTTCTCCCCCCTTGATTCTCCAGTCAAGGGGAGATTTTATCATGGAGAAACGATATGATTAAGGAGCAAAAATAATGCTCAAAATCGGTCAACTTTCCCTAGAAAGTGGTGTTTCAATTAAAACAATCCGTTATTATGAGGAATTAGGACTAATTCAGTCCCCTGAGAGGACAGAGGGACAATTTCGCCTATTTACTCCCGATACTGTCCATCGCTTGCTATTTGTCAAGAGATTGCAATCTTTGGGTTTAAGTCTGCAAGAGATCCGCGAATGTTTAGTAATTCATGACCATGGTGAGTTACCCTGTGGAGATATTCAGGAAAAATTAATTAAACATATTGCTGAGATCGATCGACAAGTGGAACAATTGCTTTTATTGCGTCAACAATTAACCGAAACCCTGCAAGGATGGACGGATACACCTGTAAAAGACGATCAATTTATTTGCCCTAATCTCAAGGTTTAACTATCATGAAAAAGTTAATTTTATTGGCAACTTTAGCAATGATTTCTACTCCTGTCATTGCTCAACATCTACATCCTCAGTCACCTCAAACTCAGACTTTACAAGCAATTCCTGACAATATACCAGCTTGGATGTATAACAAGCAACGTAATCATATTTATCCCCAAAGAGGGGTTTATAACAATGCAATTTATAATGTCAGAGATTTAGCTTTAGACTTGAATGCGATCGCTGTTGGTCATGCCTTTGCCTACGAAGATATCGTAACGGGAAAAGCGAAAGATTTAGAAACTAAGACATACCAAAAAATTAATTGGGTTTTAAAAAATCCGCCTAAATTTATGCCCGACGAGGGGAATATTTCTCCAACTTTTGGCAGAAAATACGGTGTTTTAGAACAGGTTTTCGAGTGGGCGCATATTTTCCATGCTCAAACCGTTGATGTTTTAGCCAGCAGCAAATTAACCAACGAGGAAAAAGAAGCAGAAATTGAAAAATTATATCAATTTTACTTGACAAAAGTTCCCTATGCGATTACGGGATTACCGATGAATATGGGTTATCTGGATTCCCAGCCCTATTCTAAAGCTTTTCGGCAGAAATATCCGAAAGTAAATGGCTTATTTTGGGGCTACCATTGGCTACAAGGAACCATGTATGACTTGCTTTATGAGAAAACTTTAGAGGAACAAAAACAGGCTTATAAACAGGTGGGTAAACAATACCATACTAAGGAATTATATCGCACTGATCGAGCTTTTATGCCGATGTTTGCCGGACTTAGTCCCAAGTTTGCCCGACGTTTTCCCGAAATATCTAACACCTTTGATAACCTGCATATGTTGCACGATATGGTTAATGATATTCTGGCATCAGATTGGCTAACTCCCCAACAAAAAGACGAACAAATTACCCGCGCTATTTGGTTAGTAATGGCTGCTAATCATCGGGAAATGGAAGCAGGAAAAAATTATGGTGGTCAAGGACTACATGATCATCGTTTTCAGTCAGGAATTCCGGGGATGGGATTAATGCCAGCAGATATTTCTCATGAGGGTCATAATCACGAAAATCCTGATAATTCTGAGAAAAAACCAGATAATTCTCAGGGACATGAGGAAGAAGATCACCAACACCATAACCACGAAAATCACTCCCCAGAAACCCCTGCTAATACGGAGAAAAAACCTGACCACAGCAATGATCAAGAGGAACTGAAAAAATGAGAAGATTTTTATTAATTGCTGTGGGTTTAGTTGCCAGTTTTACTAATCCAGTTTTTGCCAACGATCATAACAATCTTGATTCTGGTCGTCCCCTTTCTTTTGATGATGCTGAGAGTATCGGTTTTGGAGAACAATCGATAGAATTTGGAGGAAGTCTAGTTTTTCCTGAAAACAGTAATCTCGGTGGTGAATTTGATATTGAATACCTCAACGGTATTATTCGCAATGGTCATATTCTTATCGGCATCGATCCGCAAGTGGGAGGACGAGTTAATAGTGATGATACAAGTTTTGATGTGGGAAATTTATCTGTAGGTTTTTTCTATAATTTCAATCGTGAATACGATAATGTTCCCGCTTTTGCTATTCGTACCGATTTAGGATTACCGACGGGAAATAATGCCGGGGGATTAGATTTTCGTCTGCGGGGAATTGCCAGTAAAACTGTTGGTCAATTCGATCGCTTGCATCTTAATCTCGATTTAAACATAAAAACTGACCCCGATAACGGCGATCGATCTTTTTTACCCGCTGCAATTCTCGGTTATTCGCGACCGATTGGTTATCCAAAACGTTTTGATCGCAGTTTTTTGGCAGAATTGGGCGTAATTACCAGCGATAATAGTAATGGTGGGGCGTTGATTCGCACTGGAATGGGAATTCGTCAGCAAATTAATCGTCAAGGTGTGATCGATTTCGGTATTGAGGGAGATATTTCTACTAATAGCAATGATCAAAGTCAATTAAAGTTAAAAATCGGTTATTCTTTCGGATTTTAGCGTAGCATACTAAAGATTAATCTTCAGGTCATAGGATGCCATGATGATAATAGTATGGAAAAATACACTTTTTTCTCTGGCAAAAATGGCTCAAAGTCTTATCTAGAGAAACTTCCGGGATTATGTCCCTCAAGTGTTACCGTGCAAGGCTTTCAAAGGTTTTGTCTATAAAAAAGATAATGTGTTATAACATTTGTATAATTCCCAAAAATAAAGAGAGGAAATAAGTTATGACAACTTTAACACTCCGAAAAATCGGTAATTCTATAGGGGTGATCTTACCGAAAGAGGTTTTATCCAGGCTGAATGTAGAAGAAGGGGATTGTATTTATATAACTGAATCGGCAAACGGGTACAGCATTTCGAGCTTCGATCCCGATTTTGAGGAAACTATGAAAGCTTTTGAAGATACTTACGCTCAATACCGTAACGCATTCAAGGAACTTGCCAAATAATGATTGAGGAACCGAAAGGGTTATCAAGCAAGGCAATCCGATCAATTCAGGACATTTTAATCGCTCGAACTGGGGGGATTGCCGGGATTTTAAACCCTACCTTACTGGAATCGACCATCGATAAACCAAAATTCTTTTTCCAGTACGAACCCGAATCATCGATTTTTAAATTAGCGGCAGCTTACGGTTATGGTTTTCTCAAGAATCATTGCTTCTGCGACGGGAATAAACGTATGGATCTAGCTGCCGTTTCTACTTTTTTGCGAAAGAATGACTATCTTTTAACCGCCAGTGAGGTAGAAGCGGCAAGCTTTTTTCTTGATCTCGCTGGTGCTATTGAAACCTATGAAGATGGTTTCGAGAGATTGACCGATTGGATCGAAAAACACGCAATTAAGCTAGAGAGAGAGGATTAACCTCAGTCTATTTTTCCTCCTTGATCTTGTGATGACCGTCAATTCTAGCTGTAATAATATGTAATGTTGTAATTAAGTTTATATCTTTTCAAGAAATTAAGATCAATGTCGAGTGTATTAGCACGGCGTAATGCACTTATTTAGGGTTAGAGGTAAGATTAAATTTGTCGATAAATTACCTAAGTTTAGATCTTAATTTTCTCTCGAAAACCTGAGTTAACCAAATCTCGTAAAATGAGGCGCGCTGTCCCTGGTTCTCCATTTAAAAAGAGAATCAGTGCTTCATCTAGCAAAGCTTTGGCGAATTCGGGGTCTTTTTGAACTCGTTCGTTGATTGTCTCTTGATAGTCTCTCGTTAGTGCCATAATCTCTTAAAGTTTTATCGTGGTGGGTTAGGGACAAGATTAAATTTGTCGATATATCACCTAAGTTATTCTTGCCTAACTCACTCTGCTAAACCGAATCCGATCCTTTAACAAATACAAAGAGACGATACCCCTTCAAAACCAGTTGATAGGATTATGGTAGTGACCGAAATCAATTTTTAAGAATCTAGAATGGGCTTTATTGTCTATTCTCATCCAAATAACGGCTAAATAGCCTGTTATATGCACTTTTTCTCGGTATTATCATGGCCTATCCTCTCTACGTCGCTTTTATTTGGCATCAACACCAACCCCTCTACAAATCCTCTCAAACTAGCAGTGACGCTTCGGGACAATATCGCTTACCCTGGGTGCGACTGCATGGGGTGAAAGATTATCTCGATTTAATCCTGATTCTAGAACGTTTTCCCAAATTACACCAAACCGTCAACCTTGTCCCCTCTTTAATCCTGCAATTAGAGGATTACGTCAACGGACTAGCTATAGACCCCTATCTTGCCCTCACCGTCACCCCGGAAGCGCAGTTAACCCCAGCACAAAAACACTTTATCCTCGAACACTTTTTCGATGCTAACCATCGTACCCTGATCGATCCGCACCCCCGTTACGCCCAATTATACGCACAGCGTCAAGAAAACGGTCATAGTTGGTGTATTAGCCATTGGAATCTGCAAGATTATAGCGATCTCTTGGCTTGGCATAACCTCGCTTGGATCGATCCTATCTTTCACAGTGACCCGGAAATCGCAGCCTGGTTAGAACAGGGAAAAAATTTCAATTTAAGCGATCGCCAGCGAATTATCTCCAAACAGCGTCAAATTCTGCGTCGTATCTTGCCACAACACCGGTTAATGCAGGAAACCGGACAACTAGAAATCATTACCAGTCCCTACACCCATCCGATTTTACCCCTGCTGGCCAACTCGGAAGCCGGCCGGGTAGCAGTGCCGAATATGACCCTTCCTCGGCAATATTTCCGCTATCCTGAAGATATTTCGCGCCATCTCCAGAAAGCTTGGCAAATCTATATCGATCGCTTTGATAAACATCCTCGAGGACTTTGGCCCTCGGAACAATCCGTTAGTCCCGCGATTCTCCCCGCTGTCGCTAAACAGGGTTTTCAGTGGTTATGTTCCGATGAGGGGGTGTTAGGTTGGTCCCTGGGACATTACTTTCATCGCGACGAAAAAGGCAATATTAGCGAACCGGAATTGCTTTATCGTCCCTACCGTCTGGAAACTAGCAACGGCAATTTATCGATGGTTTTCCGCGATCATCGTCTCTCGGATCTGATCGGATTTAGCTATAGTGGCATGAAAGCGCAAGAGGCCGCTACAGACTTAGTTAAACACCTAGAAGCGATCGCCGAACAACTGAAAACCAACGCAGAAACCACGACCCTAGAAAAACCCTGGTTAGTTACCATTGCGCTAGATGGCGAAAACTGTTGGGAAAACTATCATCAAGACGGTTTACCCTTCCTAGAGAACCTTTATCAACTTTTAAGCGACCACCAAGCGATCGAATTAGTCACCGTCTCCGAATATCTCGATCGCTTTCCGGCTAGTGCAAAAATACCCAGCAATCAACTTCATAGCGGCTCTTGGATCGATGCCAATTTTACCACTTGGATCGGCGATCCCGCTAAAAATAAAGCTTGGGAATATCTAATTTTAGCCCGTCAAACCCTCGCTAATCACCCGGAAGCGACGGAAGATAATAACCCCGATGCGTGGGAAGCATTGTATGCAGCGGAAGGTTCCGATTGGTTTTGGTGGTTTGGTTATGGCCATTCTTCTAATCATGACGCAATTTTTGACCAACTTTTCCGCGAACACCTGATCGCTCTTTATCAAGCTTTAAATGAGCCAATTCCCTCCTATTTGCTCGAACCGGTGGAAGAACACGGGGATAAACAAGGTAATCGTCCACTGGCTTTTATTCACCCCATTATCGACGGTTTTGGTGACGAACAGGATTGGGATAAAGCCGGACGGATCGAAATTGGCGGCGCCAGTGGTACAATGCACCGGACTTCCTTAGTACAAAGGCTCTTTTTCGGTTGGGATCACCTCAATTTTTATCTGCGTTTCGATTGGAAACCGGGGGCAGAATTAGGCAAAGATATACCGCCTGAAGTGCATTTATATTGGTATTATGATGAAGTGCATCGTCTGCAAAGTCCAATTCCCCTAACAGATATTCCTCCTCGATCGCCCCTCGATTACGGTTATCATCATCATCTAGGAATAAATTTAATCACGGAATTTACTTGGTTAGAATTCGCTCAAGAATATTTTACTTGGCAGCGAGTTCCTAGTAATGCCAAAGCTTCTTTTAATCAATGTTTGGAGATTGCTGTCCCCTGGGAAGGATTACACATTGAACCCGATGATCGTCTCCATTTAATCGCAGTTTTAGCTAATCAAGGTCAATACTATGATTTCCTCCCCGTTGAAGAATTAATCTTCCTGCAAAGACCTTAAATCAGTAATCAGTTTTCAGTTATCAGTAATCAGTTTTTTAGTTATCAGCTATCAGCTAGAATCATACTAAATCCGTTGAGTATAGCCTACATATCAGACAGGCGAAAGGCAAGAGGCAAACCCCCCCTGCCCCCCCGACATCGGGGGGGTCGGAAGAATAGATAATCAGTCTTTAATAACCCGATTTAGTATAAATCCTAAGTCCTGAAGGAATCACGGCGATGAAACAGGAAATTAAGCCCTTTAATCCTGATAAAATCTATGGAATAGTGCTTTCTGTCAATTTTTCCATTAATGCCCAATTTGCTCAAGAAGCGCAGGAGAAATTAAACGCTATTCTTGGGGAAATTGATGCGGATCACTGGCAAATTCACCACATCTGGGCAGCGGGAAATTAGCTATATAGTCCCATGATCTAGCTTTTTCAGGGCGCTGAGAGCATGGAGACGGACAATCGCCTCCCCATCGGCTGCTAAAGTCAGCAAAATACTTTTATTGTCCCGATCTAATTCTCCTAAAGCGATCGCTAGAGACTGTTTAACTCCCGTATCACCGAGGATCGCAGGACGGGAGTGATAAAAATTACCGAGAATTTCCCCTGCTTGTCGGCGTAATTTCTGGCAGGTTTGCCGGCCGAGAATAGCGATTATTTCCCGACAAATCAAGACATTTTCGCTATATAAAGCCTTTTCTAAGTAATTTAAAGCTTCCTCATCCTCGATCCAGCCCAATGCTCGCACTACAGTTAATTTTAAACTATCGGGAGTTAAGGAAGATTGCAGCAGTGGATTTAAAGCTTTGGCTGAGGTTGCTGTGCCGATACGACCGAGAGCGATCGCCGTTTCTTGACAGATATCGAGGTGGATATCGAATAACAGCGGTTGCAGATACTTAACTAAATCTGCTTGGGGATAATTTGGCCCCAGGTAACTACTAGCTTTAATTGCTTCCCGTCGCACCTCGATGGCCGGATCCTTTAACCCATCGAGGATAATCGCAGTAATCTGGGGATGGTGAAAACTGCTTAAAGCTTCCATCGCCATGGCTCGAATGGCGCTAGATTGATCCTTAACTACGGTTAAAAGCGGTTCGACAATTTCCGGCCGGCGAATTTGTGATAAAGCTTGTACGGCTAAAAAACGGGTGTTCGAGTCGGACAGTAATTGTCCTAAACTAGAGATCGCAGAACTGCCGATATTGGCTAAAGCGGCCGCAGCCATTTGGCTGAGTGTTTCCTCCTCCGATCTTTGCAATAATTGACTGAGAGCGAGAATACAGGCTCGATCGTCAAATTGACTGAGAATTCTCACCAGAAACCAGCGCATTTCCCCATCTTGTTCCTCGGATTCTAACAGGGCAATTAAAGGAGCGATCGCCGATTGGCCGATTTGGGGAAATAGTTTCGCTATCTCCCATCGCTGTTGAAAATCGCATTTTTGTAAAGCTTCTAGGGCTAAATCGAGGATTTCATCGTTAATAATCGGTTCAATCGCATCTTTTTGGTTTAAAAGTCGCTGTATGCTGGCGTTTACTGTCTCCCAGTCCTTTTTATTCAACGCTATCTGAGCTTTTTCTAGCAGAGCTTGCATCGTCAGAAATGGCCTCGATTTTCGTGCTACCTATCCCAAGAATGTCAGACTTTCTCGCTTTTGTCTTCTCTCATAATGCAAGAAACCGATAATAAATCTCTAAATTGTGCATCAGACATCAGTAGAGGGCGCATCAGCGATCGCACAGTAGGGACGACTATAACAAAGGGGTATTTCCAGGTCGTGTTGTTCCAAAAATTCCCGATTACTTAAAATCTTAGCGGTTTCTCCCTCTCCCACCACCTGACCACGACTTAACACCACCGTGCGATCGCATAGTTCTAAAGCCAGATCGAGATCATGGGTGGCGATCACTTGAGTTTGGGGTAGAGTGGCCAACAGTTGTATTAATTGCCGACGGGATCGGGGATCCAGTTGGGCGCTAGGTTCATCAAAAACTAAGACCTGGGGCAACATGGCTAAAACCCCCGCAATCGCCACGCGTTTTTTTTCACCCCCCGATAGATTCTGACTGTTTCTCTTACCGTAATGCTGGGAATCCAATCCCACCGCGTGTAAAGCATGATGACAGCGATGGTTTAAATCCTCTCCGCGAATGCCCTGATTCATCGGTCCAAAAGTCACATCTTCCCAGACAGTGGGCATAAATAGCTGATCGTCGGGGTTTTGGAAGACTAAACCGACAAAATTGCGGATATTTTCTAAATTCTCCGGTTTAACTTGGTAGGGACCGACGGTGATTTTACCCGTTTGCGGCGGGAGAATACCGTTAAAATGCAATAATAAGGTGGATTTTCCCGATCCATTGGCCCCGACTAAAGCCACCTTTTCCGTAGCTTCAATGGCTAAATTAATACCCTTTAACGCTTCTGTACCGTCAGGATAGGTATAAACTAGGTTTTCAATAAAAATCGGGTTGTGGTGCATGAAAAACGAGACTTTTACCTGAGTAGATGTACCATTTGACCCCAGAGGATCAGAATTACTATGCAAATTATAGCGAGATAATCTTTCAGCTTGCTTTGGGGAACCTGTACAGAGGGCAAGGAACCGGTGTAACCCCTCGATAACATGGCTTGATAAATGCGATCGCCACGTTCGTAGGTACGGATAAATAAAGCGCCGATTATATGTCCCACTAGCAGCCGTTGCCATCGGGGACTACTCATTAAATTGCGCGCAATTGCTGCCCTTCGCATGGAATTAAATTCAGCGATCAAAACAGCTAGATAACGGTACATAGAAGCCAAAATTGCCACCAATAAAGGGGGAGTTTTTAGGGTAACTAAGGCCTGCAACAGGTCGGGAATTGCTGTGGTTAAAACCAGAATATTGACCGTACAAAGACAGAGAAAAGCTTTTAGGGCGACACTGCCTAAAACCAGCAATCCCTCGCTAGTTATCCGCAAAAATCCCCAAGACCAAAGAATTTCGCCGCCATCACGAAAAAGAGTTCCCAATAAAACCACACTGATAAAGACAAATTCGATCGCCACTCTTTGTAAAAGTATGGGAATAGTCACCCGACTGATCAGAATTAAAATAATTAATCCTAATCCGTAAATCGCCCAAGTTTCCCAGCTACCATTCGGGGTTAAGGCTGTGGCAAAAACTAACAAAAGAGTAACTAAAACCCGGGTATGGGGCGCGAGTCTCTGCCAAAAACCGCAATTTTGGCGCTCATTTTGGTGAGAAAAAGTGGCAATGTGTAGCATTTATTCAGTGATCAGTGATCAGTGATCAGTTATCAGTTATCAGTTATCAGTGATCAGTTATCAGTTATCAGTTATCAGTGATTTAGGTATTTAGGGATTTAGGGAAATTTCAGCTAAATGCCCCACTTCCCCACTCCTGATTCTGATTCCTTACTCCTGATTTTGGGATTTTGGCATCACTAATTTACCGATACCCCAAGCGATGCCGAAAGTGGCAAGAGTTCCCAGAAAACCGGCGAGGGGAGTGGCGACACCTTCGGGAACACCTTTGAGGGCATAACCATCAAAAATTCGGGCGAAGGGTAATTGACTACCTAGGGCGTTAGGGTCTTCTTTTTTGCTAAATTGCAAGTCTTCCGCCACTCGATCGAGTCCGTCGGGATCGGGACTGGCAAAGGGAGAAAGAAAAACGGCGATAATTAGGGAGCATACCAGACCAATCAGAAAAAATTGGCTATTTCTGCGAATATTCATGGGCTAATCTTTATTAAACCTCTTGCATAATTAATTTTTGAGGGTTCAAAAACGGTAAAAATAAGGATTAAATTGCATAAAATCCTTAAATAGACCATTTAATTGATTATTATTCATTCTTAATTCTCCTGACTCCTGACGACCGGCTACTGACTCCTGACCCTAACAACAATTTTTGATTTTTACAAGAGGTCTATTGACGAGGAGCGTAGGCAGGAGGAACAGAAGTATTAAGGGAATGGGGCGGATTGTAGAGAAGATCGGGACGAGTTCGCCAGATATAACCGACAGCGAAAACGGTAATCACCGCTTCCCCGATGCCGATGAGGATATGCCAAGATAACATGGCAAAAAGGGCGAATAAAGGCGGTACAGTCCCCGATAAAGCCAATTGCAGGGCGCAAGCCAACGCAGCCACCACCACACTTGTCCAAGCGGCCAGGGCAACAGCGATCGCCATACCGCGCCAACTATGAAAACCGAGGGCTTTCCTAATCCCCAGATAGAGATAATAACCGCCAAAAGTCCCGATCAGACCCATATTGACGATATTTGCCCCTAAAACCGTTAAACCGCCATCTTGAAAAAATAAAGCTTGAACGATAAAAACCACCGCCATCACCAGAGAACCCGCCCAGGGACCGAGTAAAACCCCCGCGAGAGTCCCCCCTAATAAATGTCCGGAGGTTCCGCCCGGAATGGGAAAATTAATCATCTGGGCGGCAAAAATAAAGGCGGCACAAACTCCCATCAAAGGTACAGCCCGTTCAGCGTAGTGACCGCGCACTTTTTTGAGAGAAAAACCAATCAGGACAATGGCAATTATCCAAGTAAATAGACTCACCGATGGACTCAAAAAGCCGTCGGGAATATGGAGGGCGAGATAAGGGGTAAGGAGAGGGTGAAACAAACCAACTCCCAGAAAATTAACAGACATTAAAATTCAGTCTCCTTGGGAATTTGGGTTAAAGATTTGCAGAGAATTGTCTCGCTAGGACGGAAAAGTCCTCTCTTCTAGTAGATAACTAACCGCTTCATTCTACAATGCCCTCTCTGGGGATTTAAACCCTTTAGCTTCTTAAGAATTTCTGTTATTTTTCCGGTCGTCAGGGTTTAGCTATCAGCAAAAATCTGATTATTCTCAAGCAATCAAATTATTTAAATTATTATTAAGTTTTCAAGGTTTTTTCAGTTTTTATGCTAGGCATTAATCATTGAGCAGTGAGCAGTGATCAGTTAGAAGAGGCTGGTGACTATTAACCAGTATTCACTAACTAAGGTGATCAGTTTTAAGTAATATTATTCACCGATCACCGATTACTGTTAACTGATAACTGAAATGTCCCCCCCCCACATCTCCTCTACCTGCCACTTCCTAACATAAATAAAGATGAATCAGCTTAAAACTGTTGCTTTATTGGGTTTACTAGCCGGTTTACTTGTCGCTATTGGCTATGCGATCGGTGGTCAGGGTGGTGCTTTAATTGGTTTAGTAATCGCCGCCATTACTAATATCGGTTCTTGGTACTTCTCCGATCGCATTGCTCTGGCCGCTTACCAAGCCCAACCGGTCAGCCGCCAACAAGCCCCCGAACTCTACCAAATGGTGGAAAATCTCTCTCGTCAAGCCAATATTCCCACGCCGCAACTCTATATCGTCCCCACCCCCGCCGCTAATGCTTTCGCCACCGGCAGAGATCCCGAACACGCCGCCGTCGCCGTTACCGAGGGGATTTTAAACCTGCTGCCCGCCGACGAATTAGAAGCGGTTATCGCCCACGAATTAACTCATGTGCGTAACCGGGATACCTTAACCCAAGCTGTTGCGGCTACTGTTGCCGGGGCGATTTCCTACCTGGCCAGAATGCTGAGTTATGGTTTCCTGTTTGCTGGCAATTCTCGCCATCGTCAAGGGGGCAATCTCATCGGTTTACTACTTACCATCTTTCTGGCCCCCCTTGCCGCCACTGTGATTCAGATGGCTATCTCTCGTACCAGAGAATTCGAGGCTGATGCTGGTTCCGCCCGCTTGACCGAGAATCCCGAAGCTTTAGCCCGGGCTTTAACCCGTTTAGAATCGATCGGTCGTCAAATGCCCTTAAATGCCAATCCTGCCTTTGAACCGCTGTTAATTAGCAGTCCTTTTTCGGGGCAGTTTCTGGCTAATTTATTCGCTACTCACCCATCCACCGAGGCAAGAATCGAAAATCTCCGTCGCATTCAACAGGAATTATTAACCTGATCCCGTTCTTAATTTTTAGAGGTTATCTAATGATAAGCTATCAGAGATGACCCCCTCTTTTTCGCTTTTTCTAGCTTGGTATGAAACCGTGATCAACTCTGAAGAAAAAAGACCGACTTGGGACGAATATTTTTTAATGATCGCTAAATTAGCCGCCACCAGATCCACCTGTTTAGCTTTTCCCGTCGGCGCGGTAATTGTCAAAGATCGGCAGGTTTTAGCTACGGGGTACAATGGTTCCCCATCGGGAACGGTTCATTGTACTGCCCAAGGTTTTTGTTATCCCGGTTTGGGAACCTGTCGAGAATCCGGAGAAATTCCCTCTCGGGCAATTCATGCTGAAGCTAATGCGATCGCTCAAGCGGCTAAACACGGTATTTCTACCCAAGGGGCTAGTATTTACGTTACTTTAGAACCCTGTATTTCCTGTCTAAAACTAATTATTTCTTCGGGAATTAAAGAAGTTTTTTACGAAGCGGATTTTAATAGTGGGACAAAAGCCATGTTAAGGGATTCTTTTCTGGAAACGGGGATTATTAAATATAAAAAGATTTATTTATCAGCAGAAATGGCTAGTCATGCGGCCTTATTTTTATTAAATCCCATTTCGATCGATCTCAGGTAGTTATCCTCAACGGCGACATCCCTCGACTTGATACGAGTGCAGCCTCTATAATCAGATTATAGGCGATCAACTATCGATAATGACGACCCCGCAACTTTTCGAGTGGGATGAAAATAAGCGTCAGGCCAATATAGAAAAACACGGCATAGATTTCGCCGACCTGGAAGCGATTTTTAGGGGTCCAATAATTGAGCGCGTGGATACCCGTCAGAATTACGGCGAAATTCGAGTGATTCTAGTGGGTACAATCGATAATATCGTTTTGGTGGTGGTTTATCCATGGCGTGGCTCGGTTCGTCGAATAATTAGTGCTAGGAGGGCTAACAACCGTGAACGAAGAACATATTACCAGAGTCACCCGCGAACAGTGGGCGAAGTTGAAAGGCAAAACGAACTGGGAGAAAGTTAAAGGGATGAGTGAGGCGGAAATTGCCAAAAACGCCCTAGAAGATGCCGATAATCCACCGCTGCCGGCTGATTTTTTCGATGAAGTTCTGGAATGCGCCCCGGGTTCCTTGAATCCCTAACCCTCCGATTAGTAACTGGATTTAGGGATTTTATCGGGGGCTGTATTAGCTTAGACTAACACAGCCCAAAGTTACTCTTTAAATGTCCAAATCCGTAAGATTTAAACGTGATCCGTGGGTTTCGATAAATTCTCGCCGGGGGGCAACTCGATCGCCCATAAGAATGGTAAATAATTCCTCTGCTTTGGCTGCGTCTTCGATTTCCACCCGTTTTAAAGTGCGAGTTTCGGGATTCATGGTGGTATCCCAAAGTTGTTGGGGCATCATTTCTCCTAACCCTTTAAAACGTTGGATTGTGTAGTTAGCATTGGAGGGAAATTCCGCTATCTTTTGCTGTAATTCTCGATCGCTATAGCAGTAGGAATGATTTTTACCGCGTTCCAATTTATAGAGAGGAGGACAGGCGATATATACATAACCTTGGTCAATTAAATTCTTCTGATAACGATAGAAGAAAGTTAACAACAAAGTTCGGATATGTGCGCCATCCACATCAGCGTCAGTCATTAAAACAATGCGATGATAGCGCAATTGTGAGGGGTCGAAATCTTCTCCTTTAATCCCTAAACCGAGGGCCGTAATCAAGGATTGAATTTCCGTATTTTTGTAGATTTTGGCATCATCGGTTTTTTCGATATTGAGGATTTTTCCCCGCAGAGGTAGAATCGCTTGAAAACGACGATCGCGCCCTTGTTTGGCACTTCCGCCGGCGCTGTCACCTTCGACGATGTAAATTTCTGACCTTTCTGGGTCTCTTTCGCTACAATCAGCCAATTTACCCGGTAAAGGTGAGGATTCCAAGACCGATTTCCGTCGTACTAAGTCCCGCGCCCGTCGGGCCGCTTCCGCCGCTTTGTACGCTTGTACTGCTTTTTCGATAATCGTGTCGGCCACTTGGGGATTTTGTTCTAAGTATTCGTTGAGAGTTTCCCCCACCAGGGAATCGACAATACCCCGGACTTCGGTGTTACCCAATTTGGTCTTGGTTTGTCCCTCGAATTCCGGTTCGGGGACTTTTACGGAAATAACGGCGGTTAACCCCTCGCGGACGTTTTCCCCCGCTAGATTAGGCTCGTTTTCTTTAATTTTATTGCGTTTACGAGCAACATTATTTAAAGTACGAGTCAGAACTGCCTTTAATCCTTCTAGATGAGTTCCCCCGTCAATGGTGCGGATGTTATTAGCAAAACCGAGAATATTGTCGCTATAGGCATCTATACACCACTGAAACGCCACTTCGATATTAATTCCGTTCTTTTCCCCCGATACATAGATAATATCTTTGTGCAGGGTTTCTTTTTCCCGACACATATAGGCGACGTATTCTTTAATACCCCCCTCATAACAATAGGTTTCGATGTGGGGTTCTTCGGGACGGTAATCGCTAAAGGTGATTTTAACACCGGCATTTAAGTAGGCTAGTTCTCGTAAACGTCCGGAGAGGGTACTGTAATCAAATTCGATGCCTTGGCTAAAAATTTCGGTGTCCGGCAGGAAATTAACCCTAGTTCCCGTTTTTTCCTCTTGACTGGGACTGCTGACCAATTCTGTGACGGGGATACCTCTTTCGTAGCGTTGGGTATGTACTTTATGATCGCGCCAGACTGTCACATCGACCCATGCAGAAAGGGCATTAACGACGGAAATCCCGACTCCGTGTAACCCTCCCGACACTTTATAACCACCACTGCCAAATTTACCGCCGGCATGAAGTATAGTGAGAACGGTTTCGAGGGCAGATTTACCCGTGGTGGGGTGGACATCGGTGGGAATACCCCGGCCATCGTCAGTGACGCTGACGGAACCATCGGCCTTGATATCCACTTCGATATGAGTACAGTAACCCGCTAGGGCCTCATCGATCGAGTTGTCCACCACTTCATAGACTAAATGATGTAGTCCCCGCGGCCCAGTCGTACCGATATACATCCCCGGCCGCTTCCTGACTGGTTCTAACCCTTCGAGAACTTGTATCTGTTCCGCGCCGTAGTTACTTGTCATAAAATTTCCCTGAAAAGGCTGTGATCCCTGATTGAACCTAAATGAATGGCAAAATCTTCAAAAATTGTAGCACATAAGGGTTAAAGACTGCTTAAATGGCTTTAGGGAGAATTTTTTATTGGGGTTGGGGTGTGGGGTGTGGGGTGTGGGGTGTGGGGTGTGGGGTGTGGGGTGTGGGGTGTGGGGTGTGGGGTGTGGGGTGTGGGGTGTGGGGTGTGGGGTGTGGGGTGTGGGGTGTGGGGGGAGAATAAATAAAAGCCATCTCCTAAGTAGGTAGGCGTTAAAAATTATCAGACACCACCCTTATCAAGGGAGGACTAAGGGTAGGGTTGATTCATGAATCAACCCTACTATGAATTCACCCTAGGACTAAGGGGGGATCGAACCTAAAATCTATTTTTAATTTAACTATAACCAGCTACTGATCTCCTGAATACTGCCTCCTGAATACTGACTCCCGACTCCTGACTACTAACCCCACCAACAAACTTTTTCAGCAGCTCCTAAATAAGGTCATCCTCAAATTTATAACCGACACCGACTACAGTTTTGATAAAGATGGGATTAGCAGGATCGGGTTCTACTTTTTTGCGTAAGCGTCGGATATGGGTATCTACTACCCTTTCATCGCCAAAAAAATCATTTCCCCAGAGATTATCGATTAATTGGGTGCGACTCCAGACGCGATTGGGATAACTGACAAAGGTAGCGAGTAGATTAAATTCTAAGGTGGTTAAATCGAGGGTTTCCTCCGGCATTCCCTCCAATTTACGAAGAGCAGAATGTTGATCTAAGTCGATAATAAAATGACGGCTGCGATGGAGTTGTTGGGGTTGACTATCGTGTCTTAAACTACGTCTTAATAAGGCTCTTACCCGAGCGGTTAATTCCCTCGGACTAAAGGGTTTGACCATATAATCATCGGCTCCCGTAGATAAACCGATAATGCGATCGATTTCTTCTCCCCTAGCGGTTAACATTAAAATATAGGGGTCTTTTGTCCCGGGTTTTTGGCGAATTCTAGCACACAATTCTAGTCCGTCTAATTCCGGTAACATTATATCTAAAATCACTAATTCTGGTTGCTTTTGATAAAATAGTTCTAGTCCTACCCTACCATTATAAGCCAGATGACAAGTAAAGGACTCCCGCTCTAAAGTTTGCTGAATCAAATGGGCGATTTCAATTTCATCTTCGATAATAACGATATCCATAAGTAAGTAGTTATAATTCAATTGAAGATAGATTTTGCCTTTGATCCCCCCTGCCCCCCTTAATAAGGGGGGTGCGGATGCCCCCTGCTCCCCTTATTAAGGGGGGATCTGACAATTTTTAAAACCTACCTACTTAGGCATATTTTAACATATTAGCCATTCATTTCTTTCTCAGGGTTGAACATTGAAATAATTGTAATTTTTGCTCATTTTTTGGGGGGGAGAGTTGGCAGCTCTCCCGACTTTTGTGGACTGGGGACTTTTCAAGGTAAAGGGACAAACTGCTCACCGGAGGGAGTCGATCGCACTTGAATTAACACCGGTTGACCGATGCGATCGCCAGTATTAGGATCAAAGCTAATTTTTCCGGTGGCCCCTGTTTGATGAAAATTGGCGGAACGCAGCAGGGATTGTAGGCCCTGACGATGGGTATTTTCCCTTAAACCGGCAATAATCACCCGTGTAGCGTCAAAACTGGTGGCTGTGCGCCAACTGACCGGACCGCGCCACTGTTCCTGCATAAGATTGGCAAAAGTCTGGTTAACCGAGGGGTGCCAGGGTGCGGCAAGGGTTAAACCTTGGGCGTTTTTGCCGCCATCTTCGAGGGTACGAATATTGTAGAGGGTGGGACTACTAAACAGAGGCAAACGCTGACGATTGGAGCGAATAACCTCAAAAACGGGATCGAGACGATCAACATGAGCGACGACAAATAGACCGTTAGCACCCCCAGAAATCGCCTGATTAAGAGCTTGATCGGCCTTAAAATTGGGGACACTCAGATCACAGACTATCGGCACAATTTGACCGCCTTTTTTCGCCACATTAGCCATCAACTCATCTTTAAAGGAAATATTATCAGGAGCTTGAGAATCGTAGCAAAAAGCAATTTTCTGGACTTTAGCAGTATTTACTATGTAATTTGCTAAGGTTTCCGTAATTTTGCCGTTAGAAGCCACCAGACGAAAGATATAATTTCCCGCACCGGAGAGATTATTAGCCAGGGAGGTGGGAGAAATCATCACCAAACCGCCTTTTTCGTAGATAGGAGCGGCGGCTAAACTGGCATCGGAGGCATTATGACCGATAACGGCGATAATATCGGGATTTTTGACTAATTCACCGGCTACCTCTTTCGATATCTGCGGCTGATTATCGTCATTAACCACGATAACCATCAGTTTTCTGCCGTTGATCCCTCCCTGTTGATTGATCTGGGTTTGTGCGCTGGCGACTCCTCGCAATATTTCCTGAGCGACGTTGGGATTAGTTGTTGCTGGCACAACAACGGCGATTTTGAAGGGATTTGAGCCAGTTTGCAGGTTGCTTAGATAAATTACGCTTTCGGGATCGTTGGGATGTTGAGCGAGGGATTTTTGCAGGAGTTGCTCTGCTTCTTGGTGATCACCTTGAGCAATGGCAGCGATCGCTGATTCTTTGGTGGTGTTAGAATTAGTTTTGATCAGGAGATGATTGCCGTAACTCATGCGGGGATTATTATCGGCTTTTGGGGCAAATATTGCCAATATTTGGGGAAAAAGAAACCAACCGATCAACCCCAGTAAAACATAGAAAATTGGCGGTAAACCCGCTTTTTTGCCAGTCTTTGTCATTGCTTTACTCCTTAACTTTGCTGATTGAATTCGGCTAAACGGCGGTTAATTTCGTCATCAAGGCTTAATAAATCGATTTCTTGAGCTAATTTCTCGCTATAGTTCTCGCTTAATTCACTATAGGCGTTTTCTTTTCGATAACGGTCTTTAATCGCTTCATTGGCATCCTCAAAGCGATCGCGGGAGGTATTGAGGTTGAGACTACTATCAAATTCGTTTATTTTGCCTAAAGCCTCATTCATGGAACTAATCGCTTTTAAGTTGCTCATTTCTAACTTATAATGCTCGATTTTTTCCTGCTCTTTACGAAGTTTTTCCTTAGCAGCAATGACTACTTTTTCGGCATTATCGACCCGATCTTTCATAGCGGGTAGAATTTTTTCTAGGGAGAGAACCTTAACCATAGCTAGTCTTGCCGCTTCTTGAAGACCTTTTTTTTGAGCGGTGACAGCCTGTTGCAAGTAGTTTGTGTGTTCCTGTTTTTTTGCCTCGTATTGTGCTTGGGCCGATTGCTGGGCTGCTACTACTTGCGCCACCGATTCTGTTAATTCCGCTAGGGATTTTTGCATCGATTCTAGGGATTCTCTGGCCGATTCTACGGCAATTTTGCCGCCGGATTCGATGGGAATACCCCACAACCAATTCCAGATCGCAACGAGAGAATTTCCTGCCTTATCACCGATCAGCCAAAAAATCAAGGCTTTTGGGGTTAATTTTTTTAACAATTTCATGCCGTTTGTCTCCTAGAGGTGTTACCTGTTAATTAGGAGTGATGGCCAACTTTAATGCAGTGGGTAAGGTTAAGTTTTGTAAAAAGTCTTGACAAGGATAGGAAGGTTTAGACTGAACCGGCAGATTTAATGGGAGCGAGGGGGACAAATTGACCCTTTTTGACCTGTAGAATCAAGTAGCGGCGATCATCAGGATTATTGTTCATGTTGCGGACACCATTCTCATCGAATCTAACAGTGCCAGTCATTCCTTCGATAGAAAAATCGTTTCTTAAAACTTGATTTAATAATTCTCGATCGAATTTTTGTCCTTGTTGGTATAACTGTCGCAAAGCGGTGAGGATAACTTTAGTCGCATCGTAGGCCATGGGAGTGCGCCAAACATTGATCTTATTTTGCCAAAAACTGTGGATATAATTATCTTGTTTGAGATCATACCAAGGCACGGTGATAACTAAATTTTCTACTCCTTGTTTACCTTCTGCAAGGGTGAGATAACTTTGAAAGGTGGGGGAACCTAAAATCACTAAGTTTAACTGTTGTGCGGGACGTTGCTTAAAGATACTGACGGCTCTTTTCAGATCGTCAATATAGGGAGCAACCATGAGAATATTTACTTGGTATTGAGCGATTTTTTGATAAATTTTCTCTTGATCTAAATTATTTTTTGGTTCGATATTGCAGTCAAAATCTGCATCTTTAATGACTTTTTGAAACTGCTGACCGAGAAGAATGTTTCTATATTTTTGAGCGAAGTTATAATTATCCCCAGAGCGATTATCGTAACAAATTAAATTAGTGGGGTTTTGGATAATTAGCTTGTCAGTTTGTTTGCGGATGTATTCACTTAAGGTTGTGGCAAAAGTTTCCAGATCGGGAACCATCTTATACACATAGCCATTACCGGAGATTTTCGGGGAAAAGCTGGTGGGAGATAGGGCAACAATTTTCCCTTGTACATAGATATCTTTGGCCGCTTCACTAGCAGCAGAAGCATTATGACCAACCACTGCTAAGATTGACGGATCTTTAACAAATTTTTCGGCTCGATCTTTGGCATCTACGGGGCTATTATTATCATTAGCGACCACTACCTGTAGAAAGTGAAAATCGGGGTTTTTGGCCTGTTCATCGTTTAAATCCTCTTGGAATAAAGCAATACCTCGTAAAATTTCCTGAGCAGTTTCTGGATTATTACCAAGCGGAACACTGGTGGCAATTTTTAAGGGATTTCTGTCTTGATAGGCCGCACGAGCGTTATTATAATAGATGCGAATCTCTGGATTATTTGGCAAGCGATCGAGGGATTTTTTAAAAAGCTGAATTGCTTGTTTATATTCTTTATTTTTAAAAGCTTGTCTTCCCCGTTCAATAATGTTATCTTGTCGGTTTGTCTTTAATAATATTTCTTCACCTAGGCTAATTTCTGGGTATTTACTAGCATCATCGGAAAATACTCCTCCCCAATATAAAACTGATAAAGTTACCAGAATACTTAAAATAAATAACAGAGCTTGTTTCCAGCGACTAGATAGACGTAAAGGCCAACTTTGCTCATAACTATTTTGGTGATTTTCCTCCGTATTTTCAGGGGGTAAAGGTAAAATTAACGGTGGTTCTTCAGGATTTTCTATCAAACGAGGCAGTAAAGAAGAACTAGCAGCATCCTTCTCAAATTCATGTAATCTTAATTCTTGTCGAGCGCTTGTTAAGGATTCCTGTAGGGATTTATGTCCAAGAAAATTGGGAAGAAAAACTTCTAGAAATCTCAAAGCAACCCGCACAGCGATGGGTTCTTTCATAACAATAATATGCGGTACTCCGATATTAGCCAACTGACGACCGATACCTAACCCATCGCAGGAGTTACAGATAACAAGTTTTAAGCCTTTTTTAACAGCTATTTTCAGGGAATTTCTTAAATTATGTTCAGGAGATAAAGCCGTATCATTATCAATGATAAAAACTCCATCATGTCCGTCGCTACTGGTTTGACTATGACCTAAATAAACTACAATATCCCATGGATTTTTGATCAACTCATTCTGAATATTTATCGTTGAAAGAGGAACTTCTGAACTGGGACTTAATATTTGTATATAAACCTTATCTGGGTTTCCTAGGACCGTTTGCAAACTGGATAAACCCAGGTAATTATGCTCGTTTTCGATGTCAATATTACCCAAAATTACTAAAACATGAATCGGAGGAGTAAGGTTAATTATCGGAGGATTTCTCTGGATAGTAAGAGCAATTTCCACATCATTCCACCAATCCCGTAAAAAATTCCAACACTCCCAGGGAATTTGTTGTAAATCAAAGTGGGTAGTTTGGATAAAAAATCTTACTTCTGACTCAGTACCTATATGGAACAAGATACGATTTTGTATCGAACTCAGAGAACTGGAATTTAGCCATTCATTTAAGCTATCTTTTAAAGTTTGAGTGGCTTTTCTGAGGTTGTCTCTAGGATCACCTACCGCTGCATGGGTGATCATACTATGAGGAACGGTAATTCCTAAACTGGGTTGACTTTCTACCCAATGATAATAAGCTCGACGATAATTTTGCAAAGCGGCAGCAATGTCAAGGTTAGGGACTAATTTCCCCTCGGCAAAAGGTGCTATCAAGAGATGATTGTCACGAATTTCTAGAGTGACGGAAAATCCCGTTTCAAAACTGCCATCACCAATTTTCAGAATCACAACTCTGCTCATGTCTTTACCCTTGACATTTTCTGCTATCTCTATTAAATACTAAACTGCTCGGTAATGCTACTGTCCCCTAAACTTAGGTTAACATTAAAGCGATCGTCGGCATCAGCTAGAAAATAAAGTTGCAGATAGCTATCTAGGGGTTTCTCCCTTGCTATTGCTTCTAAACCGGGGATTAATTGGCCTATTTCATCGCTAATTTGCAAAGATAAACCGGGGGGTAGCTTGGCAAAATTGTCCATGGCATAGGCACGAATTAAGACAGCAATTCTCTGGTCACTGGTCGATAAAACTCCCACCATTAAAGCGATTTTATAACCCATTAATTGACTACCCACATCGAGCATTTTACGAATAGCAGCATTGGGATAATGAGGATCAATATTCCAGAGATATTCGGCCGCTTGCCAGCGAATAGTTTCATCTTGGGTTTGATGTTGCAGTTTTGCTAAAGCTTCCTCTGGGGTTAAATGTTCCGAAAATTCCACCTCTTTTTGACTAGCATACAGTTGTCTAATTTCTCGCTGAATATCTGTCGGAGATTCTCGGCTGCTGATTTTTTCAGCAGCCAACAAAAACCCTGGATTAATTGGACGATAATTGTCGATAGTGCTGAGGATTTCCTGCCATTTATCGCTAATAATTCCCTGCAACCATTGACTAAGTTTAGTGGGGATTATTTCTAGACGCTGCTGATAAAGTTTTTCTCGCCATTGTTGATTATTCAACAAAGCTAACCACTGCTGACAACTAATATCTAATCTCGGAGAATAGGGTGAAACTTGACTTAACTTTTTAATTAAATTTTCTGCTGTTGCTGGCGATAAGTTTGCTAAAGATTCCAGTTTTCCTTGTTCACTCTCTCCCTCTAAACAACTCTGCCAAAGAATATCTAAATCATCAATTATTTGCTCACTGTCCAAATAATATTGATGGTAAATTGGATCGTATTCTGCGAGATTTTTAACATCTTGTCTGGATATAAAACCCCAGATATTGAGGAATTTTTCTGCTAAATCTACCTGCACCCCTAGATAAAAATCTGCCGCTAAATCGGGAATATCAACCCATTCTTGCTCTATTGTCAATCCCTCAATGTCAATCGCTTGACTGGGAATAGTGGTAACTTTTTTATCTTGAATTTGCCAAGTAAAACCGTTAATAAACTCCCAAAGATACTGATGGTTTTTAGGTGTTATTTGAAGGGAACAATCAAGATTATCTTTCAGCCAATTACTTAGGCATATTTGCACCAAGTAATTAATCAAAGCCTGATTTTTGGCGGTTTGATTAGAGTATTGACCGAGAATCGATCGAGCTTGTTTAATCTCTGTTTCCGAAAAAGTTAGCCAAAGGGATTTCGGGTTAATTTGTTGCAAAATATCGAGGTTGACTTTCATGGTATCTCCTAACAGATTAGATTTGAGTTAAGTAGGACTGACAAAAATATTCTAGATAAGCATCGATCTCTTGTTTTTGCCGAGATTGTAATTTAATCTCATTTAACAAACTAGGACAATCTTTGCCTTCCCTTGCACAGAGTAGCTGATAAAATTTTTTACATAATTGGGTTATTTCTCGACTAATAGTAGATGAGTGAACTCCCAATCGATTAGCGATCTGTGCTTGCGTCATCTTTTGATGATAGTAACAATATACAATCTGTTTAACTTCATCCTCAAGAGTGATTAATAACTTATTAATATCTTCCTGGATTTCTTGCTGTTGTAGTAAATCTTTACTTGGCTTCTGACTGGGGAGATTTTCCCAAAAGTAATTGCTATTATCGTCATAATTATTAAGCTCAAATCTAGAGTAAGAAGGATCGATATGATTACGCATTATCTCCCCTATTTGATTGAGTTTTGCTTGCACTTCCTCAACGGTGAGAATAACTTGCGGTTGTAACTGCTGCAAGCGATCGATTACCTGTTGCCAATCTTCCTCTTGCCACTTATCCAATGATCTAACAGAAGCTTTTTTAACCTCTCGAAAACAGTTAAATATTAGCAGGTGATTCTCGGTAAAGATACCCGATGTTCGTAAAATTTTTTGAATTTTATTCGCACTAAAAAGACTGACTATACCGAGATTAGTCCTGCCGATAGTTTTATACTCTCCTCGCAGGAAATTATAGAGAGTATTTCTCAATTTTTTATCTGTCCATTTTTCTAAGATTAAGCGAAAAAATCCCGGTTTGGTCTTGTTATCCTGAAAATTACCGTAAAAAATAATTGCCGTGGCAAGCAAATTCAGCAAATAGTAGAATAGGGTTTCATAATCAGCATCGATCCGATGGCCAACATTTTGATAGACCCTTTGAGTTACCATACAGGAGCGATATTGTAAGAAAACCATCCAATGAGACTTGACTAATTGGTTATTAGGCTCATTCTGTAACCATTGCCACAGATAAAAATACACCGCTTCATCATTGGCTACGCTTCGAGCGATCGCATTGATCGATTTTCTTAATTGTGGTACTTCGCACCAGAAAACTCGATCGCCTTCAATCGCTTTAATAGTAGTATAAAAGTACCTAACGCTCATTTCTATCACCGGCTACAGGTATCTGATATCTGATTAGGTAAAAACCGAGGATTTTCTGCAAGAGTAGCAAATAAATTGAGCGATTCCCTTGCCAAGCGCACCTCTTTCTCTGACAATAGATGAGGGACTGATGAGAAATTATCAGTTATGCTGAGACGGCTTTAGCAAACCAGTAAAAGACTCATAAATTCACTCTGAGCTGCCAAAAATTGCCGTCGGATCAACTTCTAGGACAAAAATTAGGAATGCGAGTAACTTTTACCGAAAATCAGGGTTTTAGAAAGGAATTGAATAAACGGGTTGATGCTTATTTTACCGAAAACGGCATCCCCACCAGAGATAATTTTGCCATGTACCTGAAGACGATCACGATTTTAACTTGGGTAATTGCCGCTTGGCTATTTGTGCTTTTTGGTCCCGATATCTGGTGGCTAAAAATTATCGGTTGCCTGGTTTTAGGAGGAGGATTAGCAGGAATCGGTTTTAGCATTGGTCATGATGCAAACCATGGCGGCTATTCTAGTAAAAAATGGGTTAATTCTCTCCTTGGCATGACCTACGATTATATCATCGGTACTTCCAGTTATCTCTGGCGTTTTCGTCATAATTATCTCCATCATACCTACACCAATGTTTTAGGGTACGATGTGGAAATTCACGGCGATGGTATCGTGCGAATGACTCCCCATGCCGAGCATAAATGGTATCATCGTTATCAACATTTATTTATCCCGATTCTCTACGCTATAATTCCTATCTATTGGTCATTCTCCGATGTGCGCTCCATCCTCTTTTGTAATCGTTTTGGCGAGATTAAAATTCCCAATCCTAAACCGATCGATTTATTCGTTTTATTGAGCGGAAAAGTTGTTTATCTCTTTTGGTTTATTGGCATTCCTCTCTTAGTTGGTTATAGTCCCCTAGAAATAGCGATCGGTTTTCTCATTGCTTTTATGACCTATGGAGTGCTTGCCTGTCATGTATTTATGTTAGCTCACGTTTTGGAACCCGCCGAATTTATTCAACCCTCGGCAGCTAACCAAATCGAAGACGAATGGGCAATCTTTCAAGTGCGAACTACCGTAGATTTTGCTCCTAAAAATGCCTTTTTAAATTGGTATTTAGGGGGATTAAATTATCAAGTTGTTCACCATCTTTTTCCGCAAATTTGTCATATTCACTACCCCCAAATTGCCCCAATCTTAGCGGAAGTTTGCCAAGAATTTGGCGTTAATTATGCCGTTTATCCCACCCTGCGAGGTGCTTTAGCTTATAATTATCGTTGGCTCAGACAATTAGGCAATAAACAAAGTAATTTCGATCTCAAATTAGCCAGCTAAAGATCAGTTATCAGTTATCAGTTATCAGTTATCATTGGTTAGTGATTGGTCACTGTTTACTGTTTACTGGTCACTATTTACTGATTACTGATTACTGTTTACTGTTTACTGATCACTGAAAAATGAACCTACCCAACTCGATTACCCTATCGCGACTCTTGGGACTGCCATTAATTTTATACTGGTTGCACCAAGGCACAGAAATCGAGCGCTGGTTAAGTTTAATTATCTTTCTAATTGCTGCCAGCACCGATTGGCTCGATGGTTATCTAGCGCGAAAATTAAATCAAATCACCGAATTAGGTAAATTTCTAGATCCTTTGGTCGATAAATTGCTGGTTCTCGCTCCTCTTTTAGCTCTGATTGAAATGGATTTAATTGCTGCTTGGGGAGTATTTTTGATTCTTGCTCGGGAATTAGCGATCGCTGGTTGGCGCATTAATCCGAATTTAACAGGAAATAGCGACATAAAAGGGGCTAATTGGTGGGGAAAAAGCAAAACAGTCAGCCAAATTGTCGCTATCGCTCTCTTAATTGCTCCCTTGCCTTCTGAATATAACTTAATTTCTCAGTTCGCTTTTTGGCTATCAGTAACATTAACTTTAATTTCTGGGGTGATTTATGTCATACCCAGCCAAAAATTAACCCAAAATTGATAAAAACTTAACCATTAGCAATAATTCAGGAAACAAGCCTCGCAAACATGATTGCATTTTTTTTCTCGGTATATAATGATCGGAGGAAGACTGTCAAACTCTTCAAGTTCAAACATATCACTCAAAGAAAAAACTATGCCTATCACCATTTCTGCTCCGATTGGCTCCACCACGGGTTTTAATATCACGGCTCCAACAGCAACCACATCTCTAACAGCTTTTTGGACAGCTAATGCAACAAATATCAACCTAGCCGTTTCTATCCCTACCACAGTCACCGGTAGAAATCTTACTTCTTTAGGCAGATTTTCTGGACGTGCCACTTGGAGACTTCGCAACGGAGTCGGTCAGACTGACGTGGCGAGTGCTAACCTAACTGGTTATAATAGCTCTTTTTCACAAAATTATTTTCTTGCTGCCGGAACTGACACTTTCGTCTCCTCCACTTTTTTAGGAACCCATATCCTCGACTTTGGTGGTGGTCAAAGCTTTACTAAAGCAGAAAACACGGCTAATTCCAGTAACAGTATTGCCTCTTTGAGTGGCACTGAAAATTACGTCCTCAGAGGTGCCAATGGAAACGATAGCATAACTGGCAGCAACCAAGCTGATACCCTATTCGGTTTCGACGGAGACGATATCCTGAGTGGTATCGGGGGTGCGGATTCCCTAGTTGGTGGCGCGGGAGCCGATCGCCTAGTTGGTGGACTGGGAGCCGATACCCTAACCGGTGGCGACGGAAACGATACCCTAACCGGTAACGGGGGAACGACGAATACCCTGGATGGTGGTAATGGTGCTGATAGATTTGTATTTACCAATCAGGGTGGTCAGATAGTTTCCCAATTCATTACCGGTGACAATGATGTCTTTGCATTTACTGTTACTAATTACTCGGGCGCTCCAGCAGCAGGTACGCCGCCAGTTGTTAGTAATGCGGCTACTGCTGCCAATCTTTCTAGCAGTATCATTGTTGATATTTTTGATAATATCGAGGCCTTGGAGACTACTAAACCATTAATTCGTTTTGCCTTCGCCACCGATACAAAGACCCTCCTCTATGACAATGACAGTGACTGGTCAACCGCCAACATCCCCGTTGCGACAATTACCTCGATTACTGGTACATTAGCTGCTGCTAATTTCGCCTTCATTTAATTTCCTTGTTTGATTGACTCTCCCCCGCTAACCGCTCGCGCGGTGTAGCGGGGGATTCTCGGTTCTTAGGCTTTTAACTAGATCGACCTGGTTTAACTGGAGGATCCCCGTCAAATCGCCTCCGCGAGCGTTTTCTAACACGGTCAGTCCGACCGCGTTTTTTCCTCGGTTCTCGATTACCTTTGCTGATGCTGTATCTCTTGGTTCTATGTGACCGCAAGAATCACACCGGTGAACTCTTTCCGATAATGCTTTTTTACCAGTAATTGCGCCACAATTCGGACACTCTTGCGAGGTTCCGTTTTTATCAACCTTAAGATAATATTTTCCCCGTTTCCAAATAACAAACGGTAGTATCTCGTTAATAAAACTACCGATGCCCGAATCTAGAGATTGTTTTCTAACGATACCCCTAGACCAGGAAACGAAGTTAATATCCTCAACAAAGATATTATCAGCAAGATCACAAAGATAATGAGCTAGTTTAAAGTGCCAATCTCTACGAGTATTAGACACTTTTTCATGTAATCTTGCTATCTTCTCCTGAAGTTTTAACCAACTGTTTGAGCCTTTAGTTTTCCGTTTCAAGCGTCTTTGTAGCAATTTAAGCTTACTCTGTACTTTCAACAAAAATCGAGGGGCTTTGATTAAATCTCCTCGTGAAGTAGCGACAAAACTTTCAATTCCCGCGTCAATTCCTAAACAGGTCTTCCCCACTGTCATATCGGGAACTAATTCCGTAGATTGGAAAGAAACCGAAACGTAAAATCCCGACGCTTTTTGGATAATTCGAGCTTGTTTAGGCTCAAACCCAGACGGGTACTCCCTAGATTTCCTAATCCGAATTTTTCCCAATTGCGGAAAATTTAAGTATTCGTCACCTAAGAAGTTTTTTGACAGCGCAGGAAAAACAAAACTCCGCATCTTTTTCTTAAATCTAGGAAAGCCGAAGCCTTTCGATTTCATGTCAGAAAAAGCTTTATCTACAGTTTTTAAAACTTGCTGTAAAACTTGAGCGTTAACCGTCTTTAATATCGGGTAAACTTTTTTAGCTTCCGTTAGATTTTTGGCTTGAACGAAGTAATTAGGATAAGGTTCATCCGCAGGAATTATGTACTCGGAAACTAGCGAACAGTGATCCGCAAGAGACTTTCGAGAGTTTAACCAATCTTTCCGTTCCGAGAGAGCGTAATTATAAACGCTCTTGCCAACATCGAGAATATGTACAATCTCCCGTTCCTGTTGCCTATTTACCTTTAGTTTGTACTGGTAGGTAAGCGTTATCACTGTCGTTTGTTTCGTGGTATATAATTAGATTATAACACTTACTGCCTAATATGTCAACCGATTACAATCATGGATTTCGCTCTGTTTATAGACTTACCGCTCAGGTCGTATTCGTCATCAAATACCGGCGAAAAGCTATTAACAATGAAATCTTAGCTCGACTTAAAGAAATCTTTGCGTCAACGCTGACGAAATGGGAAAGCGTGTTGCTTGATTTCAATGGTGAATCGGATCACGTTCACCTGATTATTGATGACAAGCCTGACATCGCTTTATCCAAATTAATCGCTAACCTTAAAACAGTTAGTAGTAGCTTAATTAGACAAGAATTTCCGTATTTGGCGGCCAAGTATTTCTACAACAAACCCTATTTTTGGGCGGGAGCTTATTTCGTGGCTAGTTGTGGTGGAGTAACTGTTGAACAACTAAAAAAATATGTTGAGAATCAAAACTCCCCGAAAGTGGAAACGCTACTGCGTTAGTTTCATTCTGGTGGCGATTTATCTCCCGTTAAACCGCGTAGCAGTTAACGGGAGTCCTCTCGCTCCATTGAGATAGACAGATACTGGGTGTGTTAGCTAGGGCTAGGACACCCTTATTACTGTGAACCATTTAAATTGTTAGTTGAGATGAGGCAAGAGGCAAGACCCCCCGATGTCGGGGGGGTTGGGGGGATTCCACTAATCTTAAGGATAGACGGTTAAAATGGGTCTGAGCTTCAGAACTATTGGGGTTAGTTTTGTGTGGTGATTAACTGACGGTGATAATCGCCCCATAACTTGGCTGCCTGTTGACTACTGCCCGCAGTGGGAGAATTATTATCATTACCTAACCAAATGCCTGTCACCCAGTGGCGACGGGGAAGATAACCGATAAACCAGAGGTCCACATAATTATTCGTAGTTCCCGTTTTACCCGCTTCTCCCATGCCAATACTGGCAGCGCCTCCTGTACCATTAGTTATCACCCCCCGCAATAAGCTATTCATCGTTTCGGCGGTTTTAGGGGAGATTACCCGCTGATTTCTATCGCTATCGTCGCCATAGTCATAAATAACCCGACAGGTACTCAAATCCTCCACATTTTTACAGTCGGAAGCGTCGAGAATGCGTTTAATGGCGTGGGGACGATTCCAGCGCCCGCCATGGTCAAAAACCCCATAAGCGCCAGTCATTTCCAAGACATTTACCTCGCTTTGCCCTAAAATTAGCCCCGGTACAGGATTTAAAGGTGATTTTACCCCCAAACGTTCCGCCACATTGACCACATTACTTAATCCTGCCTCGCGAGCAATGCGAAGGGCGACGCTATTTTCCGATTGCGCTAAACCTTGAAACATATTGACCCCCCCGCTACTGCGTTCACAGGGAGAATAGGCTTGTCCTTGCCAAGAGAGTCCAGCGCAGGTATAGGTTTTATAGGGCGATATTCCCTGTTCCAGGGCGGCAGCATAAGCAAATACCTTAAAAGTGGAACCGGGTTGACGTTTAGCTTGGATAGCGCGGTTAAATTGGCTTTTTTGATAATCAACTCCCCCGACTAAAGCGAGAATTTCCCCGGTTTGACTGTTTAAGGTAACTAACGCCCCTTGGGAGTAACGATAGCGGGGGCCTTGGTTTAAGACATTATTTTTTAGGCTTTTTTCTGCGATCGCCTGCAGCCGGCGGTCTAAACTGGTTTCAACGATAAAATTGCCCTCTTTCGCCACTTCCTCCCCTAAAAGAGCCTGTAATTCCTCGAAAACGTAACTATAAAAATATGGTGCAATCGTACTAGATAGGGATTTTTTGGCTTGGGGACTGATTTCAATGCGGGATCTGCGGGCGCTGGCGGCCGCTTCCGGGGAAATCATGCCTAATTGGGCCATGCGATCGATGACACGATTGCGATATTGTACGGAAGTGTCGTAATCTTGAATGGGATTAAATAAATTCGGGGCGGGTAACATAGCCACAAGGGTAGCAGCCTCGGAGATATCTAAATCTCTAGCGGATTTATCGAAATAAAAGCGGGCCGCGTCTTCAAAACCGTAACCGGCCAGACCGAGATAAACTCGATTGAGATAGGTTTTGAGAATTGTATCCTTACTATAGACCGCTTCTAATTGTAAAGCGACAACCATCTCCCGGAGTTTGCGATCGGCAGTATTTTGGCGACCGACTTCGGGGAATAAACTACGCGCTAACTGTTGAGTTAGGGTACTGGCCCCTTGACGAATGCCTTGACCTTGCCAATTAATCATAACAGCCCGGACAATCCCCAAAGGATCAACCCCAAAATGCCAGTAAAAACGACTATCTTCGGAAGCGACAACCGCCTGGGGCAGATAGGGAGAAAAATCGCCCAGATTATCTAATTCTTGGTGAGTTTCCTGTCGAATGGGATTGAGGGGAGTTTGACCATCCCTAGGGTAAACCACCACCGGACCGCTCACCCCGGAAGGGAGTGGATAAACATTAACTCTACGACTTTCCCAGATAATCGCTAAAACTAATAAACCGAAAATACCGCCCGCACCGTAGAAACCATAGCGCAAAAGTCGCGCCCACAGGGGAGGGGGACAGTAGTAGGAGATGGTGACACAATTGGCTAAGTCTGGGGGGGCCAGGGTAAAGGTATCACCATGACGCAGGGAAACGCTTTTGAGACGACGTTTACCCATATAAACCCCGTTGGTGGAGTTTTCATCTGTAAGCAGGAAATTATGGGGATTTTTTGGGTCACGCTGTAGGGAACAATGAATCTGACTGACCACGGTATTACGGATAGTAATATCACAGGAACTGGAACTGCGGCCTAACAAATAGCGATCGCCAATGAGGGGATATTTGCTTTCCCCACTGCCATTCTCGTTTTTAAGGCGTAATTCAGGAACTCTCGCCCCTTTTTTGAGATTTACCGCCTGAAAATTCACCTTTCCTTGCAATTTCTGCACGGCAACGGTGACAAGTTGACTAATTTGGGTTTTCGGCGACTGCTTAGACATAGTTTTTATCAGTTATCAGCTTCTGGAGGCAAGAGACAACAGGCAATAGGCAATAGGCAATAGGCAATAGGCAATAGGCAATAGGCAATAGGCAATAGGCAATAGGCAATAGGCAATAGGCAATAGGCAAGTGGGGAAGTGGGGAATTTCAACTAAAACCCTAAAACCCCAACACCCCAATTCATAGCCAATATCCCTAAATTGCCATTTTAGCCTCTAAAGCTTTGAGGTATTCCGTATTGACTCCCGACTCGCGAATCAGAGCAATTTTACCGGTACGCGCCACCTCACGAACGCCAAATTTATTCAGCATTTGCATAATCGCCACCATTTTACCCGGATCCCCCACCACTTCGATGGTCAGGGTTTCCTCGGAAATATCCACAATCCGCGCTCGGAATACCTGCGCTAATTCGATCACTTCCGCTCGGCGATCGGCGGTAGCATTAACTTTAATCAGCATTAATTCCCTTTCCACACAGGGGGTTTGGGTGATATCCTGCACCTTGAGGACGTTAATTAATTTGTAAAGTTGTTTGGTTAACTGTTCGATGCTGTCCTCGTCCCCGGGTACTACCATCGTAATGCGAGAAACTCCCATCTGTTCGGCCGGACCCACGGCCAGACTTTCAATATTAAAGCCGCGACGGGCGAATAATCCAGCAATACGGGTTAAAACTCCCGCTTCATCTTCAACTAATACGGATAATGTGTGTTTCATGGCGCTCTGTCTGCACAACCTATATTTCACCATTTTGACACTCCCCGCGCTAAAGCGACGGGGATTCTTGGTTCAAAGAGATTACTTGCTTAGACAGAATCGCTTCTGAAAAAGTAGAGGTATTCTCTCCCCAAGCGTTTATCGGATCTAGCCCGAAAGTTCCCGTATGCCCTACGGTACTTAACCCTTTTTTAAGGATATTGATAGCGGCGTTTTCATCCCTATCTAAAACACACCCACATTTACACTGATGGGTTCTAGTCGATAAAGATTTCTTAACAATTTCACCACAGTTTGAACAGTTTTGGCTTGTATAGTTCGGTGGGACAGCAATCGTTATCTTGCCGAATTTAACTCCAAAATATTCTATCCATTCTCGAAACTGATACCACGCCGCATCATTGATCGATTTAGCTAAACAATGATTCTTGACTAAGTTCTTGATTCTTAAATCTTCGTAGGCTATCACATCGTTAGAGTGAACTACGCACTTGGCTAACTTTACAGCAAAGTCTTTACGTTGCCTACTTATTTTAAGATGAGCCTTAGCTAATCTTTGTCTAGCTTTTTGACGATTTGTACTTCCCTTTTTCTTTTTAGATAACTGTCTTTGAAGTCGCTTTAATCTTTTCTCAGACTTTCTTAAGAATTTAGGATTGTCAACTTTATTACCCTCGTGGTCAGTATAGAAAGAAGCTAACCCCACATCTAAGCCGATACACTTACCCGATGGTTTAACATCTTCTTTAACATCACAAGAAAGAATAAATTGGCAATAATAACCATCGGCTCTACGAACTAATCTAACCCGTTTAATGTCAGACTGTTGAAAGTATCCTAAGTCCCAAGTCCCTTTTAGTTTAAGTGTTCCAATCTCCTTTTTATCACTGAAATGAATGGTTTTAGGGTTAAGAAGCTTCCATCCTGTTGTTTTGTACTCAACGGAACGGGAAAACTTCTTAAACTGAGGATAGCCTTTCTTTCCTGCTACCTTCTTTTTACAGTTATCGAAGAAACGGGAAATAGAAGACCATGCTCTTTCAGCCGATGCTTGCCTTGCTTGGGAATTTAACTCACCAGCAAATTTAAAGTCGTGCGCTAAAACTCGACAATAAGCCGATAGGTCGTATTTATCCACACCCTTGTTATCCATCCAATACCTTAAACATTTATTACGGATGAATTGAGCGGTGCGGATAGCATCGTCTATAGCTTGATATTGTTTTGTTTTAGCCTCAACTTTAAACTCTAGGACAAACATTTACGCTAGGCTTGACAGGATAAACTTATTCTAACACATTAAATATTAAACTGACAACCTATTATCTAAAAGCCGCCCGGTCGTGCGGGGAACCTTAAACCCAAATTTTCGGTAAGACAGGAGACAAGGCCAGAAAAGTCTATCTTCTCTGAGGGATTCAGGTAGAAACCTCCACTCTGTCCTTGCCCTGAGCTACGTCGAGGGGCTTGCCCTGAGCTACGTCGAAGGGAAAGTTAAATCCACTCCTCTTCATCCGCTTTGTTTACCTCCCGATCTTGGTTTTGATCCTGGGTAGGGGGCTTAATAATCCGATAATTGACATCGTACACTTGATCGGCTTTTTCCCCGCGAGTCTGTTTGGCTGTGCGGTAACTATAGGAATAAACTGAGCCAGTTTGAGAACTGTCACTTGGAGGCTTGACAAAATCCGCCCTTTGGCTTCGCTCAGGGTCAACTTTTTCACAATCGGCAACCCTAGGCGGGAATTCTTCCCGATCCTGAATGGTCGTCGGTTTTTCGGCTTGCCCTGAGCTACGTCGAAGGGGGGGTGTATCAAAATTCCAATCATCACCGCTATCTCTTTCCCAATCGTTACCCCGTGCAGAAGCAGTAGTATCTTGAATATAGGTAGGTCGGGGAGATGGGGGTGGAACTGTAGGATTATTGGCTATAGGAGGGGAAGCTTTTGGGGCAGCCAAAGGACGACCAAAACTATAGAGAAATTGCAGGGTTAAACCACTGATAATTCCCGCTAGGGTGAAAAGTAACACCCAGACCGCTAGGGGCAGTTTTACCGTCATAATACCGCCAAAAAAGACCAAAGTGATCACCCCCAGATTCTGCCAGATCAGTAATCCGCCCACAGCGATCGCAAATAAGACCATAATCCAGCCCATTTTTACCTCCCTTGATTCAGTGATCAGTAAACAGTGATCAGTAAACAGTGATCAGTAAACAGTGAAAAGATGGCAAGAAACTGCTATTTAAGTAGTTAGGTGTTAAAAACTGTCAGACACCCCCCTTATTAAGGGGGGATTAAGGGGGGATCGAACCCAAAATCTATCTTCAATTTAATTATAACCAGCTATTTAATACTGCTCACTTAACACATACTGCTCACTTAAAACTCCAATCTGATAACTTACCCACTGATAACTTACCCACTGATAACTTACCCACTGATAACTGATCACTGTTAATGTCCTTGCCAGCGATTAATGGCCACACAATCGATATCTAACTGATCGAGAGTACGAGCGATGACAAAATCGACCAAATCCTCGATCGATTGGGGATGGTGATACCATGCCGGTATTGCTGGCACGATTCTAACGCCCGCCTCGGCTAAAGTGGTTAAATTACGCAGATGAATTAAACTAAAAGGGGTTTCTCGCGGCACTAAAACCAATTTTCTGCCCTCCTTAATCTGCACATCGGCCGCTCTTTCTAGCAAATCGGAACTTAACCCCCCCGCTAATTTAGCCACTGTACTCATGCTACAGGGAATAATTACCATACCAAGGGTGCGATAGGAACCACTGGCAATTGTTGCCCCCACATCCCCCCAACGATGACAGCGTAATTTTCCCCCTTCCATCACCCCGCATTGGCCGCGCCAAAATTGTTCTTGCAGTTCCGGTTCTGGAGGCATCCGCGTCTGATCTTCCGCTTGCCAGACAGTGTAAGCTGATTTGGAAGCCACTAGATCGATCGTGTAGTCGGCTAAAAGTAGATATTTGAGAGTACGGACGGCATAAATCAGCCCCGATGCCCCCGTAACGCCCAAAATTAGCGGTTTAGATAATTCCTTCAAGCTCTAATTCCTCGATCAATTGTAATCCTCTCGGGTCGCCCACTTTTAATAAAGCACCTCTCGCATCTTCCTTGACACCTAAATCCTCATCTTCCACCAAGGCCTCGATCAAAGCATCGATCGCCGTGGCATAAATAACATTGAAGGGCAATTCTCGGCATAATTGACCGATTGACCAGGCGCAATTACTCCGCACTGCGGCGATTAAATCTCGGCGCAATCCTTCGATTAAAGGCGGCAAGACGGTGATGATATCTTCATAATTGACCTTGGCAATCTGGGCCAAACTACTGGCCGCCCATAATCGCACCGCCGAAATATCAGTTTTAAGAGCATGAACCAAAGGCTCGATCGCTCTGCGATCGCCACAGTTGCCCAAGGCCCAAACTACTCCTTTTCTGACGTAACCATTCCAATCTCTGGTCAGTAAATCGATTAAGGGTTCCACAGAGTTAAGACTGGGATTTCTGCCCAAAGCGTAGGCGACACTGACACGCACTAGGGGACAGACATCGTTTAACATTTCTAGTAACGGGGCGATCGCTCTTTCATCACGCAATTCACAAAAGGCGCGGGCGGCGATCATTCTCTCGCTGACATGAGCAGAAGTAAGCAATGACAGCATTTCCTCTGGATCGGGGGGGATTTCCGCTGCTTGATCCGGAGCGCTCCCATCGAGAGGATTATTTAAGGAGTTGCTAGAGTCTAGGATTTCATTGTCGTACATACTTGTTAGATTATCTCAATCCCTGACCGCTTACGTCAAGTTAAAAATAGACCTCTTGTAAAAATCAAAAATTGTTGTTAGGATTAGGAGTCAGGGGTCAGGAGTCAGGATTCATGGCTCTTGTCGGGTTTGTGTGATAATTTTTGCTTATGGAATCGTGAAGTGCTTATCGGGCAAAACTTTTAGGACTATTTCGCCGAAGAAACTATTCAGTATAGACCTCGTTTTCACACAGAAACCAGAAGAGCCGAGTCGGTCGTCAGTAGTCAGGAGAATTAAGAATGAATAATAATCAATTAAATGGTCTATTTGCAGATTTTATGCAATTTAATCCCTATTTTTGCCGTTTTTGAACCCTCAAAAATTAATTATGCAAGAGGTTTAATGAAACTTAATAGCGCACTGCGGGGTTTAATCACCTCAATATTGGCATAATCACCGCAGAAGGTTTCTAGTATTCCACTCAAAAGGTGCTTTACATTTCATGCTTCGCACCCGACAAGATTGACGTACTGTTAGGCAGTGGCTTCGACATCGCACTCTTAGACTCACAGCTTCAATGAATGAGCATGGTGCGTTCCCAAAAATCTATTGGTGGAGCAGTAGGACTTGCATCAGGGAACGCCCCCTACAGCGATCGCACTGTCGTGTACTGTCACTTATGATTGATTGTTATCAGCTTTGCAAAACAGGATTTAGGATCAAAAATAACCTAGAAGCACTGTCCCAATAGAAAACCTAAGCCACCTAACGGTGAAGTTAGGTGTACTTTCACAACTGATATCTTTAAGAACGCTTTTCTGGGTTCTAATATGGACCTAGGAATCTCTCTCCATTGAAGTGAATCATGTGATCGGGCTGATCAGCTACCCAAACTTCTGTTTCCCAGGAAATTTCAGCAAGATAACGAGTCATTTCCCTACGACTGGGAAAAGCAGTAACAAAGACAAGACCCTTACAGCTTAATTGAAAAAGTTGCTTTAGTTCATTGTGGCGTTTCAAATTCACTGGACCATGACTCGTCACCGCTTCTATAAGGACAAGCCAATCTTGGTATCTATGATAGATAACAAGATCAGGCATTTTCCCGTGAGGATCTAATTCAATCCCCATTTCTCGGAATTTTTGTGTTTCGTTGATTATAAATTTATCACCAGCATCGCCAATATATAGAACTACGCCCCCTGGCGTAAATCTTGGACAAAAGCTTTCTAAGATGTCTTTAATTAAAATATTTTGCCCACCTGATGAAAGCTGAATCGCCCGACCATCGGGTAAGGTTATAGGAATCATGGGCAGATTTCGATTCCTGGCTTGCAACCAATTAGTCACTGAAAGCGCATAATTTCTACGAGCTTCTTCCCACTGCTCAGAGCCATAAACTTGAAGCAGTGATAACGCTTGCCGATCAAGTTGGTAGCACCACCTAGGGCTATTAATTGGTCGGTCTGGTTTGTCTGGATTCTGAACCACCAGTCCCATCTGCACAAATTGATGCATTGTCTGTTTTCGAACAGTTTCGCGTGTGTTTGGTGCATATTGTTTTCCGTAATGATCACGGAACCAATCCATCATTTCTTCTGTAATTCCGCGTTTTGGTGCAGTAGCTTGGCTCCAGGGTTTATCAGGTTGAATATCTGCTAACGCAAGTAAGCATAGTGCAGACCTTTCATTCTGTTGCTCTCTAGGAGCAGAGATAGCCTTGAGAATTGTAAGTGCTTCTTCGATTCGTTTGTTTGCTTGAACTGCGGTGCTTGCTTCATCCATAATTGATAGAACTTCATGTACAACTTGATCGATTTCTTCTTGGTTTAAGTCATTGTCCCCAACTTGAACTCCTATTTGGATTAAGTCATTTTTACATGGATACTTAACCCTACGAAGGTCGGTAGCATTGACTTGTGTATGTCCACTAAATTGACGAAAGTAGCTATCAAATAAAGTTGAATTAAGAAATGCGGCTAACCCTTTAGCTACATCAGGAGGCATTCCTCTGCCTTTAGCATGATAATAATTAAGATGATTTTCGACACCTAGAGATTTTGAACCAATAGGAGAACACACAGCAGCAACAACACGACGCTTTTCTTCTTTGGATGAAAAACGTTTTGTCAAAACATACCAGCCAGGCTCAATTAACCATTTTTCTGTTTCGTTATTTTTTTCTACCGCAATGGGCTTGCGGGGATTATCAGGAGGAAATACTACTTTCCTGACTTTTACAGATTCTGGATAAAGTAGGGGAACAGTTCTATCACTCAAATGGTTTCTTAAAGACGATTTCAGGCGAAAATCAACAACTGGACCAGTGGAAACTTCTAAGCCTATCTCATCTAATGTACAGGGCATTTTATTCATTTGAACTCTCAAGGAATTCTTGAGAGAATTTGTAACAATATGAATAAACTGTTCAGAATCATTCGGCTCAATCACTTCGTCATAGGGGGCATATCTAGATTCTGAAATCTCGTCTAATGCCATCTCAGAATTACTGGTTATTTTTACAGTGCTAGGTTTTTGTTTAGATCTTAGGGCGTGAAAAATAATATTTTCCTGTAATACCTCATCTTCTGAGAAGGTTGCTGATCTACTCTCAAATATATGAATTTTATCTAGTTTCATATATTCTAGGAAGGCTTTTCGGAAAGGGCGAAAATACTTGCCATTGCAAAAACTTCTCGGCGTAATCGCAACCACTTCGCCATCGTCTATAAGTTGTACGATGGCAAGCCAAACAAATGCGCTGTAGAGATTTACAGTATCAATCCCAATACTTGCAAGAACTTTCTTTTCTGCTGATTGGCTGTGAATCTTCTTATAAGGTGGATTCAGAATCGCATGAGTAAAGCCCGGAACTACCTTCTTAAAGAGTGGCAAGTTCATTTCACTACTAGCTTTGATGAAATTCTCCCCCCGCAAGCAATAATCTGCTTGAATTCCTTTTCCGTTCAAAGCGGCACAGCATTCTGTGAGGGTTTGATTTAGCGAGGGGAAGAAGACTGGTTCGACTTCATATGCTGTAATGCTGCAACTACTAACCTGATCGGGGTTTGCCAGTAACCGCTCTACTACAGCAGCAGTTAAAGTTCCAATTCCAGCCCCAGCATCTAGAAGGTGAATAGGACCAGACAGGTTGTTGAATTGTCCTGCCATGAAACGCGCAACAGTTGCGGGGGTCAAGAACTGACCCAACTGACTACGCTGTTTCAAGTTCAATCTTGAAGAGTAGTAGACTCTGGCTATATCAGCAGAATCAGTAAGGAACGTTGCCATCTGGTCATTTAGTAGCAGTTATGAATCAATACCACAGAACTCCTTCCAGGTACACCTAACTATCAATTATACCGCTCCCTGCTGCCAACTCCGGCACTCATGGACAGCCTTAACGAGTGATTTAGAGAGTCAACAGCTTAGTGGTCTGTCAATCTTGAAATTGTGGATAGGGGAATGCTGCCAAATTATCCGCTCCCAATCCCTCAAAATCACCTTGACAGACCAATAGAATCGCCCTTAATTTTTGTGGATTACCAGTCCCTAACTATATTCCTCCCCGACACTGAGGTTAAAGAGCATTTGCAGGGATTGTAAACAGCGCTTGCGGGCTTCGATATCCTGTTGGGCGCGTAGTTGTACCATGGGTTCGTGAAGGATTTTATTGACGATACCGCGGGTCATTGCTTCGATAACTTCTTGGTGTTTTTCGGCGAATTCCGTCCCCAGACGGGAGAGGGCCTTTTCTAATTCCTGTTCGCGAATATCTTCAATTTTGCTTCTTAAACAGCTAATTGTCGGTACAGTGTCCAAAGAACGCCACCAAAGCTCGAAAGCTTCCACTTCCTGCTCTAGGAGTGCCTCTGCTTCCCTAGCCATCTGACGGCGACTTTCCTGATTGGCGGCAACCACCGCTTTGAGATCATCGACGTTAAAAGCTTGCACTTGTGCCAATTCCTTCACGTCGGTATGGACGTTGCGGGGAACGGAAATATCGATTAACATCAGCGAGTTAGCAGAAATCGTCACTTCTGTCAATAAAGTTTTAGTTAAAATTGGTTCCGTGGCTCCGGTACTGGTAAAGACGATATCCGATGCCGCTACGGTAGTCATCATCTCTTCTAAGCCATATAGTTGCAGCGGTAGGTGAGGAAATTCACGGGCCAACTCCTGGGCCCGTCTTTGGGAGCGATTGACGATCGCAATTTGCTGAGAACCCTTAGCCAGAAGGTGAGTAACTAATAATCGGGACATTTTCCCTGCCCCGATAATAGCGATTTTCTTGCCGCTGAGGTCTGCCACCTTAGCATGGGCTAACTCCACCGCCGCCGAACTGATCGATACGGCTCCCGTGCCGATGCTGGTTTCCGTGCGGACGCGTTTACCGGCAGTCATCGCTTGTTTAAACAGGCGATCGAGTAATTGACTGATAGTATTGTACTTTTGAGCTAATTTATGGGTATTTTTAACTTGAGCGAGAATTTGCCCTTCACCGAGGACAAGACTTTCTAAACCAGCCGACACCCGGAGCAGATGACGGACAGCATCCTGATGCAGTAGGGTAAACAGATAACGACGCAGGACATTAAGGGGAATATGCCCGATTTCAGCGAGAAACTGGGTAATTTCCACCACGCCCTTTTCCGTATCCGTAACCACGGCGTAGATCTCCAAACGGTTACAGGTACTGATAATAGCCACCTCTTGGATGTGGGGATAACCCTTGAGGTGGGTAAGGGCGGACTCGATTTTCGCTTCCGGGATACTCAATTTTTCGCGAATTTCCACAGGGGCTGTCTTGTGACTCAAGCCCACTACAGCAATATTCATTTATGTTCTCCTACAAATGTTGCTCAGGCTACAAAAATTATTGATAAAGATCAGTGCGTTATGTCTCTAATTGTTGCAATTTAGTCCCCATCGGGATGCAAATAAAAGATGTTTGAAAAAAAACTTTATATATTTTTACCAATGGGGGCGAGGTGAGCCATACCCACCCCACCCGGTCAGAGAATTATCTCAGTTGAATGTATTTGGGTTGGTCGAACAGGTGAACGGTATCGACAAAGCGGGCGGTTTTCGATTGGGTGGAGATAACCAAGCTTTGGGTACGAGCGCCACCGTGGAAGAAGCGTACCCCTTCCATCAGGGTGCCGGGGGTGATCCCACAGGCGGCAAAGAGGACGGTTTGGCCACTGGCTAATTCTTCGCAACCGTAAACGCGATCGGGATTAGTGATGCCCATTTCTTGCAGACGAGCGAGATTACCCTCTCTGCTTTCGCCGATTAAACCGGTTTTGACCACTTCGGGATCATAGATTAATTGTCCCTGGAAGTGACCGCCTAGACAACGCATAGCCGCCGCCGAGATTACCCCTTCCGGAGCGGCACCGATACCCATGAGAGCATGAATATTAGTTCCCGAAAAAGCGCAGGAAATAGCGGCCGATACGTCACCATCGCTGATCAGACGAACTCTGGCCCCGGCGTTGCGGATTTCTTGGATTAATTCCTTGTGACGGGGACGATCCATAACCACTACCACCAGTTCTTCGATCGAACGATTGAGACAATCGGAAAGAACTTTCAGGTTTTCCGTCGCCGATTTATTAATATCCACATGACCTTTAGCTGCTGGGGGAGCGGCTAATTTTTTCATATAAAAGTCAGGAGCGGCGAATAACCCACCTTTTTCGGAGATCGCTAACACGGCCATAGAACCATTTTGACCGTAGGCAACCAAGTTAGTGCCTTCGCAGGGATCGACGGCGATATCGATTTCGACTAATTCGTCGGGATTACAATATTGTTTGGCATCAGCTTGGGTACAGATACCCACTTCTTCGCCAATATAGAGCATGGGAGCTTCGTCTCTTTCCCCTTCTCCAATAACGATGCGACCGCGCATATGGATTTTATTCATCCGTTCGCGCATCGCTTCTACAGCGACGTGATCGGCGGTATTTTTTTCGCCTTTACCCATCCACTTCGAGGAGGCAATGGCAGCCTGTTCGACCACTTCGATAATTTCTAACCCTAGCGTACTTTCCACTCGATGATCCTCCCTACAACTGAATCTATGATTTATCTAGTGAGTTTGTTTCCTTAACAGTCAAAAGTCTATCACCAGACGGGGATCATTCTTAAATTTTTATGCAGATCATCTCGATGAGACCGGCATGGCTAGGGAGTTTTTGCGACTATTATCGCCTAATCTTGGCGATTGGGACTTTTATCGCTGATTTTGTCGTTAATATAGCCCCTGTCATCATTCTGGTTGGGATCGTTAAAGATAATATTTCCTCTCCCACTGGCGATCGTTAGAATGGTGGTTTTGACCGCTGCTGTTAGTGCCGGACAATGGCAGCAGGAATATTTCCCTCAATCCATTGAGCTATCGCTGGGAAATAATAGTCTTATCAAGCTACAATACGCTTAACTATAGGGGAGGAAAAGCGCAGGATTCTCCCATTTGTATCGCCTTTTCTCCTTAAAGATTTCAAGTTTGCCATCACTTCAAGGGTTGCACCTTATCTGAGATTATTTTTGATAACCACAAACCAAGGTCTGAAATCAGGTTTGGTGACTTTGATGTGTCCCTGAGCGTCTAGAGAAACAATCGTTTTTGCCACACTATCTCCTACATTCCCACCGATGACTTCTAATTGATTGTTATTTTTGGCAACCACAATATCACAATGAGATTCAAAATCTCCTTTATCAATAATCTGTGGATAGGTTAAACCCGCATTTTTTCCTCGCGGCGCACAGATTAGATCGCCAACAGATGGACGAATCCAATCAATGGGATAGCCTCGAAAAGAAGCATGAGGATTGTCCCGATTTCTGACAGCATCAACGATGTAAGTAGCGTGACGGACACTATATTTAAACTGATCACCTGCCCCTGATTGTTCCATAATAAAAGAAATAAAAGCGGCTGACCAAGGATAATTATCCCAGCCTCCTTGATTTTTATTTGCTATTTGGGGTAATCTACAAAAGTCACCTCTAGGGGGTGTTTGTACACTGCGCCAGTAACGATTAACTATGTTGCATTGAGCATATTCTAGAGGTCTTTCAGCTGTTCCTGTATCTCTGCGTATTTCAGTATCTGCTTTAGCTCTGACAACAATGGGTGGATTATGAAAATTTTGCCATTCTTTAACAGCGTTTTCAGCCACTTTTTCTTGAAAGTTCTGAGCTTTGGTTGCCACAGGAATGACTAAAAAGCTAATAGTTAATAATCCACCAGCAATTAGAGTATTGAGCAGTTTCATAACTCCCTCCTTTCCCTTATTTGAGAGATAGAAAAAAAGATAATTAAAACAATGAACAAAGATTCAATTGATCAACAATCTTCTGAACCTCCTGTAACATAGCATCAGCTTCAGGACGAATTTCCGCTTCTAGGCGGTTAATTGGCCCCCAATGTTTTCGGAGATTTCTTAAGCCAATAGCAGCAAATTCTGCGGCAAAAGCCGGACAAGCTTTCGACAAGCGTTGAAATTCTTTTCCTTTCCCTTCTCCATAGTTTTCCCAGTCTTGAGGAGGACAAGTAACCCCTTCCTTAAAGATTTCGATAAACCCTGATGAATTGGCTAAATACTGCTCGAATAACTGTGGTAATAATGGACTAGCACTGCGGGCATTATAGCTTGTTTGAAATAATCCAGCTTCCGCCGTTTCAGCAGTGGTATTGCTGGCTGAACGATCACGTCCTTCACAGTATTTTCCAGAACTTTCCCGCATTCCTAACCCTATTAGCAAGACAAATAAATGTCTGAGGGTATCAACCCCTGCCACGCTATTATTCATCTCTAAATCACGGAATTTTTGAGCATAGTGTGCTAAGGCATCTTTATCGGAGTTTCCTGTGTTAGCTTTCGCCATTTCTTTGGCAAAGGGATTACCTGCTTTCAACTGGCAATAAACTTTAGCGTAGACAACTGCCATGCCTTTAATGTAACCTTTGGGGGCAACTCCTCGATCGAGCCAGTGATAACGGGCTATTTGGGAATTAGCGGCAATCTGGATAATTTTATCAAGTCCATCCGTGGCGGAAACAACATTAATATAGATACTGGTTTCTGCCTTTTTTTGATTTCCTTGATCAAAACCGATGGCGGTAATTTTGCGCCCACCGATATTGGTAAATCCTGAATAAGTAATCGACCAAGAACCATCCGCTTTAACCTGACCACTGCCCAGGGGATATTTTTCGTCTGCTTTGAGTTCTACAGTGACCATTTCAGTGGGGACTTTGCCTGTAAAAGTAACAGGTTTTAGACATTCAAATCGAGCATGATTGGTAGGATTGATAATTTGTAAGGAAGTCATGGCATTTCTCCTATGGGATTGTTGAAAAATTTACTGTTAGACGAATTGATCGCCCAATGAAGGATTAAAAGCGATCGCTTCCAGATCGGTACGATAGATACCAACTTTATGAATTTCCTCTGGTAATCTTGGCCAGATGTGGATTTCACTCTCAAAAGTGCGCCAAAATTGCGGGGTAATTCGGAAGACTCGGTTATTAACAAGGGGAAGTGCTGTAAAATGTTCCTGCATTCTGACATTAACGTGCCGATTTAAGACCTCAAAGACTTTTTTGACCGTAGCAGGATTATCATATCCTTCGTAATGATTGAAAGTGATTCCTGTTTGATTTTTTAGCTGATTACAGAAGCTTTTAGGTTCTTCGGGTCGTTGAACTTCTTTATAGCCATTAGCAAAAACATCATGAGCAATGGCTTCTAAATAAAGTTGTCTTTGAGCGGCGGGATTTTTAGCGTAGAAAAGAATTTTTGCCACCGCCAAAGTTGAGCCAACACAATTGCCAAATGTTCCCCAACTACCGAAGGCCAATAAATCATCATAAGGTAACACAGAAGTGGCATTCCAAGCCCCATTAAAAAGTCGGCCATCAATGATGACTAATTTAGCGCGCTGCTCGGAAGAATAGTTCTTGTATTTAGCCAGAAATTGCTCATCTAATTGGGCTTGTTTCTGGTCGTCTTTCTGATAATCATCAATACTACCATTTTGACGACGAGTTAGGATAGCGACCTCGAAATCCCAGTCAGTTTCTGATTCTTCTAACCCAACTGCTGGTAATTTTTCAGTCACAAGTTCTCGCGGTGGTCGTCTCCCGTCGTACCACATTTCAGTCTCCTTATTAGAGATGCGGACACGCACTTTAGTTTTAGGGAGAGTTTGAGCGATTCCCATTGCTACTAATTCATCTGCTCCCCAAGTAATTGGCTGTTTGAGAGCCGAGAGATTATACTTATCCAGAAGATTGTATAATCTTGTTTGCATTGTTTCTCGCACATCTTTGGATGAATGTTTTTGAGAATCTCCCATCGCACAAACGACAGCTGAGATTTTTCGATTCATCGACTGTAATAGACGGATAGATTGTTCGAGTCTCCACAACTCTTTGTCGTGTCTTTCTTTTGCCCAATCCGGATAAGGAGTTGGATCCGGTTGAGGAGGACCGACACCAACAAAAGATTGGACGATGACCGCTTTTTCAAATTGAGAAATAGTGGGGAGATAATCTTCGGGATATTGTACCAATCGTTCTGCAATAATGAACGCTGTATCCTTGACCCGAAGCAGTGCAATCAGTTGTCTAACTAAAGAATCTGTCTGTCTTCTGGGACTAAGAACGTAAACAGGACAAATTCTTTCTGAACGGTTGTCTTGTCCATTAGGGGGAATCCCCACTCCATCTCCATCTTGTTCTGTTGGTCGATGATACACCTTAAATTGAGACTGCTTAATATCTTGCAATATCTTGGCCACAGGGTCATTACTTTTAATTTCGACATGGGGCATATAAGCGAACCATTTCGTCATCTGATTAACAGGAGTTGTTAATTCTAATTTCCAGTGATTATTGTTCGCAGATTTGTAATTATTAATCTCAAGTTCATCTCCTGCTGTCAAGGAAAATTTTTGAGTAAGATCAGTAATCTGACTGCTATCTAGGGTAGATTGTTTGATAACAGTATTGACTAGAGCTTTCAGTTTTTGGTTAGTCATCATTTTTGATCCTTTTTTGCCTGATTCTGGACAGGTTACTTTAACAACAGCATACGGTTCACAAATAGGATATTTTCCCTTTATCAAGTTAAGGAAGTTACAGTGAGTTGGATGCTATCTCGATTATTGCCATAGGCGATGATCACATCGTTAGCAAAGCAGTAAAGCCGTCCTGTTTTTGGTGCTGTAAACTGTTTATTTGTGCCAATGAGGAACAAACTATCTTGATCTTTATCAATTGAACCAATCAGTGAAAACCAAGGTGAATTAGGCATTCGTCGTAGTCTTTCACATAGTTTCAGAAAGAAATTAGTACTTTCATAACCATCAGCATTAGAGGTAATTGTCCAGTCTGTCCATTGACCTGTTGCTTGAAAATGATATTCTTGTCCAGCGACAAGATTAATTCCTGTATCGTTCCAGATTAGTTTTGAGTCTATGTTTATAGGGAGATTTGTGTTTTGCATTACCTGTTGTAAGGCTGATGCCAGTAAAAGTTTGTACATTGTTCGTGAGTAAATCACCGAATCAAAAAAGAGTAGGGTGATCACTATAAAAGATCATTATGATCACCCTTGAGTGAGTTATTATTAAGGTTGAGGACAAGTTCCTAGACCCCAATCCACATATAGATCATGGGGATTAGTATCTCCTAGCCAACTAACTAATTTCTTGTAATCAGCAATATCGTAGATACCAAGGCAACCTGCCGTTCCTGGACAGGGACCATGACAATATTTTCCATTCCAATCAATATGGATTTCAATAGCACTTCGCCGTGTGGAATTCGGTCCGACATATTTGATAGGGGTAGTAACTGGACCCAGACCATTACTAAAAACAGTCGGTCCATATTTATCTTTGCCACCTGCCCAGAGAATGTCATTAATGTACCATTTGCCTTCAGGCAGCGGTTCCATGGAACCCGATACACTTTGAGGACCTGTACGGAATAGTTGGTTACTCGGTTGTCCAGAGCAAACTTTAAGATGATCTTTTACCTGTCCATTCTTGATATATTCCAAAATGAGAATATATAAACCATCACCGTCTTTCTGGTTAGTTTTAGTCAGTCGGAGATAAGTTCCGTGAGCAGGTTGAGGAGTAGGTGGGGGTGTTGTTTCTTCTCCCCACAATTTAGCCCAAGTTTTTGGTCCGACTTTCCCATCTGCTTCGGAGTGACCAAAAACATCTGCTTGGAATCGTCTGACAGCATTATCAGTACCACTGCCAAAATCCCCATCAATTTCTCCGTTATAGTAGCCTAAATCTTTCAAACGTTGTTGCATTTCTGCAATATCTTTGCTAGAGATTCCTGCATCATTATCAGTCATTCCTTTTAACAGTAATCCTCGCTCTAAAGTAGGCGGATTGGCAACCCTCGATAGAGCTTGAGTACGCCCCTCAAATTCAACTCGATTACCTGCTGGAATTTGCTCATTTGGTGCGGCGATATGGAAATTCTGAGCATTAGGATATTGTCGCAATACATCAATTAAATCTTCTTTAAGAGGACTTTTTAGGGTAATAATTTCGACAACTTGGTCAGCCTTATACGCCACAACAACGGTATTTTGATTTTCTAAGAATCCTTTAAGCCAAGTAGCGGAACTTTGGGGAGAGGGTTCTAGATCAATAGGTTCACCAAACCCATCTGTTTTACGAAATAGTTCTTCTTCATCTTTACGGCGATTAACTAACCCTTCAAGAACCACTCTTTGTCCGTTTACGGTTGCTTTATTCCATTCTTTAAACTGATTAGCCGCTTCGTTATAATTTGGCTGATTTAACAGACGTAGTAAGGTACTTTCTTTAAAAGCTCCGATGCCTACGTTATAAGCAAAGGAAACTAAAGCATCAAACTGATTTTGATGAAGATCAACATTTACTAATTTATCCACAGCTTTGGCTTTTTCCTCACATTCATTGATAAGGAAGCCTTCCGCCTGTTGATCAGTAATCTTATCCCCTTCCCGAACACGTCGTCCATCAGGATAACAAGTTGTTCCAATCCCAATTGTCCAAACGCCAGCCGGACACTTATAAGCGGTAAGCTTGCAACCTTCCCACTTTTTGATCAGATCAATACAGTTCTGTGATACTTTCATGGCAAATCCTCCTAATTAGTTCAGATTATGAGTGTTTATGTAGGTAAAGTGTAGGCGACATTTTTGAGGTAGAGAGGTGCTAAACAGAGACTATTTCTTTCTTTCTCAAAGCACCAATATCTTGCTCAAGCATCATTTGAATTTCGGGAATAGCGGGTTTATAAGGGGGATTAAGATTCAGGTTTGTCCAGCGATTTTTAACACTTTCATGCAAATTGCTAACATCCCCTTCAAACTGACGAGGTGCTGTTCCTGCTATATTAAAAGGGCATTTTGACGTATTATCAAAACGCTCACTAGAATTGGGATGAACTTCATGTTGAATATAACTTTTATCTAAGGCCAAACCCAATGCTTCGACTTGTTCCATCATCCACAATAAAGCTCCATCGGATAGGCCAGATTCTTCCTGAGAACCTCCACCAACACAACCATGACCCCCCGGAAACCAAACCTGAACCACTTGTTCTTTTTGTTGTCTGATGTGGGTAGAATGGGGACGCATTAGTGTTACATCAAAGACCTTACGAATTTCATCAATGGCAACTGCATGAAACGCCTTTTCAATTGTAGGATTGATGGTCGAATCATAAAAGCGATAACGTTCGTTGAACTTTTCATCCAAGTGCAGAGAATGAACGATATCAGGGATACCTAAAGAAGCAACCGTATCCCAACAGCATAGGGCCTTAATGGGAACCCGTCGTCCATACTGATTACGGAAATCAATGGCATTTTTACCGTTAGGTGCGTTATTTGGGTCTTGTTTTTCTCGGTAAATTTCGTAGGCTTTGGGGATTTGTCGGATAAATTCTCGATACAACAAACCACAATTATAAATTAACCCAGCTAAACAGCGTACAGTGTAAGCCCCCCGACTAAACCCAAAGAGATAAATTTCATCTTCAGGTTGATAGTTTAAGCACAGAAAACGATAGGCATCTTCAATCTTATGATCCATGCCAATGCCTAAAGCACCTCCAGCAATTTTAATTAAAGTATCAGTCACCTCGGTATTAGATTGTTTTGTCCCAATCCCTTCGTCATAGTAGATGATTTGACGGATGGGGTTGCCCTTACTATCATCAAGTGGTGTGATAGCTTGCACCATTTTGACAACATTGGTAGGATAACCTTGTCCTAAATCTTGCCAAGTTCCATCACAACAAACAATAAGACGGCTTTTCATAGCGATGAACCTACTAGGTTTCTTAAAACTTGCCAGTTTACGGAATCTTTGAGGATTCTAGTGAATCATGACTCAAAATTATTGAGATTTTCCTTGAGGTAAAAGTACTGCAAGACTCAACCGAGACAAAGGACGTTTTAACTCTGTGCGGAAGTGATATAGATGAGTTAGATAGCTGGCGTGACTAGGTAAAATTAGTTGCGGTATTTATACTTAATACTTTAGATCGTCTATCGGAACTTGTTACCCTAAAAACTGCAAATTAATATATTTCTTGAGGTTTCTATATATAAGTTTACAGAATATTGTTGAGCTATTTATTAATAAAAAAAGTTGAGTTTGATTGAAAACCATCTTAACACCTAAGCCCGCCAACCTGAACTTTAGCCGATTCTCGATCGCAATTTTAGCCCACCCTAGCACTGCGCTCTTTTCCCACGAGGATTTTTACCAAGAAAAATGATCTGTCTGCCTGAGAACAGGCTATAGTGATCATCAAACCCTCAGTGAAAAACTTCCCGTGTCTTCAGTATTCCGCCTTCCTCCCTATTTTTCTCCCGCTCTGCAGCGTCGAGTCATGAAAACTCTCGCCGCCAAAAAAACCCGTCAATTCTTGACATGGGCGGCAGCTTGTGCTAGTTTTTTGATCCTCTGGGCGTGGAATTGGCAGTTAGTTTTGGCCACTTTAACCGGGGTGGGGGCGATGATTGGAGTTTACCATCTCCAGGGTCAAAACTGGCCATCGCTGTGGCTGTGGGGGCGTGCTTTTTTCAGCGCCGATAGCGGTAAGTTAACTTTAGCGGTAGTCTGTGGCGGTTTGGGCAGTTTAGCCACCTATCTCGCTGTAGCAATTTGGACCTATGCCGAAAATCGCTGGTTGGCCCTGGCCTCAATTTTGCAAGGATTTGGCACGGTTTTGACCTTAATCCTACTAGGATGGCATTTTCTCGACCATCGCGGTCAAAATGAGTCCAAAAACTTTGATCGCTGGTTAGAAAAATTAACAGTCAATGATCCCTTAATGCGCTTAATGGCAGTCCGACGTTTAAGTGAAATGCAACTTTCCCCCAGTCGTCGAGAACAATGCCAAGAATACTTCCGCTATCTTCTCTCACGAGAAACCGATGCACAAGTGCGATCGGCTTTACTGGATAATTTTTCCGGCAAAGAAGCAATCAAACCGCAACCTTTACAAATACCCCTACAGGTGAAAAAATCCCTCTTTAAAATATGATTAAAAAGCTCTCTGCTATTAGCAATCAGCCCTCAACTAAAGCTGACTGCTAGAGGCTGAGGAGGATATTTTTTTACACCAAAGTTAACTCGCGCTCCTCGATATTTTGGAACATCAGCGTACTCAGATAACGTTCTCCAAAACTAGGCTGAATCACCACAATTAATTTACCCTCATTTTCCGGTCGTTGGGCCAGTTGAATCGCAGCGCAAAGATTGGCACCGGAAGAAATCCCCGAAAGTAAACCCTCTTCTTTTGCCAAACGACGACCAAATTGAAAAGCTTCCTCATCACTGACAGTAATTACCTCATCAATCAGATCTGTGCGTAAAACTTCCGGAATAAAACCCGCACCGATACCTTGAATTTTATGGGGACCGGGATTACCCCCAGAAATCACCGGACTATTGAAAGGTTCCACTGCGACTACTTGAAAACTAGGTTTACGCGATTTAATCACTTCAGCAACTCCCGTAATCGTGCCTCCAGTACCCACACCTGCAACAATAAAATCTACCTGTCCGTCGGTATCTTGCCAAATTTCCTCGGCAGTGGTGAGACGGTGAATTTCTGGGTTAGAAGGGTTGCGAAATTGTTGCAACATATAAGCGCCTGGGATACTATCAACGATTTCCTGAGCGCGTAAAATTGCCCCTTTCATACCTTGGGAACCGGGGGTAAGTTCTAGGGTAGCACCGTAGGCTTTTAACATCGCCCGGCGCTCTAAACTCATCGTTTCCGGCATAGTTAAAATCAAGCGATAACCCTTAGCTGCCGCAGTCATCGCTAGGGCAATTCCCGTATTGCCAGAAGTGGGTTCCACTAAAACCGTGGTTTCTGGATTGATTAAACCCGCTTTTTCGGCGCTATTAATCATGTGAGTGCCAATGCGATCCTTGACGGAAGCAGCGGGATTCATCCCTTCTAATTTCATCACAATTCGGCCAAGACAGCCCTCCGCTTGGGGAATCCGATTCAATTGTACTAAAGGTGTGCGGCCAACCAATTCGGTGACATCGTGAGCGATACGCATGATATTTTCTCAGTCTGGGTGATTTGTGCGCTTAGTTATAGCGGTAAGCTCTCAGCTTTAGCGTTTGAGAATTTCCTCACTAGCTAAGGAGGCGCTATATAGCTCACTTATAGCAAAGGCCAGCCCTAGATCGGCAAAATTTCCATTTTCTTTTGTTTCTTTAGTCAGTCCGAGTTGATTCCCAGAGACAGGCAAAACTACCATGACCGATAAGATTGCTTTTTTCCAAAAGCTTATACTTGTACTAAAATAACTATGGATAGTTTACTAAAGTCAGAATTACGGTCATGACCATTAAATCTAATCTAGCCCTATTGAAAGAACAACACATAGAAATCAAGGGCTATTTGAGCGATAGGTTAAAAGCACGTCATCTAGAATGGATTGTAGAACATCTTGATGATCCTGTAGCGGCGGAATTGTTCCAGATTATCATACAAGAACGAAATGATAGAGCCAAAGTTAATTCACATCAGTCCTTGCAAATATCCAGACACGAGGGCAAAATTGAACAGTTAGGAAAAAGTAATCAGAATTTATACAACCAGAATGTTGAGCTTAAACAAGAAGTCAGTTATTGGCAAGAAAAAGTTAATGAATTGCTACAAAAGTTAGAGCAGTTACGTCAAGATTTATTAGACTTTGATCAATCTGAGATTTATCGTTTAGGTCAATGGTTAAAGGCTAGTCTATCTAAAACTGGCCAGGAACGTCAACAGGCTTTACTGGAAAAGGAATTAGTTCATAAAGACAGTTATAATCTAGCGGTGAGCGATCTAAAAAATACTATTCAGCAACAACAGCATGGGATTACACAAATAAAAGAGCGAGCCATCTCTACAGTTGAATCTCTGGAAAAAACTAATGATAAACTACGAAGACAACTGGGGGATATTAAAAAATATATTATTAATAACTATGGCGAGAAAAAGTGGCAAGAAATCACTCGTTACTTTGCAGATGACCAGGAACTGAAGCCATGAAGTTACTAGAAGAAATAAACTATCGCCAATGGCAAAAAAGAAATAGTGAACTATTTCATGGCCTTTCCCTAGAGCAACAAAGACAAGCGAGAAAAAAGGGCTATTATAATAGCGGCTGGGGAAAGGTTAAAAGCTCTTGGGAGCTTCTTCAGGATTTTAAAAATAATACTTATAAAGTTGTCAGTTTATTTGAGCATGAATTAAATAAGGGAAATCTTGTCAAAGCCATTGATTTAGCCATTATTGAGTCTGAAAAAGCCCAAAAAATATCTGAAGAAGGAAAACAAGAGTTAGAAAAAATCTCAAAAAATGTGCATGAAACAGCAGATAAAGCCTTGGCTAAATATCCTTTATTATGATTATTATGTACTGCCATGACTAAAATATCAAAATCAAAGTTGTCTCAATTATATAGCTCCGATGAAATTGCAGAAATCTGGAATGCTAATCAACATCTAGCAGTTATCGAACATCCCCAAAAAGGATTAATTAGCCCGAATCAATATCGAATAATGGCCAAAGAAAAACCCTGTCCTTTTTGTGGCAAAAAGATGAAACATGGCGAAGAATTTAAAACTTCTTCCCAGTCAGAAGCTATCAAAAGGGGTTACGAATATAATAATTCTCAAGGGGAAAAAGTTATTAATCAAATCAATCAGATATTTTTTCATCCCAATTATGTGACTATTGATCATATAATTAATAAAGCCCGCTGTCCAGAAAAAATGTTTGATTTTGACAACTTACAACCGGTATGCTGGCAGTGTAACCAAGCAAAAAGTGATGATAATGCCTATGAACTTCGTCACACTTATGAGTATTTATCTAGCCTAGTCGATCAAACAGCAATTCGTTATCCTCTTCTGGAAAAGACCAATGACTTAGCCGAGTTTAACAAACTTTAATTTTAATAAACCTTAATTGAGTTTATAATCTGAGCAAATAGCCTTCAACTCTAATCGAAAACTCCTAGTAAAATTCAACTATAATTGAATTGAGCTAATCTGAATCAAAATGAATAACTTGTTTGCTTTTGCCTCATGTCTAAAAGGGAAAATTTACACCTATCATTACGTCGCACTTTAGCAAAGGAGAATTTAAAGTCAGGCTAAATTTTTGTGAAATTTTCTTGACTATTATGACAAAAGATGCTAGGTTTTTAGATAATTTTCAGTAGTTTTTGATGAAATCATCACAAATTACTGGCAAGTTTAATAGACCTCTTGTAAAAATCAAAAATTGTTGTTGGGGTTAGGAGCCAGTAGTCAGTAGTCAGTAGTCAGGAGAATTAAGAATGAATAATAATTAATTAAATGGTCTATTTACAGATTTTATGCAATTTAATCCTTATTTTTGCCGTTTTTGACCCCTCAAAAATTAATTATGCAAGAGGTTTAATTATGAAAAGAGGTGGAGCGGCCATGGACAAATTCAAAACCTAGCTGCTAACAACCGAAAAAGTTGGGTTAGTATGAGGGGAGATACCCTCTGAGGAGTTGCACTAATTATATGGACATCAAATTAATCTTGTTGGCATTAACGGCTGTATTCACCGTCTCTTGTCTCTTTTTCGGCACCCGCAACGGTTTTTACGATAGCGATAACTACGATGGCAATGGTTCCGCTCACTAACCAGTCATCATGATCAGGGTTGCCATGGTTCAACACTCTACTGCTATCTGGGGGTCAAAATCCCTTTTATCCTGTTTACCTTTTGGTGTCGGTCATGCGTCGGAGGGAGTTTGTCTCCTACTGAAAATCGGTCCCTATCGCATACTTTTAGATTGTGGTTTGGCCGATATGCAACCCCTGACCCAAAACAAAAAACCACCTGTAGATCTGGTGTTCTGTAGTCATGCCCACAGCGATCACATCCGTGGGTTAATGGCTCTCCATCAGACCTATCCCCAATTGCCAGTTTATGCCAGTGAGGTGACAGTACAACTGCTGTCCCTACAATGGCCTGATTCTACCGAGGAAATCGGCAGTTTCTGTCAGGGTTGGCCATGGCGAGCGCCGATCGCTCTCTTTGATGATCTCACCGTCGAGATTTTTCCAGCTGGCCACCTCCCTGGGGCTGCTGTGGTTCTCTTCACCTACAAAACCCCCAAACGCACCTATAAGGTCCTCTATACCGGCGATTTTTCCCTGTCTAATTTTCAACTGGTGGAAGGATTATCGATCGATCTGCTGCGGGGAGTGTCCCCCGATGTGCTGATTATTGAAGGCAGTTACGGCACAGAGCGCCATCCCCACCGACGACAGCAGGAAAAACAGTTGATGAATCGCATCTATCATGCGATCGCTGAGGGTCAAAATGTCCTACTACCCGTCCCCGCTTTGGGATTGGGTCAAGAAATTTTAAAATTACTGCGGTCGCACCACCAATTCACAGGCCGCGACATTGATATCTGGGTTGGGGGCAAGATCGCTAAAGCTTGCGATGCCTACCTAGAAATTTTACCACAATTTCCCGCATCTGTCCAGAATTTTGCCAAACATCAGCCCTTATTTTGGGATGAGCGCATCTGTCCCCGGTTGCGAAGGTTGCCAGAAAAACCGACACCTCTAGGGGGAACCACTCCGATAATTTTACTAATTGATCGCCTAGAGGAGGTGAGTAAATATCTGCAAGGGGATAAACCTTGGTTAATGTTAGCTCCCCAACACCTGCACGATATCAACCTGGAGAATCCCCGATTAAAAGCGGCACAGCGTTCGGGATTAATTAGCCAAGAAACCTATCTACTGGCCGAACATAGCGATAGTCGCAACACCACCCAACTGATCCATAACCTGCGGCCGCAGCATATCATGTTCGTCCATGGCTCGCCCCTATATCTAGCGGATTTGACCAGTTTAGAAGAATTACAAAGCCGTTATCAACTCCATTCTCCGTCCGTGGGAACCCTGGTGGAATTGCCTATTGGCGATCGCTTTATGCAACCGACACCCCCGGCCCCCAGTCACTATGAGGGAGAATTAAATGAATCGGATTCGATCGTCACTATCACCTTACCAGATCCGATCACCCGGGATCCCCGGTGGAGTAATTTCGCCGATACGGGACTGGTGGAAGCGCGCTGGCAAGGGGAAGAATTATTATTGCGGGGAGTCTCCCAACGGGAATTATTAAGCGAGAGTCCCAATCGTATCACCAAAGCTTTAGAGGAGATGGATTGCTGTCGTGTCTGTGTCCACTACAAAAGTCAGCGCTGTTGGAATCCCGCTTCTCCCCTCTACGGTTTTAAAGTGGTTGCCGAAGGCTATTGTCCCGTTTTTGAAGCCAATATATAATTAGGGTCTGCTGAAAAAGTTTGGGGGTTAGGAGTCGGTCTTTAGGAGTCAGTATTCTTGGACTTGATCCATACAGAAATAATAAAAAATTAACAAAGAAGATTTTACTCAGGCTCTCCAAGACTTTTAGCCATAGCTAGTATATTCCTAGGGGGGAGGTTCAGAAATAAAGGCATGAAAACTGACACGATTTTTTATCAACTCTTTCAATCATTCCCCTCTATCTTCTTTGAATTAATTCAACTCCCTATCAGCGAAGCCAATAACTACCGCTTTGACTCAGTGGAAGTAAAACAACTTTCCTTTCGTCTTGATGGAGTCTTTCTGCCTCAAAATAATAACCCCCAGACTCCTATATACTTTTGTGAGGTACAATTTCAGGAAGATGAGGCTTTTTATCAGCGCTTTTTCACCGAAATATTCTTATATCTCAGTAAAACTGACTTAACCAATGATTGGCGGGGTGTGATTGTTTATCCTAACCCTCAAGTAGAAACCAATCAAGTTCAACGCTATCGGGAACTGCTCAACTCCGAGCGAGTCAGACGGATTTATCTGAATGAATTAGAAAACATTCCTCAAACTTCGATTGGTTTAGCTACAGTGCAATTAATCACCCTATCTAAAGCAAAAGCGATTGATAGCACCCGAAAATTAATCCAAAGAGTGAGGCAAGAATTAACCCCCGACCAAAAACCGCAAGAACTCTTACAATTAATAGAGACGATTCTCGTTTATAAGTTACCGCTTCTCAATCGTCGGGAGATAGAAACTATGTTTAGTTTAGATGAATTAAAACAAACTCAGTATTTTCAAGATGTGCGCGAAGAAGCGCGTCAGGAAGGTCGTCAGGAAGGTCGCGAGCAAGGTCGTGAGGAAGGTCGCGAGGAAGGCATTGAGCAAGGCAGACTAAACAAAGCATTAGAGGCAGTCCCCCGTTTGTTAGCCTTAGGGTTAAGTGTTGAGCAAGTCGCATCCGCCTTAGAGTTAGAAGTTAAACAGGTTAGAGCTATACAAAAAGGGACATAATACACAAGGCCTGCTGAAAAAGTTTGTTGGTCGGGTTAGGAGTCAGCCTTGAATCAGTTATCAGATGTGAGTTTTCAGTTCACTGTTCACTGTTTACTGTTCACTGAAAATACTCCCATCTCCTTGGGAAAAATCCCACGGTTATAGAAATCTTGGCGGAAAAGTCTCTACAACCGGGTTTTTCTAGGAATATTAGGAAAGGAGATTACCGCGACTACCGTTAGGAAGAATAGTTTCTTCGAGGGAAGCGGAAAGAAGATTATTTTCGGTTAAAATCGCCCCAATTAAGTTAGCTCGTTTGAGATTAGCTCGTTTAAGATTGCTTCCCACTAAATAACTCAAGAGTAATCCCGCTTGGTGTAGATTAGCACCAGAAAGGTTAGCGGAGGCTAAATTCGCGCCGAGCAGATTACAACCGGTTAAGTTAGCCTGGCGAAAATTGGCTTTATTAGCGTCAGTTTTACTTAAATCGGCTCCAGTTAAGTTAGCCCCCTCAAAATCGCTACAATTGAGGTTAGCTCCCGTCAGATTAGCACCTTCGAGGTTAGCACAACGTAAATCCGCCCCCCGTAAATCCGCCCCGCGCAAATCGGCATAGCTGAGGTCGGCGTATTGAAGATGGCAGTTTTCCAGATTAGCTTGATAGAGATAGGCTCGAATTAGGTTAGCCTCTTTTAAGTTAGCATGGCTAAGATTAGCAGAGCTAAGAATAGCACGAGTGAGAATAGCCCGTTTTAGGTTAGCTTTCTCCGCCATGGCATGGGTTAAAGTGGCTGAGGTGAGATTAGCGGCTTCGAGATTTGCTTTCAACAGTTGGGCAAAAAGTAAGCTACTGTGAATTAAACAGGCAGAACTTAAATCAGCCTTTTTGAGAATGGTATTACTCAAAATTGCGCCGCTTAGGTTACTTTGGTGCAAATTTGCCCCGGAAAGGTCGGCTTTAGTCAGGTTAGCATCGATAAGACAAGCTTTGCTTAAATTAACTTCTTCCAGGGCAGCAGCTTTGAAATTAGCGTTAATTAAACAAGCTTCGGCTAAATTGGCTCGTTTTAAGTAACTATGACTTAGGTTAATCTGGTTTAAACACTGTCTCTTTAAATTGACTCCGCTAAGTCTGACTTCGGCAAAGTTGCGTTCACCTCGATTATACAGTTCGATTAGATGTTCACGATCGGTTAAGGCATTGCTACTCATAAAATAACTAAATTGTTCTGGAAGGTGATTTCCAGAGAATGGGTTGGGGAAAATTACTGATCATGAAGTCGATCTCTAGGATTAGTACAGGGAGCGACTGGGGATTTTTGCGAATAAATAGAAATTTTTAACCAATTACGGGCTTAAAATCCCTATTGGCAATCACTAAAACCGGTAAATAACTACAAGAATCGGGGTTCAATACCAAAAACAGCCTCTACCTAAACCCGCCACTTGTTGCCAGCCAGGTCTAGGCATTAAATTAGAGAAGTCTTGTGCGTCAGTTTTCCTGACTGAATCTACTGCCTCGCCGATGTCTTGACTCGGTATCATACAGTTGAATTGGTTAGGTCTGCTTAGTCAGTCCAGTAGCCAAAAGGCTAAAACTCTTAATCACCAGATTTCGGGGACTCTCCAGTTGAGCGAGCATAAAACTTTGTAAAAGTCAATCCCTCTTAGGGATGAACTGCCCGATCCTATTCCCCGAAGCCTTGATTTATTAATTCTATCGGGTTGTGGTCTGTTTTGGCAAGAGGGGTTAATGGCTTTTTAATCAATTCGCCAAAAGGCTTGATTTTCCGTAGGGGATAATTGTATAGACCGGTCATCTAAATATTGTTTGAGACTGGGGGAAGGATTGAGGAGATAAATATCGGTAAATTGATTTTTTAAGGATGGGATGGAAACTCTAATATCCGACTGAACAAATAAATACTTTGTCTTAGCATCAGTGGTATGAATAAGGGGCAAGGTATCTAACCAATGTTCTGAAATAATTAGAGGTTTTTGACTGCGATTAATCATTGTATAAGCGTTGGGAATATTACTACCATAGCCCACATATCTAGTTGCCGGCGGTGGATAGGGAATTTTGGCAATTAATCCGAGAACTAGCAATAATATTAAGAGAATTTTTGCCCAGCCTTGGCGCTGCTGTAATCCGTTGCTTAGTAAAAAGGTAACTGCCAGCAGCATACCGAGAAAACTCGGTAGGTAAAATCTGCCCACAGCCGTGTAGCGAAATCCTCCGATTAGATCCCACGCTAAAAGAGAGAAAAAGGGGATAATTGTCAGGAGAATGATCAGGGTAAAAACTTTTTTATCGGCTTTTTTTCCCAGATAAATAAAGGAGATGAAGACGAGGATAATTAGGCAGTATTCAATAATAGGGGTAATGGTGGGATTGGCTAAACTAAAATTATAAAATAAACGAGCGATCATTCCTCCCCATCTTTGCCAAAGTACCTCTAGGGGTAAACTGCCTTTTGACCATCCAAAGACAGTAAATCGACTGGTAAAAATCCGGGTTAACCAAATTGAATAAATACACAGGGAAGCAAGTAAGCTGATGCTATAGTATTTTTTGGTTAAAAAGTTAAAAGAATTCAGCTGCAGCAGAAAATATAGGCTATGGACTACTAGAACAAAGATAAAGAAAACATGGGTATATAAACCAGCGATTAGGGATAAACTATAGAAAAACCAATTTTTTTTCGGTTGCGAGGAATCAATAGCTTTGAGAAATAACCAGCTAGAAAGTATCGAAAAGAAAACATATAGTCCGTATTCCCAAATTCCCAGCGCATAACCAGTAAAACGTGGAGAAAAGAAGATAAGTGTAGTGGCGATTAAAGCGGCATTTTTATTTTTAAACAAAGTCAAAGCTAAATGGTAAAAACTCCATAAAATACCAAACCAAATAATTACCGAAAATCCCCTTAATACTAGATAAGAATTGCCCAATAATCTTGCTAAAAACCAGAGGAAAATATAATAGAGAGGTAGATCGTAATTCGAGCTAGTATAAAGAGAGGCTATGGTATCGGGAAAACCTTTCACGTAATTAACCCCCTGAAATTGCCAGAGTTGTTCCGTGGATTTAATTTGCCCGTCGAAGAGATAGTTAATTAACTGTTCGGGTGTGTAACCAGAAAGATGCAGTAAGACCAAAGATTCATCGTGCCAAACATAGCTATAGTAGGCGAGATGGACAAAATAGAAAATATTGAAAATAATCAATAAAACTAAAGCAAATCTAACCCCAGATTGACGAGTAAACATAATTATCTCGATCCTGTTAAAAATCACTGATTACTGTTGACTAACTCCTGCTTAATCACTCTAGAATTTTGATGAGCAAGAGGTAAAGTAAACCAAAACTGTGAGCCAACCTGCGGGGTACTTTTTACCCCAATTCTCCCAGAGTGAGCCTCGATTATTTGCCGACATTGGTAGGAACCTAAACCGATTCCCGTTAGGTGTTGATTATGAAGATTTCTTACATATAAACGGAAAAGATGTTGACATTGTTCCTCATCCATGCCAATGCCATTATCGCTTAAAGTGCAGTAGAGCATATCTTGGTCAATACGAGCATCTAAAGCTAATTGAATCGGTGAAGGGTTATGTTTTAAGGCATTATTTAATAATTGTTCAAAAACACTTCTTAGCTGACAAGGATCGACATCAATAGCGGGTAAGTCATCGGGGAGAAGATTAATAAAAGTAGCTTGGTATAAATCAAAATCTTTTTGCCAATCTTTCAGCCAAATTTCCACCTGTTCTTTTAAAGATAGAGGTTGACGATGCAAGATTAAAGGCCGTTCTTCAGCAAAATGATTTTCTGATAAAGCATTAATTAAAGTTAATTGTCGATCGCAACTACGCACCACCTGATCGAGCATTGCTCGCGAGATAGTTACTTTTTCTGTTTGCCGACACTGTAAATTTTTTAATAACATCACTAATCCCATAATCGAAGTGCGAAGATCGTGGGATACTGCCTGTAAAAAAACCGTTTTCATTTCGTATAAACGCTGAATTTCCCGGACTTTTTCCCGTAGTTCCAGGGTTCTTGCTGCCACTTCCCGTTCTAAATTATTATTCAAGCTTTGCACCCTCTGATATAGTTGCGCTTGGCCGATAGCGATACAAACTTGGGTGGCTAACTGTTCTAATAATTTGACCTCGCTTTTTTGCCAATGACGGGGATGGGAATATTGATGGACAACTAAAGCGCCTAAATGTTGATTATTAACCGTTAGAGGTAAAACTAAAGAGGATTTAACTTGCAGGTATTCGTAATAACCCTTGAGAGTGGGCAGCGTTTGCACCTTAGCGGTATTATCAGCAATAATTAACTTATCTAAAGAAAATAATTGTCCCAATTCTTCCAGTAATTCTGGTTCGGGAAACCAACCCATCAGCGAGGGAATCTCGGGACGACGGGACTCAGCGATTACCTTAGACCAACCCCGCTCTTGACAGTGACCGATATAGACTTGATCGGCATCGAGAAAATTTCTGATTTCCTCAACAATGGTATTTAAAACCTGATCTATATCTAAAGATTGATGGACTTTTAAAGCAACTTGTGTTAGTAAATGTTCTCGTTCTAAAGTTTCATTTAAAGCTCGATCGATCTGTTGTCTTTCGCTAATCGCCGCCGATAAAAACAGAGAAGTTGACATGACAATGACTAAAAAGATTTGTAAGATCAAGACACCTCTGGTATAATCGGGAGCCTGTAGGATAAAAGGGCTGACTCCCCCGGCCAATCCCATCAAAGCTAAAATAGACACCAAAAAATTCGCTATTACCGCTCCCCAAGTCTGAAAACGCATGGCGGCCCAAACCACAAAGGGAAAAGGCAGATATTCGAGATACTGCACCATACTCCAATCGGGGTTAAGAAAATTCTGTTGACCACCAAAAACCACGGAAGTCACTCCCGTTAGCAAACTCAGACAAAGTAAGGCCTCGCCAAAGCGTTGAGGTTGCCGTGGTTCCCGCAGGGAGTGACGATTGAAGCAAAAACGCAACAGCAGCGGCGTGGTCATTAATATTCCCGTACTATCTCCGAGCCAGATAATGCCCCAAGACTGTCCAAATTGCCGCCAATCCCAAGTATTTAGCCAACTACGGGCAAAAGTATCGATAGTGGCATTGACTGCCGAGGCTAATAAAGCCGCTAAAAATACCAGTAAAAGGATATCGCGAATGCGCTGTAAAGTGGCGGAAAATCTCAGATAATGCAGGAATTGCGCCCCTAACAGAGCCGATAAACTGCTACCGATCGCCGAAAATAGAGCTATGGGCCAACTGGCCCCTAAAAAGAAGGTCAGAAGCAAATCCCCGATAAAAACGCCGAAAACTAGCCTTTTTCCCCCTAAAAAAACAGCAGTTAAGCCAATACCAGCACTCATCCAAATTGGGGCAGGTCGCGACCCTAAATTTAAGCAGAGATAGCCTAGCCAACCAACACCCAGATAAACTAGGGCAACAAGCACAATTTTAGACCGATCTGATGAAATCCGTAGCATTTTCAGTTATCAGTTATCAGTTATCAGTTATCAGTTATCAGTTATTAGGTTTAAGTTTTAAGTTATTAGGTTTAAGTTTTAAGTTATTAGGTTTAAGTTATTAGGTTTAAGTTTTCAATTTTCAATAAATTTAGTATCTTTCACTGGTCACTGGTCACTGGTCACTGGTCACTGGTTACTGGTCACTGGTCACTGATCACTGTTAATCTATCTCCAGATTGCCTAAACTAGGAGTAGTTCTGCTTCATGCAGATGGGTGAAAACCGTACATTTTCCTGTTAGGAATCAAAGATCATGCGGATTTTAATTGTTGAAGACGATCCCTTAATGCAGTTGGGTTTAGAACAAGCGCTCGGTGAACAGCCGGATTTTGAGATTGTCGGTCAAGCTAGTGATGGTCTAGCGGGGGTACAATTAGCCCTATCCCTACGGCCAGATTTAGTGGTCATGGACATCGGTTTACCCCGTCTTGACGGCATTGCGGCAACTAAACAGATTAAGGAAGGTTTAGCTAATGTTCATGTGGTCATGCTCACTTCCCACACTCTCCAACAGGAAGTGATCGCAGCTCTGGCTAGTGGTGCTGATGCCTATTGTATCAAGGGAGCGAGTCTCGATCGCCTTTTGGCCGCCATTGAAGCGGCCAAGGATGGGGCCACCTATTTAGACCCCCAAATTGCCCGTTTAGTCATGGATAATCTCAAACCGCCGGCAGTGCAACCTAATCCCAATCTAGCACTTTTATCGGAGCGAGAAATGGAGGTTTTAAAGTTAATTGTTGAGGGCAAAAGTAACGCTGAAATCGCCGAACAACTCTATTTAAGCACCAATACGATTAAAACCCATGTGCGGGGCATTATGAATAAATTGGCCGTGGACGACCGAGTACAAGCGGCCGTAATTGCCCTGCGTTCCGGTATTGTTTAAGGGGAAAATGGCGATTTACTTATCCCCTATTCGAGGCTTCTCTAATCACCTCTAAAACCTCTGAAGCATGGGAAATAGTCGGGACGTGACCGGATGCCAAAACCACTGTCTTTGCTCCCATTCTCTCGGCCAAATTAAACTGTAATTCTGGAGGTAAGGCTTGATCTTGACTAGAGACAATATACCAGTTCGGCTTATTTCTCCAAGCGGTTGTAGTGGTTTTTGCTGTTAGTAAAGAGGCTGCTGCTGGGGTTTGGGTGGCATAAATTAAAGCAGCTTTTTCGGCAGGCAAATCATTGGCGAGAATCTTCTCTATTCCCTCTTGAGAAATCCAGATAAATCCCTCTTGTTCTTGAAAATACTGTGATGGTTTTTCGTATTCACTAAACAAATCTACCATCGATTCCCCCGCATCAGGAGCCAACGCTGCAATATAAACTAAACCGGACACTTTTTCATCGTTGCCTACTTCTGTGATTACCATACCGCCCCAAGAATGACCGACTAGAATACATTGTCCTTCGATACGGTTTAAAATTCTTTTCGTAGCAGCTACGTCATCGGCCAGAGAAGTGAGAGGATTTTGCACGGCGATCGCTGCGTATCCTTCGGCTAATAACTGGGCAGTTATCTGATTATAACTAGAACCATCGGCCCAAAAACCGTGAACCAAAACAATATTGTTAATTCTGTTCATAAGACCTCTTACAAAACTCGAAAAGTGCTGGTTTTTAGCATTTTTTAACTCTCACAAATTAATTAGACAGGAGAGCTATTAATATTCTTACATTGTAGCCATTAAGTCCATTTTAACTTTTTAACTCCATTGCCGGTGCTATAATCATCCAAAAAGTATATTCAATCACTTATAATAAGTTATCGACCTATCTCTGTTGGAAAACCATGACTATCGCTGAAAGCTTACCCCTAGTCGAGTCTCATGTAAACCCTGAGATAATCTTCCCAGAAGGCGAATTTTGGAGTGATGAACCCCCTTTGGAAAGTAACCTACATCTACAACAAATTATTTTACTAATTCAGTGTTTAGAATGGTGGTGGCGCGAGCGAGAAGATTATTTTGCCACTGGCAATTTAACTATCTATTACAGTCCCAACCAGAAAAAGTCAGAATTCTTTCCTGGTCCTGATTTTTTCGTCGTTTTGGGGACAAATTCCAACCCCAACCGCAGAAGTTGGGTAGTTTGGCAAGAAGAGGGCAAATATCCCAATTTAATTATCGAAATTCTCTCCGATAGTACCGCCAAAGTTGACCGAGAGGAGAAAAAACAAATTTATCAGGATATATTTCGCACTCCCGATTATTTTTGGTTTGACCCAGAAAGCTTAGAATTTCAAGGATTTACCCTAATTAGCGGTCAATATCAACCGATTGCCCCCAATCCCCAGGGATGGCTCTGGAGTCAACAATTAGGCTTATATTTGGGTTTATCCGCCAATAAATTGCGCTATTTTACCCCCGAAGGTGAATTAGTACCCACTCCCGCAGAAGCGGCACAACAGGCAGAAAACCGGGTTTTAGAGGCAGAAAATCGGGCTGTAGAGGCAGAAAGCCAAGTCCAGCAAGAAAAGCAAAAAGCTGCGAAATTAGCGGCTAAACTGCGGGAATTAGGCATAGATACCGAGGAAAATCTCTAGTCTTCTTTTTTGATTAATAGTCAACAGCTTACCGCTCCTCAATTGTTGAACCACCTAAGCTAACTGGTAATCTCTAGAATCGGTGAAAATTTAACTTTATTTCCAGAAATTTTCGGCTTCGGGACTAAGGAAATCCTTAAGAATTTGGAAAATTTCTAAATTGGCTAGTCCTTGCTTAATTAAGTCAGGAAATTGACTCAAAACTTCGATAATATTATCGGCAAAATTATAATTTTTATCTTGTCCACAATTAACGGTTAAATAAGCCAGTAACTCCACTGCATAATCGGTAAAATCCATCACATCGGCAATACAGGCTAGTTTGAGAATTTGTTCGGGGGTTTTTAGAGACAAGAAATCAGCCGATAAATCTGGGGCAATTAAGTCTCTGTAGTAATAAGCTTCCCCCCAGAGTATTTGCCCTGGTCGCCGAGATTGAATAGGAGAAATACTGCGAATTCGATGGGAAGTTGCTAAATGAAATAGGGAAAAAGATTGTTGTCTTAAAAACTTATCAATATCAGCAAAAAGAGGTTGATCGAGATAAAGAGGTGAAAATTCAACTTCTATTTGTATACCCAAAACACTGCGGGATAATATCTCTAAACCTCCCTGTAAAACATCTAAATCTGCCCCTTGCACATCAATTTGTAAAAAATCTATAGATGGGATATTTTCCTGTTGACATAATTGATCTAAAGTAGTTGTTTCTAGGTCAAAAGTAAAGTCTAAGTTAGCAAATTATGGTAAATTTTTAAACCGGTTTTAAAAATCTTCATTGGGAGGATAAAGAGAACTACACATCGGATGTTTAGTTACATATAAAGTCTTTTCTCCCTTAGATTTTGCCAGGGCAATGGCTAGATGTTTTTCCTGCCAATTAATATTTCGTCTGACCAATTCTTCATTAGCTTCTTCACAAGCATCTCCATCGGCATCTACTCCCAAAATTGTTAAATTGGGGGCGAAAATCTGCCATCCGCTGCTACCATAATCGTCTTGAGTGCTAAGTTTTCGTGAACCAACATTACAGACGGTAATCGAAATTTGATCGAGATGACCGCTTTGTTTGAGACTTGGAGTAAATAAGGGCATATTTTTTCTATCTGGCTATGGAGAAATAGGGCAATTGCTAAGATATTCCTGGTCTATAGGTAAGGAGGATACTAATCGCAGAAAGCTCCGCGCAAGCGTAAGGTTTCCCGCAATTCCTCGGTCATACCCACGTTATCGGCAAACTTTGTCCCCTTCACTTTTGCCCCGCTAAAATTCGCTTGAGTGATGTTGACTTCAACTAAATTAGCTCCTTCTAAATTGGAGCCAATTAAATTAGCTAAAGCCAAACTAGAACGGTAAAAATCAGCATAACTTAAATCGGCATTAGCTAATAAGGCTCCGCTTAAATCCGCTCCTTTGAAACTAGCATGACTGCCATTAATTTCGCTTAAATCAGCATCGGTTAAATTGGCCCCCCGCAGATTCGCTTGATAAAGATTAGCCATGCCTAAAGATATACCACTTAATTCCGCTGCTAGAAGATTTGCCCCAGTAAAATCCGTCAGGGGATTGAGTTCAGCTAATTGGGCTAATTCCCGAAAATCATCAGTAACAGCAGCATAAATTCCCTCGATTTGTGTCTGCAATTTCTCTAAATTTTCTGATGCTGCCGGTTGCGGTTCAACTAGAACAGTATCTAATTCTACCTGGGATGACCCTAAAGAAATACGACTCAAAAAAGCATCAAATTGATTTTCTATCAGGAAAAATGCCAACTTTCGCTCTAAAATACTATGTTTATTGGGACTTATATCGTGTTTCCATAATCCCGATGTTTCCGTAATACAGATATCGGCAGCTGTCAGGGAAAATTGCACCGTGAGATGATAAGGTTCTTCCTCCACACTCACAGTTCCTAGGTTAATCCTTTCGATCGCTCCTGTAAATATTGACTGAGGACTTTTGAACGATAACCGCCATTGATGATTATTAATACGATTTATGTATAACTCTTGACTAGAAAGAGGATTTGGTGTTAGGTGACAATTAACTAAAAGAAAATCTAATTTTCCTCCTTTTAGTCCCCATTTGATTTCCCCGCCGAGGAGAGATTGAATTTGAGCTTGTAGGTGTAAAGTTAAATATAAATCAAATTTTTGCGAGTCGGTGGCTACTGGTTCTAGGGTTAACGATACACTATCGGGATAGCGATCGAAGGCAGCTAAAAGACGCATAATCCAAAAAAGAAAAGCCAAAATAAACAGTAAAAAAGTGGTGTTTCTCTGGCCCTAAAGCCGAGAACTCACCCCTATTTAAAACAATAGCTGATTTTCTCGATCCTCGCTGAACATTTCTTCAGCGATCGCTGAATGATTGCCCCAGAAAATCAAGGTTAAATTAGTTGACTTTCTCTTTTTTGCCGATATTGCCGTCCGCATTAAAAAACATCGGCAAAAAGCGTTCCATAAACATTTGTGGATCACGATTCCAGGCTTTTTGAGCCGCTTCTACCCGGAATAATTGTAATTTCGGGTCGAGAAGGGATTGGGGTAAACGTTCCATCAGATATTGAGGACGTTCCCAAAGCGGCATAGTGGCGGCGATTTCCATTAAGTGACCGACGCGGCGCAATTCTGCCCCCAGGGTGATGTCCATACCCGATTCATAGGCGGCCTGTTCGATCGCTGAGTATTTGGCCTTGGCTTTTTCGACTTTTTGCCGATGTTGGGGGCTTTTTTGGGCAATTTTGGCTAACCAACGATTACCCCAACGCACATGACCCGCTTCTTCGGGAAAGATTTTGGCGATCGTTTCCTGAATTTTCAGATTTTCCGGGGTTTGTTCCCCTGCTTTGAGGGCATAAATATGGGCGGCAAAGTATTGGCATCCTCGTTTTTCCGTGACGTTAATTGCCGCTAGGGCCGCAATCAGTCCATCTTCCCTTTGTTCTTCGCCTTGGAATTGATCTTGATCGAGAAGACGTTCAAATTCATCGATATAGGACAACCCTGGCGGTTTCCCCACATCGGCCCCCAATTCGATCAATAAATCGGTTAACCAGTAGGCATGGCGGGCCTCATCGGCAACGTGATGGGAAAGATCCTGGATCAGTTCTTGCGGTTGTCCGTCTAAGGTTTCGATCAGTTCGGTCAGGTCTTTACAGCTACGTTGTTCGTTGTAGCGGTAACGGTTGAGGGTGACAAGATGAATTTCGCGATCGCTAATGACACGCTTCATGATGTCGCGAGCGCTCATCGTCTTCTTGAATTTACGAGGGTAAGCAACGGTCATGATTTTGTATCGTTTTGTAAACGGCTTTCCGTATTCTAACGGAGTTTTCCCCCAAGCTGGCAAGGGAGCGGGGAGCAGGGAGATGGCCTCTCACTCCCCTCTCCTAACAATCGACTGCTAAGATCGAACATAGCGATCGATCTCTCGCTCCCACGATACCTGATAAAACTATCTATGATCATTAAAAATAACCCCTATTATCGGGCTTTCACCGGCTTTTTGGTCGCTTTCCTTGTGTTTTGGGGTTTTGGGAGTTTCTCCCCCCTTCTTGCCCAAGCGAAAGAGCAATCAGCCGATGTGCAATCGATTACCCCCTACCTTAAGCAATTTCAACAAAAAATTACCGAATTTCGCCTCGATAACGGACTAAAATTCATTATCCTAGAAAATCGCGATGCCCCGGTTATTTCCTTTGTCACCTATGCAGATGTGGGAGGTGCCGATGAACCGGACGGTAAAACAGGAGTTGCCCACTTTTTGGAACATTTAGCCTTTAAAGGCACAAAAACCATCGGTACTACCGATTATCTTAGCGAGAAAAAAGTCCTCGATCGCCTTGAAGCTATAGACAAAGAACTGCAAGCGGCCAAAAAAGCGGGTAAAAGCGCAGAAGTGGCTAAATTAACGGAAGAATTTCAAAAAACTAAGGCAGAGTCCGAGAAATTCGTCCAACGCAACGAATACGGGCAAATCGTCGAAACTCAGGGAGGAGTCGGTTTAAATGCCACCACTTCCAGCGATGCAACTAGCTATTTTTACAGTTTCCCGTCGAATAAATTGGAATTATGGATGTCTTTGGAATCGGAACGATTTTTAGAACCGGTATTCCAACGGGAATTTTACAAAGAAAAAGACGTAATTCTGGAAGAAAGAAGGATGCGGACGGATAATAGCCCCTTGGGTTTATTAATCGAAGCTTTTCTCGATCAAGCTTATACTGTCCATCCCTACAAACGTCCCGTCATCGGCTACGATCGAGATATTCGCAATCTGGAACCCTCAGATATCCAAAACTTTTTCGATAAATTTTATCCTGCCAGTAATTTAACCATAGCTATCGCCGGAGATGTGGACCCAGAACAGGTCAAACAGTTAGCTAAGGTTTATTTTGGTCGTTTTCCCGCTAAACCGAAACCTCCCCAGGTGAAAGTAGTGGAACCGAACCAAACCAAAACAAAGGAAATTACCCTAAAATTAGCCTCGCAGCCTTGGTATTTAGAAGGATACCATCGTCCCGCCCTCAATCATCCCGATCATGCGGTTTACGAGGTTATCGCCACTTTAATGAGTGAAGGAAGAACCTCGCGACTGTATAAAGCTTTAGTGGAGGACAAACAACTTGCCCTCGCTGCCCAGGGATTTAACGGCTTTCCGGGAGATAAATACCCGAATTTGCTGTTATTCTATGCTCTTACCGCTCCTAATGTCAGTGTGGAGGAAGTAGCGCAGGGTTTGAATTGGGAATTGGAAAGATTGAAAAATGAACCGGTTTCGGAACAGGAATTAGAACGGGTTAAAAATCAATTACGGGCAGCCCTATTAAGAGGTCTTGATTCTAACATGGGCATGGCGCGATCCTTGATTGAATACGAGGTAAAAACCGGCGATTGGCGTAATTTATTCGCCCAATTAGATGCTTATAATGCTGTCACCGCAGCCGATATTCAACGGGTGGCTAAAGAGACTTTTACCACCGAAAATCGCACTATTGGCCGAATTTTACCAAAGTAAAAAGCGGCAAAGTTTGCTTTTTGCTCCCTCTTATCTATTTCTTCCGATAATTTTGACTCAAATCATGAAAAAACGCTTACAATGGCTAGGTTTAATCCTGATCACCCTGATAGGTGTCCTCGCTTTTCGTTCCCCAGCAATTGCCCAAACCCCGCGACATTTTACCGATTTAACTTTTCCTCCCCTTCCTGAAGTTACAGTTCCCGAATACGAACGTTATCAACTAGATAATGGTATGGTGGTTTATTTAATGGAGGATCGGAGCTTACCTTTAGTGAGTGGTACGGCGATGATTCGGACGGGAGGAAGATTAGAACCGGGGGAAAAAGTTGGATTAGCCGATATTACTGGAACCGTGCTGCGTAGTGGTGGCACGGAAAAACATCCTTCTAATGTCTTAAATCAATTATTAGAACAAAGAGCAGCCCTAGTAGAAACCTCGATCGATCTTAACGCTGGAACTGCTAATTTTAGCGCTCTTAGTGAAGATTTAGAAGCAGTTTTTAATCTCTTTGCCGAGGTTTTGCGTTCCCCAGCTTTTGAAAATCAGAGGGTGGAATTAGCCAAAGTTCAGGAAAAAGGAGCAATTGCCCGACGTAATGATGATCCCGATGATATTGCTAGTCGGGAGTTTAAAAAGCTAGTCTATGGTGATAATAGCCCCTACGCTCGTACTGTAGAATATAGCACTTTAGCTAATATTGACCGTCAGGATTTAATCGATTTTTATCGTACCTATGTCCGTCCCGACCAAATAATTTTAGGAATTGTCGGTGATTTTGATTCTCCGTCGATGAAAGCATTAATCAATAAGACTTTTAGCGATTGGAAAAATCCCGCCACTGCCACTAAAATTGTCACCCCTTCGGCAACTCAAAAAAATCTTCAAGGTGTCTTTGTCGTCAATCAACCCCAATTAACCCAGAGTACGGTTTTATTAGGTCATCTTGGTGGTCGTTTGGATAGTCCTGACTATCCGGCTTTAACGGTATTAAATGAGATTTTAAGCGGTTTTGGTGGTCGTTTATTTAATGAAGTGCGTTCCCGTCAAGGATTAGCTTATTCTGTCTATGGTGTCTGGAATAGTCGTTATGATTATCCCGGTTTATTTATTGCTGGAGGTCAAACTCGCACCGATGCTACCGTACCTTTTATTAAGGCAATTTTAGGCGAAATCGAGCGCCTTCGCAATCAACCCATAACCGCAAAAGAATTGGCAGATGCTAAAAATGCTATTCTCAATTCTTTTGTTTTTAAGTTTGAGAAACCTGCTCAAAATTTATCGCGATTGATGACCTATGAATACTATGGTTATCCCCAAGATTTTATCTTCCGTTATCAACAAGCGGTAAAAGGGGTGACAATTGCCGATATTCAACGAGTGGCCCAACAATATCTACAACCGAATCAAATTGTGACTCTAGTAGTGGGTAATGAACAGGAAATTCAACCTCCTTTATCCAGTTTGGGAACTACGGTTAAAACTGTTGATGTCACCATTACACAACTATAAATAGGGTTTGCTGAATAAATCTAAAAACCTTGTTGGATAGGGTTTTTAGACTTGTTTTCCCTCAAAAAGTGCCGACCTTTGGAGTGATTGGGGGGAAAATTCAGGTACTTTTTCCCTGAAAATTAGGTAATTGACCCCCTGAAAATGGGTAAAACCCCACACCCCACACCCCACACCCCACACCCCACACCCTGCCCCCAGGAAAAGCTTTTTCAGCAAACCCTAAATAAATCTAGGTTGGATTGAGCTAAACTAGGTGAAATCCAACCTAAAAAAATGAGATAAATATAGCAGGAGATATGACTTTACAACTCACCATAAATTATCCTGAAAATTTACCCGACTTTCTTCAAAAAATGCGCGAGGAATTCGAGAGAGAAGCAACCTGGGCTATGGTAGTAAAACTCTTTGAGATGAAACGTATTTCGTCCGGTATGGCTGCCAATTTATTAGGAGTGGATAGGGTTAATTTTTTATTGAGATTGACCGATTTTGGCGTAGGGATGATTGACTTGACAGAAGAAGAACTATTATCAGACCTTGAAAGTGCCTAAAACTGAAGGTGACGTATTGCTAAATTACAGCCCTTCTCGTAAAAAAAAGTATAACCTAATTTGGTATTGACTCCTGACTGCTGACGACCGACTCCCCAAAACGAAAACTTCCTATCTCACCATTGAGATAACTGCTGTAACTATTTTGAGATAACTAAGGCTATCATTGAGGAAAGTTACTGTTGAGACTCCTGATTAGTTTATTAATTTTTGTGTTAAGTAGCTAGACAATTAAACCCTTTAGAGATAGGGTGATCGTGGCTGAGTTTGCTATTATATAGTTTTGTAAATAAATATCAAACTCAAGGGTTTTTGAAGATGGTATCTCGCTAAACTGAAAGTATAAAGTACAGAGGTAAAAATACTTATGATGCTACTACAAGATGTTGCGAGAACCTCTAGAGAACAAGCATTAATTCTGTGGTTTGAAGAAGTAGACAGCAAAGACGTGGGATTAGTCGGTGGGAAAAACTCCTCCTTAGGCGAAATGATCCAACAATTAACCCCGAAAGGGATTAATGTCCCCACAGGATTCGCCACCACCGCTTACGCTTACCGTCACTTTGTCGAAAAAGCCGGACTAGACGCACAATTAAGACAAATTTTCCAAGATTTAGACGAAAATGATGTGCAGAACTTGCAAGAAAAAGGTAAACAAGCACGCACATTAATCCTCAATACACCGTTCCCCGATGATTTAAGTCATGCGATCGCTATTGCCTATCGCCGACTCTGTGAACGTTATGGCGATGATCTCTATCATTCCATAGATGTGGCCGTTCGCTCAAGCGCCACCGCCGAAGACTTACCAGAAGCGAGTTTTGCCGGACAACAGGAAACCTATCTCAACGTGCAAGGGGTAAGGGGAGTTTTAGAAGCTTGCCATAAATGTTTTGCCTCTTTATTCACCGATCGCGCTATTTCCTACCGTCATCATAACGGCTTCGATCACTTTGCCGTCGCCCTTTCCGTCGGTGTCCAAAAAATGGTGCGTTCAGATCTAGCCACCTCTGGGGTGATGTTTTCCATCGATACGGAAACAGGGTTCAAAAATGCCACTTTAATCACCGCAGCCTACGGTTTAGGGGAAAATGTCGTGCAAGGAGCCGTTAACCCCGACGAATATCTGGTTTTTAAACCCACTCTTAAAAACGGTTACAAACCCATCCTCGACAAACGCCTCGGCAGTAAAGCCATCAAGATGATCTACGATGATGGAGGATCGCGTCTAACCAAGAATATCCGAGTTAACAAGCTAGAACAGGATCAATTCTGCATTAGTGACCAAGAAATCCTCACTTTAGCCCGTTGGACGACCCAAATCGAGGAACATTACTCGCAAGTGCGCGGAACCTACACCCCCATGGACATCGAATGGGCAAAAGATGGGATCACGGGAGAACTCTTTATCGTTCAGGCGCGTCCAGAAACCGTACAATCGCAAAAAGCAGCTAATATCCTTAAATCCTACGAAATTAAAGAAAGAAGTCAAGTTTTAGCGGTGGGACGGAGTGTAGGTGCGGCAATCGGTCAAGGAAAAGCCAGAGTCATCCTCAGTGTAGATAAAATCAACAACTTTAAACCGGGAGAAGTTCTCGTCACCAATCGCACGGATCCCGACTGGGAACCGATTATGAAACAAGCAAGCGCGATCGTTACTAATCAGGGTGGTCGTACTTGTCATGCCGCTATTATCGCGCGAGAAATGGGCATTCCGGCGATCGTGGGTTGCAATAATGCCACGGAAACGATTAAAACCGGTCAGGAAGTCACCGTTTGCTGTGCGGAGGGGGATGAAGGGAAAGTTTACCTCGGATTGCTACCCTTTGAAATTATTGAAACTCCCCTGGACAATTTGCCCCAAACTCGGACAAAAATCCTCATGAATATCGGTAATCCCGAAAAAGCCTTCGCTTTTGCCGATATTCCTGCCCAAGGTGTCGGTTTAGCGCGTCTAGAATTCATTATCGCTAACCATATTCAGGCCCACCCCAGCGCCTTGCTGAAATTCCACGAATTGGAAGAAGGAGACGTAAAAGACCAAATCGCCGAATTAACCAAACACTACGAGGATAAACCCCAATTTTTCGTCGATAAATTGGCCCGGGGAATTGCCATGATTGCAGCCGCATTCTACCCCAAAGATGTAATTGTGCGGATGTCCGATTTTAAATCCAATGAATACGCTAATTTATTGGGTGGCAAACCCTTTGAACCCAAGGAAGAAAACCCGATGATCGGTTGGCGCGGCGCTTCCCGTTATACTGATCCTAATTATCGCGAGGCTTTCGCTTTGGAATGTCGGGCGCTGAAAATGGTACGGGAAGAAATGGGATTAACTAATGTGATTCCGATGATTCCTTTCTGTCGTACCCCCGAAGAAGGGATGAGAGTCCTCGAAGAAATGGCGAAAAATGGTCTCGAACGCGGGGTTAATGGTTTGCAAGTTTATGTGATGTGTGAGTTACCAAGTAATGTAATTCTTGCCGACCAATTTGCTCAGGTGTTTGACGGATTTTCGATCGGTTCTAATGATTTGACCCAATTAACCTTAGGATTAGATCGGGATTCTGCCCTAGTTGCCCATCTTTTTGATGAACGGAATGAGGGAGTTAAACGCATGGTGAAAATGGCCATTGAAACCGCTAAAGCCCATAATCGCAAAATCGGTATCTGTGGTCAAGCCCCCAGTGATTACCCCGAATTTGCTCAATTTTTAGTGGAATTAGGCATCGATTCTATCAGTCTTAATCCTGATTCTGTCCTCAAAACTTTATTGATGGTGGCAGCAGTGGAGCAAGGACAATAGTTTAGTGATAAAGGTGGGACTTGCCCACCTTTTTTTGTACTAAGCCAACTAACTTCATCATACTGAAAATACATATAGCCCACTATGGCTATTTTTTACTTGTCTCTTAACAAAGATTAACTGTAAACTGCGATTAAGAGATAAACTTAGATTTCGTCAGGATTAAGGCCTAATTCCCGCAGTTTATGGGCTAATCTTTCCGCTCGTTGTTTTTCCTGATTATAGCTAGTGAAAGCTTGTCCATCGGGATAAAAAAGCAACATTTCCGGTTCTCCTAACTGAAAACGTATTCCTAAACGGGGACTAACCCAATTATCGAGAGTTTCTAGAATTTCTAGCTGATTTTCGCCTCTTATCCAAGCACTGGCATCGTTTTTATGGGGATCATAAAGATAATATTCCTCGACCCCATAACGCTGATAAAATAGCTGTTTTTTGGCCATTTCCGTGAGGGTGTTACCCGGAGAGATGATTTCAAAAACCACCTGGGGACTAATATTATTTTCGAGCCATTGTCGATAGGAACCCCTTTCCCCTTTTGGTCTCCCAAAAACCACCATGATATCCGGTGCTTGACGCAGTTTATTATCATTTTCCACAGGATACCAGAGTAAATCACCCGCAACAAAGACATCAGACTGCTGGCGAAATAGCCAGTCTAAATTAGTTTTAATTGTCGTAATCCAACGAAATTGCAGGGTATTATCCGCCATGGGTTGACCATCGCTATCGGGGTAGATAATTTCAGTGACGTTAGTTTTATCTAGTTGCGAAACCATGAGACTAAGTAAAAAGTGAAAACTAGAAAATGTCAACAACTTAATTCTATTATAGCGAGCATTTGTATTATGTAGCAATTATGACAAAAATATTGACAAATAAGATAATACTAAATCCGGTTATTAAAGAATGATTATTTATTCTCCCTTTTGCCTATTGCCTATTGCCTATTGCCTATTGCCTTTTGCCTGTCTTGATATGTAGCATATACTCAACGGATTTAGTATAACTTGTGCATTGGACAATAAAGATTGAATTTTTTTGATGATAACGATTGAAAATTTCGTTGGTTCCTAGAAAATTTTTGTCTAATTTTGGTAACTATAATTATAATAAGACTATCAACTGGAATTAGGACAAGAAGATGAGTGGCGGTTTAGTCTATCGACAAAGCCCAGAAGAAGAGGAATTAGAGCAAAAAGTTCTATCTACAACTTTTACAAGAGAGATCGAGGACAAAATCAAGGATTTACAATCTCGGTTTCAGAACAGTCCACTGGGTTACGGGGGCCATTGCTTTCCAACCTAAAAACTTGCCGACTGGTTCGGCTTTTTCAATGCCAATTCGCAGCAGTTCCCCTCCTAATTTACTATGCCATTGCAAGAGGACTAATTCGCTTTCAATTGTAACAGTGTTGGCAACAAGACGACCCCCGGGACGCAGGGCTAACCAACAGGTTTCCAATAGGTGCGGTGTGGTGATACCGCCACCGATAAAAATAGCGTCTGGTTGCGGTAAATCTTCCAGGGCGCTCGGTGCGATTCCGGCGACGATTTGCAGATGGGGCGTTCCCAGGGCGGCGGCATTATCGGCAATGTATTGTAATCTGGTGGGATGATGTTCGATCGCAATCCCCTGGCAACGGCGATCGCTACGCAGCCACTCAATGGCAATGGAACCACAACCCGCCCCCACATCCCAGAGCAATTGTCCGGGTAGAGGAGCCAATCTACTCAGAGTGATAGCACGAACTTCTCTTTTTGTCAACTGTCCGTCATGATGGTAGGCAGAATCCGGCAGTCCTGGAAGGCGCGGCGCCCGGGTGGGGGGATGGGAGGAGATGCAGCTAATGGCGATGACATTTAGATCCGCCAGATCTGTAAACTCCCAATCGTTGGCGATGCCTTGAATGTGGCGTTCTAGGGTTCCCCCTAGATGTTCTAAAACCGTGATGCGACTTTCGCCAAAACCTCCCTCCCTGAGCAGCCGAGCAGCGATCGCAGGAGTCTGGGCATCGGCACTCAGTACCAGCAGTTTAGCGCCGGGATAAAGCACCCCATTCAACCAAGCCGGAGGGCGACCGCACAAACTCAAAGTTTCCACTTCACTCAGAGGCCAACCCAAACGACTACAGGCAAGACTGAAGGCAGAAGGAGAGGGAATAATCGTCATTTCCTCAAGGGGAATCTGACGGGTGAGGGTGACACCAATTCCGTAGCACATGGGATCACCACTGGCCAAAACACAGACGGATTGACCACGAAGGCGGATAATCTCGTTAACAGAGTCTTGGATGGGAGAAGTCCAGAGCAGTTTTTGCCGTTGATCCTCTGGGGGTAACATTGCCAGATGACGTTCACCACCGACAATAACTGATGCTAAAGAAAGCAGACTTCGCCCCACCGAACTTAACCCTTCTAAGCCATCTTCGCCAATTCCTATGATCGATAGCCATTTCGACTTACAATTGCGATCCGCCATGTCTAAAAAACTCAAACTGTGGTATAATCCTTAAACTTGTCTTTGGGAAAATCCGGTGCGATTCTGGTACTGTGCCGCAGCTGTAATCAAGTAAAAAGAAAACACTCTTGAGTGTATTTTACCTTTTTCCTTGCGAGTCAGAATGCCAATTACAAGTTTTTAATCGGTAGATAGACAACTAATTTTCTAACTACTTCTCTGCGTCGCATGGAGAACACACAAAGGTGAATTGGTTAGTTGAAGCAAATGCTTGTCCCGGTTTGTTTTATGGAACTGCTGCCCAGGATGGGTTTTTAATTCGTCTCCGCACCCCCGGTGGATGGCTCAATTCTTCACAGGGAAAAGCGATCGCCACTTGGCTCGAACAATGGCAGACGACAATACAAGTTACCAATCGGGCAAATCTGCAAATTCGCGGACTGCAAAAATCCCCCAGTTTAGAAGAATTTCAAACCCTGCAAAAATTAGGGTTAGCTGCCCATAATCCCAGTATCGATCATTTGCGTAATATCATGTCCAGTCCCACGGCTGGAATTGACTGTCAAGAATCGATCGATACTCGTCCATTAGTCCAAGAATTAGATAATTTTATCCAAAATTATCCATCAATTGCCCAACTAAGTCCTAAATTTAGTATCGGGATCGATGGCGGTGGTGCAGTGGGAATTGGCACTGGTTCAACTATGGCCTGGCAACACCGCTATAATGAGATTCAGCTATCGGCAATTACCGTCAATAATCCGACAAATTTAACTTCTATTGTTTGCTTTCGATTAGCCCTCGCAGGAGATAAACAATTCTATGACACGGACTTATTAATTGACCCAGAAAACTGTTTAGCTGTGGTCAAAGCTTTAGTAAAGGTTTATGTCGATTATGTTCAACAAACCCCCAATATCAAGGGGAAAAAACCGCGGATGAAACACCTGCTCAAAGATTGGGGATTGGCCAAATATCTCGAACAAGTTAACTCTCAATTAAATCGGACTTCTACTGGAATAATACACCGGCAAGAATACCGGCAAGCTGCCCATTCTACTCAACCCTATTTTCATCTGGGAATTCATCCTCAAAAGCAACCCGGATTATCTTATATTGGTCTATCATTAAGATTAGGACAATTGACGGCTAATCAACTATGGGGATTAGCGGCACTATCAGAAACTTTTGGCAGTGGTCAGTTACGATTAACCCCTTGGCAGACTGTTATATTACCCGATATTCCCGATGAAAAAGTGTCAGAATTGTTGCCAAAACTGGCATTCTTGGGATTATCCGCTTCTCTTGGATGGGATGCGGGGATGGTTGCCTGTAGCGGTAAACCGGGCTGTGGGGCGGCGGCCACTGCAACTCAAATTCATGCTTCTCTCCTAGCAGATTATTTGAAGGAACGCTTAACCTGCAATTCTCCTGTTAATATTCATTTGACAGGTTGTGCTAAATGCTGCGCTCAACCGAGTCCGGCCGAAATTACCCTTTTAGGAACTACCATCGAGGAAAATGGCCAAATACTAGAAGCTTATCAAGTCTATGTGGGTGATAGTCAAAAGTTCTTAGAAACACCCATATTTGAGGGAGAATTTACCAAGATTCCCCCCCTCATAGCCCAAATTTTAAGCTCCCAAAAATCGAAAAATTTAGATAAATAGAATGGAATACATTAAGAATGGTGAGGAAATTTACCGCAAATCTTTTGCTATTATTCGGGCTGAAACTAACTGGGAAAATCTCCCCGATGATTTAGCTCCTGTGGCGGTTCGTCTAATTCATTCCTGCGGGATGACAGACATAACAAAAGATTTAGAAGCATCACCAGACGCGGTTAAAATCGGACGAAATGCCCTCGCTGGGGGTGCAGCAATTCTTTGTGATTCTCAAATGGTCGCTAATGGCATTACCAAAGCCCGTTTACCTAAAGATAATCCGATTATTTGTACCCTCAATCATCCAGAAGTGACCGAGTTAGCACGACAAATTAATAATACCCGATCCGCTGCCGCTTTAGAACTTTGGCGACCTCATTTAGCTGGAGCAGTGGTAGCTATTGGTAATGCACCAACCGCACTTTTTCGCCTGCTAGAATTGCTCGATCAAAATGTAGCTAAACCAGCTTTGATTTTAGGCTTTCCCGTGGGATTTGTGGGAGCGGCAGAGTCGAAAATAGAATTAGCAACTAATAGTCGTGGTGTGCCATTTATTACCCTGCACGGACGTAGGGGAGGCAGCGCAATCGCGGCAGCAGCAGTCAATGCCCTAGCAAAAGAGAACGAATTATGAATAAATTAGGCAAACTTTATGGATTAGGAATCGGGCCTGGTGATCCCGAATTGTTGACGCTAAAAGCACACCGGATTCTCACAACTGTTCCGGTAATTGCCTATCCTACCTTAGAAAGTGGCAAAGTTTTGGCACGGGCAATTGTGTCGGATTTTATCCGTCCCGAGCAGATAGAAATTCCCATGCCCTTACCTTTTAGTGTCGAGCGCAGTTCTCAACCTCATTATGATATTGCCGCCGAAAATATCGCCGAACAGTTAAACTTAGGTCGAGATGTGGCGGTGCTATGTGTGGGCGATCCGATGTTGTATGGCACATTTATGTATATCTTTAATCGCTTGTGCGATCGCTTTTCCATTGAAGTCGTGCCGGGTATTTCTTCAGTGATGGCAAGTGCAGCAATGCTGGGTGTACCTATCACTTATCGAAATGACGTATTTAGTATCATGCCCGCTACTTTAGAGGCGGAAATATTGCGGGATCGCCTAGCATTTATTGATGCAGCAGCCATTATTAAATTAGGCAGACATTTCGCTAAAGTTCGCGATATTCTCGATGAATTAGGATTATTAGAACGCGCCCTCTACATCGAACGAGCAACCTTACCCAATCAGCAAATTATTCCGATTACCGAAATCGAGCCAGAGGCTGTCACCTACTGGTCATTAATTCTGATTCCTAGTAAAACTAAACCCCAATAACTCTATAGAGACAATTAAAAATTAAATCAATCTATAATGAAATCAATGCTGTTTTGTTCCCAAAGACTGCCACCATGACTTCTTCTCTGGCTAAATCCCTAAATTCTCAGGCTTTGACATACTCCCACCGTCAAGCTACGTTACCCAACCAAGAAGGGGTGATTTGCTCTCTAGTAAGTACCTAAGCAAAATTAATTACACATATCTAACCCCCTCTTGCCTTTTGCCTCTTGCCTTTTGCCTATCTTCACTAGGAAATTAATTTTGCACGACTACTTATTTCCGGGTTTGTGGTTAGATATTTCAGCTGGCAGTGAGCTTGTCGAATCTGCCATGCTCAACGGCAATATGTCACGGGTGTTGGACATCTTAAAGGCTGGAATTAACTCAGCAGAACATCAAGAATTTATCCAAAAGTTAACCGCAGCGCAGTCGGGAGAAGCTAAATGAAACCTCCAGCTATTCTAATTTTAGGAGAAACCAGTATCCCCGTGGCTCGTCAAGTGCAAATAGCCCTACCGGAAGCAGTGGTTTATGGGTTAATAAATCGTACCCATTCGGCGGATTTTACCTATAGTAATTTTGGCGAAACGGTGCGAGAATTTTTCCAGACGGGAACGCCAATTATTGGCATTTGTGCGGCGGGTATTTTAATTCGCACTGTAGCACCTTTATTAACTAATAAATGGCAAGAACCGCCTGTATTAGCGATCGCAGAAGATGGCAGCGCTGTAGTGCCTTTGTTGGGGGGTTTACAAGGGGTTAACGATCTCGCTCGTCAAATTGCCTCGGTTTTGCAAATTTCCCCCGCAATTACCACCACTGGTGATATTAGATTTAAAACTACTTTATTATCGCCACCACCCGGTTATCAGTTAGTTAATCCCGATGATGCTAAGAAGTTTCTGTCCGATTTATTGGCAGGTGAAAAAGTAAAATTAATCGGTGAAGCGGACTGGTTAAAAAATAGTAATTTACCGATTTCATCAGCAGCAAAACTGAGCATTGAGATTATTGATAAAAATAACTTAAACTTAGCAAAACCTAGCAATACCTGTTTAGTTTATCTGTGGGAGGAAAGCCAGCAAATTAAGGAAAAATATGGTTTACTACCGGGGGATTTGGCCCAGGAAAGTCAAGGTAAATTAGCCATAGTTGGAACCGGTCCTGGGTCCCTAAATTGGATGTCGCCGGAGGTTCGAGAAGTATTGGAAAAAGCCACGGATTGGGTGGGTTATAAAACTTATTTGGATTTGGTAGAATACCTGAGAAAACCAGAAATTGTCCGCCATGAATCGGATAATCGGGTGGAACTCGATCGCGCGGAAATGGCTCTAGATTTAGCGGCTAAGGGGCGATCGGTTGTCTTAGTTTCTTCCGGAGATCCGGGCATTTATGCCATGGCCGCGGCCGTGTTTGAGGTATTAGAAAAAAAAGCCAAACCGGCATGGCAGCAGATCGCCATTCAGGTCTGTCCGGGGATTTCGGCCATGCAGGCGGCGGCCGCCAGGGTTGGCGCACCTTTAGGCCATGATTTTTGTGCGATTTCCCTATCGGATATTCTCAAGTCTTGGCAGGTGATTTCTCAGCGCATTGAGTTAGCAGCCCGGGCAGATTTAGCGATCGCATTTTATAATCCTGTGTCTCAAGAGCGCACTTGGCAATTGGAGAAGGCAAAAGAGATTTTATTACAATGGCGCTCGCCGCAAACTCCTGTGGTATTAGCGCGTAATTTAGGGCGAAAAGGGGAAACAGTGACGGTGAAATTCCTAGAGGATATGACTATTAACGATGCGGATATGCGGACTATAATTTTGATCGGATCGAGTAAAACTCGCCTGATTGAGCAGGGTAAAACAAAACAGTGGGTTTATACTCCACGTCACTATTAGGTGATAGGACAAAATTAATTTCTTGGTTGGGATAGGCAAGAGGCAGTGTAACCCATCGGGGAAGGGAGGGAGACGCTCACTTGTCTCATTAAGATCGGCGATCGTCTCTAACTTAAATTTTTACCCGTTTTAAAGTGGCGTTGATTTCGTCAAGCATTAGCGGCTCTCGCTTTCAGTCGGAAGATAGTTTGGTTGGCTCTCTGGCTGTTTTGTGCAGTTCTGCATAATTGCGCTTGCTATAACAAAGAGAACAAATCCATAAATACAAAAACTTATTAAATCGAACTTAGGCGGTATTTTTAACCCGCCCGTATCGGTTTCTAGCAATACCCGTTCTTTTCTTTGTTCCCAGAAATATCGCTCAATTTCTAACTTAAATAATTTGTGCAGTGCCAGATAAAGGTGCATACCACCCCAAAGCTCTTTTAAGCTTTTGTTTTCGGGGTCAAAATTTAAAACTTCCCCAACTCTATCAGTTTTAACTATTTTCCCTCGCTCAAGAGTGTTAAAGTCGAGTCCAAAATCAACATAATCCTGTTCTGACTTGCAATGTTCTATTCTCCAAGTCCAGACAAAAAGCTCAAATTGTAGGTTTTTATCCTTGCAAGTGATGGTTTTCTCGCTGCCATCTTCAAAATAAACCGTACATTTAACGTTTTGTCCGTTTCCCTGCGTTAATCCCCCAATGACACCGCCTATTGGCCCAGCTAACAGGGATCCCATTGTATATCCTACCGTTGTCCAACCAATGCTTTTTCTAAATTCCGCCCCTGCTATTTCTATTTTAACAGGAATTCTCGTATCTCGTCTATTTTGTAGGCTAAACATAGTCTAAAACTTAATTGTTAGCTTTATCATCGCTATTTTCGTTTTTTCCGTCTACGATCAAGATCACTGTTTCCGCTTAACTAATTTCTAAGCGCAAGTAGAGAGTTGATAGACTGTATTTGGATTATACAGCGAAAGTCAATATGTTTAGATTACCTCGTTGCAAGGATCTCCCTTGTAACGCATTTCCAGAGGTTCTAGCTCTTGTGTAACCCCCAAAATCTCCTTCCTTTGCAAGGGAAGATAGGAAGATGGAAAATTAGTTAACCTTTTGACGATTGCTGGATGACTAAAAATAAAAGAGTGCTGATTTTAGGGGGAACGGGGGAAGCGGCGGCATTAGCGGCTAAAATTGCGACAATTCCGGGTATAGATGCCATCGCTTCCTTTGCCGGTCGCACGAGAGAACCGATTACTCTCACAACTCCTTCTCGCCGGGGGGGGTTTGGTGGTGCCACCGGGTTAGCCAATTATCTGCGCCAAGAAGGCATTGATTGTTTAATTGATGCCACCCATCCCTTTGCCGCACAAATTTCCTTTAATGCCGCTCAAGCCGCCTCGGATTGTGATATTCCTCGATTAATCTTAAGTCGTCCAGCTTGGGAAAAAGTATCTGGAGATAATTGGATTGAAGTAGAAAACAATCAAGCGGCAGCGAATATTTTATCGGGGTTAGCGCCGCGGATATTCCTCACTATTGGTCGGCAAGAACTGGCCAGTTATGCACATCTAAAAAATATCTGGTTTTTGATGCGGATGATCGACCCTCCGGAACCGGATGCCATCGTACCGATTGGAAAATTATTGTTGGAACGGGGGCCTTTTTCCTTACAGTCAGAGCGCTCTCTTTTACAAGAATATAAGATTGGGGCGATCGTGAGTAAAAATAGCGGCGGTGATGCCACTTACGCCAAAATTATCGCCGCCAGAGAGTTGGGAATAACTGTGGTCATGGTACAACGTCCACCTGTACCTGAAGGAGAAAAAGTGGCTGATGTTGAAAGTGTCCTGGCATGGTTAGAAAAAATATGACTCTCTTGATTTTTCTGGGAAAATCATCAGTAAACCCTATCTAAATTACTCGTTAAGACTGCATCGGAGCAGGGAGCAGGGAGAGGATTTTTGAGCATTTGTACTAAAATTTTCCCTACGCAGTTTAAATTCAGTACAGCTTAAGTAGCTGGTTATAATTAAATTAAAAATGGATTTTAGGTTCGATCCCCCCTGCCCTCCTTGATAAGGTAGGGTTGATTCATGAATCAACCCTACCCTTGATAAGGGGGGTGTCTGATAATTTTTAACGCCTACCTACTTATCAGTTATCAGATGTTATACCAAATCCGGTTATTAAAGACTGATTATTTATTCCTCCTGTTGCCTTTTGCCTCTTGCCTTTTGCCTGTCCTGATATGTAGCTTATACTCAACGGATTTAGTGTTATTTTCAGTTCACTGATTACTGATTACTGATTACTGGACGGCTACGCCGTGCCTTTGGCAACACTGAAAAGCTTCCCACCCAATCTAGGAAAATCACACTTTCACCACGTTGCTAAAAGAGATTTTCAGGTAATCATCTTCCATTTTTGCTCCGGAAGGTTTCAGGGCTGCCAAAGCTTGGGGTAAGACTAAATTGCGACGGTGATTACCGATGCGAATATTTAACTCGTCTCCAGTTTTATTTAGCTGTATTTGTTCCTTGGGTATGCCGGGTAAATATAATTCCAGACTGTAGTTATTTTCCTGTTGAACTACCCGAATTGTGTTTTCTTGGTAATAAACCTTAGTCGGATCTTCCCCAGCAAAAAGAGTTTCTTTCAGTCTTTCCAAAGCGGGTAAACCACACATTTCTTCGGAGTAGAGAGGAACTTCCTTCACCGGTAAGGGATGAAAATTATCGTAAATTTCCTGTTTATAACCCTGTTGATTTTCTTTCCAACGAGCAAAGAAAGGATCGGTTACTTTGTCGGGAATAATCCGATTAGCAATAATCAAATCGGTGGAAACATTATAGAGACTTAGGTAGGCATGGGCGCGTAAAGACTCCTTAATCACCATTTTTTCGGGGTTTGTCACCAAACGTACCGAGGTTTGAGTATTATCGGTCAAAACCTTTTCTAAAGCCTCGATCTGCTCATAAAACTCGTAGGGAGCATCCATAACCTCCTTGTCCGGTAGGGAAAAACCGGCGATCGGTCGAAAAAAAGGTTCCACCAGTGGTCGCAATGCCACCGACATTCCCTGTAAAGGTTTGTAAAATCTTCTCATGTACCAACCGCCCACCTCTGGCAAACTCAGCAATCGTAAAGCTGTCCCCGTAGGTGCGGAATCGATAATCAACACATCATAAGTACCCTCATCGTAATGGCGCTTCATGCGAACTAAGCCGAAAATCTCATCCATTCCGGGTAAAATCGCTAATTCTTCCGCTTGCACTCCATCCAAACCCCTAGCTTGCAATACCTGAGTAATGTAACGTTTTACTGCGCCCCAGTTGCCTTCCAATTCCATTAGTGCATCTAATTCTGCCCCCCAAAGATGGGGACGTACCAAACGAGGATCGTGACCTAATTCGAGATCGAAACTGTCAGCGAGAGAGTGAGCGGGATCGGTGCTGAGAACTAGGGTTTTATAGCCAAGTTCGGCGCAGCGGAGTCCTGTAGCGGCGGCGACGGAGGTTTTACCCACGCCTCCTTTACCGGTCATGAGAATTACACGCATGGGGGCTGATTCTAAGAAAATTTACATTACTTATTCTTATTATGACGGGAAAGTTAACAAATTTTAGGACAAGAATCAGCATTCTTGGCTATAGAATTCCACTCCCTGACCATCACCCCGGGGAATTAGGCTCTGTTCAAAAAATTGCTGACAGCGATTTTCGGCATCAGCGACGAGAACTTTGGCAAAATGACCCTTTTCGAGAACTTCTTGCCTTGTACGTTGTTCGTAGGCATAGATAATCAAAATATCTCCGGGTTGACAGAGCAGAGCCGCCCCACCGTTGGGGCAAATTTCCCCGGTTTGGCCGGGAAAAACGTAGGTAGAAAAGCGCTTACCATTGCTAAGATTGACCACATCCACCTCTTCAAGGGGCAAAATACCGACCCGCTCGATCAATTCTCGATCGATAGTGATACTGCCGACATAATCGACGTTAGCCTCGCTGACGCGCACTCGATGGAGTTTGGCGTGCATTAATCGAATTGTTCCCATGTATTTTGTCCTATTTCCCCCAATTACTTCAATTATTATGCTCTCCCAGTGGGAATGTTTACTAAAAAATCTCGGTCAATGGCAAGGTTCTTTTACCCGTCTGTCTCCCCAGGGCGATTTGATCGAAGATACCCCGACTTTGGTATCTTTGCAAGGCATTAATAATAATCGATCGATTCGTCAATTGGTCCGCCGTCTCTACAGCGATCGAGTGCCAGAAGATTTAATTTTAGAGTATAGTTCTCTCAATCAGGGTATTCTATTTAGCCAGACGGGGGCTTTTTGCCAAGGTTCTTTATATTTTAGTAGTTTTTCCTCACAATTCGGAGCAGAATTTGGGTTAATCTCCGGAGAAAGACGATTAAGAATGGTACAGTTATTTAATGAACGCTGTGAGTTCGATCGCTTGACTTTAATTCGGGAAAAGTTAGTGGATTCTCAGTCACCAGAAAGACCGATGTTAACGGTGGAGCAATTACTGGGTCAATGGCGAGGACAAGCGGTGACAACGGGACGGGATTTTTATAATTCTGCTGCCTATTCTACCCATGTCTCGATCGAGCGTCAGGGGGATAATTATCTCTCGCAAACTTTGACTTTTGGCGATAATCAAATTACTTCTAGCGCTCGGATTGAGGGACAAAGATTGTTGTTTGAAAATAGTCCGCTGCCAGTGCAAATTCTGCTACTACCCGATGGTTCTTCCTGTAATACACCTCTGAAAATTACTGCCGGTCATCCTTTTGTTTTAGAGGTGGGTTGGTTACTTTCTCCTACTCAAAGACAGCGCTTAATTCGTTCTTATAACGAGAAGGGAGAATGGACAGGTATTACTCTGGTGACGGAGGAAAAAGAAAACTATTAGCCGTCAGGACCTGGCTAGATTGATAATAAAAAGGAAATTGACTAATTACACTCAAAAATATCGGGTTTCTCCTAAAGATGAATTATAACTGGATTTGGCATCGTCTCCTTGCTCGGAGACTTGCCAAAACGACAACTTTGTACTTCACCAATAAGATAACTGCTCTCAGAAGCTGAATGCTAAGGGCTGCTTTATATAAGCAAAATTTATCAAAATCCCAATATACTTGAGAAGATTTAAATTTACATTCCTTAATCTTTACTTTTCTTAAAAAATAATTGAGAAAAATTCCTATTTGTCAACGAGATTGCAATAGTTACAGCCTGCTGCTAAAATCTAAGAATTGGGTTACTCTGTGCATTTTTAGAACTTGTACCTTGAAACCCTTACCACGTCTAGGATTACTAATTAGTCACCAGGAAAAACTTGCCAATTGCTCCTTTGACGAAAAAGATCTTTTGCCAAAAATATGTGTACTTATGTTAAAACGAAAAAGTTTTTTTGACAAAATGTACCAGATATGCTGCGAGAAAAGTCTGCGGGTAAGCTGTTAACTATCTAAATTACTGGTTAAGACTGTATGGGAGAGGGGAGAAGAACCTGATCAACCAAACGATGCTGATAGAACAAATTAAACCTTTAGCCAAGCAAAAATATCCACTGCTGATATTAGCCAACTTTCTAATCCTTTAATCACCGCTAAAGGCTGATTATTTCCTGCGGTTGCAATATGTACTTTCGGTAATCCTGTTTGAAAAACGGTGACTGACTTTGCTGAAGGATCAATCAACCAACCTAATTCTGTTCCTTGTTGTAAACAGAAAATAATCTTTTCCATCCCTAAGGTAACAGATTGTTCGGGAGACATAATTTCAATAATCCAATCGGGATAACGTAAAAATTGATCAGCCATTTCTCCATCTAGATCTCTTGGCAAATTCTGCCAACGAATCACCGCAATATCTGGCACAATTGAACGTTCTGCAAAAGTACAACGTAATTCAGGTAGAGCATAAGCTAATTTTTGAGGTTTAGTCTGTTGATTAATGGCAGAGGCTAACTCAAATTGTAAGATGCTGTGTTTTCCTTTGGGCATAGGTTTTTGAGTGACAATTCCCTGATAATATTCACTAGCAGGCTTAGTTTCTGGAAGGGCAAGAAATGCTTCGAGGGAAAGAGCTTGTTTATCTTCTATGGTGGCAAACATTGATTGATTTCTCCGCTATTGAGGTATTTTCTATTATCAAAGGAGTTTATGGTGACAGAAAGGCATTCATTCCATATATTCCTTTGAGTGGTTTTCTATGAGATACTTGGCATAGTGCAGAAGTTCGTGCTTTAGAGACTCTGGCCTTGTCGAAACTGTTGGTAAGATTTCTGTATCAATATTGATGATTTCTCTGATTAAACGCCAAGGGATTGGTGGATAATGCGATGGTTTTTAGGACAAAAGTAGGTGCTATCAATATTATAGCCTTGTAGGCACAAAACTCAAGCGCAAACTAAAAACCTGCAAATTCCACCGAAAAAGAAACCACAAAAGTGGGTTAAATTGCTTCCTAGTTAGGGTCTGCTGAAAAAGTTTTTCCTGGGGGCAGGGTGTGGCCCCCCCAACCCCCCCGACATCGGGGGGGCAGGTGGGGTGTAGGGTTTTACCCATTTTCAGGTGGTCAATTACCTAATTTTCAGGGAAAAAGTCCCGGAATTTTCCCCGCGCTCACTCCAATCCCTGGCACTTTTGGATTTCAGAAAAGCCTAAAAATCTGATCCAACAAGGTTTTTAGATTTATTCAGCCAGTCCTACCTTTTATTTGTCAGATTGATTGGATATGTCTAGGTTTTGCACGATCAATCAAGGGACCAGTATCTTTAACCAAAAAGTAAATTATGCAAGATTTCTAAACGCCGGTCATCTTCACGGACAATAGCACCATAATAATTTTTCTTATTCTCTAGCCAGAGTAATTCAAACTCGATCGCCTTGGGCAAAGCTAAACCAAAATTATCCAAAGCTTGGGGACAATCAAAGATAACTTTGCGCGTCTCGAAGCGGTCAAAATGTCCTTGGCAGAACATTTTGAAAAACGGGAAAGAATGCAGTGACACCCCACCCCCAATGGCAACAGTCAAACCGGCAGCCTTAGCTTTTTTTGCCAAAGGTAAAGCCAGATCCAAAACTTGCTTGCTATTCACATCCTGACGGGTTAATCCCAAAGAACAGGCTAAATCCATCCGTCCGATGACGATACCATGGAGAGATTTTATCTCTGGAATCGCCAACATTTCCTGAAAATTATCACAGGCAGTAATCGTTTCGATATTAACCAATAACTCCACATCTTCCACCCCTTGGTCAGCTAAAACCCTCCTAGCTGCCCGCAGATATTTTTGTAAAGCGTAGGCTGTTTCTACCATGGGAGCAATTAAGCGATCAACTCCTAAATTAACCGCATCAAAGATATCTCTGACCGCTTCGCAACCAGCAATTTTCAGATTAAAATCCACCCCCGCTTTCAGACTAATTTCTTTCAACCGCATCGCTTCCGTCAGTCGGGTTCCTTCCGTCTCGAATTCCGCTTTTACCCCTGAAACATGGTGATCTTCCCTGAGTTCTCTTAACAGTTGCACCATTTTTTTTTCTAAGGAATTCATGATTTTAATCGTTGAAAATCGGTAACTGCTAGATGAGCCTTGTTGATTATAGCCGATCTGCGAAAAGCCGATAGCTGAGGACTAAGTAGGTAGGTGTTAAAAATTGTCAGATGCCCTCTTATTCAGGAGGGATTAAGGGGGTGCCGATCCCCCCTTATCAAGGGGGGCAGGGGGGATCGAACCCAAAATCTATCTTCAATTTAATTAAAACCAGCTACTTAGGAGACCATAAAAATACTCTAAACAAAGGGACAAGAGCGACAAAATACCGGCATAATGAACAAGGCCGTCTGATTTTTTTCTGGCCACATCCTTTCTATACTACATTCGTAATATAAGTAATTCTCTAGTTAGACTATGCGAACTCACTACTGTGGCGACCTTAGCGCGATCGAAATTGAAAAAAGTGTCACCCTCTTCGGTTGGGTCGATCGCCGTCGCGATCACGGTGGCGTTATTTTTATTGATCTACGGGATCGCAGTGGTATTGTCCAGATCGTCAGTGATCCCCAACGAACTCCCGCTTCCTATCCCATCGCTGAAACCGTCAGAAACGAGTATGTCATCAAGGTGACGGGAACAGTCAGTCAACGGCCCCCCGAATCCCTTAACCCGCGCATTGCCACCGGAGAAATCGAAATTTACGCCACTAGCATCGAGATTCTCAACGGGGTTACTAAACAACTGCCTTTTGTCGTCTCCAGTTCCGAAAGTGAATCGGTCCGGGAAGATGTGCGCTTGCGATACCGCTATCTAGACCTACGCCGGGAGCGTATGAGTCAGAATTTACAACTACGTCACCAAGTTGTCAAAGAAATGCGCCGTTTTCTCGAAGATGAACAGCATTTTATCGAAGTGGAAACACCAATTTTAACTCGATCGACTCCCGAAGGGGCGCGGGATTATCTGGTTCCTTCCAGGGTCAACCCTGGCCAATGGTACGCTTTACCCCAATCACCGCAACTATTTAAGCAATTATTAATGGTGTCGGGAATGGATCGCTACTATCAAATCGCTCGCTGTTTCCGCGATGAAGATCTGCGCGCTGATCGTCAACCGGAATTTACTCAGTTGGATATGGAGATGAGTTTTCTCTCCTTAAGCGAGATTTTAGCCCTCAATGAGGCTTTAATCGCTCATATCTTCAAAAAAGTCAAAAATATCGCTATAAGCCTACCCCTGCCCCGTTTAACCTATGCTGAGGCTATGGATCGCTATGGGGTCGATCGCCCTGATACCCGTTTTGGCTTGGAATTGGTCAATGTGGCGGAGATTTTTGCCGATTCGGGATTTAAGGTGTTTTCAGGTGCGATCGCTAGTGGGGGAACGGTGAAAGTTTTACCGATTCCCAACGGTAACGAGGCGATTTCTAACGTCAGAATCAAACCGGGTGGGGATTTATTCAAAGAAGCCACCGATGCGGGTGCGAAGGGAATTGCCTATATCCGCGTGCGCGAAGACTACGATTTTGATACCATCGGTGCGATTAAAGATAACCTGACAGAGGCACAAAAACAGGCTTTAATCGAGAAGACTGGCGCAAAACCGGGGCATCTGCTGTTATTTGGGGCAGGAGATACCGATACAGTCAATAAATCCCTATCCCGCCTACGCTTAGTTTTAGGGGAACAATTGGGATTAATTGATCCTGATAAAATCAACCTCCTCTGGGTGACGGATTTCCCGATGTTTGAATACAACGCCGAGGAAAAACGCCTAGAAGCATTGCATCACCCCTTTACTGCCCCTAATCCCGAAGATTTAGACGATCTAGCCCAGGCTCGCGCCCTAGCCTACGATATGATTTTTAATGGTATTGAAATCGGTGGCGGCAGTTTGCGGATCTATCAACGGGAAGTACAGGAAAAAGTCTTCGCTACCATCGGTCTATCCCCAGAGGAAGCCTATAATAAATTCGGCTTTTTGTTAGAAGCTTTTGAATACGGAACCCCTCCCCACGGTGGCATCGCCTACGGTTTAGATCGCTTGGTGATGTTGTTAGCGGGGGAAGAATCGATTCGCGATGTGATTGCTTTCCCGAAAACCCAGCAAGCTAGTTGTTTACTCACTTCTGCACCTTCGACAGTGGCAGCGAAGCAATTAAAGGAATTATCCGTTGCTTCTACCTACAAACCGCCATCCTAAGATTAGGGTGGGCATTGCCCACCTAATTTTTAAAAGTCTGTTGACACCATGCTCTTAAATTCTTTTCTGCTACAAAGTCCTCCCAGCACCGCACACCACCCGAAAACCGTAATTGTTGATGCGGTTGACGCGGCGGAAGTAGTAGTCGTAGCGAATCGCGGAACGGCAGTAATTAGGATTGTAGCCCCAGGAACCGCCCCGCAGAGGAGAACGATTATCATTACCATTTTCTATCCAGACACTGCCATCCGTCGGCGCACCGTCATAGTTATCGTGCCAAGTATCGGCGCACCACTCCCGGACATTGCCGTGCATATCGTACAGTCCAAAGGCGTTTGGGGGAAATTGTCCCACGCGAGTTGTTTCGTTTCGATATTCTCCGTTCGGTTCATCGGCGTAGGTATTACTGGCATTGTAGTTAGCCAATTCCCCCGTAATGGTTTCCCCAAAGTAAAATGGGGTGGTGGTTCCAGCACGACAGGCGTACTCCCATTCCGCTTCACTGGGTAGTCGGTATTCCCGAACCGTTAGTTTTGATAATCTCGCGCAGAACTCGATCGCATCGTACCAGTTGACTTGTTCCACGGGACGGCGATCGCTATCGGGACGGTCTTTAAAATAGGCTGGCTTGAAATCAAGGTCTTGTTTAACTTTTAAATCCGTGCGAGAGGCGATCGCTTTCCACTGGGCCTGGGTGATGGGGTATTTACCCATAAAGAAGGGTGGGACAGTTACTTCATGTTGTGGTCTTTCCCTTCTAAATCCTTCCCAATTAAATTTTTTAACCAGTCTTTCGATTTCCTCATCTTCTGTTCCCATCAGGAAAGTTCCCCCCGGAATGGCGACCATTTCTAGGGTGATGCCTTTGCCCAGATCTTCCCTGAAATATTGGGACTGTTTCGACTCTTTTCTAATTTGCTCACCCTTCGCATTTACTCCCACCACCTCAAAGTTAAATACTGATAACAGTTGTTTTGGCTCTTCCGGTTCAGGATTGAACTGATGGGTAATTGCTCTTTCTAGTTGCTCAAATCCGTCTTCTTTCCAATAATCAAGCCGGTGAATATCTCGCAGCTTCAAGCTAACTTCTGCAAGTCGCAGATCAGGAATTTCGCATTCTTCTAACCTCATGGGAATAAAAAAAATTGTCCCCGGTAGCATCTCTCCCAAGGTATCAAGTGCAATCCTCAACTCCCGTTGGATGTATCCCTGCTTATTAGCTGATTTCGCTGACAGACAGGCGAGAAAAATCTGACTAGCTTTAATCGCTTTCGGAATTTCATCTCGCCAAATTTGACCCGGAATCAGGTCTTTTTTATCCAACCAAGGTTTATATCCCGCTTGCTTAAGGCGCTCATGCAGTGCCAAAACTGCTGGTTTGTCCTCACTAGCGTGAGCTAGGAAAATTTGGATATCTGACTTTTTCATAACTTTTTCTTATGACCACAAGTAGGGGAGAGCCAGATTAACTGGCAGAAAATCTCTAAATAAACCATTTAATTAATTATTACTCATTCTTAATTCTCCTGTCTCCTGACTCCTGACGACCGGCTCCTAACCCCACCAACAAACTTTTTCAGCAAACCCTAGTTAATTATTTTTAGCTAGTTGACTAACAACCCATGCTCTTAAATTCTTTTCTGCTTTAACTTCATCCTCTTTAGCAGTGGCTAAAAATTCATAGAGTTTAGTTTTGGGAACTAGGGGAAAAGTAGGACTAAATTCTTCTTCCTGATAAACCCCCTTTTCTAACCGATAAATGCGCCAGATTTGTCCATTAAAACGCCATAATTCCGGCACTCCCAAACGGGCATAAAGTGCTAATTTATTAATATCCGTGTGGGTTATATCCACTTCCACCACTAAATCTGGGGGCGGATCTTCAGTTAAATTAATCCTTTTTCCTAGCACTTTAGCTTGATTTTGAATGTAGTAAGCATTGTCGGGTTCTGCTCCTCGCTCTAAATCTTCCCTAGCTAGAGTTGTGGAACCCATACTTTTAATTTTTAAACCCAATTCTACCACCAAAATCCGAATAAATAATCCGATTAATTCTCGGTAAAACTCGTGTTCTTCTAGGGGCATAGTAATCTCTAAAGTACCACGATCATAAAATAAATGGGCGCGATTATTTTCCCCTATTGCCTGTAAAATTTGCTGATAGGATAACCAACTGAGATGATTAAAAACTACCCGTTTTTCGCCCCTAATTTGCTCAGTATTTAACTCTAGAGGAACTGTCACCATAATTACCTCAACTCTCAGCTAGTTGACTGACAACCCATGCTCTTAAATTCTTTTCTGCTTTAACTTCATCCTCTTGAGCAGTGGCTAAAAATTCATAGAGTTTAGTTTTGGGAACTAGGGGAAAAGTAGGACTAAATTCTTCTTCCTGATAAACCCCCTTTTCTAACCGATAAATGCGCCAGATTTGTCCATTAAAACGCCATAATTCTGGCACTCCCAAACGGGCATAAAGTGCTAATTTATTAATATCCGTGTGGGTTATATCCACTTCCACCACTAAATCTGGGGGCGGATCTTGAGTTAAATTAATCCTTTTTCCCAGCACTTTGGCTTGATTTTGAATATAGTAAGCATTATCCGGTTCTGCCCCTCGTTCTAAATCTTCCCTAGCTAGAGTTGTGGAACCCAGACTTTTAATTTTTAAACCCAATTCGGACACCAAAAAATAGATAAAACGTCCAATTAATTCTCGATAAAACTCGTGTTCTTCTAGGGGCATAGTAATCTCTAAAGTGCCACGATCATAAAATAAATGGGCGCGATTATTTTCCCCTAGGGCCTGTAAAATTTGCCGATAGGATAACCAACTGAGATGATTAAAAACTACCCGTTTTTCGCCCCTAATTTGCTCAGTATTTAACTCCAGAGGAACTGTCACCATAACTGCCCCGAAAAGCGAAATTTATGCCCAAAAAAGGGGGTTGATTCACCCCCTGATTATCTTATTAAACCAGTGCCGGAACCTGGGGCCAACGCCCGATCGCCTTACCAATGACCGCTAACTCCTGAGTTAATCGATCGAATCGGTCCGGAGTCAAGGATTGCGGCCCATCAGATAGGGCCTTCGCCGGGTTAGGATGTACCTCGATCATCAAGGAATCGGCCCCGGCTGCCAGGGAAGCCATGGCCATGGTCGGGACATATTCCCATTTACCCGTACCGTGGCTAGGATCGATCATGATCGGCAGGTGAGTTAAAGTTCTTAAAACGGGAATACAGGATAAATCTAGGGTATTGCGAGTATATTTACTGTCAAAGGTGCGGATACCGCGTTCGCAGAGAATGACATTGCTATTTCCTGCCGCGAGGATATATTCTGCCGCCATCAACCAATCTTCAATAGTGGCCGCCATGCCGCGCTTGAGTAGGACCGGTTTCGGTTGCGCCCCAACTTTTTTCAGGAGGGAAAAATTCTGCATATTGCGCGCCCCTACTTGCACCACGTCGGCTATTTCGACGATCTTATCGAGATCCGCCGCGTCCATTACTTCCGTGATAATACCCAAACCACTGGCATCTCTAGCCGCCGCTAGTAATTCCAAAGCGCTTTCCCCGTGACCTTGGAAAGCGTATGGAGAAGTGCGGGGTTTATAGGCGCCACCCCGGAGGAATTGCGCCCCGGCTGCCGCCACTCGTTTGGCAGTTTCCACGATCATGACCTCATTTTCCACCGAACAGGGGCCGGCGACAATGCTAACGGGATGATTTCTGCCGATGGGGATAACACCGTTAGGAGTGGGGACTAAAACCTCGCTGTATTCCCCGTGACGGTATTCTAAAGAGGCGCGTTTGAAGGGTTGTTCGACTCGCAGGACGGTTTCGATCCAAGGGCTTAATTCTTGGATTTGTAGGGGGTCTAATTCCCTGGTTTCTCCGACTAAACCGATGACAACTTTATGCTTACCGACGATTTTTTCAGGACTTAATCCCCATGCCTCGAATTCGGCACTGACGCGCTCGATTTCAATTTCCGGGGAACCAACTTTCATGACAATAATCATGGCATTAACCCTTTATTTTTTTCTTTAATCTCTATTGTTGACGATTTCTAGAGGTTATCTATTTTTCTTCCACTTCTTTTTTGCCGGACCGCCACGCGGCGATCGTTCTGCCAAAATTAGCTTGAAATTCTTGCCATCCTAGCCAATCCCCCACCCGATCCTCATCCCAAGAAGCGGAGAAGATGCCATAACTCAGACCGATAAAACCTAGACCAAATAGGCTTAAACTGACGAGCATGGCGACGTAGGAAGGGATTTCGAGAAGATCGTGGCTAATAATCCAGTAGAAGCCAAAAAAGGAAGTTATCCCCAGTGCCGTCGGCAGGCCACAAAATACCGCCATCCGTTTGGCCATCCGTTGACTGACCACTTGCGGAATCGCCTTTAAGCTGGTTTCCTCGGAGCGATTTTTTAGGGGCGGTGGCACGGGACTAGGGGCAATTTTCGGGGTTTTTCGCTTATTTTGGCGCGGCTCAAAGGGGAGACGTTCTTTTTTCTCCGTCGATTTCGATTCAGAGGCCATGGTAGGGATGCAAAGGGGGTATGCTTAACGGCGAATTCCGAGACGACCAATCAGGGTTTGATAACGTTGTTGATCTTTCTTCTGAATGTAGGTTAACAGTCCCCGACGACGACCAATCATCTGGAGTAATCCCCGGCGGGAAGCATGGTCTTTCGGGTTAGCTTTCAGGTGTTCGGTCAGTTGGTTGATTCTCTCGGTTAAGAAAGCTACCTGTAACTCCGATGATCCTGTATCGGTTTCGTGGGCCTGATATTGGCTGATTAGTTCTTGTTTTTTGGTCTGGGTTAAGGCCATAGTACTCGTGATATCTGCTTAAACACTGCAACCTATCATAGTATCACGTTTCTGGTCGATCCGTAAACAGTGTTCGGGAGACAGCCATCTCAGTGATCAGTGATCAGTTACCAGTTATCAGTGGGGGTGTTAAGGGAGCAGTATATGGGTGACAGTAACAGTGTTGTCTTTTCACTGATTACTGTTTACTGTTTACTGATCACTGAAAAAAAACTTCCCAATTCCCCAATTCCGCAAATCATGGCAAAATCTTAGACATAGCGTCTAACTTACCTTGAAGATTCCATGCTGTTAAAATCCACGACCCGTCATATTCGCATTTATACGGCTGAAGTAAAAAATAATCAATTAATCGAGAGCAACAATGTCTTGACTCTTGATGTGGATCCCGATAATGAATTTAATTGGGAAGAAGTGGCTCTCAATAAGGTTTATAGTAAGTTCGATGAATTGGTGGAATCCTACAATGGGGAAGAACTGAGCGAATATAATCTCCGTCGCATCGGTTCAGATCTAGAACATTTTATCCGTTCTCTCCTGCAAAAAGGCGAAATTAGCTATAATCTCAACGCCAGAGTACAGAACTATAGTATGGGTTTACCGAAATTAGGGTGAATAGTCGAGAAACCCCACGCTGTACTCTCAGGTTAGCGTGGGCGGAATTCTATTGCTAGGAGCCAAGGACGATTTGGCTACTGGAAAATTTTAATTGTTGCCAGAGATCGATCGTGGTAATTTAAGAAGGCGATCGGGGAACCCTAACAGGGAAGCTCCCGACCCTGGCCAAGGAGTGTCTGTTTAACCATCTGTCCTATGTACAAGTCTATTAGTGTTTTAACGCTGCTGACGGGAATTATCGCCGTTGATGTGGTTTTAGCTCAATCCACTGTTAATCTTCCCATCAGAGTTAAACAGGGAGAATCCTACGAAGGATTATTGACTAGAGCATCGCAATTAGCCGAGAAAACTATCATCAGTCGTTTTAATCAACAACAGGGTCTTAATAAAATTGATTTATTAATAACGGCCGAAAAATCAGGAGCGATCGCACCTCTCCTGGCGGTAAAGGTGTCCCGTCAAGATTGGTTTGGCAACCCTAATATTCAACGCTGGACGAATGTTTTTCCCTTTGGCAAAGATATCCTCGGTTTTAGCTCTCCCGCACCTGTCGTCACCCCGAAAAGTCCCCCCGCTGCCGTTAATCCCAGTCCATCTCCAGCACCATCTCCCACCGCTACCACTCCTCCTCCTCCCCCTCCTTTACCCTTCGAGGATGAGCCGAATAATGCTCCCCAAATTCCTATTCCTAACCAAAGATTAACCAGTCCAGCTAATCGTTAATTGATAGGAAAAGGAAGGGCTTTCGGCCGATATATTAACTTTTAAGTGGCAAAACGGGGCTGAAACCAGTCTAGGGGAAAAATATCATCTTCTTGGGCGGTTTCTGTCCAACCGGTGACACTCTCAAAACAAGTCCCCGTCAAGTTAGCACCTCTCAAGTCCGCTCCCTGTAGATTTACCTCTTGTAAACGCGCTCCCGCTAGATTAGCACCCGCTAGATTAGCCCCGCGTAAATCACCACCCGTCAGACGTGCCTCGCTAAAATTAGCCCTTTCTAAATTAGCCCCCTGAAAGTCCACCTCTTTAACAAAAGAGCCGCTAAAATTGGCTTCCCTTGCGGAAATCTGACGACATTTAGCCCCACTTAACCGCGCTTCCTGCAAATTAGCCCAATTGAGATTGACTTTATCTAGGTTTGCCTCCAAGAGATTAACTAAGTATAAATTCGCCCCGCATAAATTCGCCCCGCATAAATTCGCCCCCCGGAGATTAGCATGGGAAAGATCCGCCCCACTTAATCGCGAGTTACGCAGGTTTGCCTGTACCATAAAGGCCCCGGTCAGATTGGCTTTGGTTAAGTCCGCTTCCACTAATTGCGCTTGACTTAATTTGGCATAGGTTAAATTCGCCCAATTCAAACTCGCTCCCCGCAGATTTGATTTAGTCAGAAAAGAGCGACTCAAATTAGTTCCGCGCAAATTGGCCGCCGCAAAATTGACAGCAATCAGAGTTACTTGTTGTAGATCTAGACTCATCAAGTCAATGGCTAAAAAATCCCGCTCTCCTTGTTCGTAGAGTCTTAGTAACTGATTAACTTTCATCTCCCTTCTTCTACTTTAAGATGGTGGTTAAGAAGTAATCAACAAAAGCACCTAAAAACTCTGTCCGATAACTAACTCAGCTTTTAGATGAGAAATTTACGAGCCTCTATTTTGAGTTTATGTAAAGTTTTTTATCGATTTTTTAAGAGAAGATAACCCGAACAGCAAGTTAATTTTAATCATAGTTAAATAGCTTGGCTAAAACAGTTTGACTGGTTTTCCCAATTCTACCCCAGTCCATCGGCTAATTAGTATCTGAAACTACTCTTGTTAAAAAACTTATCTATTGTTCAAACTCGATTATATTTAGGGTTTGCGGCAAAAAGTTTGTTGGTGGGGTTAGGAGTCAGTATTCAGGAGTCAGGAGTCAGGAGTCAGGAGATTATTTTTATTTGTTCTTCCCACACCCTACACCCTACACCCCACACCCCACACCCTACACCCTCTTTCCAGTCAGGAGGATTATTTTTATTTATTCTCCCTGCTCCCCATCTCCCTGCTCCCCATCTCCCCACACCCCACACCCCACACCCCACACCCCACTTCCCTACTTCCCCAATTCATAATTCATAATTCATAATTCCCATTTCCCCACTTCCCAACCCCTGCTAATCCCCTAATTCCCTACTCTAAAGCGTAGATACGACCATCCATGAGCAGACGGGTGATCCCTTTAGCTTCCAGTTGAGCGTGAGCTTTTTCGATCAGGCGACCGTCGGGAACTTTAATCACTTTTTCCTTGCGCTTGGAGAAACGACGAGCGATGCGATGACTTTCAAAGATGGGGAGAGTGCGCTGCTGGATTTCCTGAGGGGGAACCTTACCCAATTCGGCAAAATCCTTGAGGGGACGGGTGATTAATTCGGCAGCGCGATCAATCACCAAGTAACAGGTTTTGGGAAAAGCCGCCGCCGATAGGGGTAATATCTGTAATTGGGCTGTTTTAACGATAGTCGGGCCTAAATAGCTCCCCGCTAGTTCCTCCTCCTCCTCCTCATCCTCCTCTTCATCTTTATCCTCCTCTTCATCCCAATCCTCGTCCAGATCATCTTCCTCCTCCTCTTCCTCGATAGCTTCGACGAAAAACTCGGTTAAATTAGCGTCTTCTAGTGGTTTATCGCCATTAATTTCTATATATTCCGAATTATCTCCTTCCGGCGGGTAAGAGGTATCCATTAACAGGCTTAATTGTTCCACAGAAGCGATCGGTTGCTCAAAATCCTGCTCATCCTTAGCTGCGATGCGCGCTGCCCGAAAACTAATCACCTCGATCGCTTTTTCTGGTAAATCCGCTGCTGCTTCCTCCTCCTCGAGGCCACGAGGACTACGGGCCAAGCGTTTTTTCTGGATTAATTGCTCGTATTCCTCGCCAGAAAAAGAATTTTTGAGAAAACGACTGACCGTAGAACTACTCACGCCATAACGCTCGGCTAACGTGGAAGTGGTGGCCTCCGTTTCCCGATAAAGCTTAAGAATTTCTTTTTTCGTGGCATCAGTCAGTTTTCTTGGACTCATATTACTTATATAGTTATTTTTTAAGCGATAGGATTTTGCCGATGGCTAGTCAGGGGAAGCTGTTGTCTTTGAGCGGACGTACTCTTAATCATAAAACGCTCTAGCCAATTAAAACTAAGCAATTCGTTTTCTAGTCCCTGTTCTAGTCTATCCTTGACTTCTGTTTCTCACCACTACTCAAGATTAAAAAATTGACAATGATATCCAGTGCTGCTAGTCAAAAAGCCTTATTAGTTCTAGCCGATGGTACGGTTTACGAGGGTTATTCCTTCGGGTCCAAGGGAACCACCGTCGGCGAAGTTGTCTTTAACACGGGGATGACCGGTTATCAGGAAGTCCTCACCGATCCCAGTTATGCCGGTCAAATCGTCACTTTTACCTATCCGGAATTGGGAAATACGGGGGTTAACCCCGAGGATGAGGAGTCAATTCGTCCCCAGGTGAAAGGAGCGATCGCCAAAAATATCTGCCACCGGCCCAGTAATTGGCGTTCTAGCCAATCCCTACCGGATTATCTGGCCGCTCATCATGTTATTGGCATCTATGGCATCGATACCCGGTCTCTGACCCGCAAAATTCGCTCGGTTGGGGCGATGAATGGGGCAATTTCTACGGAAATACTCGATTATCATGATTTACTGCGGCTGGTGCAGGCGGCCCCCAGTATGGCGGGGTTAAATCTCGTTAAAGAAGTTACCACCAAGGAAGTGTACGAATGGACGACTCCCACCCCGTCCGCCTGGGAATTTGCGCCAATTGATAGTGATCAAGAACCGTTAACGGTGGTGGCGATCGATTTTGGCATCAAACGCAATATTCTCCGACGTTTAGCCAGCTACGGTTGTCGGGTGATTGTGGTTCCCGCTGACACTCCCCCGGAAAAAATCGCCGAATATAATCCCGATGGTATTTTCTTTTCTAACGGACCGGGAGATCCGGCGGCTGTCACCGAAGGTATTGCCCTAGCCAAGGAACTTTTACAAGGGGAAAAACCCACTTTTGGCATCTGTATGGGTCATCAAATTTTAGGGCTATCCCTAGGAGCAGAAACCTTTAAACTGAAATTTGGTCATCGCGGGTTAAATCAACCCTGTGGACTCCAGCAACAGGTGGAAATTACCAGTCAGAATCACGGTTTTGCCGTGCAGGAAGCCTCTTTAAACCCGGAAGTGGAGATTACCCATCTCAACCTCAATGATCGCACCGTAGCGGGTTTAAAACACAAGTCTCTGCCCTTTTTCTCGGTACAATACCACCCCGAAGCCAGTCCTGGCCCCCACGATGCCGATTATCTGTTTGGCAAATTTGTTGATTTAATGCGGGAAGCAAAAAAGGATCGGTCGTAAATTTTTAGGATATACTAGGGTTTTGATTTTTACGGCTCTAGAGCTAGGAGGGGATTATTCCAGAAGCAATTAACTTGACCGTCAGCTTGCGAGGCACGCGTGAGGTCAGAGATAAGTACCAAATTTTCCGTTTGACGGGTCTTTTAGATGCCTTTTCCGAACCGACTTTTTGTAAGGTGATCGAAGGCTATGTGGAGGAAGGTCCTAAGGATGTGATTATTAGCCTGGCTCAGATTGATTTTATCGATAGCTCCGGTTTAGGGGCTTTGGTAAAATTGGTGAAAAAGGCCAAAACCGAAGGAGGCAGTTTACAAATTGTTACCAATCCCCGGGTAACTCAAACCGTAAAACTGGTGCGATTGGAGAAGTTTTTTTCCCTGCAACCCACCCTAGAAGCGGCGATCGAATATCTAGAAAAAGCGTAAATCGTGGAATCTCCTCTCGAAAAAATTCGCTTACAGGTCAATGGCGAGGGTTCACCAATCCTAGAGAGTCTTGACCGATTATCGCCCGCTTCCCTGGCCTATCTGGGGGATGCTGTTTATGAATTATACATCCGCACCTATTATTTACTGCCGCCCCAGCGTCTCGGGGACTATCACGCTCAGGTGGTGGGCAAAGTCAGGGCCGAACAACAGGCTTTAGATTTAGCACAACTGCAGCCCTATCTGACAGACCAAGAAAAAGAAATTCTGCGCCGGGGACGCAACGCGGTCACGGGAAAACGCCGTCGTCTGACAGCCCAAGTCTATCAGCAGGCCAGCAGTTTAGAAACCCTGTTCGGCTATCTTTATCTACAAGACCCCTCAAGATTACATCAACTATTAGAAAAACTAGAATTATAGCCCTCAGGTATTATTCCCGACCCCCCTTTTATTAATCCATCCAATCATGAGCGATCGACCATTTCGTAGCAAGTCCGATAATAGTAATTTTCGCCGGCCCTCGCGGCCCAAAACCGGGCCAATTCTGGCTAAATCCCCGGCAGTAACTCCAGAAAACCAAGAAGCTGATGATCTGCTCTACGGTCGCCGGGTGGTTTTAACGGCCATGGAGGAGGAGCGCCAACTTAATCGGATTTGGGTAGTCAATCGACTCCGTTACGATCCCCGTTATCATACCCTCTTAGAAAAAGCCAAAGCCAACGGCACGGTAATTGATGAGGTGGATGATCTGCGTCTCGATCAGATTACCAGTAAGGCCAATCATCAGGGGATTGCCGCCCAGATGTCCCCCTATGATTATATCGAATTAGCCGATCTGATCGAAAAAGCTAAGGGCAGAAGTCGCCACCCCGTCATCGTCATCGCTGAAGGTATTACGGATCCCCATAACCTTGGGGCAATCATTCGCACTGCCGAAGCTATGGGTTGTCAGGGGGTAGTTATTCCCCAACGTCGCGCCGCCGGGGTGACATCGACGGTGATGAAAGTGGCGGCGGGGGCCCTGGAATATTTACCTGTGGCCAGGGTGGTCAATCTCAATCGTGCTTTAGAGGAATTAAAAGCGGCCGGTTTTTGGCTCTACGGCACGGCGGCAAAAACTGGTAAATCCTTACACACAATTAATTTAACGGGTGCGATAGGATTGGTGGTAGGTTCGGAGGGAGAGGGTTTGAGTCTGCTAACCCAAAAGTCCTGCGATGAGTTGGTATCTATCCCCTTGGCAGGCAAAACCCCCAGTCTCAATGCTTCGGTGGCGGCGGCTATGGCTCTTTATGAAGTTTACCGTCAACGCTGGCAAAATTCCCCCGACTGAAAATCTGTATTTTTCGACACTCCCAATAGCCAAAAGGAGAAAGTATAAATAAAATAGGAGGGAAGTTTGCGAAATGTAAACAAACGTAACAAAACCACCAGAGTAGATTTAGATGGGGAACGAGATGAAAGAATTTTTGATTAGCTTACTGGAAATGTTCGGATTAGCCTACTGGGTCGAGATTAAAACCGACTATCCCAGATGTACTTATTATTTCGGTCCTTTTCTCGCTAAAGACGAGGCTGAAGTCGCTCAAGCCGGTTACGAAGAAGATTTGAAAACAGAAGGAGCGCAGGGAATTAAATTGCATATAAAACGTTGTAAACCGAAAGATTTAACTATTTTTGAGGAAAAAGAAGAAAGCAAGCTCCTGAATCCCCTAAAGGTGTTACGCAGTCAAGCTTCTTAACAATTTTCAGGGATCAGTAATCAGTAATCAGTAAACAGTGAAAAGACAGCATAAGGCTGCTACTTAGGGTCTGCTGAATAAATCTAAAAACCTTGTTGGATAAGACTTTTGGACTTTTTTCCCCTCAAAAAGTGCCAGCCATTGCGGGGATCGGGGGGAAAATTCAGGTACTTTTTCCCTGAAAATTAGGTAGTTGACCAGCTGAAAATCGATAAAACCCCACACCCCACACCCCACACCCCACACCCTGCCCCCAAGAAAAACTTTTTGCCGCAAACCCTAAATATCAATGGGATCGATTTAAAAAACAGCTATATTGTGCTTCTGTCAGCCTTCCCGCTTCGTAGAGAGTATCGGTAATTTCTGCCAGGGTTAAAACCGAATAAGGTTGATAACCATGGCTACGAAGTTTATCTTTAACAGGGCCACCATGGTCGATAAAAACCACGATATCATTAACTAATAATCCCGCCGATTTAATCTTGGCTGCCCCCTCGATCGCACTTTTGCCTGAAATTAAAATATCGTCCACCACTACCACAGTTTCCCCCACTTGAAAATTACCTTCAATTACTCTTCTTGTGCCGTGGGCTTTTACTTCTTTGCGGGGGAAAATCATCGGATGATTTAATAATAAAGATAAACCCGTAGCTGTGGGTAAAGAACCGTAGGGGATACCGGCAATGCGGTCAAATGTCAAGGTTTTTAATATTTCTCCATAGGCTTCAATTACCTGCTGAAAAATATTAGGATTAGAGATAATTTTTCTCAGATCAATATAATAGGAAAAAGTTTCTCCGGATGCTTGCACATAATCGCCAAACAGCAAGCAACCAATATCAAATAATTGTAGAATTAAATCCTGATGAGGATGTTGTTTTAAAAGACAAACGTTAGCAGTCCAAGTATCATCTTGGCTCGATTCTTGCCTTTGATTTTGTTTAATTTTGTTGACTTCCTCGCGTAAATCCTTGACTTTTGCCCCCAAATCGGGTTGAGATAAAAAGTCTTGGGGTACAGGAATTAATAAACCCTCGCCATGACTATTTAAACCCACAGTAATTAACTCGGAGAATTTACTTTTGTCTTCCCAAATACTGCGTAATAAAATCAATCTTTCGGGGGCAAAATTGCGAATCTTTTTCAAAATCTCCGGTTGAGTGGTTCCCACTTCTAAAAACACCTGTTCGGGAGTTCCCCAGGTGCAAGCTTCTTTGACAACTTGCAGATAAAAAGGATTGTCGCGACTGGGGAATTCTTGCAGATTAATCGCGCCTTGATTGGAAGTATGACAAAGGATAAAAGCGCCATGCTCGGGGTAAACTAAAAAAGGAGCAACGTGATCCTGTCCGGAGTAGGGATTGAGAGTAACCGCGTCCACCTGCCAAGTTTTAAAGATAGTCTCAGCTAAAATACTGCTAGTATTAATATCGCCGTGTTTAGCATCCAAAATTACCGGGATATGAGGGGGAATTGCCGTTAAAATTCGCTGTAATAATTCTAACCCTGCCGCTCCCAAAGCTTGATAAAAGCCTAAAGTTGGTTTGTAGGCACAGACAAAAGGGGCAGTTTCATCGATAATAAACTTGAGCCACTGTTCTAAATTAACGATTAATTCTCCCGGGGTGGGGGGCATCATTTCGGGGTTAGCATCTAAACCGAGGACAAGTAGAGTCTGGTTTTGACTAATGGCGTGGTTTAACTTTTGAAAAAAATTCATCGGTTCCTAATCTCAGAATTCTGGATTAGTTTCCAATTTTACACTATTTGGTCGAAAAATAGGCTGTAAAATTGTCTCGTGCAGACTTTTTCTGGTGTCAGCGTCAAGGAATTTCTTTTGTAGTGGTTGCCATTCTTGCCATTTTTGGTGACGGATATTTTGGAAAATTTCGAGTAATGTGGGCATTTCCTTGGCGAGACAATTGGGGAAAATTTGGCTAAGAAAATCCGAGAGAACACAACAATCCTGCATTTCTCCGAGAATACCTTGAAGGTTTTTAATATCTTCTAGGTACTCTTGATATTTGTCGCCATAAAACTGAGTAAATAACTCCATATTATAGCGAGAACGCTTGGCTTCTTTACGGAGATCGTGCAGTAATAATCCTTCCTTTTCCAATAAGTCATCAATTTCTTGACTAGAAAACTCTCTTACTTTTTGATCTTCCTCTAAATTTACCCCAACTAACCAACCTTCATGCAGTAAAAAGCGACTCGCTTGCGGTAATAATAAGTCTGGTAAAACCGTGGCAATATCTAATTTTCCTATCGGTTGATAGGTGGGATTATCCAACCAACTGGCAAAATCTGCCTTAAAATTGAGAAATTTATCGGACTTTAAGAGTTTTTCTACCTTAGTAAAAGCCTTCTCCCTTCGGTGTTCGAGAACTTGTAAAACTTTCTTCAGTAAATCCTGTTCTTTCGGTGGTAAAATTGGCTGATAATGACCGATAAAAGCCTCTTTTAACACATCTAAATCCCGCAATTCTCCTAAAATTCTGCCCAGATTACCCACCCGTTTTTGATCGGCATATTTCGGCATGGTTAAAGCGGGGGCAAAACCGGTTAAGGTACTGCGAAGACGACGCATTCCCACACGAATTTGATGTAATTCTTCCGTATCCTGATCGAGTAAAACCCCAGCTTCATGTTTAAGAACTTTATGAAAATGTTTATCAATACCGATATAGGCCCAATCGGCCACAGTTTTAGCCCGAGGATTAAATTTGTTAGTCATTTGTCTTTAGGGAGGAAATAATGTCAAGATGATGATAGAATCTTTAAATCAAGACTGGAACTAATAGATCCCATTTATTCTACACAATAGGATGAAGCAGCAGCTTTAAGAGAAGTTTATGGATAGTTTTTGGCTAGATTATGCGGGGGAAATCGCTTTTCGCACTGGAGAGCATCTTTTCTTGACGGGAATAGCCATGGCTATGGGTAGCTTAATCGGGATTCCTCTAGGTATTTTGATTAGTCGTCAAGCTATTCTCGCTCAACCAATTATAGCGATCGTTAACACCCTACAGACTATCCCCAGTTTAGCCCTATTTGGTTTTTTAATTTCCGTGCCTTTTTTGGGAGGAATCGGCAAAATTCCCGCTATTGTTGCCCTAACTCTCTATACTTTACTGCCAATTGTTTTAAATACCTATCTGGGCATCAAAAAAGTTGATCCCGAATTAAAATTAGCCGGGTTATCCCTAGGCATGACCGACGGTCAAATCCTGCGCTATATCGAATTACCCCTGGCTAGGGCGACAATTTTGGCAGGAGTGAGAATTGCGACGGTGATTGCTATCGGTGTGGCCACGATCGCAGCCGCTATCGGTGGCGGTGGTTTGGGAGTGTTTATTTTTCGCGGTATTGCCACGGTCAACAATCAGTTAATTTTGGCGGGGGCAATTCCTGCCGCTTTTTTAGCCCTTGTTGCCGATTGGAGTCTCGGTCGGCTAGAAAAGACCTTTTCCCCTTCGCAACGTCCGAAAAAGCCCTCTAAATGGCAATGGGGCTTAGGTTTAATCGGGTTGGCCCTGCTATCTTTCCTCTTGACTCAAATTTTCCATTCATCCCCCGGCACAGTGGTGATCGGTTCCAAAAATTTTACTGAACAGGTGATTTTAGGGGAAATTTTGGCACAGGAGATCGAAAAAGAGACGAATTTACGGGTTGATCGTCAATTTAATCTCGGTGGTACTCTGATCTGTCATGAAGCGGTGAAAGCGGGTAAAATCGACGGTTATGTGGAGTATTCTGGCACGGCTTTCACGGGAATTTTGCAAGAAAAACCCCTTAACGATGCCCGATTAGTCTTTGAAAAGCTGCAAGAGATTTATCCAGAAAAATTTAATCTAGAAGTCTTTCCCAGTTTAGGATTCGAGAATACTTTCGCCATTGTTATCCGGGTAGAAACCGCCAGTCAATACAATCTTAAAACTCTCTCGCAAGCGGCTAAATATACTCCCAATTGGCAAGCGGGTTTTGGTTATGAATTCTTGGAAAGGGAAGACGGTTATAAGGGATTAGCCAAGACCTACGGCCTAACTTTTGCCCGACCCCCGAAAGTGATGGATTTAGGGTTAATGTACCGCGCTTTAGCCGAAAAACAGGTGGATTTAGTGGCGGGAAATTCCACCGATGGCTTAATTCCCGTGCTAGATTTAGTCATCCTAGAAGATGATCAACGCTATTTTCCTCCCTACGAAGCGGTACCGATTTTTAACCGGGATAGTTTGCGAAAATATCCGCAATTGCGACAGGTTTTAGACAAACTCACCGGCAAAATTACCTCCACAGCTATGCAGAAATTAAACTATCAGGTGGATGGACGCGATCGCAAAGTGGAGGAAGTGGTCAAAGAATTTCTAGTCTCCCTCTCTTAACCATTTAGTCACTCCCCCGGGTTGGTCGATTAAAGTAATGCCTTGGGCTTTTAATTCTGCGCGAATGCGATCGCTTTCGGCGTAATTTTTCGCTTTTTTCGCCTCTGTCCGTTGTTGGATCAGATTTTCGATTTCCGCTGCACTAATTCCCTCAGAAACAGGGGTTTCTCCCTGGTCAGCGGCCATTTCTAAGCCCAAAACCCTAGACAATTTCACCAAAGTATGCCATTTTACCGCTAATTGGGCGAGATTGCTGTCTGTCTTACCCGCATGGGTTAAATTATTACCCTCCTTGCGTAATTCCTTAGCGATTTCAAATAACACCGCTAAACCACCGGCAAAGTTAAAATCGTGATTTACCGCCTCTTGAAAGCGATTTTCTAGCTCTTGGTCAGTAATTCCGGGATTATCGGGCGGAAGATGCTTATAACCAAAGGATAAACCCTCTTGTAAAGTATGCCAGCCATTAGTGGCCGCCTGCAATCCCTCATCGGAAAAATCAATCGGTTTGCGGTATTGGGCGCCTAAAATTAATAATCTCACGGCTAAGGGGTCATATTTTGCCAATAACTCGCGAATAGTGATGAAATTACCGAGGGATTTCGACATTTTTTCCCCAGCCACCTTAACCATGCCATTATGTAACCAATAGTGGGCCAGAGGTTTACCCGTAGCGGCTTCACTTTGGGCAATTTCGTTTTCGTGGTGGGGAAAAATCAGATCACTTCCCCCCACATGAATATCGATAGTTTCTCCCAATTGTTCTTTAACCATGGCCGAACATTCAATATGCCACCCCGGACGACCTTGGCCCCAGGGAGAATCCCAACTAGGTTCCCCCGATTTTGCCCCCTTCCAGAGGGCAAAATCAAAGGGGTCTTGTTTTTTAATTGCTTCCGGGTCGTCGGTTTCTACCCGGCCGCTGGCCCCGGCTTGCAAATCATCGAGTTTTCGCCCCGATAGTTTGCCATAATCAGAAAAACGACGGACGGAGTAGTAAACATCGCCATCGCTGGGGTAAGCATAGCCTTTTTGTTCTAATTCATAGACTAGGCGCTTGATACCGTCGAGGGTATGAGTGGCCCGGGGATAAGCGTCCGCCGGTCTGACTCCTAATTTTGCCATATCCTCAAAGTAGGCCTGGATAAATCTCTCGGCCACGGCTGCCATGGTGGTATGTTCATTTTTAGCCCGATTGAGAATTTTATCGTCAATATCGGTAAAATTCTGAATATAGCGCACTTTATAGCCGAGATACTCCAAATAACGCCGCACCACATCCCAAACCACACAGGTACGCGCATGACCCAAATGGCAATAATCATAGACGGTAATGCCGCAGCAATACATGGAGACAATGCCGGGGATGAGGGGGGTAAAGGGTTCTTCGCGACGACTGAGGGTGTTGTAGAGGATTAAGGTCATGGATGGGGAATTTTTTTCTGGGGAAAAAGGCTAGTCCAATTTTATAGCAGTTATTTTCAGTTATCAGTTATCAGTGATCAGTTATCAGTAACCGCTAACCACTTTCCCTGATTTACATACTATATTCTGTGTTTTTTGTCAAGGGGTTTTTGGGGTTTTAGTAAAGATGTGACGGTAAGATTCGAGAAGATAAGCTAAGACGCATTTAAACCGCTTACTCTTAGATTAGCCGAACCGCCCCCAATCCCTTTACTGTTGCCTTTTGCCTCTTGCCTCTTGCCTCGTCTCAACAAGCAATTTAAATTACGAACAGCTTAGGACTGTTTTGATGAGGACTATTATTGATGAAATCGATAGAATAACGATAGGGGAAGCTTGCTTGTTTGCCTTAACCGACAATTTTTATTGTTAATCAACTTTGACCAGACCATCACCATGAATGAACCACCTAATAGCGCTGGCGATGAAATCCAATTACCCCAGGGAGAAAGAGTTGACCAGCTAAGACATCTGATCGAAACCCTACGCATTGCCGATGAAGTGGCCAATCGCGGTTATTTGATTACCAGCGCCGAAGTGGCGGATTTAATGGATATTAATCCAGGGGCCGTTACCAGTCGAGGCGACCATTGGCCGTGGCGAAATTGGGTAATCTCCCGGGTCAGACGGGAGGGAAACCAAATTCTTTGGCAGTTGGAAAAAGTCGATTAGGATTAATTGCAACCATCAGTTAATTTCTCTCTTGACTTTTGTAAATTAGTAATTATTTCGTCATTTTCCCCCAGCAGATGACGCGCAAAACGTCGGGCCAGGGGCGGAGCCGATACAAGCGTACTGGTAAAGCCAGAAAATACCTGCAATCCCAGTTTATCGGCGATCGCTCCCACTAGGGGCCGTCCCGAGGGGGCAAAGGCCACTAGGCAATGATGACAGCTGCCGGGGAGAGAGGCCAAGGCGGGCAGTAATGTCCCTACGGCGGCGCGTATTGCTTTTTCTCCCGCCACAGGGTTTAAAATCGCACCTGGATCGGTGATAATGGCGCTAATTTGCCCTAGATAAAGGCTTTGATCCCGGAATTGTACCGCCCCCGTTTCTAAAACACTGGCAATTATTTCTGGGGTTTCTCTCTGCCAAATGCCTTGATTTTCTAGTTGGGTGATTTTTTGCTCTAATAGCAATCTGGCAGGAATTGCAGGCATAACTAGGGTGTTTAATTTTATCTCGCTGGGGGGAATTTTGATCACCTGGGCATGGGTAAAATAGACGGAAGCAGTAATACCAGATTTTTGCAGTAAAGACCGAGTTAATCCCCCCGCACAGACGATAGTTTCCCCGGCAGAATAATTATTTTTAGGAGTTTTTACGCCGGTAATTCTCGATGCAGTTTCAATTAATTCGATGACGGCTTCCCGAATAATCGTGCCTCCCAGACGTAGAAAAGCTTGTTGATAGGCAAGATTAGTTTTTTCGGCGTTAATGTGACCGTGGGGTAGTCGTAAAACTCCGGAGATAGCAGCGGGATTTAATAGAGGTTCTAAAGCGATCGCTTCTTGCGGATCGAGAATTTCGGGAGTAATAGCAAAGATAGCAAATTTTTCGGCCACAGTGGCTGGATCATCTTCGGGGTTCACGGTGAGAATTAGCTCTAGGTCCCGGTATTCGTTATCTATGCCCAATTCCTGGGATAAATTGCGCTGAATTTCTCGACCTTCTTGATATAATTTTCTCTCGATTTCTGTGGTGGCCGACCAATAGGCTAAACCCCCGTAACTGTAGAAAGTGGCGTTGAGGGGATGGGTTTCTTTTTCTAATAAGAGGACTCGACTGCCTAGATTGGCTAGTTCATAACTTAAGGCGGAACCGGTGATACCACCACCGATAATTATATAATCATAAGTTGTGGTCATAATTGGGCTAATTTTTCCTCGATTAATCTATTCTATCATTATACTGGCTCAGTTCCCTGGTTCTGATTTGATCAATAATTGCTATAATTACAGAAAAAGTTCAAAGGGGGATCGGATAACTATGCAACAGTTAGAAACTAGGGGGATAACTGATTCATGGATTAAAGGCACTTGGGAAGAATACTTAGCAGCAATTAACAACTTCCCAGAAAATCAAGGAAAAAGTTATTATTACAATGGCTATTATCGATTAGAAATGACTCCTATTGGTAACGATCATGCCAGCGATCATGCTATTTTGATCTTCGCTGTTAGTCTCTATGCCACCCTAAAAAATCTGGCCTTTAATGCCAAAGATAATTGCAGTTTTCGCCGGTCTGGTTATCGAGAAGTCCAACCGGATATATCTTATTATTTTGCAGACGAAGCTAATCTGATTCCCTACGGTACTTCGATTATTGATTTAAATCAGTATCCCCCACCAGATTTAGTCATTGAAATCTCAAAATCTACCCTCAATGATGACCTAGGCAATAAACGCTTACTTTATGAAGAATTAGGAGTTAGTGAATATTGGAGTGTTAAGGTAGATGATCCTCAAATATTCGCCTTTGAAATAATCGATCGAGGTAGCAAAAGGATTGATATATCAAAGGTTTTACCTCAGAAGTGTTGAACGTTGAGAAAAGTCAGAAAAAAAATGCTATTATAGATAGAATCTAGACAACTTATTCCCCTCACAATAGGGAGTTTGCCCTGATGACGAATTTTTCAAAACTCATAAAAGAGCTTCTCAAACCACTGCCTAAAAATGACTACCCCGCTTTAGATACTTTTACATTTTTGTCCTGTTGGATTGGTTTTGCTTTAGATAAAAGCATCGTCAGTATGAGGGACTTATGCAGTAGAATGGTACTTCAAGGAATTAATGTAAATTTATCCACATTTTCTAAGGCAAGCAAAATTAGAGAAACAAGTCCATTTGAGAAAGTCATTGTCGAATTAAATAAGCGTTTAGTTGCCAAAAAAGGAATAGAGAATGCGCGAGCTTTATTTCCTATTGACTCAACAATAATTAGCTTAACCAGTAAATTACTATGGTCCCAGGGATGGCATCAAGTAAAACTATTCTCTGGTCTTAATAGTATCACAACAGAGGTGGTCGGAATACTCATCCATTTTGGTCAAGGTCATGACTCAAAAGAAGGAGGAAAAACGATAGAAGCAATTCCTGTAAATGGAGTTGGAGCAATGGATAGAGGATTTGCGTCTAATCAAAGAATCACCGAATTATTAGAGAGTAGTGACAAGCATTTTGTCTTGAGAGTGAAAAATAATATTAGCCTAGAGATGCTCGAAAATGGCAAGTGTAAACTCGGAAAAGATAAAAGACAAATAGAAGTAAGAGTAGTCGCTTTTTGCGACCTAGAAAGTCAAACAGAATTTCGGCTGGCGACAGATTTACCTCTAGAAGGAGAAGGAGCAGTTAGTAATGAAGAAGTTGCCGAAATTTACATCCAAAGATGGCAAATAGAACTGCTGTGGAAATTTTTAAAAATGCATCTAAAGTTGGATAATCTAATCACTAAAAACGAGAACGGAATCCGCCTACATATCTATAGTTGCATTATCGCTTATCTGATTCTACAGCTAATAGATATTGAAGAAGGATTTGGGAAAAGCTTATTAGACAAACTGCGCTATTTACAGAGTTTCATGTGTCAACATATTAGCTATGTACACTGGTTCCGGAGGATTGTCTATTCAATTTAAAATTTGATGTTATAGGGGTATTATGCTTGTCAATGTAAAGTTTTATTACAGGATTCAACGTTTCTGGTTTTACCTAATTTAAAACTCTCGGTTTTAGAGTCAGCTTTACAACAGGCGCGCACCAGAGATCAAAGTCAGGTGGGACGTTGGTTAATCAGCCAATTTCAAGGTTAAATCCTGCTGTTTTTTGGCAGCCGCTTTCTCCAATAAAGACTCGGCAAAAGCGAGGGCATCCGCTGCCGAATTTCCTCCCGTTAATTGTGCCAATTCTTCCCTTCTCGTCTGACGATTATCGAGAGAAGTAACCCGGACAACCGTGCGAATTTCCGAGAGATTAGTGGGATTATCTTCGGCAATCATTTGTTTATAAACTCGAAAATGGTGATCAGCTAAAGCAGCCACTAAGGGTTGATGAGTAACGCACAAAACTTGATATTGTTGACCTAATTGATCTAATTTATCGGCAATTGCTTGGGCAACTTTTCCCGATACCCCCGCGTCAATTTCGTCAAAAATTAGGGTTGCCGCTGCCGATTGGGATTGGGAAAAACAGGACTTTAACGCTAGGAGAAAACGACTCATTTCTCCTCCGGAAGCGGTACTGGATAAAGGTTGGATTTTTTCCCCGGGATTGGGACTAAAATAAAATACCACTTGATCGACTCCCAGACTGCTAGGATTACCCGGGTCAATCCGACAGACAAAAATCACCTTTTCCATGGCTAAAGGTTTTAATTCCTGTACCAATTGTTTTTCTAGTTGACTAGCGGTTTGTTGTCGCAAAAAGGTCAACTGGGTGCTAGTTTCTCGATAGATTTTTTCCTGTTGCTGACAAATTTTTTCTAATTCCTCAATCGATTGTCCTTCTCCCGTCAACTCCGCTAATTCCTGCTGTAATTTCTGATAATAATCGAGTGCTTCGGCTAAACTTGGGCCATACTTGCGACAAATGCGCTTAAGTTGGATAATTCTCTCTTCTATCTCGTTCAATCTCTCGGGATCTGCCTCTAGACTATCCCCATAAACGTTGATTTCCTGTCCCGCTTCTACCACCTGATTTAATGCCGATCGCACCATCTCTAAAATTGGCTCTAAACTCGTATCATAAACCATCATATTTGTCAAGATATTTTCAGCTTTTCCTAACAAATCGGCGACGGCCGGTTGATCGCGATCGTTTTGGTAGAGGAGTTGATAGACTTGATAGCTGCAATTTTGCAAATCGACAGCGTGGGAGAGTCGGTTTCTTTCCTGTTCCAACTGTTCCAACTCGTCAGCGGCGGTTAAATTAGCTGATTCTAGTTCTTTTAGTTGATATTCTAGTAAATCTAATCTTTGTAGGCGATTTTGTTCCGATTGCAACCTATTATTTAAATTATTCTTGCTTTCTTGCCAGTTAGCGTAGGCTGTGGCTACTTTTTCCCGCTGCCGCAGCAGCGATTCACCCCCGTAGAGATCTAATAATTCCCTCTGTCGATTAGCGTCCATTAACTGAACTGTTTGACCTTGGGCGGTGATTTCTACCAAAAAATCTCTTATTTGCGCCATTTGTTGGCGATTAGCGACGACTCCGTTAATCCGAGAACGAGAACGCAAGGAATTATTAGTAATCACTAATTCCCGGCTGATTGTTAGACTATTATCTTCTAATGGGTCAATTTCCTGACTTTCTAGCCAAGCAATTAATTCTGGAGTCAGAGAAAAAGTCGCTTCTAGGGTTGATTGTTGGCTTCCCTGACGGATGACGCGATGATTGACTTTACCACCGAGAACAATATCGATCGCATCTAATATAATCGATTTTCCTGCCCCCGTCTCACCGGTCAGTACATTTAATCCGCTGCCGAAAGTTAATTCTAAGCGATCGATGAGGGTAAAATTTTCAATTTGTAGGCAGGATAACATATATCAGTAATCAGTAATCGGTAATCAGTTGGTATTCTCATTATCCTTCAGCATTCCCTAATTTTCCCCGAAACGGTAGCCCTTCCCATAGACAGTATTAATTAGAGGTGTTTCTCCAGGTGCTTCGATTTTACGACGCAGCAAGCGCATCAGGGCAGGAACTACATTACTATTAGGTTGCTCTCCTTCTGACCAGAGATGCTGATAAATTTGTTCATGGGTGAGAAGTTGCCCCGGATGGGTCATAAATAAAGTTAATAATTGTATTTCTTTTGCTGATAAACTGATCGTGCGACCGTGACGATAGGCCACTTGATTTTCGCTATCGAGTTCTAAATCAGCAGATTTTAGTTTACTGCTATTACTAGCTTCAAAATTGGGAGAACGACGCAATAAAGCACGGACTCTCGCTAATAATTCTCGCAGTTGAAAGGGTTTGACTAAATAATCATCAGCACCGGCATCTAATCCCGCCACTCGATCGTCTATGGTATCCTTAGCGGTTAGAAATAAAACGGGAGTGGTGTCCCCTTGATTGCGTAAATGTTGACAGATTTGTAATCCAGATTGCTGGGGTAACATCCAATCGAGAATTAAGAGGTCATAATTATTCTCTCGTGCCAATTCTAACCCCGTCCGACCATTATCAGCAATATCAACTTCATAGCCTTCTTGAGCAAGAATTTGTTCTAAGGGTTCGGTTAATTCTTTTTCATCATCCACCAAAAGTATTCGCATAGAAGGAAGATTATCAGTTATCAGTGATCAGTGATCAGATGTGAGTTTTCAGTTCACAAGGGACGAATCTAAAACCTAATTGGTTAAGCTAAAAGCTTTGATGTACTTAGTTGCTAACCTTCTTTTTAGGTAGGAGAATTGCCAGATTCTTTCTTTTGCCTGGGTGCATCTCATTTTTGTAAATCTGCTGAGTTGGGATTTTTAAAGGTAAACTATCTTCTAAAATTGGTAATTACTTCCGATTTTATCACTCAATCCAAGCCTTTGGGGGGTAGAACCCCCCAAACCCCCCGTTGGGGGCGTGGCGCGGTCACTGAGCCTTTACATTGAGCCTTTACATTGAGCTTGTCGAAATGTGTCGAAATGTGTCGAAGTGCCGCCCCCAAACCCCCCGCGCATTAGCTTAACTGTGAGATGCTTACACGCGATTGTTCATATTTTTGTACTAATTTAAGAGTCACTGATAATTGCTGATTGTCGATATTTCTGCAAATGTAAGATGCACCCTTTTGCCTCTTGCCTCTTGTCTTCAGAAGCTGATTAGTGATTACTGTTTGCTGATCACTGAAAAACCATTTACCCTAATTATCGATCTTTGGGTAATAAATTGCGCCATTCGAGAGGAATATAACTTTCAATAAATCTAGCGAGGGGTGGGTAATGACGCTGATATAAAACTCCCATATAGATAATACCAAGTCCTAGGACGGTTAGGGCAAAGGGAAAGAAAATTGAATCGGCAAAGAGACGATAGGAGAGATAGGAAAGATAGCCAAATACTCCGATCCCTCCGAAAACCACAAATAATCTTCTTTTTAGCAGGACGGATAATAACATCAATCCCAAGTTAATTAGACAGTACAAAAATCGTTGCGCTTCATTATCATCGATTAGGAGAGATAGACTAAACCAAAACATAATTAATCCGAATAGGTATAGCCAAAAAGCAAAATCTCCCCGACTGCGACGCTGACGTACATCAATTAAATAGGCAGTTATTAAACAGGCAATTCCAAACCAAAAGGATACCCACAGTCGTACTTTCCATGTATATTCGTTCTCTCCAAATAGTAAAGGGGTTAAGTCCATTGACATATACCATAAACTAAAGGCGATCGGTGCAGTTAAAAAAGGAAATTTAACAAATCTCAAAGTTATTAATCCTGCGATAATCGTGCCTAATTCCATTAAAAACCAACTGCCTTTAATCCATGTATGGAAATCTCGATAGATGCCCGGATCGACCGCTTGCCAGTATCCTGTCCAGCGTTGTAAACCGTAGATTGCTAAGGGAGTCATGGCTACTGCCATGGTAAATAAAAGGCCGCCTGGTATTTTGAGATTTTGCTGAAAATAGAGATTTTTCCCCGTAAAAATGAAACAAATTGCATAAAATAGGGCGATAAAAAATAGGCCTGCACCGCCGAAACTCTCCCAAGCTTTGTTCATAAACCATCCCAGGGCGGAGATAACAATTAATGCCCCAAAATAATAGGCCACATTAGCGAAATTAAAGCGAGGGCGATTAACTTCATCTTCTTGGGGATAACGGGATAAAAAAGCTGTCCATAAATTTTCAGCTTGGCTGGCAGTAATTAGGTTTTGTTGTACCGCCCAATCAAAATCTTCTCTTTCTAGTCTCATAATTTCTATAGTCGTTATCCTAATGATACTAAATCCTGTTTAAAAGGTATGGAAGAGTGGAGAGTGGCAAGTGGAGAGAAGGGATAAAAATAAGTAAAAATTATAATTTGAGAATAAAAAATTAAAAGATTTAAATATTTTAGCTAATTAGTTAAATGTAACAAGGAAGTTACAAGATTTTAATTTTCCCAGAATTTGCCAAAATTTGGCTGTAAATCGGGATTGCCTATATTTCTTAATCTGGTATAATCGTGGTATTCTGTGGGCTTAGTTTAACCCTTAAGTCTCAAATCAACGCAAAACCAAGACAATCAGGGGACTGTATTAATACCATTCCCCAAAAAAAGCCCCTAGGGATGACTTTTTTTTGTGAAGCAATTTTTGAAGTTTTGTAAAGGCTATTGACTTAAAGCCAGAATTGTGTATATTGAAAATTTAGTACATTAGCACTGACAAAAGGCGACCTAGTGTTAGTCCAAAAGAAAACTTAGCCCTGAAATTCCGTCAAAACCCCATAGATGGCCCAGATAGCCATGGCGCGCAAATAATGACAGGCGCGAAAAGTTCCCACCGATGTTATTGCTTCCGGGGTGCGAAATTGTAAGCCATTTTCATAAATTTGTCGCACCACCGCCTCCGTAATTTGCCATCCTTGCTTTTCCATTCCCATTTGCAGTAAAAAAGCCACCAACCCAAAATTAATTCCTACCCAAACTTCCAAGGGATGAGTTGCTTCGGGATTTTCGGGAGTACCATCGGGTTTTAACCCATTTGCCGCCCCAAATTTTCCCCCATGAAACTTGAGAAAACAAGCCTGATAAATCTTACTTAAAGCTGATTGCGTGTATTGATTTTCTACCACATCCGGTAAAGCCAATAAACGAGCATAAAATTGACCGCATAATTGGTCAGTCATCACCACATCGGAACCACTGCCACTATCTAAATTATAATATTCTCCATTCCAGAGAGTCTGATGATAAATAGCGCGAGATTGCTGTAACCAACAGGCAAAAATTGCCGTATCTTCCCCAAGAATTGCCCCAATTTTAATCGTTGCTTCTAGCGCCGCTATCCACAAACCACCGCAATAGGCACTAATTCCCTGTAAACGCCAATCATCAAAGGTTTGGTCTGGCGCGCCGGAATTTTCGGGAATCCCATCCTTATCAAGGTCAAAAGTTTTTAAATATTGCAAAGTCAGGACAATTGATGGCCAACATTCCCGCAGAAAATCCTCATCTTTAGCCCCCGTTAATAAATAATCCCGATAGACTAATAAAACAAAATCACTGCCTAAATCTTTCCAGAGATTACAATCTTGATAACTGGTGTAATTGCTCTTTTGCCAAGGGTGTTCATTGGGCGCGCCTAAATCGTGGGGAGTGGCATTTTTAGCCTTACGAATGGCACTAGCTTGGTTATATCCAATAATCCGAGGAGTATCGTCACTGCTGGGAATTGCCCTCGCAAAAGCTTCCATCACGGCCTTTTCTAAGCGCGGCCATAACATCAATAACCCAAAGGAACCATAGAGACGCACATCAAGACTTTCATACCAACGATAATCAATACATTCTAAGACCCCAAATTGACCGATGGGATCCCGTTCCGTGGCGGCCGTCCAGAGAGTACCGCCGTCAGTTAGGAGGTATAATTCGTTAAATAAAGCCATTTTAAACCAATCGGCCAGATCGCTGCGTTCTAGGATCGGTTTTTGCCAGTTAATAATATTTTCTCGCCATGTATCGCCGTGTTTTAAAGCCGTGCGTACCATCGCCCAAGCATTTTGACCATTGCGACCGAAAAAGTCCGTATAACGACGATAATAGTTAATTCCTTGGGCAAATTCCGTGACGGGTAAATCCCAAGCTAAAATAAAAGGAATTTTGCGAGTTTTCCCCGGACGAATAGTAAAACGAATCGCCATGGCCGTGGCCGTTTGTTCCCCTTTTTCGGCGGGGGTTTCGTCCTCAATATCCGGTAAAGAGCCATTCATGGCGAAATAGTCCCAAACTTCGCCCCCATCGCCCGCAGGGTTCCATTTACCCAGATAGAATACCTCTAGACTCGGATTAGTAATACTGGCAATCGCCATCTGTCCATCCCCTTCCCCAGGGTTTTCGTAATCCCGACGCATTAGACAGCCAACGCGGAAATTATCGACAATCCATTGATTATAATTACCCTGACTTTCCCCCCATTTTGATTGATATTCATAGACGGGACTACCATCATCTCTCACCTTAACCACTGGGGATTTAATCGCGTTAGTAAACCAACCGATTGTATTTTGCCAAGTCAGCATAATACTAATAGTAATCGGTTTATCGGTGGGATTATGAGCCGTCCATTCAAATAGGGCTATAGGATAACTACTTTCTTGATAATTATGCGCCCAAACCGGTGAGAATTGTTCGCAAATTAATTGAGTCTGAAAAACATCTTTGTACTCGTACCAACTGCGGGGATAAAGGGCAGAATATGTTCCCTTTTCGGCTGGATACCACGACCAGCGCGATAAAGTTCCATCCGTCGGGCTTTCCGTCGCCATAGCGTAGGCTTGGGCGCTTCCGTCTTCTGTTTGTTCAAAAATGCTAAATTGACAGGCAGGAAGGCTATTAAAACTGTGTTCACCGCCGTCCAGATGCCAGAGATTAAAGTCACCTTTGGGGGAACGTCCGATGCAACCGGCCCCAAATCCCCCCAGAGGCATCCCATGCCAAGGACCATCATCTAAATTGCTGGCGTAACGGACGCTGTAGGGTTTTTCCCAACCTTTGCCCAGAGGACGTTTCCAAGCAGCGGCGGGAATTTCTGGAAGGGAGACGAGATTAAGCATAGATGTTTTTAAGTGGGGTGTGGGGAAGTGGGGAAGTGGGGAAGTGGGGAAGTGGGGAAGTGGGGAAGTGGGAAACTCCTGACTCCTGACTCGGAGAATACTGACTCCACCAAGAAACTTTTTCAGTAAACCCTAATTATTCGCTAAAGAGATAATTACTGCGATCGCTGACAGTCCAATCTTGATTTTCTCCACCGATAATTAAACGTTTAATATCGACAAAATCCTTACTTAATTGGGTCAAGGCATTGATTAAAATATCTAAAGCAATAAGATCGCTAGTACCAAGGTCAAACCAACAACGTCCCCAAGTACCTAAGTATTCAAAATCGGTCATATTGTGCATCGGTGACATAAAGGCATTTTCGGCCATATCTGGATCGTATTCCATATAACTAATATCGACTCCCACCTCCTGTACCTGTAGGTTTTCGGCATTGAAAGCCCCTAATTTACCCAAATAAAACCAAGAGGCAAAAACTTCTTCTACATATTGCTGTTCCATATTCGAGGGAACCGTCGAAAATTCCAGCCAAAACCAGACATCAAAAGGATTAAATTCGCGAAATTGTACTTCCATATTTTTTATAGGAGACAGGAGACAGGAGACGGGAGATAGGAGACAGGAGATAGGAGATGGGAAAGTGGGAATTATGAATTATGAATTATGAATTATGAATTGGGGAGAAGGGAGTATTTTCAGTGAACAGTGAACAGTAAACAGTAATCAGTGAAAAGACAGTAGGAAACTTCTATTTAATACTGCTCACTTAAAACTCAAATCTGATTACTGATAACTTCCCCACTGATGACTGATAACTGATAACTGATTACTGATTACTATGCTGTAATTTCCAGAGAAAACTAGCGAGGAGATTGGTGATAATATGAGCGAGGATCGGGATTAATAAATTACCGGTGATGATGATGGTATAACCGAGGGCAAAACCGACAACAGTTGCCCAGATAACATAGGGCCATTGTTGGGAACCGCTAAAATGGAGGATGCCAAAAATCAGACTAGAAACGGTTAAACCAAAGATATTTAAGCCCAAAGCTGGCAAAATCACCCCGCGAAATAATAATTCTTCACTTAACCCCGGCAGCAATCCAATCCAAATTAAATCGGGCCATGCTAAAGGTTTAATGACTAATTCTAAGTAAGCGTTAGCACTATGGCGATAACTAGACCAAAAACGATATAGAAGCCCACTAATTCCACTAATTGCCCCCGCTAAGGCTAATCCGAACAGGAAATCCGGGAGAGTCCAGCGAATGGCGGGAATAGCGATCGCACCGAAATATTGCCAAACTTTGGCGACTACCAGCAAGATAATCGCCGTTACCGCCATAATGGTGAGGACTTGTGTGCGTGTCAGGGGATCAAATTCGGAATTAGGGGAATTAGTCACGGATTCTCGGATAAACAGCGTAAAGAGTTTAAATTAGGGCGAAGAGATGCTAGGTTAACCCCTGCCCGTTGACAAACGATCGCACCGATCGCCTCTGTATATGAGTGTACCCTAATTGCTTTCACCCCTAGGGGTTCCGGGGCCACCTTCATTCTTGTACTGTTTTCCTGCACTGCAATCAGTACAGTTTTCTCTTGACAAAAACTTAAAACTGTGCTAGAGCCGCAGGCACTGGCGGGAACGATCAGCGCGTCCACCTCCCGGCTCCAAATAGCATCGGGACCGGGCTGCTTGACCAATTGGGGGGCGCGACTTAAACCCACCAAAACGCAGGGTAAAAAAGTATAACCGATTTCTTCGGCCGCGGCCTTGGGGGAAAGTTGCGGATCGAGGGGCAGCGGACTTAAAGCGGGGGCGTGGGCTGCCGGTATTTGGAATTGTCGCACCACCAGATGGGAAATTACCGCTTCGGCCCCGGCAAGGGGATCCACCCCCTGACCATGGCGATAATTAGCCAGGGCAATGCTATCGGGATCGTCGGGAAAACGGGCAACAATGGCGATCGCTTCTGCCTGTCCCTGGTTAATCAGTTTTTCTGCTCCCCGCAGCAAGCTGTCGGGATTGCCAATTGTTCCCCAACTGGCCCCAGAGGCTGCCTCTCGCAACTGCACATTTAGGGGGGCATCGGTGATAACGTAATCGGTCAGATCTAAGCCTAGGGTAGCCCGGACAGCATCGGCAGCCTGAAGGTGTCTTTGCAAGAGGTCAAATTCAATGGCGCGATCGAATAGTAACCCGATGCGATTTTGATGGACGGGACTTAATCCCCAATCCCCCCGGGCAAAACGATCTAAAGCGTAACCCTCCACATAGTAGGTGTTGGCTAGGGGCCAGTACAGTTGTGCGCCGTTGAGGACATTGGGATGGGTAATTAGGCGATCGCAAACTTGGGCGATCGCTCTGGCCACGGGAATGCCATCCCCAGCATAACCGCCAATCGCAGCCCCGATGCCGGTGGGAATAATTAGTACGGCGGTATAGGGACGGGAATTCACGAGGCAGTGGTGACAATCGCTTCGACTTTGACTTGATTATTCTCGGTATCCACTTCTGTGATTGCCCAACGCAAGGGTTCACCGCGTTTGGCTAATTCTTTTTCGATTTCTTGCTGCAGTTGTTGCGGGGTTTCCTGTAGGTCGATTTCGGCACTAATAAAGTGAGTGGTCATGGGGATTGTCTGGGATAGTTATCCCCTCAGTTTATCAAGATTTTGCCCTCTTGCGCTGGTTTATACAATCCTTATACTAAATCTGGTTATTAAAGACTGATTATTTATTCCCCTTTTTGCATGAGTGCATGAGCAGAAAACGGGTTTCTCGGAGAAACCCGTTTTCTGTGCGTTACTCAACGGATTTAGTATTGTAGAACCCCCTTGAGCTATCCTGCACACTTTTCTCTTTTCGTCAAATTTTATGTTAGGAAAGATGTGACCAATAGAGGGACTGTATTTAGTTGATTTGTACTAACTGGCTCGGCAATTTTCCAGCCATTGTTCTAAATCCTGTAGTGACTGAAAATCTAACAAAGCTTCTCCCAAGTTTTCTAACTGTTCTAGGTCAAGACTGCGAATATTGGGCAATAATTCGGGGTAAATGTCCCCTATACGCCGATTTAATTGACGTAAAACTAGGTTAGCTTCTCCCTCTTGTCGTCCCTCTTGTCGTCCCTCTTGTCGTCCCTCTTGTCGTCCCTCTTGTAAACCTTCCGACCAGATTTCTTGATAGATAACTGATTCTTTCATGATGTCCTTCCTTAATAATCGTTGGATGATGTCTTTCTTTAATACTAACCCGGCTAGAATTGCGGTAGATGCAGCCAGATTACTTTGTTCTCGACTATCGCTGATTTGCTCGATTTCTTGGGCAATTTGCCGCAGTAAGTTTTCTTGTTTCTCAGCTTGAGCAAGTATGGCAAAGGGAAACAGTCCGGGGGCCTTTAATAGGGGTTCTGAGGGTTGTTCCCAGAGTCTAATCACTTCAAATTGATGAGAGCTTTTCCCTTGTTTATAATCATTCTGTCGGACTGTGGGGGAGTCACTTTTCCTTAGATAAATAACCACTTGATGGATAGGTTTATGGGGATAGCGTCGATAGAGTCTGGTGGCATAATCTAGCATTCTATAGGGAATATCTTCTTTAGGGTCGGTTTGGAACTCGATATGTAAGATTAATTCTTCCGACTCTAAAAAGATTAAAGTATCGGCTCTAATTGGTTCTAGGGATAATTCCGAGGGTTTAATTTCTGTTAATTCTAAGGGTTTACCCAGTAACCAAGTGGCCAAGTCTCTCGAATATTCAAGGGCGATAAATTTACAGGTAGAATCATACATTTTTAATTCAATTATAGGTTAAGGCTGACCTATATTTTAACAAAATTAAGTAGTCGTGCAAAATTAATTTCCTAGTGAAGATAGGCAAGAGGCAAGAGGCAAGAGGCAAGAGGTGGTTAGATATGTGTAATTAATTTTGCTTAGGTACTTATCACCCTATCTCCCCTTATTAAGGGGAGCATCTGACAATTTTTAAGTAGTTAGGTGTTCAAAACCGTGAAATCACCCCCCTTATCAAGGAGGGTAGGGGGGATCGAACCCAAAATCTATCTTCAATTTAATTATAACCAGCTACTTAATACCTAGCTACTTAAACAAAGGATTTTTATTCGGGGAAGGGTATATCTAAACTCATTTGTTGTCCTTGGGTTTCCCTTTGTTTTTCGGCAGCTTTCAGGACTTCAAAGGTGAGGATAACATCGAGACGTTTTTTCTGTTCAAGGATTTCTTGTACTGTCACAATCTCAATTTTATCGACACTTTGACTCCTATAACGACTGCGATAAATTCCCGCAGATTTGGCTGTTTGGATCATATCTTTGCTGGGGGGTTTCAAGGTGATAAATATACCCAGGGCTGCCCCTTGTAGTGTCATGGTTCCCTGTAGATCTCTGATGTCTCCCGATTTGACATTACCGGATTTTACTTGAAAAATAATTTTCTCCCGATTGTCTTTATCTCCCTGAAAATAGGCAATGGCATCGACTCCTTTATCTGCCCCTTTTTTGTCATTAATCACGGCCCGGTTATTACTATAGGTTAAAACCGCCCATTTCTCAAATTCTTTGCGGGTACGATCATCGGGTTTAGTGGCTAATGCTTTGGCTGATTCTAGATCTTTGGGAATACCATTCAGTTCAATTTTATCTAAAACATTTTTACCAAAGGAGTCCTCTAGTCGCTTTAACATTAAGCTAATACTTTGATAGTTTATATCAATTCCAATCCAGTTTCTCTCTAATCTCTCTGCTACAGCGATAGTCGTTCCACACCCACAATAGGCATCTAAAATTACATCTCCTTTATTACTACTTGCTTTGATTATTCTTTCTAACAATGCCTCTGGTTTTTGTGTGGGATATCCTAACCGTTCTTTTGCTGTATTAGTTAAGATAGGTATTGTCCACCAATCAAAAGGAATCCGTCCCAATTCATGTTTTCTTTGATATGCTTTACCTTTAATAATTTTATGTTCAACTTTTTCAGGAGAAGAATAAGGTTCTCTTACTAAATCAACATTAAAAATAAAATTATTACTTGATTTAGAATAGTATAAAATTACGTCATGTTTTTTAGAAAAATGATTTTTACTAGCACCTCCTGAACCATAACACCAAATAATCTCATTTTTAAAATCACCACCCTGAGAGCAAAAAACAGTATCTAAAACTATTTTTAAATAATGACTAGCAGTAGGATCGCAGTGGAGATAAAAGCTACCAGTAGATTTTAAAACTCGATGGATTTCCACAATCCTCAGAGTCATACTCACCAGATAAGCGAGAAGACTGCCTTTACCTAAAACTTTAGTTAAACCGTCAATTAAATCAATAGTATGACTGGTAAATTTACCCTGATAATTGCTTTGAATTTCTTCTAAAGCTTCGTTAGCGTGATTATCCCATGTCCAGGTATCTACAAACGCTTGTGCTTGTGCTTGATCTTCCTTACCTAAGTTGTTATAAATTTGGTTGTAATTGCGTTTAGAATTAAAGGGTGGATCGATATAACAAAGATCGATCGATTCATCTTTGATATACTTCCGCAGCACTTCTAGGTTATCACCGTAGTATAGTTTATTGACCATAGAGATTGGGGGGATTGACTGCATTCTCAATTGTATTATTATTCCCCCTTAAAGAGGACGAATGCAATCGCTCCCGACAATAATATTATTGTGGGGGCGCATCGTGGTCAGTAGGTTTATCGAACTGTGTGCGCCCAAAATTTAACTTAGTGTCAGCAGAAGTCCCTCTCGTAAACCTTCCGACTATAATTAAGATTAGGCTTCCCCCTAAAGATTATGATTGCGGTTCCCAACTACATCAGTCCCCAAGAATATCTCGCTATCGAGCGCCAGAGCCAGATCCGCCATGAATACCGACGTGGTTTGGTTTATGCGATGGCTGGCGGTACGGATAATCACGAGCGCATTGCCTTCAATTTTCTCAAAGTCATTGACGAACATTTCGGCGACTCTACAGACTGTCGGTTTCACTCGGGTAATGTCAAGGTTAACTATCAAGATCAGTTTTATTACTATCCCGATGCTTTTGTTACCTGCGATCCTCGCGATCGCCAAGATCGTTATCTGAAACGCTATCCGAAACTAATTGCGGAAGTGCTTTCCCCCAACACGAAGGCTTTTGACAAGGGCGAAAAATTCCAAGATTATCAACAGATAGAAACTTTAGAAGAATATGTATTAATTTCCCAAGAAATCCAGCGCGTGGAATGCCGTCGCCGTAATTCTCTGGGGATATGGGAAACGACTATTTACGAGACAGGCGATCGCGTGATCCTGTCAAGTATTAACCTAGATTTAGCGATCGCCGATCTCTACCGGGGAATAGATTAAAATGTGAACTACTCTCAAGGGAGTTGAGAGCTTGCTGCTTCAAATGGGAATGGATCGACCTCATTTAGTTGATTTGTACTAACTGGCTCGGCAATTTTCCAGCCATTGTTCTAAATCTTGTGGTGATTGAAAATCTAACAAAGCTTCTCCCAAGTTTTCTAACTGTTCTAGGTCAAGACTGCGGATATTGGGCAATAATTCGGGGGAAATGTCCCCTATCCGCCGATTTAATTGACGTAAAACTAGGTTAGCTTCTCCTTCTTGTCGTCCCTCTTGTAAACCCTCCGACCAGATTTCTTGATAGATAACTGATTCTTTCATGATGTCCTTCCTTAATAATCGTTGGATGATGTCTTTCTTTAATACTAACCCGGCTAGAATTGCGGTAGATGCAGCCAGATTACTTTGTTCTCGACTATCGCTGATTTGCTCGATTTCTTGGGCAATTTGCCGCAGTAAGTTTTCTTGTTTCTCCGCTTGAGCGAGTATGGCAAAGGGAAACAGTCCGGGGGCCTTTAATAGGGGTTCTGAGGGTTGTTCCCAGAGTCTAATCACTTCAAATTGATGAGAGGTTTTCCCTTGTTTATAATCATTCTGTCGGACTGTGGGGGAGTCACTTTTCCTTAGATAAATAACCACTTGATGGATAGGTTTATGGGGATAGCGTCGATAGAGTCTGGTGGCATAATCTAGCATTCTATAGGGAATATCTTCTTTAGGGTCGGTTTGGAACTCGATATGTAAGATTAATTCTTCCGACTCTAAAAAGATTAAAGTATCGGCTCTAATTGGTTCTAGGGATAATTCCGAGGGTTTAATTTCTGTTAATTCTAAGGGTTTACCCAGTAACCAAGTGGCCAAGTCTCTCGAATATTCAAGGGCGATAAATTTACAGGTAGAATCATACATTTTTAATTCAATTATAGGTTAAGGCTGACCTATATTTTAACAAAATTAAGTAGTCGTGCAAAATTAATTTCCTAGTGAAGATAGGCAAGAGGCAAGAGGCAAGAGGCAAGAGGTGGTTAGATATGTGTAATTAATTTTGCTTAGGTACTTATCACCCTATCTCCCCTTATTAAGGGGAGCATCTGACAATTTTTAAGTAGTTAGGTGTTCAAAACCGTGAAATCACCCCCCTTATCAAGGAGGGTAGGGGGGATCGAACCCAAAATCTATCTTCAATTTAATTATAACCAGCTACTTAATACCTAGCTACTTAAACAAAGGATTTTTATTCGGGGAAGGGTATATCTAAACTCATTTGTTGTCCTTGGGTTTCCCTTTGTTTTTCGGCAGCTTTCAGGACTTCAAAGGTGAGGATAACATCGAGACGTTTTTTCTGTTCAAGGATTTCTTGTACTGTCACAATCTCAATTTTATCGACACTTTGACTCCTATAACGACTGCGATAAATTCCCGCAGATTTGGCTGTTTGGATCATATCTTTGCTGGGGGGTTTCAAGGTGATAAATATACCCAGGGCTGCCCCTTGTAGTGTCATGGTTCCCTGTAGATCTCTGATGTCTCCCGATTTGACATTACCGGATTTTACTTGAAAAATAATTTTCTCCCGATTGTCTTTATCTCCCTGAAAATAGGCAATGGCATCGACTCCTTTATCTGCCCCTTTTTTGTCATTAATCACGGCCCGGTTATTACTATAGGTTAAAACCGCCCATTTCTCAAATTCTTTACGGGTACGATCATCGGGTTTAGTGGCTAATGCTTTGGCTGATTCTAGATCTTTGGGAATACCATTCAGTTCAATTTTATCTAAAACATTTTTACCAAAGGAGTCCTCTAGTCGCTTTAACATTAAGCTAATACTCTGATAGGTTATATCAATTCCAATCCAGTTTCTCTCTAATCTCTCTGCTACAGCGATAGTCGTTCCACACCCACAATAGGCATCTAAAATTACATCTCCTTTATTACTACTTGCTTTGATTATTCTTTCTAACAATGCCTCCGGTTTTTGCGTGGGATAACCTAGACGTTCTTTTGTAGTTGGAGCAAAGATAATATCTGTCCATATATCTTGAATTACAGGGCTTTTAGTTTCTGATAAATATTGCTTAAGACCATCTTTTCGAGGCCGGCCATCCTTCTGTAACAAAATATAACCCTGACTATATAGTTCTTCTAGTTTTTCTATAGAAAACCGCCATTGTCTATTATTACCTGGATGGACTCCACGCCATTCTATAGTTCGTGATTCGGAAAAATGAGGAGCCGTTAAGTTTTCTGCTCTGTATAAACCTTTAGAGTCTGAGTATTTATATCTTGCTAATTGTTCTTGGGAATGATAGGCATCTATATGATTAAATGTCTTAGCCTGTGTTTTGCTGTAAAAAAACAGACGATCCTGAATTCTTCCATATCTTTGAGGATCATTGTGTGCCGTAGTTCTTTTCCAAACAATCTCATTGAAAAAATCACCCCCTTGAGAACAAAAAATAGCATCTAAAACTATTTTTAAATAATGACTAGCAGTAGGATCGCAGTGGAGATAAAAGCTACCGGTAGATTTTAAAACTCGATGGATTTCCACAATCCTCAGAGTCATACTCACCAGATAAGCGAGAAGACTGCCTTTACCTAAAACTTTGGTTAAACCGTCAATTAAATCGATAGTCTGACTGGTAAATTTACCCTGATAGTTGCTTTGAATTTCTTCTAAAGCTTCGTTAGCGTGATTATCCCATGTCCAGGTATCCACAAACGCTTGTGCTTGTGCTTGATCTTCCTTACCTAAGTTGTTATAAATTTGGTTGTAATTACGTTTAGAATTAAAGGGTGGATCGATATAACAAAGATCGATCGATTCATCTTTGATATATTTCCGCAGCACTTCTAGGTTATCACCGTAGTATAGTTTATTGACCATAGAGATTGGGGGGATTGACTGCATTCTCAATTGTATTATTATTCCCCCTTAAAGAGGACGAATACAATCGCTCCCGACAATAATATTATTGTACCAATAGTAGAAGCGCATCGTGGTCAGTGAGTTGCTCGAACTGCCTGCGCTCAAAATTTAATTTTCCTAAGTCTATCTTGCCTGAAAATGAGGGGGTCGCAGGCAGGCACGGATTCCCATTCTATAAGTAAGTATATGTCAAGTGATGGGATTTTGTCAAGAGGAATTATAAATCCGTTGAGTAACGCACAGAAAACGGGTTTCTCCGAGAAACCCGTTTTCTACTCATGCAAAAAGAAGCGCACCGTGGTCAGTGAGTTGCTCGAACTGCCTGCGCTCAAAATTTAATTTTCCTAAGTCTATCTAGCCTGAAAATGAGGGGGTCGCAGGCAGGCACGGATTCCCATTATATAAATAAGTATATGTCAAGTGCTGGGATTTTGTCAAGAGGAATTATCGTCACCGTCAAATTAATTTCGCCGCTAAAATCAAAGGTTCTTTCCAATCAACTAAAACTAAGCTAAGACGCATTTTAACTGCCTATCCTTAGATTAGCTGAATTTCCCCCCCCAACCCCCCCGACATCGGGGGGGTTGGGGGGGGTGTTGCCTCTTGCCTGTTGCCTCTTGCCTCATCTCAACAAGCAATTTAAATACGCGGGCAGCTTATTGTGTTTGGTGATGGCATCCCTAACCGTAGTATGATTGAACAATGCGAAGACTCACAATAACTCGACCCGACGACTGGCACCTTCATCTCCGCGATGGTGCGGCAATGAAAGCGGTTCTCCCCCATACGGTGCGTCAGTTTGCCCGTGCCATTATCATGCCGAATTTAAAGCCCCCAGTGCGCTCGGTGGCTGATGCTGCCTCCTATCGCGATCGCATTCTGGCAGCAGTTCCAGAGGGTCAAAAGTTCGAGCCACTGATGACCCTCTATCTCACCGATAATACCCGTCCCGAAGAAATCGTGGCAGCGAAAGCCTCCCAGTTTGTCAAAGCGGTGAAATACTACCCGGCCGGTGCAACAACTAATTCCGACTTGGGGGTGACGGACCTTCGTCGGTGCGATGGCGTTTTGGCAGCGATGGAGCAGGTAGATATGCCGCTACTACTGCACGGAGAAGTTACCGATGGTGATATTGATGTGTTCGATCGAGAGAAAGTGTTCATTGAGAAGCACTTAATCCCACTGATAACAAGATTTCCGAAACTGCGTGTCGTCTTTGAACACATTACCACTGCCGATGCGGTCAAGTTTGTTCTATCTGCTAACAACAATGTCGCCGCCACAATTACGCCCCAACATTTATTATTTAGCCGAAACATTCTCTTTACCGGTGGCATTCGTCCTCATTTTTATTGCCTGCCGATTTTGAAACGAGAGGATCATCGTTTGGCACTTTTGCAAGCGGCCACATCGGGCAATGCCAAGTTTTTTCTAGGGACCGATAGCGCGCCCCATTCTCGCCACAGCAAAGAAAGTTCCTGTGGCTGTGCGGGTTGTTATTCAGCCCTGCACGCCCTAGAGTTGTACGCAGAAGCCTTTGAGAGTGTTGATGCGATCGAGCAACTGGAAGGGTTCGCCAGCTGCCACGGGCCGGATTTTTATCAACTCCCCCGGAATACCGAACAAATCACATTAACCAAAACCCCTTGGCGCATTCCCGATGAATTGCCATTTCCCGAATCCGGACTGGTTCCGTTACGAGCGGGTGAAGAGATAACCTGGCAGTTGGGGGAATAAAAACCGCCAGTTTTTATAGTTGCGGTCAAGAATTCACGATTAGTTAGGGCTTGCTCAATAAACTATACGAGGAGGTCTTTGGGTGTAATTAGCTGGTAACGCTCGAAGGGTTGATGAATCCAAGGATTATCCGGGTAATATTCCACATAATAGTCAGGTTTGATTATTGATGCTGCTTTGTACCAGATCACCGCAGTTTTGATATTGGTAATCCCGTATTTTTCCTGTAACAAAATCGAGGTTTTTTGGAGAGTGATGCCCGAATCGACCAAATCATCCACTAATAACAAGGGACTGTCCAATTTGGTCTCGATCATGGCTAAATTCGAGGAAATAGTTAATTCTCCCTGAATTTGCTGATTTTGCCCCCCGTAGGAAGCGGCGTAGAGAATGGCTAGGGGTTGACGAAAAAGACGACAGAGAATGTCACCGACGCGCAATCCTCCCTTGGCTAAACAGACAATCTGATGAAATTGCCAACCAGAACGATCGATTTTTACCGCTAATTTTTCGATCAGACGATGGTATTCATCCCAAGAAACATAGACATCGGCCATATTTGCGATTCTCGATTCCGAATTTTTATTTTTCGGCGGGTCGATCACTACTCCAAGCCCACCAAACTCGATCGCATTGACAATGATAGAATTCCTGCCATTTACGACGGGAATCTTCTCCTAAAACGGGAGCGCGGCGATTGATCCAAACGGACTGAGCTTCTTTAGCCTTTGCCCCGCAGTAAGGACAACAAAAATTGTAGGCGTGAACGGCCTTCTCTGTCCAGTCAGGGGGAAAGGGACTAAAAGCATCCATAATGTCTCAGATAAGGGGGTTAACAGTCAAAAAGGGGCTAGCGGTGTGTTTACGGTATAGGGCTGAATTTCTGCTTCGATAACTTTTACAGCTTGCAGTGAGCTTGTCGAATCTGCCTTTCTCCCCAAGATGAAGTGTAACCTAATTTGGCATCGTCAATCGACGGCCAACTGGCCAAAACCAGAATAGCCATCGGTTGTAACGGGTGTTAAGTAGCTACTGTTCTGGCGTTGCCTAAAACCAGAGACTTCCTACCTGACCAGGAAGATAACTGTTATAGTTGAGGTCAAACCACCTTGACAGGGCTGGAGTGTGAATTTAATTTTGTCCAACTACTTATGAGTAAATCTCAGGAAAAAAACCGGATTGCCTACCAGGAATGGGGAGATCAAAGTAATTCTCAAGCTTTTGAACGTTCCATTCCTGAATTACCCCCGAATCAGCAGAATTTACGAGTACAAACCTCCCGCTCTGGTCGGGCGGGAAAGACCGTTACCATAGTTACAGGTTTTCAATGTCAAACCGAAACTCTGACTAAATTATTAAAACAGTTAAAAACCGCTTGCGGAACGGGTGGTACAGTTAAAGAAAATACCATTGAGATCCAAGGAGATCATCGCCAAAAAATCCTACAAATTCTCATTGAATCGGGTTACAAAGCCAAAATTAGCGGAGGATAGTTAAAAATCATGATTCCTTCTTGGTTGCTTATCGGTGTCGTCGGATTTTTGGTCGCGTTAGCTGGGGGATTACTCAATTCTCGCGATGTACGTTGGTTTGCGCGCTTGCGTCGTCCCGATTGGTTAACCTTTGAAAGATTAATCCCTCTTATCTGGACAATTATCTATATTTGTGGGGCAATTTCTGCTTATTTAGTCTGGGAAGCTCAACCGGCTAATAAGTGGTTTTTGATGGCTTTTTATCTGTTGGTGGAATTGACTATTACTGCCTATACTCCTGTCACCTGTAAACTACGCAGTCTCAAAGCGGGAACGATTATCGGTGGTACGGGTTTTTTCTTGGGTTGTCTTCTGGCGCTATTGGTTTTCCCTGTTTCTTCTTGGGCAGGCATCCTACTTTTACCCTACCTGATCTGGAGTCCGATCGGTACCTATGTGACTTGGGAAATGATCCATCTCAATCCTCGGGATGTCTAGATAAGTACCTAAGCAAAATTAATTACACAAATCTAACCCCCCCTTGCCTCTTGCCTCTTGCCTCTTGCCTTTCTTCACTAGGAAATTTATTTTGCACGACTACTTAGGTAAAGTGGGATGGGTTAAAAATTAAGTTTGTTACTTATAGGGAGCATCTCTTAGCTTAAAACCCCACACCCGACACCCTGCCCCCACCGAAAAACTTTTTCAGCACACCCTATATATTTTATCGTTCACAACCGACAACAGAAGCGGTGTAGGTATTACCGATGTGCTGAATACCATTGACAAAAAGATTGACTAGAAAAGGTTGATCATTTGCCCGGACTGTGGCAGTAATTGTTAAGGGTTTATCGGGTTCGATTCGTACTCCATTAGTATTAAAAAATTCCTCGTTAGTTTGATCGCTATACTTGAGAAACAGCCGGATATCAAAGGAGGCAGCCCGGGGGACAGAAACCGTAACGATAAACCTCTGAAAACTTCTACCCCCTGGAACTGCCCAATCGGTATTCCAATTATTACGAGTTATCGTGACACCGAAAGGCCCCGGAACAGTGGGTTGTGAGACGGTTTTGGTAATTTCACTACCTTCACCCCCTAATAAAGAAAGTGGCCGACAATTTTGCGCCGCTGCGGGTAGATGTGAGCTTAATAATACCGCCGATAGACTCAATAAGCCAGGGATAGAGGTTAATTTCATCATTGATTTTGTCTCCAATTAATAGATAGAACCTATCTAAAAATTATAGATGATCATGACGGTAAAAAAACGGCGATTTAGCTTAATTGAGGTCAATTACCGCAAAAATGCCGATCATCAAGCTGAATTTTCAAAAAAGGGGTTAAAATTGATTCATAATTTCCATATAAATATGTTCTAACTGTATTGTCTGACGGGCGAGAGAATCAATATTAATGCCATCGAATGCCCGAATAATCTCGCTTAATTCTAGATGTTCATCTAACCAAAAAGCTAAATCTTTACCGTAAAATTTGGGAGTAAATCCTAATTGTTTACCTCGATTTATGGCCGCTTCTTGATCCCGGGTATCCATGATAATAATTTCTTTCGCAGGAATGTGCTGACGCAGCTGATTTAAATTACCTTCGGCAATAATACGACCTTGTTTTAAAATCCCGATACGTTGACAGAGACGCTGTGCTTCATCGAGGAGATGGGTAGTTAATAAAATTGTCATTCCCTGGCGCCGTAATTCTCCGATTAAATCCCAAATTTCATAGCGAGATTCGATGTCTAAACCGGTAGTTGGTTCATCGAGAATTAATAATTTTGGCTGATGAACAATAGCCACGGCAATATTCATCCGGCGCTGCATTCCACCGCTTAAAGTTTCCACCGGACTACGGGCGCGATCAAGCAAATTTACTGCCGATAAACTGGCTTTAATCCGATGACGACGCTGGAGACGATCAAGTCCATAAATCTGAGCAAAAAAGTTGAGATTTTCCTCACAAGTAAGGGATTTGTACAATAAATTTTCTTGCGGGGCAACCCCAATTAATTCTTTAGTAACTCTGGAAATTGGCAAATAATTAAAGGTAATTTCTCCCGATGAGGGTTTTAATAAATTACAAATTAAGTTAATAGTGGTGGTTTTTCCCGCACCATTGGGACCGAGTAAACCGTAAATTTCCCCCGCTTCAATATGAAAGTTTAATTGATCTAATACTAAGCGTCTTCCGTAATTCTTTTTGACATTATTGATAGTCAGCATTTTTAATAAAGTAACAAGGATAGTCAGGAGTCAGGAGACAGGGGACAGGATTAGGGAGTGGAAGATATGGGAAGACAAATTAATGAATACTCTTGCCTTTTCTAACTGATAACTGATAACTGATAACTGATAACTGATAACTGATTTACAGTCGCCGTTCAAGGTTCAACATTTGTCGATAGGTAAGCCAACCACCTGCTACCATAGCTAGAGCAAAAAGACAGAGAAAGCGAAAATGAGAGCTAATATCTTGCAGATTTTCGCCCTTTGCCCAAACAGCAATTAAAGCTTCATTCATGTGGTAGATCGGGTTATATTTAGCCAGAGATAGAATATTGTCGGGGAATAAAGCAGTCGGAAGAAAAACGCCGCCTAAAATTAATAAAGGAACCCCAAAAGTTCCCACCAAAGCATTAACATCTTCTGTTCTTTTCGCCAGTTGAGTACCGAGGATAAATCCTAAACCCACATAGGCGGTGATACTAAGAAAAATAATTAATAATTCTAGAGGAATTGAGCCTTTAAAAGTGGCTCCATACTGTTTAGCAATAGAATAAACTAAAACTGTCTGACAGGCGGCAATCGCACAATGGGCGAGAAAAATGCCGATAAAATAGGAAACACCGCTTAAAGGCGATAAAAATAACCGTTTAATCGTTTGTTGTTCCCTTTCTGCCACTACCGTCGCCACGGTTCCCCCCAAACAACTAAAGAAAAGTGCCGCCCCGACGAGGGTGGGAGGAGTAGCCAGAGCCATCGCCTCGGCAAGCTCAATTTTGCCTTTTTCTGCCATAATATAGCCATTTAAGAGCAGGACAAGGATCGGGAAAATACCCCAGAGGATTAAGCTACGCCCGCGCCGGATTAATTCTACTAAAATTCGTTGAGCGATCGCTAAAATTTCCTGCCAATATTTCATAGAATGTTAGTGTAATTGTTTCTCCCTGTAGAGAAATAAGTTTTTCTACTTTCGACTTAGGCTTATTGTAAGTGTTCCAGAGCTTGATCGGCGCGCAATCTTACCACTATTTCCGCTTCCGTCTCCCGAATCTGTCCTAAAAGTTCCCGAATCGCCCCGCGAAATGCCGCCGCCGCAGTTCCTAACCCCTCCAATCCGACAATCGCCGCATATCTAACCACCCACTCTGGATCCCCTTGCGAAAGTTTCTCCAGTGCCGCAAAAACAGCCTTCTGAGCCTCAGAAACCCGACTTTCCTCCAAATCAGACCAAATTATATTTCCTAAGCCTCTAGCCGCCCCTCGCCGCACGCTAAAGGAAAAATCACTCACCGCCGCCTCAAGTAATAAGTCCAATCCTCGCACATCGCCAATTCCTGCTAGGGCGCGGGTTGCCCAAGCTCTCGCCCCATAATTATAACCGTCTAGGTTGGCTAGTAAATAGGGAACCGCCGCTTTGCCGATGGCGATTAAACCGTCCACGGCTGCCACGGAGGCACCGGGGTTATTATATCTCAGGACATCGGTAAGGGTGGGTATTGCCGCTTCACTTTTGGCGGCGGCTAAGTTTTCCACGGCGGTTAGTAACTCATTAGCTGAGTCGGCTTTTTCGACGGCAATAATTAAAGTCTCAACGGTGGGAAGCATTGGTTATCAGTAGAAGGGATGAGGGGTTAGGGGTTGGGGTGTGGGGAAGTGGGGAAGTGGGGAAGTGGGGAAGTGGAGTGTGGGGTGTGGGGTGTGGGGTGTGGGGTGTGGGGAGAATAAATAAAATAATCTCCTGTCTCCTGACGACCGGCTCCTGACTGCTAACTCCTATCTCCTAACCCCACCAACAAACTTTTAAAGATAAT